>NZ_FQZS01000011.1 GCF_900142105.1 Lutispora thermophila DSM 19022
GGTGCTACTTATGGTAAATGTGCATCCAAAAAGGAAACATATCTTGGATATAAACTACACATGCTTGCAACCATAGATGGTTTTATAACTGATGCTGTAATTACCTCTGCTAACATTGATGACAGAGCAGCTGCTTGGGATTTAACCAGAAACTATAGCAGTATTACTATGTTTGGTGATAAAGGTTATATAGGTGATGATTTTACTGCAGCCCTAAAAGCTGAAAAAGATATTGATATCTTACCTCTTCAGAGAAGTCGCAGCAAAGTTCAATTCCCTAAAGAATTGAGGCAAAGCATCTTTAGATTAAGGTGAAGGATTTAAACATAAGCATCCCAGCTTGATTGCCAACTCAATATTGAGAGAGTTCTTGCAAAATCCTTTTGGGGCTTACAAACAAGGCTTAAAACCAAACTATTGGCTTATAACTTGTGCTATTACATCAATAAACTTGTAGGCCGTGAGTTACATTCAAGAATCAAAGAGTTAGTATTTGGATAATTAATCCGTATAATATCATCTATCAGGGATTTTATATCCTTATTGATTGGTATAATATTCCTTATAGTAAAATCGAATTAACTAACACAAGAGGTTAAATTACCTTTTTATAATGACACTTTTTTGATGTATAATAATTACAAGCATGTATTACTAAAAATCATTTAGTAATATATTTAAATTCAATAACGTGTTTTATTGATAAGTTAATGATAGAAAAATACGGAATATTAAAGTTAATTTTAGCTAGTTATATAGCTGAAAGGTTGGATGCAATAAATGAAAAATGATCAGATTAGTATTTTTGATGTTAATTTAAATGAAGAATTGAAAAAAGAAGGTCCCCTTGCGGTGAGAATGAGACCTAGGTCACTGGAAGAATTTGTCGGTCAGGAAGATATAATTTCTCCCGGTAAACTGTTATATAGGGCTATTAAAGCAGATAAACTTACTTCTGTTATTTTATGGGGACCTACTGGATGTGGCAAGACAACTCTTGCAAAGATTATATCAAATACTACAAAAGCATATTTCCAACAGATTAATGCAGTATCATCAGGTGTTCAGGATATAAAGAAGGCTGTTGAAGAAGCAAAATCAAGAAGAGGATTTAACGGTCAGAAAACCATAATTTTCATAGATGAGATACATCGCTTTAATAAAAGTCAGCAAGATGCATTGTTGCCTTATGTTGAAGACGGAACAATAATCCTAATTGGAGCAACTACAGAAAATCCTTTTTATGAGGTTAATAATGCTTTAATTTCTCGCTCTACAGTATTTAAGCTAAAAGAGTTAGAAGAATCAGATATAAAAAAAATAATATTAAGATGTCTACAAGATAAAGAAAAAGGGTTGGGTGCTTATAATGTGACAATTACAGATGAAGCACTGAAGCTTCTTGCATTTTTATCAGGTGGAGATGCCAGAAAAGCTCTTAATGCTTTAGAATTAGCTGTATTATCAACTGACAAAGATAGTAATGGAAAAATTATTATAACTGAAGACATTGTTTCTGAATCAATACAGAGAAAATCTGTTTACTATGATAAGTCCGGTGAGAATCATTACGACACAATATCTGCATTTATTAAAAGCATGAGAGGCTCAGATCCAGATGCTGTAGTGCATTATTTGGCAAGGATGATTAAAGCTGGAGAAGATCCTATGTTCATAGCAAGGAGAATAATCATATGTGCAGCAGAAGATGTAGGAAATGCTGATCCAATGGCATTATGTGTTGCAGTTAATGCAGCTGAAGCAGTAAAGATGATCGGAATGCCTGAAGGAAGAATAATTCTAGCCCAGGCCGCTATATATGTGGCTTGTGCTCCCAAAAGTAATGCTTCATACATAGCTATAGATAAAGCATTAGAGGATTTAGAAACAAAAGAAATAGGAATTATACCATATCATTTAAGGAATGCTACATTTAAAAATGCAGAAAATTACGGCTATGGTGTAGGTTATAAATATCCTCATGATCACAATAATAATTATGTTGAGCAACAATATATGCCTGATGTATTATCAGGCACAACCTATTATAATCCAACAGGCAATGGATATGAAAAAGCAATTAAAGAACACCTATTAAACTTAAGAAAAAAATAATGTTTATTCCTTAAGCCAATCAGTAACAGTTTTAATAAGACCTTTATGTTTGTTGGGGTATTCTTTATTGGATACCTCTTCTCTATTGGTTTTATTATCTATATTAGCATCTGGAGTTTCATCTTCATTATCTCTGGTTTTTGGTAAAGAAGTATCAACATTTGATAATACCCCAGTAAGTACTGGTGAACTTTCCAACTTTATGGTCCTTGGTTTTGAATTCATGAATTTTTCTTTAAAATTGCTTTGCTTTAGTACTTGATGATGTTCCTTATGGTAATCTATATCATCTTCATATTTACTTTCATATAGCTTTTTATTCACTTTCTTACTTTCTAATTCACTAAGTTTTCTACTTAAATCTTCTATTTTTTCTGTTAATAAATTCATGTGATCTAATATTAAAGATGTATTACTAAAAGTGTCATTATCTTTTATATTTTTTTCATCATCTAATATAACCATATTATCGTATGGCACGCCTATTTCCAACATATCGCTTATAGAGCATATATTTTTTATCTCTTCGAAATCATTATCAGAAGTATCTTTGATTATTTTTACATAATGTAAAACAGGTAGTTGATATAAAGGTATTTTTTTAAAACTAATCCACTGTTTTGTAATGATGTTATAATTGCTTTCGTGATAAAAGTTATTATAAATATATTTTATCTTTAAAGTATCACTAATAATGTCAATGACCAAAAGAACATCTTCAGAAACATTATTTAGTTTTATTATATCTACCAGTGAGAAGGCAGAATTAGCTAATAAATTTTTTGAAAAATAATAAATGTTTAATGTTCTATTATCAAAATTATAGCAATATAGATTTAAATTGCAATCATGTATTGAAGTGCTTATATATATATCATCATAGTTAAGATTTACTATTGGTATGTGTGACCATCTTGAGTTTGTGGATTCATAAAGAAAATAACTTAAAGATAAGGACTGTCCATCATATAAAGTAGATATAAGGTGAAGATTATTATATCCTGTCATTTTAATAATTTCTGAATTTTTTACTGTTTTGGAATAAATTTCACATATAAATGATTTTTCCCATTCATCATTTGATTTTGTAAGCAAGTATAGATCAAAATAATACTCTAATAATAATTTTTTGGCAAAAACAATATGTACTCCATCTGATAAAGCAAAAAGTCCTAGAAGAGTAATATTCCCGAACTCTTTTCGTAAATTCAATTCCTCTATATGCCATCCATTATGATCAAATGTTAAAAACAAGAAATTTCTCGCTTTTCCTTCGCATAGTAAATATATATTATCATCATGGGATTTAGAATAGAAAAAGTTATCATATACATCACTTACAAGAATGGTTTCTTTAGTTTTACCATATAAATCTACCATTTTGCAATATATAGCTGAATTCTCATAATAAATGCTTAATTTATTTCCTCTAGATTCAATAATTACTTTATAACAATTAGAGCTTACCACTATCCCACCACCTTTTTTATAACCTACAAAATTATATGGTTAAATATTTGCTTTTATGTTGTTTATTAGCATCAAAATCTTTACACAAAAAAAAGAACTTTACATATTATGTACTATGAAAGATATAATCATGTAAGGAAGGTGTTTATATATGCCATTGCCTCAGGTTGAATGCACTGGTTCTATAACCCAGGGAGATATCACTGTTTTCAGGGAATGCATAAAGGTAAAAAAGGTATTTGATGAGTTCGTTTTGAGAGAGTGTGTAGAAGGCATTGAATTTGAAGCTGATGAAAAGTGCGAAGGTGTAAGAGGCTGGATCGAACCTACTTTGATTTTAAGAGATGGTAAAATCATTGACCCAAGAATAAAGGATGCTTCTAAATACAAAGGCTGTGCAAGTAATGGTTTAGCAGGAGAAAGAAGGCTTAGATTTTCAGGAAAATGCTGCTTCAAAGTTTTCGCAAGAGATTCAAGAGGAAACATTATAAGATTAAAAGTCAAAAATGTACCTTCTGGTAATGCATTATCTAAAGGACCTGATGGAGAATTGTGCTTTGATTTTAGCGTAAGAAGGTTATATCCTGGAGCCTCTGCAGAAACCTTTGAAAGACTTCTCCACTTTGTTGACCAGGAAGCTTTTGAATTGCAGTGTTTAGCAGAAGCAATAATCGACGAAGAAAACAACGAAATAAACAATGGAATACTTTTAACTAATGTAGGTATATTTGTTGCAATTAAGTTTGATGCAGAAGTTCAATTATGTATACCAGTATTCGGTTATTGTGAGATAACAGATGAATGAACAGCAGAAGATTTCTGTGATAATTTTGATTTATTAGATATTCCTAACTTTAATCCTCCTCAAATAGATGATATAGATCCTTATTGCGATTAGTTAATGAGACTGGAAAATGAAAGTAAATGAAATCAATAAAAATATGACGGTAAACCAAGTGATAAAAACATATCCCAAGACCAGAAAAATATTTAAATCCTATGGCATGGACAGAATAGGATGCGGGTGAGGAGGCTTTTCAAAGTTGACTATTGAGCAGGCTGCTCATTTTAGAAAAGTTGATTTAGACAAACTGATTGTTAGGTTGAACAAATCAATAAAAGGTTAGAATGGTCTAACCTTTTATTGATTGAATTTCGACCATTGCTGATATTCTAAGTATCAGCAATTTAATATAGATAGGCACAGTAAAGGTAAAAGCTTTTACTGTGCCTTGATTTTTATAAAATAGCAAATATCTTGATTATTATTACTAATAATAATATAATAAGCAATACTTAAAAACTGTAATATTAACGATTTCAATGATTTATCAAAAAGTAATTGACAGAAAATGTAGAAAGTGATATCTTTAAAATATAAATCCGAGTTTATTACTAGGAATTAAAAGGGAGGTTGATATCATGATTCTTTCAACTAGAGGTAGATATGGACTTAAAATGATGTTGGAACTTGCATTGAATTATGGTAAAGGTGCAATGTCATTAAAGGATATTGCAAATAAGCAATCGCTATCAGATACATATTTAGAGCATTTGATATCACCTCTGAGGAAAAATGGATTAGTAAACAGTACCAGAGGAGCTCAAGGTGGCTATGAATTAGCAAAGCCACCAAATGAAATTAAAGCAGGAGATGTTATAAGAGTACTTGAAGGTTCATTAGCTCCTGCAAAATGTGTACTGGAAGATGAGCCCGAATGTAGCAATGCAGACTACTGTGCAACAAGGTTACTATATGAAAAGATTACAGAAAGCATAAATAATGTTATCGATTCTATAAGTCTTCAAGATATGGTTGATGATTATTATACGCTTAATAATACAAATGTAAAGAGGAGAAGTGAAAATGAATAAAAGAATTTATCTTGATCATTCAGCTACAACCAAAGTTAAGCCAGAAGTATTAGAAGAAATGTTACCTGTGTATACAGAATATTATGGAAATCCATCAAGCATTTATTCTTTTGGTAGAGAAGCCAAAAAACTTGTGGATCAAGCCAGAATGAGAGTTGCTAAAGCATTAGGAGCCTTACCAGAAGAAATATTCTTTACAGCAGGCGGCTCTGAGTCAGATAATTGGGTATTGAAAGGAGTCTCTTATGCTAATAAAAACAGAGGAAATCATATAATAACAACTTCTATTGAGCATCATGCAGTTTTGCATACTTGTGAGCAATTAGAGAAGGAAGGATTTGAAGTAACTTATTTACCTGTTGACAATTATGGAATGATAAGAATTGAAGATTTAAAAGCGGCGATTACAGATAAGACAATTCTTATATCCATAATGTATGCAAATAATGAAATAGGTACTATACAGCCTATAGAAGAAATAGGTAAGATTGCTAAAGAAAGAAATATATATTTCCATACAGATGCAGTTCAAGCTATAGGTAATGTAAAGATAGATGTAAAAGCTCAAAATATAGATATGTTGTCTCTTTCTGCACATAAATTTTATGGTCCAAAGGGAGTAGGTGCACTTTATATAAGAAAAGGAACCAAAATAGCAAATCTAATAACCGGTGGAGGACAGGAAAGAGGTAGAAGAGCAGGTACAGAAAATGTGCCTGGAATAGTTGGTTTAGGTAAAGCTATTGAATTAGCGACAGAGAACATAGATAGCTACAATGAAAAATTGCTAAAGCTAAGGACAAAGCTCATAAATGGAGTTATGGAAAAAATTCCATATACTAGACTTAATGGCCATCCGGAAAAGAGATTGCCTGGTAATGCAAATTTCTGTTTTGAGTATATTGAGGGCGAATCATTGCTATTAAATCTCGACATGAAAGGAATAGCTGCTTCTAGTGGTTCAGCATGCACATCAGGATCTTTGGATCCATCACATGTGCTTCTTGCAATTGGATTACCTCATGAAATAGCACACGGATCATTAAGATTAACCCTTGGTGACGAAAACACAGAAGAAGATGTGGATTATGTATTAGAAGTTCTACCTGAGATCGTTCAAAGATTGAGAGATATGTCACCATTATACGAAAAAGTAAAGGGAGGAAAATAAGTAATGTATAGTGAAAAAGTAATGGATCATTTTACTTCACCTAGAAATGTAGGTGAAATTGAAAACGCAGATGGTATAGGAGAAGTAGGCAACGCAAAGTGTGGAGATATAATGAAAATATATCTTAAAATAGAAAATGATATAATCAAGGATGTAAAGTTCAAAACCTTTGGTTGCGGTGCAGCTGTGGCAACAAGCAGTATTGCTACTGAGATGATAAAAGGCAAAACAATTGAAGAAGCACTTAAGCTTACCAACAAAGCTGTAGTTGAGGCATTGGATGGTCTCCCACCTCAAAAAATTCATTGCTCAGTTTTGGCAGAAGAAGCAGTAAAAGCTGCTATAGAAGATTATAAAAAGAAGCATAATAAACAGTGAAGTAATTTGTAGTAGGTGCATTTGATGAAAGATAGGGTAATAATAGGAATGAGCGGTGGCGTAGACAGTTCAGTCGCCGCTTATCTTCTTAAAAAGCAAGGTTATGAAGTTATTGGAATCACGATGAAGCTAAGAAGTAATGATGATTTTGAACAGGATAGTGGAAGAGATAGCTGCTGCTCTTTATCTTCTGTTGATGATGCAAGAAGGGTATGCGATAAATTGAATATACCTTTTTATGTGATCAATTTCACTGAAATATTTGAAGAAAAGGTAGTTAATTATTTTATTAATGAATATTTTGCTGGAAGAACTCCCAACCCTTGCATCGCATGCAATAAATATTTAAAATTTGATGCTTTGTTAAAAAAAGCTGATGCTTTAGAAGCAAAATATGTTGCTACAGGTCATTATGCCAGAATCATACACGAAAAAAAACTCAATAGATATTTAATAAAAAAATCTGCTACCGCCACAAAGGATCAAACATATGTGTTATACAACCTGTCACAAAGTCAGCTTGAAAGAATTTTGATGCCATTAGGAGATTATACTAAAGAAGAAACAAGAAAGATTGCAGATGAACTTGATCTGGATGTTGCAAATAAACCTGATAGCCAGGAGATATGTTTTATAGAAGATAATGACTATGGCAAGTTCTTAGAAAATAAAAGAGGAGATAAAATAAAACCAGGCAAATTCGTTGATACTAAAGGCAATGTTTTAGGTACCCATAGAGGTATAGTCCACTATACTATAGGCCAGAGAAAAGGATTAGGCATTGCTCTAGGCAAACCGATGTATGTTGTAGATATTATTCCCGAGAAAAATCTAGTTATCTTGGGTGAAGAAGATGAAGTTTTTAAAAATGAATTATTAGCAACAGCTGCAAACTTTCTTCCTTTCGATACACTACAGCATCCTATGAGAGCTAAAGCAAAGATAAGATATAGTGCTAAAGAAAGCAGTGCATGGGCTATACCAACAGGTGATAACAGATTTAAATTAATTTTTGATGAACCTCAGAGAGCCATTACGCCTGGTCAGGCTGTAGTATTATATCAAGATGATTATTTGATTGGCGGCGGTGTAATAGTAAAGTAAGGTAGAAGTATAAAAAAACCTTTAAAAGCTAATATTATTGTCAAGAAATCAAATAAGCTTTTGGAGGTGAAGATTATGGCTGATGACAAAATGAACACAAGGGATTGCTTACAAAGAGCGTGGATGAATACAATGGAACTAGTTCGAGATTTCGAAATGTATTCCAAAAGAATTGAGGATGAAGAGGTTTCAGAGGTTTTTAAAAAGCTTGCAGAGCAGCAGGGAATGCAGGCATCAAATCTAAGAGAGCTGTATCAGAAATATGATAAAAATTTATAAAGACCGGTAAGCGGTCTTTTTTTATATGAATAAAATCTTTCTAGGGTATTATTAACTTTTCAAATTATAATTTCTTAAGCAAAAAGCTACCATGAATAAAAGTGCTTGCATAAAAGTTATTTACTTTTAATATAAATTTGAACTTATTAATACTCGCAAATTATTACATTGTCAAATATTCTGAAAAAGACATTTTTCTTTTTTACTAAATACTTATCAATTCTGAATAAATTAGCAATCATTTTTTCCTTTAATATTACAAATCATAATTATAAGTAAAACTATTGGGGGTTCAAACGTTGATAAAATGCAGCGAAATTATTGATAAACCAATATTCTATAATGACAAAAATGAATATTTTTCCATGGTTAATGATGTTATTCTTGATAAAAATTCAAACAAGATTTTAGGCTTTACATGGAAAAAAAAGCTCATCAGAAAAGAGTATGAAATATTTTTATTTGATGATTTACTGCTTATTGGTAGCAATGGGCTTTATGTCAAAAAAAATATCAAAGCAAAGCTTTTCGATTATAATAATGAAAAACATTATATTTTATCATATATACATGATATTTTAAACAAAATAATTCTAAATCCGGATGGTGAGCTTATAGGTATAGTACGTGATATGATATTGGATATAGATAGAGGGTATTGTGTAGGCTTTGAGTTTTCTGAAGGTTATATCGATGATCTTATAAGCGGAAGAAAGCTAATATCAGCAGGTTTTGGATATAGTATTGATTCAGAAGCTTTGATACTATATGACAGTAGCATAATACAACCACAAGGAAGAGGTTTGCTTAACTTAAATAAGTTCACATAAAAATTATGGAATGGTGTATATGATAGATAACATTAAAGATAGGATATTACTATATAAACTAATTAAATATGTTGTTATTATTCTATTGCTTCTATTTTTAGTAAAAAATAGACAGTTTTTATCAGAAATAGTGAGTCCTTTTATAATATCAGCTCTTCTTGCCTATCTTTTAAATCCTATTGTACATTATTTTGAAAAGAGAGGATTCAAAAGAATATATAGCGTTGTTTTAGTATATGCTTTTTTTCTATGTCTGGCAATTATATTTGGATTGGTAATTATACCAAGACTATTTAAAGATGTATCTGTACTTGTAGAAAACATACCTAACTACATGAAGCAATATGATAATTTATACCAGAAGTTTCAGAATGGATTTATAAACAGCAATTTGCCCCAAGGTATTAAGGATATAATTGATGATAATATAATGCTTCTTCAGAATATGATACTATCTTTTCTACATAAAGTAGCAGATTCAATAATAAATTTCTTTTCTCAGCTGTTTAACTTTATTATCGTACCAGTGCTAACATTTTACATGCTTAAAGATTCCGCATATTTTAAAAATCAATTGATTCTAATTTTACCAAAATCAAAGAGAAATAAAATTATGCAACTTTTTAGGGATATTGATAATGTTTTCGGAAAATATATTAGAGGACAGATATTTGTATGCTCAGTGGTTGGAATCCTCACCACAATAGCGTTGTTGGTAATAAAAGTTAAGTATTCGTTGACGTTAGGAATGTTTGCAAGTGTATCAAATATAATTCCATATTTTGGACCAATAATAGGCATGATTCCTACAGTAATATTGGCTCTACTCGATTCTCCCACAAAAGCTTTCTATGCTGCAGGAGCTTATATATTGGTTCAGCAATTAGAAAGCGGTATTATCACTCCTAAGATAATAGGAGAAAGTGTAGGAATACATCCTGTTTATGTAATTATGGCTTTACTAATTGGAGGAAGGATATTGGGAATTATTGGAATGTTGATAGCTGTACCTTTTGCCGCAGTTATAAAACTATGTTTAAGGCACTTTCTAAAAAACTATCTATAATAGTTTATATATACCAAGAAGTTGACAAAAATTGTGTAATAATATATAATCTTTCTATTAAATAAGTTAATATTATGCTGAAAAGCAATATGATACATCCCGTGGAATCGGCTTCATCCCAATAGGGATGAAGATTTTTTATCATTTATAAGAAAGTATAAATTTCCTTAGTATATGCTATTCTATGCATTTCAAGAAAGGCTTCCTTGATTTAAAGTTTATCCAATGGAAGCCTTTCTTACCTATACATTTTAAAGGAGGATAACAATGGAGAAACTAGGGTTAAATGAAATAAGAGAAAAATTTCTTAGCTTTTTCGAGACTAAAGAACATTTGAGACTAAAAAGTGCATCCTTAATTCCAGAAAAGGATAAGAGTCTTCTATTGATAAATTCTGGCATGGCACCGCTTAAACCATATTTCACTGGACAAGAAGTTCCTCCAAAAAAGAGGGTCACAACATGTCAAAAGTGTATAAGGACACCGGATATTGAGAGGGTAGGAAAAACAGCACGTCATGGTACCTTTTTTGAGATGCTTGGCAATTTTTCATTTGGTGATTATTTTAAAAGTGAAGCAATATCCTGGGCATGGGAATTTTGTACTCAATGGCTAAAGATGCCTGAAGAAAGATTATGGGTAACAATATATCAGGATGATGATGAAGCCTTTGAGATATGGAATAAAAAAATCGGTTTGGCTTCTGAGAGAATAGTGAGAATGGGAAAAGAAGACAATTTCTGGGAAATTGGTCTTGGCCCCTGTGGACCTTGCTCAGAAATATACTTTGATCGTGGCGAAAAATATGGCTGTGGCAAACCAGATTGTAAGATCGGTTGTGATTGTGACAGATATATAGAGTTTTGGAACTTAGTATTCACTCAATTTGATAAGGATGAGGAAGGAAATTATAATAAACTCGCTAAGCCCAATATTGACACTGGTATGGGCTTAGAAAGAATGTCTGTCATAATGCAAGATGTTTATAATATTTTCGAAATAGATACCATTAGACATACATTAGATTATATTTGCTCCTTAGCAGGAGTAGAATATGGTAAGGACCCAACTAAAGATGTGTCCATTAGAGTTATAACAGACCACATAAGAAGTGTAACTTTCCTTGTTTCCGATGGAGTTCTTCCTAGCAATGAAGGCAGAGGATATGTTCTGAGAAGGCTATTAAGAAGAGGTGCAAGGCATGGAAAACTTCTTGGATTCAAAGGACCATTCTTAAGCATGGTATCTAAAAAAGTTATAGAAGCATACCATCAGGCATATCCTGAGCTAAAGGAAAAGGAAAAATACATTCAAAATATCATAAAAATTGAAGAAGAAAGATTTGAAGAAACCTTAGAGCAAGGATTAGAGAAACTTCAAGAATATATAAAGCTAATGAATGGAACTGATACCCTATCTGGAGAAGCTGCTTTTAAATTGTATGACACATATGGTTTTCCACTAGATTTAACTAAGGATATGTTAGAAGAACATGGTCTAAAGGTAGATGAGGAAGCCTTCATAGAAGAAATGGAGCGTCAAAGAAAAAGAGCAAGAACTGCAAGAGGAGATAATGAAGCAGAAGGATGGAAAGAAGATATTTATTCCAAGCTTGATAAAAACATAAAAACCACTTTTGTTGGATATGATAATCTAAGCTATCCTAGTATTATAAAGGCAATAATTGCAGATAATACTATAGTTGATAAAGCTTCAGAGGGTATGGATATAGGGATAATACTTTCAGAGACACCATTTTATGCTGAAAGTGGTGGGCAGGTAGCTGATACGGGTGTAATAAAAGGTTTAGGTTTTAAACTTCATGTTTATGACTGTAAAAAAGTAACAGGAGGAAGGTTTGTTCATCATTGTAAAGTTACAGAAGGTCAAGTTGCAGTAGATGATTCTTGTACAGCTCATGTGGATAAAAAGCGAAGGTTAGCTACTGCAAGAAATCACTCTGTAACACATTTGCTTCACAAAGCATTAAGAGATGTTCTTGGAACTCATGTTGAACAAGCAGGTTCACTTGTTGAAAAAGACAGATTAAGATTTGATTTTACTCATTTTAAAGCCATGACTGGTGAAGAATTAGCTAAAGTTGAAAGAGAAGTAAACTCCGCCATATGGAAAAGTATGGATATAACTATATCCGAAGTTACTATTGATGAAGCAAAAGCCATGGGAGCAATGGCATTGTTTGGAGAAAAGTATGGCGATATTGTGAGAGTGGTAAAAATGGGTGACTATAGCATTGAATTATGCGGTGGTACCCATATGACCAACACAAGCCAGATTGGCATGTTTAAAATAATAAGTGAAAGTGGTATAGCTGCAGGTATTAGGAGAATAGAAGCCATAACAGGTGAAGCATTGTATGAGTACCTGTTGCGCAAAGAAAACATAATTCAGGATGCTTGTTCTAAATTAAAAACAAATGAGGACGAACTCATAAAAAAAATAGAACATACACTAAAAGAAAACAAAGATTATGAAAAAGAAATCCAAATCTTAAAAGATAGAATTGCTGATACTTCTATTAATGATTATTTATCCAAGGCCAAAGAAATAGGAAATATTAAATATATTGTTTTAGATGCTAATTCATCAAGCATTGAGGACATGCGAGCTTTGGGAGATAAGTTAAAAGAAAAATTAAGAAGTGGCATAGTCATATTATATTCAATGGGCAGTGATAAGACGACTATTCTTGCTATGGCATCAAAGCAAGCATTATCTTTAGGAGTGCATGCAGGAAACATAATTAAAGAAATAACAAAGCTTGGTAATGGTAGCGGCGGTGGAAGACCTGATATGGCTCAAGGCGGAATAAAAGATAATAGTAAGTTGGATGAAATAAAAGAAGCTATACCTATGATACTTAAAAAGCAAATAGAATAATTATGTTGAAATATCTCCGTTGCTATATTATTATAAAGATAGTGAAATTCGGGAGGTGGTGGCATAATGTGCTCTAACATTGAAGAAACCATGAAGTTTAAAGTAGAAAAGGAAAAAGAATATGAGCCCTCTGAAATACTTATAAGCGTATATAAAGCTTTATTGGAAAAGGGCTATAATCCAATAAACCAGATAGTTGGATACATACTTTCTGGAGATCCAACTTATATAACGAGTCACAATAATGCTAGAAGCCTCATAAGGAAAATGGAGAGAGACGAGCTATTGGAAGAATTGGTTAAGTCTTATGTTAAAAACATATAAAATCAATAGTTGACTAAACAGGCTGGAAGAAATAGAATATATTCTTCTAGCTTTTCTTATAACCCATAGGACTTTCAAAAAGGCTTCCTTGATCGTTTGCGAGTTTTGTTGAGGAAGCCCTTCTAATTTTCAATTAGCTTTATAATACTTTGATTGTTGTGAGGGAAAAATGGAATATACTAAATTAGGGAATACAAACATTATTGTATCAAAACTTTGCTTTGGAAGCCTGACTATCAGCTCTCTTCAAGCAAACCTCAGCATAAATGATGGTGCAAGGATAATTGAAGAAGCCTTTGAATACGGAGTAAACTTCATAGATACAGCAGAATTATATGAAAATTATCACTATATAAGAAAAGCAATTTCCGGTAAAAGAAATAATATTGTTATCTCTACTAAATCCTATTCCTATTCATATGAAGGTGCTAGAAATAGTCTTGAAAAAGCTCTTAAAGAGTTGAATACAGACTATATTGATATTTTTTCACTACATGAACAAGAAAGTGAGCATACTTTAAAAGGACACAACGAGGCAATAGAATTTTTTATTAAAGCTAAGGAAAAGGGATACATAAGAGCATTTGGTATATCAACACATTACGTTGCTTGTGTTAAGGCTACATTAAAATATAATGATATTGAAGTAATACATCCCATTTATAATAAAGCTGGTTTAGGAATTGTTGATGGTTCAGTATCAGACATGGGAAATGCTATCAAAGAAGCTTATGAGGCTGGAAAAGGTATTTACACTATGAAACCTTTAGGTGGAGGAAATTTGCTATATGATGCTAAGGAATCACTAGAATTTGTATTAAGCAATCCAAATGTCCATTCAATAGCTGTAGGAATGCAGAGCAAAGAAGAAGTAATATATAACACTATGATATTTGAAGGTAAGAAAGTTCCCGAAAATATTAAAAATTCATTAAATAGAAAAAAAAGAAGACTATTGATAGATTTTTGGTGTGAAGGTTGTGGAGCCTGTATAGAGGCATGTCAGCAAGGAGCTTTGTACCTGAAAAATAATAGAGCTGAAGTTAATACAGAAAAATGTGTTTTATGTGGATATTGCAGCAGACGCTGTAAAGATTTTTGTATAAAGATAGTATAGAGTGTATTTAATAGTTTTGAGGTGAATATTTTGAGAATCATGGGATTGGATGTAGGAGATGCAACAATAGGAGTAGCAGTAAGTGATGAACTCGGTTGTATGGCTCATGGAATTTGCACAATTCGCAGAAAAAATATCGATTACGATATAAATCAATTAGACACCATAATAAAAGATAAACAAGTAGATAAAATAGTAATAGGTCTACCGAAAAATATGAATAATACTATTGGAGATAGAGGTAGAAAATCTATAGAATTTGGTGAAATTCTAAAAAAGCATTTTTCAAATCTTGAAATAGTATTTTGGGATGAAAGATTAACAACAGTAGCAGCTGAAAGAGCTTTATTGGAAGCTGATGTAAGCAGAAAAAACAGAAAGAAAGTTATTGACAAAATTGCTGCAACTCTTATATTACAAAGTTATATTGATGCCAAGAAAAACTCATAGTCTGTTGTATGTGAATATTTTGTTAGTGTTGACATAGTATGGACTGTAGGATAGAATAACATTATGTTATAGAAAGAAGGTGAAACAATGAGTGATGATATGGACTTCATTGTACTGTATGATGAAGATGGCAATGAAACTGAGTTTGAAGTTATAGCAACATTAGAGCTAGATGATAACGAATATGCTATTCTATTACCATCAGATGCAGATATTGATCCTGAATCCGATGAAGTTGATGAAGTATATGTTCTAAGAATGGAACAAGACGAAAATGGAGAAGATATTCTCGTTGGCATAGAGGATGAAGAAGAATTAAACGATGTCATAAAAGCCTACGAAGAATTGATTAAAGATGAATCAAACTAAAATAGCAATATAAAAGCGGCTTTTCAAAGCCGCTTTTATATTATCTGTTTTTATATGCCTCAATGCCTTTAGCAAGTATATCCATGGCAGCAACAAGATCTTCTTCTTTAAGTATATAAGCTAATCTAACTTCATCTTTTCCTAATCCAGGAGTAGCATAGAAACCAGCAGCAGGAGCTACCATTGTTGTTTCATTATCTATATTGAAATCAGTAAGCATCCATTTTGCAAAATCTTCTGCGTCATATACAGGAAGTTTTGCTACCACATAAAAAGCTCCCATTGGTTTTTCACATACAACACCAGGTATATTCTTTAATGCGTTATAGACTATATCTCTTCTCTTCTGATATTCATGATGTACTTCCTCAAAGTACTCCTTAGCAGTGTGTACTAATGCTGTAGCACCTATCATTTCAATGGTTGGTGCGCATAATCTTGCTTGTGCAAATTTCATAATTGTCTTCATAAATTCTTTATTTTTAGAACATACGCATCCTATTCTTGCACCGCAAGCACTGTATCTTTTTGAAATACTGTCACATATTATTACTCTATCTTCAATGCCTGGAATGTCCATTAAACTTGTAAACTTTAATCCATCATATACAAATTCTCTATAAACTTCATCACCGATTAAGAAAATATCATGTTCTAATGCTATTTCTCCAAGCATGGTTAGTTCTTCTTTAGTATACACAGCACCAGTTGGGTTGCCAGGATTAGAAATCATGATAGCCTTTGTATTAGGTTTTATTAGACTCTTTATGTATTCTTTACTTGGTAGATGGAAACCTTCTTCAGCTTTTGTTGTAATCGGTTTAACAGTCATACCTGCTTCACAAGCAAATCCGTTATAGTTAGCATAGAAAGGTTCAGGAACCAACACTTCATCTCCTGGGTCGCCTATTGCCATCATTGACATTATTATGGCTTCGCTTCCTCCATTAGTAATAATGATTTCATCCTGTGCAAAATCAATATTCCATTCTTTATAATACTCTCTAAAAGAGTCGATGAGCTTAAGATCTCCCTGGGATAAAGCATATTCTAATACAGGTGCATTAAAATTTCTGATAGCTTCAAAAAAAAGTTCTGGAGTTTTAATGTCAGGTTGACCTATGTTAAGATGATATACTTTAATGCCTCTTTTTTTTGCTTCCTGTGCAAAAGGAACAAGTTTTCTTATTGGAGAAGCTGGCATTAATACAGCTCTTTTTGAAAGACTTAACAATTAAATCCCTCCTCAATATTTATGGTTCTTCTACTATACTTAAATGATAACATAATTTTTAGAAAAGTGAAATAAAAGAAATTGCTTTTCTCATTTAACATATATTATCTTCATATATTTTATTGAAAAAATTATTTTGCATTAGATTTTTATTATTATGAGTTATTAATTATCATTGACATTATTTTCAATCAATAATAGAATAAAAATATATCATGTAAAGGAAGCGGTTGATCTTGGGTTTCGAGTATGAAGTACTGAAGAGAAAATTGAAAGAAAAAGGTTTTAAATTAACACCTCAAAGAAAATCTATAATAGATGTAATAGTCGAAAATCAGGGCAAGCACTTAAGCGCTGATGAAATATATGATTTAGTAAAAGACAGTTGTCCTAACATAGGACTTGCGACAATATATAGAACAATGCAAATTTTTGATGAAGTTGGGGTTGTTTATAAGAATAATTTTGATGATGGAAGAAGCAAATATGAATTGTATCAAGATGAAGACCATCAACATCATCATTTAATATGTATAAAGTGTGGAAAGGTTGTAGAAGTGGAAGAAGACCTGCTGGAACAGCTGGAGATTGAAGTTGAAAATAAGTATGATTTTTCTATTGTAAATCATAACTTGAAGTTTTTCGGATATTGTAAGCTATGCAGGGATTAGAGTATTGTAAGTTATTGCAATACTTTTTTCAATTGATTAAAAAATAATATTAAGCAAATAATATAAGTGGGGGAAAAAGAAAGGAAGTATGTTTTTTGGCTAATACGAAAGCAAAATTGAAATTAATACCATTGGGCGGATTACAAGAAATTGGAAAGAATATGCTTGTTGTTGAATACAAAGATACTATAATAGTAATTGATTGTGGTTTGATGTTTCCAGATGAAGGTATGTTGGGAATAGATTTAGTAATTCCTGATATAAGTTATTTACTGAAAAATAAGGAAAAAGTTAAAGGGATAATATTAACACATGGACATGAAGACCATATTGGTGCTTTACCATATGTATTGCCACAAATAAATGTTCCGTTGTACGGTACAAAACTCACTTTAGGCTTGGTAGAAAATAAGTTGAAGGAACATACTACCATCCCTGAGGTTACTATGAACGTTATAAAGCCTAGAGATGTTGTAAAACTTGGAGATTTTGAGGTGGAATTTATAAAGACAAACCATAGTATAGCTGATTCCGTAGGATTAGCTATACATACTCCCGTAGGTACAGTTGTTCACACAGGTGATTTTAAGATCGATTACCAACCTATTGATGGGGAACTCATTGACCTTCACCGTTTCGCAGAACTAGGGAAAAAAGGTGTATTAGTGATGTTGGCTGATAGCACAAACGTGGAACGAGAAGGCTATTCCATGTCAGAAAGTACCATGGGGAACAGTTTTACCGAACTTTTCAGCAATGCAAAACAAAGAATACTAGTAGCAACGTTTGCCTCAAATATTCACCGAATACAACAAGTAATAAATGCGTCTATAAATTGTGGTAGAAAAGTAGCTATATCAGGAAGAAGCATGGTAAATGTAATAAATGTAGCTTCTGAATTGGGATACTTAACAATACCTGATAATGTACTTATAGAGATTGATAATATAGATAAATATCCGCCAGAAAAAATAACTATTATTACTACTGGCAGCCAAGGAGAAGCTATGTCTGCATTAACAAGAATGGCTACATCAAGCCACAGGAAAGTAGATATTGTACCAGGAGATACTGTTATTATTTCCGCTACTCCTGTACCAGGAAATGAAAAATTGGTTTCTAGAGTAATCAATCAGCTGTTTAAAAGAGGAGCGGATGTAATATACGAAGCTTTAGCAGATGTACACGTGTCGGGACACGCATATCAAGAAGAGTTAAAGTTACTTCAAGCTCTTGTTAAGCCTAAATTTTTTGTGCCTGTTCATGGCGAATATCGCCATTTGATTCAACATGCCCAGCTTGCAGAAAAAATGGGTGTACCAAAGGAAAATATTTTTATTGCAGATAATGGAACCGTTCTGGAGTTTACAAAGGATAAAGGCAGAATAAATGGTACTGTAATGGCAGGAAGGGTGTTAGTTGACGGTTTGGGTGTAGGAGATGTAGGCAATATTGTTCTTCGGGATAGAAAGCACTTGTCACAGGATGGGCTTATAGTGGTTGTAGTTACATTAAATAAAGAATCAGGTTCAGTTGTGGCAGGTCCTGATATAATTTCAAGAGGCTTTGTATATGTAAGAGAATCTGAGGATTTGATGGAAGAAGCGAAATCAGTTATAAAAGATGCATTGATGGAATGCGAAGAAAAAAATATAACTGAATGGGGTACTATAAAAACCTATATTAAAGATAATCTCAAAGATTTCATATATCAAAAAACCAAGAGAAACCCAATGATTTTGCCTATAATAATGGAGATATAAAAAGGCTTGCATTGGAAGTATTTATTTACCTAAAGCCTTGAGGTGTCAAGGCTTTAGTATTTTGGAGGTAAAACTCATGGACAAAAAAGTATTCGCTATTGTTAATCCTGTTTCGGCTAACGGGGCAACAGGAAAAGAGTGGCCAGTATTTGAAAAGACAATAAAAGCATCCGGTATTAATTTAGACTATGCTTATACAGAATACCCAATGCATGCAAAGTTTTTAACACAAGAAGCTTTAAAGGCAGGTTATAAAACTATCCTGTCAGTAGGCGGTGATGGTACCATGAATGAAGTACTTAATGGCTTTTTTTATGAAGGGATGTTAATTAATGAAAATGCTTCCTTGTCCATTTTTTCAAGAGGGACAGGCTGTGACACAATTAGAACCATAGGAATAGATAAAGATGTAGATTCAATAATTGAAGTATTAAAATTTGGCAAGATAAAACTTGTAGATGTTGGCATAGCAGAGTTCATCCAATATGAAGGCAATACAACACAAAGGTATTTTCTCAATGTATCAGATATAGGCATAGGGGCACAAACTACGTATAGAGTTAATAGAAGTTCTAAAGCATTGAAAGGCTTTTTATCCTTTTTAATAGGTGCCTTATCGACCATGATAAGTTACAAAAATAAAGATTTTGAAATAACAATAGATGATATAACAATAAATGAAAAACTTAACAGCATTATAATAGCCAATGGGAAATATTTTGGCGGAGGTATGAAAATTGCTCCAATGGCAGATATGAGTGACGGATACTTTGATATAATAATTATCGGTAACATAAGCAAATTTGATTTTTTACTTAATTTTCCCAAGATATACAAGGGTACTCATATGAATCATCCCAAGTTACTACACTATAAAGGTAAAAAAATAAAAATTAATGCAAAGCAAAAAGCACTAATTGAAGTAGATGGAGAACAACCTGGAGTAATAGAAGCTAATATTAATATATTACCGAATAAATTAAAAATACTTGTTTGAAAATAAGAAAGGAGGTTTCTATGAACACAAAATACTTAGCAAAATCATCACTTTTGGCTGCTGTATATGTTGTTTTAACTATAGTGTTAGGAGATTTCTCCTATGGACCAGTACAATTCAGAATAGCAGAAGCTCTAGTTCTGCTTCCATTGGTTGAACCATCAGCAATTATGGGAGTAACAGTTGGATGTATAATTGCAAATATATTTGGAGGATATGGTCCCATTGATATATTTGGTGGAAGCGCTGTAACATTATTAGCTGCTTATTTAACAAGCAAGATGCCCAATAAAATATTAGGTGCAATTCCACCAATTGCATTAAATGGACTTATAGTATCCATTTGGGTAAGTAAATTTTCTGGTCTCCCGTACCTGTTGGTAGCAGCCAACATTGCGTTAGGAGAATTTTTTGCTGCTGGAGTACTTGGAATTTTATTGGTTTCAGTGTATTCAAAATATATAAAAACATCAAGATAATGTTGTAATTATTAAGCATCAAATGTATAATGTTTTTTTGTTGATATAATTCGCAATAATAAAGGAAGTGTACCATGGACAATTTTGTACGAGAAGATATAAGAAATATTGCTATTATTGCTCATGTAGATCATGGAAAGACTACTTTGGTTGATGGCTTGTTAAAGCAGAGCGGCACTTTTAGAAGCAATGAAAATGTAGCTGAAAGAGTAATGGATTCAAATGAATTGGAAAGAGAAAGAGGTATAACAATATTAGCTAAGAATACTGCCATCAGCTATAAAGGAATAAAAATTAATATAGTAGATACACCGGGACATGCAGATTTTGGTGGTGAAGTAGAAAGAGTTTTAAAAATGGTTGATAGTGTTCTATTAGTAGTAGATGCAGCAGAAGGTCCAATGCCTCAGACCAGATTTGTATTAAAAAAAGCTCTAGGCTTAAAATTAAAGCCTATTGTGGTGATAAACAAAATTGATAGACTTGATTCAAGAATAGAAGAAGTAATAGATGAAGTAATAGATCTGTTTATAGATTTAGGAGCAGATGATGAACAGCTCGAATTCCCTATTTTATATGCTTCAGCTAAAGCAGGATATGCATTGCATAATCTCAATGATGAAGCAAAAGACTTAACACCTTTATTTGAAACTATAATTTATAAGGTTACGCCACCTTCCGGAAGTTTAGAGGCACCATTGCAATTTCAAATAACTACCATTGAATATGATGATTATATCGGTAGAATTGCAATAGGTAAAATTTTCAGAGGAAAGATAAAGTATGGTCAAAATGCAGTTTTATGTAAGAATGATGGTACTTTACAAAATGTAAAAGTTGGAAGATTTTACGGATTTTCTGGTTTAAAGCGAGTAGAAGTTCAGGAAGCCTATTTAGGAGATATAATTGCCATTTCAGGCATTGAAGATGTAAACATCGGAGAAACTCTCTGTGACGTTCAAAATCCAGAACCATTACCGAGAATAGAAGTGGAAGAGCCTACTCTGTCTATGACATTTATGGTAAACAACAGTCCCTTTGCAGGCAGAGAGGGTGAATATGTAACTTCAAGACATTTGAGAGCAAGGCTTATGAAAGAACTTGAGACAAATGTAGCCTTAAAAGTATTGGAAACAGATTCTCCAGATGCCTTTGAAGTATATGGCAGGGGAGAGCTCCATCTTTCAATATTGATTGAAACCATGCGAAGAGAAGGCTATGAGTTCCAAGTTTCCAAACCTACAGTAGTATTAAAGGAAATTGATGGGAAGATATGCGAACCCATAGAAAATCTTTTTGTAGAAATACCCCAAGACTATTTGGGAGTAGTGATGGAAAAATTAGGTTCAAGAAGAGCAGAAATGTTAAATATGAATACAACCAGTGACGGTTATCTTAAAGTTGAATTTAAAATTCCCACTAGAGGCCTTATAGGATATAGATCTCAATTTCTAACAGATACAAAAGGAAATGGTATTATGCATCATGTATTCATGGGCTTTGAACCATTAAAAGGGGATATACCTGAAAGGAACAGAGGTTCTCTGGTAGCTTTCGAAGCCGGAGAAACTACAACTTATGGACTGTACAATGTTCAAGAAAGAGGAGATCTTTTTATAGGACCTGGTGTAGAAGTATATGAAGGTATGATAGTAGGAGTTAATTCAAAAAGTGACGATCTAGATGTAAATGTATGTAAAAAGAAACATGTAAGCAATATGAGAGCTTCAGGAGCTGATGAAGCATTGAAACTGAGTCCTATTATTGAACTAAGTTTAGAGCAATGCCTAGAGTTTATAGCAAGTGATGAGTTAGTAGAAGTAACTCCAAAATCTATCCATTTGAGAAAAAAAATCCTTGATGGAAACTTGAGAGCTAAAATGAGAAAAGGATAATGTCTTGTCAAAAAATGCAGCTAGTTATATAATTATAAAGAATTATTTAATATATGGAGATACATTATTAATAAATATGTCCTCCATATAAAAGCATGTGAGGTGCTATTATATGTTCAAAAAAAGACTTCTGGCACTAGTTGCTTTCTTTATAGTTAATGTAACTGCTGCAAGTTTTATATACTATAACATTTCATTGAAACCCGTTGAATCTGTTGAAAATGAGAAAATTATAACCATAACTATACCAAAAGGTGCAAGTTCAACCCAAATTGGGTCAATACTACAGGAGAATGGAATTATAAGAAGCAAAGCCGTATTCAGAATATATAGCAAGATAAATAAACTAGATAGTAAATATAAAGCAGGGACATATGAAGTTAGAAATTCAATGGATGTAAAAGGTATTTCGGAACTATTACTCCATGGTAAAGGATTTAATGATATAATACGATTCACCATACCAGAAGGTTATGAGGTAAGGATGATAGTTGATAAGCTTGTAGAACTAGGTCTAGGCGAAAAAGAAAAATATGAGGTATTGCTAGAGAAAGCAGATTTTGATTATAGTTTTTTAGATGATATAAATAGATCTGAAGGAAAACTGGAAGGATATCTTTTTCCTGATACCTATGAAGTGTACAAAAGTTCATCGGAAAAGGAAATATTAGAAAAAATGCTTAAACGCTTTGATGAAGTGTTTACAAATACGTTTAAGAAAAGAGCGCAGGAGTTAAATATGTCTATTGATGAAGTTGTTACTCTTGCCTCAATAATTGAAAGAGAAGCAAAAATTGATGAAGATAGAAAGATTATTTCATCAGTATTTCATAATAGATTGAAAAATAACATGTATCTTCAATCTTGTGCAACTATACAGTATATTTTGAAAGATAGAAAAGAAGTTCTGCTATATAAAGATTTAGAAATTGAATCTCCTTATAACACATATAAAAATCCAGGATTACCTCCAGGACCTATTGCATCACCAGGATTAAAGTCAATTGAAGCTGCATTATATCCTGCAGATACAGAGTATCTCTACTTTTTTGCCAAGGATGATGGCTCCCATGTGTTTTCTAAATCTTTTAAAGAGCATTTGCAATTGCAAAGTAAGTATAAAAGCGGATCAATAAATTAATATGTTAATAGGCAATACATGTTTTTCATGTATTGCCTATTAACATGAAAGATAGGAGATACTATGAGCAATATTAATTATGATTATGTTCAAAACTATATAAATCAATTGCTGCCAAAATCAGATGGGATATTGGCAGAATTAGAGAAATATGCAGAAAAGAATCATGTTCCAATAATTACCAAAGATGTGGCAAGCTTGCTATCAATACTAATAAAATCAACACATACCAAAAATATTTTGGAAATAGGTACTGCTATCGGCTACTCTTCTATATTCATGGGCAATGCGGCAGGAGTGAATTTTAAAATAACTACAATAGAAAAAAATAAGGAAATGATAGAGATAGCTTCAAAAAACATAAGCAAAGCAGGTTATGATAATAATATTACTATAATAGAAGGTGACGCATTAAAAGCTTTACAATCCATAGATGATAAATTTGATATGATATTTATAGATGCAGCAAAAGGTCAGTATATGGATTTTTTGAAGCTATCTTTTGGAAAGTTAAAAGTCGGAGGGCTTTTCGTATGTGATAATGTTTTGTTTAGAGGAATGGTAGCAGAAAAAAGTTTACTGGTAAGAAGGAAAATAACAATAGTAAAGAGATTGAAGAAATTTCTAAGCTATATATCAGAACATGAAGCAATGGAGACAGTTGTTATACCCATAGGTGATGGTGTTTCTATTAGCATTAAGAAAAAGGAGGCCATAATAAATGACTAAACCTGAATTATTGGCGCCGGCAGGTAATTTTGAAAAGCTAAAAATGGCGTTGATCTATGGTGCAGATGCTGTATATTTGGGAGGAGAAAGATTTGGCCTAAGAGCTCAAGCAGGCAATTTTACTATGGAAGAAATAAAAGAAGCCGTAAGACTTGCCCATGAGCTTGGCAGAAAAATATATGTTACTGTAAATATAATACCACATAATGAAGATTTAGAAGGCTTAAGCGATTATGTAAAAGAGCTAGATAACATAGGAGTAGATGCACTTATTTTTTCAGATCCAGGGATATTTCTGATTATTAAAGAAGCTGCTCCTAACATGGAATTACATTTAAGCACCCAAGCAAACAATACAAATTATAAAAGTGCTGAGTTCTGGTATAAACAAGGTGTAAAAAGAATAGTTCTAGCAAGAGAATTAAGCTTGATTGAAATAAAAGAAATTATTAAAAAATCACCTAAAGAATTGGAGTTTGAAGCTTTTATACATGGGGCAATGTGCATATCTTATTCTGGAAGATGTCTCCTGAGCAACTATATGGTAGGAAGGGATGCAAATAGAGGCGAATGTGCCCATCCCTGCCGTTATAAATATTATCTGGTTGAAGAAAAAAGGCCAGGTCAATATATGCCGGTAGAAGAAGATGAAAAAGGCACATATATTTTTAATTCAAGAGATCTATGTATGATTGAACACATTCCAGAATTAGTAAATTCCGGTATAAAAAGCTTTAAAATTGAAGGAAGAATGAAAAGTTCATATTATATAGCAACAGTTGTAGGAGCATATAGGAAAGCAATAGATCAATATTTCAATGATCCGAATAATTATGTTACTGATAAAGAGTTGATAGACGAAGTATACAAAGCAAGTCATAGGGAGTTTTCCACGGGATTTTACTTTGGTAAGCCTGACAACAAAGGACAGATATATGAAAACAGTTCTTATGTTAGGGATTATGCCTTCGTAGGACTAGTCATGGATTATGATGCTTCTACAGGAATTGCTACAATAGAGCAAAGAAACAAAATGTCTTTAGGAGAAGAAATTGAGATAATCGGGCCCCATAAGAAGATGTTTAAACAAGTCATTGATAAAATGTGGGATGAAGAAGGGCAAGAAATAGAATCTGCACCACATCCACAACAGATAGTCAAAATGAGAATGAGAAAAGAAGTTTCAAAATATGATATTCTCAGGAGGGAAGGAAAAGAAAATGAGTAAACCATTGTTAATAGGAATAACCGGTGGAACAGGCTCAGGGAAAAGTACTGTAGCAAAAGCAATATATGAAAGCCTACCAAAGAATAATATAGTAATAATTGAGCAGGATAGTTATTATAAAGATCAAAGTCATTTATCAAGTGAAGAAAGAACAAAGACAAACTATGATCATCCTCTGGCCTTTGATACGGACCTATTGGTTTCTCATTTGAAAGATCTTCTTAATAACAAACCTATAGACAAGCCTTTATATGATTTTACAGTTCATAATCGAATGAAAGAAACTGTAAGAGTAGAACCTAAAGAAATAATTATTTTGGAAGGAATATTGATTCTGGACTCTCCTGAAATCAGAAATCTATTGGATATAAAGATATTTGTAGATACAGATGCAGATATTAGGATTATAAGAAGAATACAAAGAGATATGAAGGAAAGAGGAAGAACATTAGATTCAATAATTAAGCAATATACTGAAGTAGTTAAACCCATGCATTATGAGTTTATAGAACCCACAAAAAGATATGCTGACATCATTATTCCTGAAGGAGGATACAATAAAGTAGCTGTTGATATAATTGTTGCTAAAATTAAATCTATATTAGGAATATCAGTATAGTTGAGAATATCCCCCCCCATTTATGTCAATACTAATTTAAGCATGATACGTTATGTGGAGGGGTTTTATGTTACATGATGAAGTTTCCTTTGTATGTAAAAAGAGAGTTCTGCTTATAGGAATTGCATTTATAATTATGTGTATGTTCCTACTTGGCAGACTATTTTTTATCCAAATAATTAAAAATAATGAATACAGCAGAAAAGCTGTACAACAAAGGCTTATGACTGTGCCATTAGCCATAGAAAGAGGAAACATATATGATAGAAACCTCATCCCATTTACTGGTAGAGATATAAAGAAATACATAATAGTTTACCCAGATTACATACAAGATAAAGAAACTATAGCCTCAGTTATTTCCCAACTTAGCATTTCAAAAAAAGATGATATATTGAAAGAATTACAGTCAGGTGCTGATACCTTGGAATATGTATATGAAAAAGAAAATACGGAACTGCTAAACCTAATTGAAGAAGGTAAGCTAAAAGGTGTAATGGCCTTAGAAAAAAATCATAGATATTCAGATAAATCTATAGGTAGACATGTCATTGGATATATAAGTAAATCTGATAAAAAAGGCGAAATGGGCATTGAAAGGAGCATGGATAATTATTTGTCTTCTGCTACAGGTAAAAGCTTAATAGCTGTAGTGGATAGTAGTAAAAATATAATTCCAGGCTTAGGATTTAGAAAGATTCAATCAAATAACAAAGGTCTTAACTATGGTATAAAACTTACTTTAGATTATCATATACAAAATATTGTTGAGAAAATAATGGAAAAAAACAGAGTTAACGGTGCAGTAGTAGTAATGGATATCAAAACAGGAGAAATATTGGCTATGGCAAGCCACCCTCATTATGAACAAGATGATATAAAAAAATATATAAATAGTAATGGAGAAGAGCTTATAAATAAAGCTATTTGGCCTTATGATCTAGGTTCTGTTTTTAAAATCGTTGTTGCAGCTGCTGCAATAGAAAGTGGAAAAGTTGACTTAGATCAGAAATATGTGTGTGAAGGTAATATAACTGTAGGTAATAGTGTTATAAATTGCTCAACATATGAAAGTCATAAAGATAAAGAAATAAGCATTGACGAAGCTTTTGCTTTGTCTTGCAATACTGCTTTCGTTAAAATTGGAATTGAATTAGGAGCAGATGTAATTCTTGATATGGCAAAAAAGTTTGGTTTAGGTGAAAAACAATGTTTCGAATTATTGGAAGAAAAATCTGGCTATATTCCAAAACCGGAAGAAGATGGCATAGGTAATATATCTATTGGCCAAGGAAAAATACAAGTTACTCCCCTTCAAGTAACAGCTATGATGTGTACAATTGCAAATAACGGAATAAGATATAACAGCAGATTGGTTGATGAGTTGATAAATGATGATGGTGTTACAATAAAAAAGATTGAACGAGGATATCCTGAGATAGTTCTGTCACCTACCACTGCATATAGATTGAAAAAAATGCTCAGAGATGTAACCACTTTAGGAACAGGAAAGCAAGCAGATATTGGAAAAGAACTTGGAGGAAGTAGTGGTAAAACAGGTACTGCAGAAACAGGTATTGATAATGGAAGAATAATTCATGGTTGGTTTACAGGGTTTATACCTTCTAATGATCCTAAATATGCAATTACTGTTTTTATAAACAACGGCAGATCAGGAGGTAGATCTGCAGCACCAGTTTTTAAGCAAATAGGTGAAGATATTATGAAAACAATTAGAAGATGAGACAGTCACAAAATTAATTCTCACATCATATAATTAAAAGTGACACTAAAATAGGAGGGTTCTATATGCTTTCACTAGTGTGTACCTTGTTTGCAGAAGCACTTAAGGATATTATTTTGCTTTTTGGCTATGTTCAAAACACCAACTCTTTCCCACAACCCTTAACTCCCGAAGAAGAACAATATTATATAGAACGATATCAAAATGGTGATGAAGATGCAAAGAATATACTAATCGAAAGGAACCTGAGATTAGTTGCTCATATAGTAAAAAAATTCAGCACCGGCAAGGAGAGTGATGATCTTATATCAATAGGAACAATTGGATTAATAAAAGCAATAGTAACATTTAAAGGAGAAAAAGGTACAAGACTTGCTACTTATGCTGCCAGATGCATAGAAAATGCTATGCTTACATAATGGAAACATAATACCCTTTATCTCTCATATACATTATATATGAAGAATAAGGGGGTTTATTATGTCAACATACCGTGAAGGCTATATAATAAGAATTTTTCTACCTGATAAAGAAGAAGAAATTAAAATGCTCAGAAATAAAGTTATAGAAGCATATAAGGGATTAGTAAAACAACATATAAGATTCTTATCGATCAATGATGATGAAAAGAAGAAACTATATAATGATATAATGACTAGTATTGTAAAAAATAAGGAGATTGATGAGAATTGAAAGCAGCTATATATTCTAGGAAAAGCAAATACACAGGAAAGGGAGAAAGTGTTGAAAATCAGATTCAGCTTTGTAAAGAATATGGTATCAAGAATCTTGGAATTGATGAAAAAAACTTTATTATATATGAAGATGAAGGCTTTTCAGGCAGCAATACCAAAAGACCAGAGTTTCAAAAAATGTTAAATGATATTAAGAGAAAAAAAATAGATACTATAATATGCTATAGATTAGATAGGATAAGCAGAAATGTGTTAGATTTCTTAAATCTTATTGAAATACTTAACAAAGAAAATATAACTTTTGTTTCTATAAGAGAGCAATTTGATACTACAACACCTATAGGAAGAGCCATGATGTATATTGCTTCAGTTTTTGCACAACTGGAGAGGGAGACAATAGCAGAAAGAATAAGAGATAATATGCTCCAGCTTGCAAAATCAGGCCGATGGTTAGGTGGAAACCTTCCTACTGGATTTAAATCACAGCCAATTATAACCAAAGATTCTGGAGGTAAAGAAAAAAAGGAATATAAACTTATTCCTATACAAAAAGAAGTAAATATAGTAAAAGAAATTTATAATAAATTTCTTCAATTTAAGTCTTTATCATCAGTGGAAAGTTATTTGATAAAAAATAATATTAAAACAAAAAAAGGTATGAATTTTAATAGGCATTCAATTAAGCTTATTTTAAAAAATCCTGTATATGCAGTCGCTGATAAAAATGTATTGGAATATTTGAAGCAAGAAGGCTATTGTATATGTTCAGAACCTAATGAGTTTAATGGTATAAACGGACTTATAAGTTACAATAAAACCAAACAGACACCTGAAAAGAAAATAGTAGCATATAATGATATAGACCAATGGATTATAGCAGTTGGAAAACATGAAGGAATTATTACAGGAAAAGATTGGGTAGAAGTTCAAAAATTGCTGCTACAAAACAAATCAAAGGCTTATAGAAGAGAAAGAAGCACTACTGCCCTCCTTTCTGGAATATTAAAATGTAAGAATTGTGGAAGTTTTATGAGACCAAAGTCAATGAAGCGATATGACTCTAATGGCCAAAAGATTTTTTATTACATATGTGAGAAAAAAGAAAAAAGTAAAAGAAGTAGCTGTTTGAGCAAAAATCTAAATGGAAATAAGCTTGATTCTCAAGTTCAAGAGAGCATTAAAGAAATAATGAAAAGTCTTAATATCGCTTTTATAAAACCTGAGTTATGGGATTCAATAGATATCAATATAAAAAGAGTATTTATTAAGCAAATAATACCCCAAATATTGTGGGATGGGGAAAAAATTGATATAATCCTATTTGATAATATGTTTCCTCAACGTTACAATAGCAAATGAAATATTGATGACAATTCGTGCATCTAAAAAAACTAAATCGGAAGTATCAATAAATGAACCTATAGGCATAGATAAGGAAGGAAATGAAATATCCCTCATAGATATATTAGGAAGTGACGCAGACTTAATATTGGATGAAGTAGAACTTAAAATTCAAATAAAGAAACTATATCAAAAAATGGAATCAATATTGAAAGACAGAGAAAAGCAAATATTGGAATTAAGATATGGTTTATTAAACGGAGTATGCAAAACTCAAAGAGAAATTGCAGATATGCTAGGGATATCAAGATCTTATGTTTCAAGAATAGAAAAAAGAGCTATAAAAAAACTATATAAGGAGTTGTATCTAGAGGGTTAAGAGGTGTGTTATGAAAAAACTGCTTAAGCCAAATCTATATTATGAGTCCATATTTTATATAGATAATAATAAACTTAAGGAAAAAGGTATTGAAGGAATAATAATTGATTTGGATAACACCTTGGCAGCTTGGGATGTTAAAGAAGCTGATGCTAAGGTGATTAATTTTATTAATGACTTGAAGCAAAAAGGATTTAAAATATGTATAATTTCAAATAATACAAAAGCAAGAGTAGATAAATTTAATGAAATACTAGGGCTCCCTGCAATACATAAAGCAGGTAAACCTAAATTATCTCCATATATTAAAGCTATGAAACTTCTAAAGACACATAGACAGAATACTGCAGTTATTGGTGATCAACTCTTTACCGATGTGTTAGGAGGTAATCGTTTAGGACTATTTACCATACTTGTTACTCCCATCAGTGAAAAAGAATTTATATGGACCAGAATGGTACGAAAATTGGAAAGAATTGTTTTAAAAAAAGTTATAATTAAAGACAAATAAGTTGCCAATTATATGAAATAATTATAAAATTATGAAGGATTTTTTAGAATTTTATAGAATATATTCCAAAAAAATAATATTATGGTACAAAAGTAATTTTTAAATGATGGTGAAATATGGACTTGTAAGCCATAAGAATATTATGGCGAACCGACTACTCTCGCATTAGTTGGTTTTTTTAATATGAAAGAATACATGTAATATTCAACAGAAAAGGTGATAACTTGAGGAAAAACTTAAGACTAGGAGATATGCTGCTTGACTCCGGTAAGATAACAGAAGAACAACTTCGTGAAGCTATAAGTCAACAGAAACATAATAATTTTAAAGGGATTGGAGACTTATTGGTAGATTTAGGATATCTAAATGAGGAAGACATATTAGAAGTACTGAACAGACAACTAGATATTCCTATTATTGATTTAGATTGTTATCATGTAGATCCCAAAATAACTGACCTCATACCTGAAAGTATCGCTAAAAAGTATAATCTTATACCTATAGATATTATAGATGGAGAACTTTTTGTAATCATGAGTGATCCTCTGAATATTTTTGCTATTGACGATATCAAGCTTATAACAGGTATGAATGTCAAAACAGCTTTATCCTCTAAATCATCAATTATAAGAGCTATTAATAAATACTATACTAGGGAAGGTACACAAAAAGCTTTAAAAGAGTTTGAAGAAAGCTTTTTAACCAATATAAAGGATGATATTAACGAAATTGAACTGTCAGACGTTAACAGTGCACCAGTTGTTAAACTAGTAAACACAATAATCCAACAGGCTGTATCCATGAAAGCCAGCGATATACATATTGAACCTTTTGAAAATAATATTAGGATTCGTCTGAGGGTTGATGGAGATCTTCAAGAAATCATGAGTATTTCTAAAAAAAGCCATATGGCTATTGTTACACGAATAAAGATAATGGGGAAAATGGATATTGCCGAAAGAAGAATACCACAAGACGGAAGAGTTGAATTAGAAATAAGCAGCAAGCCGATTGATATGCGAATCTCTTCATTACCTACGGTTTATGGAGAAAAGATTGTTATTAGATTGCTTGATAGAGATAACTATAATTATGTAAAAGAAGATTTAGGTTTTTCTAATATCAATCTAAAATTGATTAACAAAATAATTAGACAACCCTTCGGAATAATTCTGGTTACTGGCCCAACTGGAAGCGGCAAAACTACTACCTTATATACAATTCTGAAAGAACTTAATAAAGAAAATAAAAATATAATAACCATTGAAGATCCAGTAGAATATAAATTATATGGCATTAACCAAGTTCAGGTAAATACAAAAGCAGGATTAACATTTGCTAGTGGACTTCGCTCAATGCTAAGGCAAGATCCTGACATTATAATGGTAGGAGAAATAAGGGATTCTGAGACTGCTGAAATAGCAATAAGAGCAGCCATCACAGGTCATCTTGTTTTATCAACGCTTCACACAAATGATACTGCATCAACAGTGGTTAGATTGATAGATATGGGAATAGAACCTTACTTAGTATCAACATCTATTGTAGGCATAATATCTCAAAGATTGGTAAAAAAACTGTGTAGTAATTGCAGAACAAGCTATATGGCTAGTGATTATGAGAAAAAGATGTTGGGTATTCCCGAATTAGTTAATGCTCAATTTTATAAACCTAATGGGTGTAGCAAATGTATAAAGGGTTACAAAGGAAGAATACCTGTTCATGAAGTTCTATTTATGGATGATGAAATAAGAAGACTAATAGATAATAGAAGTACTACAGATGAAATTAGAAATTTTGCAATAGAAAATGGGATGACTACGTTATTCAGTAATGCTTTAGATTTAGCTTTAAAAGGTGTTACATCAGTGGAAGAAGTGTTAAGAATAGGATTTACAACGGAATAGGAGGGCTTAAATTGGATTTTATGGAAATTGTAAAAGATGGAGTTGAAAAAAAAGCATCAGATATTCACATTACAGTAGGAGTACCAATAATCTATAGAATAAATGGAAAATTAATTAAAATTAACGATGAAGTTTTAACTCCCCAAATGATTGAAAAAATGGTCAATGATATTTTAAACAGTAATCAGCTTCAGGAACTTAAGGAGACGGGCGAAATTGACACATCCTTTTCTGCTACTGGAGTCGCAAGATTCAGAGTAAATATATATAAACAAAGAGGTAGTTACTGCCTAGCTATAAGAATTATTCCTCTATTCATACCAACTATGGAGGAACTTGGAATTCCTCCAATAGTCAAAGATCTTTCACTTTTGTCTCGAGGATTAATATTAGTTACAGGCCCCACAGGCAGCGGAAAATCTACAACGCTTGCAACTATGATTGATCTTATTAATAAAGAAAAAAATTGTCACATAATTACTTTAGAGGATCCTATAGAATATTTGCATAAACATAATAGAAGTATTGTGAATCAAAGAGAGATAGGTAATGATTCAAAAAGTTTTGCAAATGCTTTGAGAGCAGCTTTGCGACAAGATCCTGATGTGATTTTGGTAGGTGAGATGAGAGACCTTGAGACAATCAGTATAGCATTAACAGCAGCCGAAACAGGTCATCTAGTGCTTTCCACTCTTCATACCTTAGGTGCTGCCAAAACGGTGGATAGAATTATAGATGTTTTTCCTCCATATCAGCAACAGCAAATAAGAATTCAACTTTCATCTGTTATTCAGGGGATCATATCACAGCAGCTATTACCTAGGATTGATGGGAAAGGAAGGGTTGCTGCATTTGAGATAATGATTGCAACATCGGCAATAAGAAATCTCATTAGAGAAGAAAAGACCCATCAAATTGATACAGTAATACAAACAGGTGCTCAATACTCAATGCAGACTTTTGATAACTCTTTATTAAATTTATATAAAAAGGGACTTATAGATAAAGAGACAGTCATTACACAATCAGCAAATCCTGATATTTTAAGAAGGCATTTATTTTAATCAAGTGGTGATGAAATTTGCAATACAAGTATAGGGCGGTTGCAGATGATGGTAGCATAATTGAAGGTATACATGAAGCATGTAATGAATATGAAGTAGCAAAAATGCTGAAAAGTAATCACTATATGCCTATTAAAATTGAAGAAACATATAATAGCAGTACTAATAGAAACATTTCATTTAAGAAGATAAAAAAGAAAGATCTTTCAGTATTCTGCAGACAGTTTTATACAATGCTTAATGCTGGAATACCTATATTAAAATGCCTAGATATACTTGAAAAACAGTGTGAAAATAAATTATTAAAAAAAGCTATAGAGGAAGTATATGTAAATGTGCAAAAAGGCATGACTCTATCTGAAGCTATGAAGTTTAATGAAAAGGTCTTTCCAAATATACTGATAAACATGACTGAAGCAGGAGAAATAAGTGGTAATTTGGATATTATCATGGAAAGAATGGCTTTTCATTATGAAAAGGAAATCAAAATAGAAAATAAAATTAAAGGTGCTATGATTTATCCTATAATATTAGCTATTGTTACTGTTGTAGTAGTTGTGTTTTTACTTATTACAGTAATACCCACTTTTATCAGTATGTTTGAAAACAGCGGAATAGATCTTCCAACACCAACAAGGTTGCTGCTTAATATTAGCAATTCCATAACCTGTTTCTGGTATATATATTTTATTTCTTTAATTGGAATTATGTTAGGAATAAACTATTGCAGTAAAACAGATAATGGCAGTATGTTTTTTGATATTTTGAAAATAAAAATACCCTATATAAAAGATATATGTTTAAAGGTTGCTACATCTAGATTCACAAGAACTTTATCTACTTTGTTGGCAAGCGGAATACCATTTATGCAAAGCATCGATATAGTTTCTAAAGTTATTGGCAACAAATATATATCAAGAAAGCTTGAAGAAATAAAGGAAGATATGCAAAAAGGTATATCCTTATCCATAGCCATAAAGAATATTGCTATTTTCCCTCCTATGATTGACTCAATGATCAAGGTAGGAGAGGAGTCCGGGTCTTTATATAATGCATTAAGCAAAAGCGCTGATTTTTATGATGAAGAAATAGAAGCAGCACTGCAAAAAATGACAGAGATGATACAACCTATTATGGTAATAATCATGTCTCTTATAGTAGGCTTTGTTGTCATAGCAATAGCAATGCCTATGTTTGAAATGGTCAACATCATACGTGTATAGCTTTGCTACTATGCATAGGACAAGCTATTAGCTTTATCAGATTATATATAATAATAAGAGGAGGTAAGGATGTGATTATATGGTCTATAGAAAAAATTAAAAATAAAAAGGGCTTCACATTTATTGAACTGGTGTTAGTTATTGCAGTTTTAGGCATATTATCGACAATAGCAGTACCAAAATATACATCATCATGGGAAAGTGCAGAAAGAACCGCTGTTGAAGCTAATTTAAGAACAATCGATAGTGCTATAGCCATATATGAAGCACAAAATGGATCTTTACCCGAAGGCTCAAAAATTGAAGATCTAGTTGGTAAAACACTACAGTCAAAACCTAAAGGTCCTGGAGATGCAGTATATGATATTAATTATGATAAAACAAATAAAGTATGGAAAGCAATAGTAAGTGGAAATGTAGGTGGTAAACAGCTTGATAAGCAATCTTTGCCGATAGATTGGAAACAATCTGAATGATTATAAAATTAAGTATACAAGCAAAGATATGTATTCTGATTAACTTTCATTGATCATATGTAAAATTTATTTTAGCTATGAATCCTTTGTTTCTCTTATCATTAACCAAAGGAGGCTGTAAATGTACATAATAATAATATTCATATTAGGCACTATAATAGGTTCTTTCCTAAATGTATGCATTTACAGAATACCAAAAAAAGAATCCATAGCATTTCCATCTTCCTATTGTACATTATGCAATACTTCATTGAAATGGTATGATCTAATACCTATATTAAGTTATTTGCTTCTTAAGGGGAAATGCAGATATTGTAGAGGATATATAACTCCTCAATATCCTATTATTGAATTGTTAAATGGTATTATATATACAATTTTACTCTTTCATTACGGAATGTCATTGGATTTTATATATTTTAGTATTATTATCAGTATATTGCTTATAATAAGCAGCATTGATTATTATCATCAGATAATACCTGACACTTTGTTACTATTATTAATTGCCATTACTGTCTTATATAGGATTGCTATTTATTACACATATGATATATCCATATCCTTACCAGATAGTATTATAAGTTCTTTACTTTCCGGATTATTATTTACAATAATATCATTGATATCAAATGAAGGTATGGGTGGAGGTGACATTAAACTCATAGCTATATTAAGCTTTATACTAGGATTTAGAAAAGCTATTTTAAATATATTATTATCTTTCATCATTGGAGCAGTAATATCATTGTTACTTCTAATATGTGGCAGGAAAGGAAGAAAGGACACTATTCCTTTTGCTCCTTTCATTAATATTTCCTTCTTTATCTCCTCCTTATGGGGTGAGAGCATAATATTTATTTACTTAAAATCAATTATTTAAGTAACTTTTGAAAAACATGAAATAAAGTAAAAGATTAAAAGAGGAGATTTATTTTGAAGATCTTTTCTCAGTTCAGTAATAATATAATATCCATTGATATAGGCTCATTCGAAACAAAAATAATACAAGGCATTAAGGAAAAAGAAAAAGTAAAAATCATCAAATATTTTATTTTTGAAACACCAAAAGAGGCCTATACAAATGGTTACATAACAAATCAAAGTGAGCTTATAAATAAAGTAAAAGAAGAATTGAAGAAAAATAAAATTAAAGCTGGCCCCTGCTATCTATGCATAAAAAGTACTGACATAATAACAAGAGAAATACAACTTCCTATATTAGAAAATAAGGAAATTGATAGTTTACTAAAATATCAGCTTCCTGAATACTTACCAATGGACTACAGTAAATATATGATTCAACATAAGATAATCAGAAGACTTAATGATAATCATAAAGAAAAATTAAATGTATTGGTAGTGGCTATACCTAAGGATATAATAGATATGCATTATGATTTTGTGAGAAAACTGGGACTCAAACCTGTTGTATTGGATTATCAACCTAATTGCTCATGGAAGGTATTAAAGTTCAGCAATTTAATTAATGATCTGATAAATATTACTGAAAAATCCATTGCAGCCATTGATTTGGGTTATGATAGTACAAATGTACTCATCATTAATAGAGGAATGATTCAAACAACAAGAATCATAAGCACTAAAATAGATAGCTTTGACAATTTTACTAATGATGAGATATTTCTCCTTAAATCCAATATTGAAAATATGAAACTGAACAACGAATTATTCATAGATAATAACAAATATGTAGCCATAATCAGGAAAAGATTAGAATATATTGCTGTATCAATTGATAGGGTATTTAAATTCTATTTATCCAAAGATATAAATAATGAGATAGAAATTTTGGTATTATATGGAGGATTATCAAACATTTGTGGCATAGATAATTTTTTTTCAAACTATTTTGGAATACCAGCAACTGTAATAAATAAGCTGAACAAATTAAATGATATAAGTAATTTAAATAGATTTGTCAATTGTATAGGATCATTAATAAGAGATGATGAGGGGTAATTGCATGAGCGACTTGAATTTTTTCTCATCATATTATAATAAAAGAAGAAAAGTATTAAATAAATCAACTATGTTGTATAGTTTTATCATAGTTTTTATCGTTAGCATTATTACTTTTGTACTATTAAATGTTGCCAACATAAGGAAACTAAATAATGAAGTAAATATCTTAAAAGAGAAGTATAAAACTTTAAGCAATTATAATAAAATCGAAGATATAAAAAATAGAGAGCAATATATAAAACTTACTAAAGAAAAATTAGAGATATTGAATATCCTTGATAAGTATATAGAAGAAAAAAGTTTAATAGATAAGCATTTGCTAGAAAGTATTAGAGAAAGTCTTCCAGAAAATGTTTTTTTAGATTCTATACTTGCTAATACTGAAAGCATAAGAATAGAAGGAAAAGCAAAAAACAATGATTTTATAAGCCAATTTCAATGCAACCTCAATGAAAATGAGATTTTTAATAAAGCATTTATATCTGAAATTAAATATGAGGAGGGTTTCTATATCTTCTGTATAGATATCATTTTAGGGGAGGAGAAAGCAATTGGAACAGATGTCCAAAATAACTAATACTTTTAGAACAAGTATTACTATGAGCAAAAGAGAAAAACATCTCTTTCTTCTTTTTTTCGTTGTATTACTATTTTGGCTATCTTACCAGTTTATATTTATTCCCCAATCAATAAAACTTAAAGCATTGACTGCTGAAAAGCAAAATATTGAAAATCAAATTAAGATATTGGAAGAATTGATTTCGAAAGATTATGATTTAAAACTAGAAGAAGAAACTCTCAAGAGCAACTTATACGAAAAATATCAGAAATACTATTACACCATAGACCAACCTGACATTATACATATTTTGAATGCCATTATTGAAGATAGTGGATTGAAAATATCAAGTATGAGTTTTACTCAACCCTCATATGTTGATTATGAAGGCTTAGATGGAGTTAATAAAATAAGTATATCCTTGCCCTTCAGAGGAGAATATAGTTCTGTAGAATCTTTTTTATATCAGTTGCAAAACAGTTCAAAAAAGTTATTAGTAGATAATCTATCCATATCAAGAGATGGACATGACAATATCATTAATGGTCATATATCATTAATTGCATTTAGCTATGGAGATGAAAAAAAATCAGAAACCAATTACTTTTATGTAAATGCTTATAGTAAAAATAGCAAATCTGATCCATTTGAAGTTATTGAAGGTTATCAAAATAAAATAGAAACCACAGATGAATCTGAATTTAATATTATTAAAGAAGAAAAACGAAATTTAATATATGACATGGAATCCGATGATATATATTTTATGGGAAGTAGCCCTGATGTAACTGGTGAAGTAATTCGGTTTAGTAACGGAAAATATGGCAAAAGCTCTATTCGAGCGGAATATTTTATTTCCACAAATAATGATGTCGAAAGAGCATACATTGTATTGGATGATAAAAACATAAATATTAAATATCCTCCCCAAAATATCGGAATATGGGCCTTCTCTTATGGTTATTCTCCAATAACAATAGGAATGAGATTTCAAGATCTAAATGGTAAAAAAATTAATTTGAAATTATGTGAAGGAGTAAATTGGACAGGCTGGCAATATATCTTTGCTACTCCACCTCAGGATATAAAACTATATCCTTTGAAGCTGGACAGAATATACTTTGAATTAGAACCTAACAAATATGATTATGGGGTTATGTTATTTGATCAAATTGAAGCAGATTATCCAAAAAATAAAGAAATCAAGCTTCTAGAAGAACATAATTATATATTTTATATGGTAAAACCTGGTGATACCTTAAAATCTATAAGCAAGAAATTCTATGATACAGAATCAAATTATTTAAAGCTGGCGAAAGATAATGGCTTAGATGCTGATGTTGAATTAGAAGCCGGAAAAGTTTTGGTTATAGCTAAATGATGAAAGGATGGTACAATGGATTATTGCAAAAAAAATATTAAAATATTGACAGTCCTTTTATATATCATAATGCTATTTCCTTTTACATACATATATGCTAATTCTGAGGACGAAGCATATCAACTTGGTTACAAAAACGGATGGGTTGATGGTATAAAAAAAGCAGAAATAGATTACTTATATGGAAATAATAAGAATTATATACGAGTTATGCCCAATTCTACAGAAATTATTGAAATGTATAACTTAAAAATCAAAAGCAATCAATACAGATCTAATTTTATTTCTGGTTACAAATCAGGTTTTAAAGAAGGTTACAATATGGCTTATGAAAATCCAAGCGATGATAGAAAAACTTCAAACTTTCTTGAAGAATTAGGTTATACAATGGGCAAATTACAAGGTTATATTGATTTTCATAAAGGTGAATCTAATAAATGGACCAGAAATATTCCTACAACATCAGATATTATGAATATGTTTAACCTCATGGAAGAATCAAAGGACTATAAAAGCAACTTCATAAGCACTTTTTCAATCAAATACAAAGAAGGTTATGAACATGCATACAGATTAGCAAAATATGAACCATACAAAGCTACATTAAACAAAGGTGCTGAAGATGGTAAGATGTTTGGCAAAATACTAGGCTCAAACTATGGGAAGCTTGATTATTATAGTGGCAATACCAATCATTGGGAAAGACATATTCCATCAGATAATGAAATAATATCTATGTTTTTGTTGAATAATGACAATACTGATTATATTAGCTCTTTTATTGCATCCTTTAAAAGCGATTATAGAAACAGTTATGAAGAAGCTTATAGAAAAGCAAATGTTGAATATAATACATTTTTATTTGAAAAAGGCTATTCAAATGGAAAAAACATAGGATTAGCTAAAGGAGAATACTTAGCTAAAATTGACCTAACCTCAGGCAACAATAATAATAGCAGCAAACTAAACTTAAGCGACAAGGATATTATAAATGAATATGAACTACACAAAGAAAATAATAGATACAATGAAGGTTTTATTAGTGGATACAGAGAAGGATTAAAGATAGGGTACAATAGCTTATATGAGGACTTAAAATATAGAACTTTCATAAATAAGAATATTACCCAAATAATACCAAAGTCAGGTGGTGAAATAAAATCAGGAGATAATGATTTTTCCATTAAAATAGATAAAGGTGTTTTCTATAATGAGGTTGTTGTATCCATAGAAAAAATTCTTATTACAGATAAATATATTATGCCCTCAAAAGATAGATTTATTAAGGCATCTGACTGTTATGATGTAAAAATAATAAGCAGTTCAAACTCTGTAAATCCTAAAAAATTGATAAAGCTTAGCTTTGAGTATTATGGTTCTGATAATGGGGGAATTTATCGATATAAAAATGGCCAATGGGAATATGTGCCTAGCAATATTGATTCTAATAGCATTAATACATATATAAACCCTGATACTTTAAATAACAATAATCAAATATATGCTGTTTTCATAGATAATAAAGCAACCAATCCTAATGATATAAAGGGCCACTGGGCAAAGAATGAAATAATTACGTATCTGAGGAGAGGTATCATCGGAACCTATCAAGACAACTCCTTCAAGCCAGATGTACCATTAACATGGGGACAAGCTATATCATATATTAACAAAATCTATGATAAAAAACTTATACTAAATAAAAGTTTTGATGATCCCATATCATACAAAGATATGGAAAATTTGATGAAGTTAGCTACAGAAAATCCTGAGTTTTCATGGAATAGTGTTGCGGAAAAAATTAAGTGGGATAAGGACAAGTTGTCATCAAGCTATCGTTCAATGGATAATTACATAACAAGATCAGAAACTATTTATATGTTCTATTATTTAAATCAATAAGATGGGCAGCAACTCACTTCAGTAAATCATTATAATTGATTAAACACCTGTTTTTCTTATTCAATCAGTTTGATTGATTTTATATGTGAATTCTAAAGCAATAAATAATTACTAGTAATTTTTGTCTATTTTATAGAAAAATGAAGGAATTGTAAGATTTATGATGAATATATTAAAAGAATTACATAGAAATTATGTGGTGTGAAAAAGAATGAATTGTAATAAGCTGAATTCTGGTTTTACTATTATTGAAACTGTACTTTCTTTAGTGATATTTCTAATTCTATTTCTTGCAATTTCTACTCTTATTACTGCTACTGCAATAAACACTCATGCAGCAAGAGATGTTTATCAGACCATAATGCTTGCACAAAAAAGAATTGAAGAATTAAAATCTACATCTACAATTGAAGAAGGTATTTATTATCATAATTATGACAATTACATATTGGAAGAAGAAATTAAAAAAATTGAGAAATATAAAGGAAGAGTATATAAAATTGTAATTAAAATTTATAAAAACGATGAAGTAATAGAATCATTGGAGACAATAAAAGTTATAAGATAATTGAAAACGAGGCTATGTCGGGTATGAAGCATGAAAATAAAGGTTCGATACTAGTTTTAGTATTACTTTTAACTTCTGTTATAATATCTACCAGTACTGTTTTGTTATCTACCACTGTTATGAATTATAAGATGAAAAATATCAATAGCAGAGTAAAAAAAACCTTTTATAATGCAGAAGGTGCCATAGATGAAGCATATGTCATTGTCTTAAATTACATAGAATCGGCTATTGAATACTCATATACCAAAGATAATTCAAAAGCCAATTATACTGAGTTTTTATTAAGTAAATGCGAAGATTCAAAGGGAAATAAAGGTTTAGCCAATATTTTAAAAGATAGGAGCAATTATTTAATATACAACGATAATAACATTTCTATTGAAGCAAATATATATTCAAAAACTGATTTTTTAGTTTTAGATATTAAATCTACATGCATAGATGATAAGATAGAAAAAAAGATAAATATGATATACCACATATTGATACCCAAAGACGGATGTTATGACTATACTATCAATCCGGAGGATCTGATATATATTTATGATTGGAAATTGGAAAGGTAGTAAAAAAGGCTTTACAATAATTGAACTTCTTATTACAATGCCTATATTCGGCATTATTATTTTATTGGTTTTTACTGCAACAATATCAAACATGAATACAATAAAACATATAGAAGCTGAAGTGGAACTTCAACAACAAGCTCAGTTAATTTTTAGTTTTATGGAGGAAAAAATAATTCAATCTTCTGGGGTTATATTTTTACAAGATTCAAAAGGTTTTCAAAAGCACAATACAAACGAGAAACTTTCTATACTAAAAATAATATTTAAGAATCCTCCTAATCATAAAGACAAAGGCTATATTTTTGCTTTAAGTAAAGATTCTGAAAATGATTACTATAACCTAAAATATGGTATCGGAACCTGGGGAGGGGCTAGCAATGAATTAGGAAATTATATACGCAAAATTGAAGTTGAGCCAATACCGAAAAATAAGAAATATAACGAAGCTGATGGGATAAATATTAAAATATATTTTTCACTCGAGGGATATACTTTAGCTTATGAAAATTCCTACTTTTTTAGAAACTCTAGCAGGAGGGTCTAAAAATGAAGAAAATACAAGGTCAAAAAGGGTTAACAATAATTGAGTTAATAGTAGTTATTGGAATCCTTTGTTTATTTGCCTCTATAGCTTTACCAAAAATAGATACAAGTAATTATGAATTATTGAAAATATCTAAGTCTTTAAGAGATGATATAAGATACATAAGATATCAAAAAATGACTGAAGGAGAGAATTTGCGAATACTCTTCCAAATGACAAAGTATACAATACTCGAAGGTACTAGAAAAATTAAAGAAGTAAAACTAAATAATAAATATTCATTGTATCAAAATTTTGCAGACAGTCAAGTTGCATTTTCATATAGCGGGGCTCCTTCAACCAGCGGAGGTACAATAACAATATTTAATAATGAAAATAAAAGTTATTGCCAAATAACAGTTGTACCTGGAACAGGAAGGATACTTCTAAAAAATGAATTTTATAATAGGCATAAATGAAAATAATAAAGGGGGATAAATATGTATTACTTAAAGAATTATATGGAAGAGGTAGTAGATTCAAAGATTGATCTAGTGCTTAATTCTATGGATGTTTGTAAATGTGACAAATGCAAACTAGATATTAAAGCTATCGCTTTGAACAGCTTGTCACCTCATTATGTTGTTACCGATAAGGGTAACTTGTATTCAAAACTGAAAGAGATGGAAGCTCAGTTTGAAGTAGATATTGAAACAGCAATAATTAAAGCTGCTATGACAGTGAGCAATAATCCTAGGCATCAAGATGGTGAAGAATAGTGAATATTATACTGGTAGGTTTTAGTGGGGCTGGAAAGACCACTGTTGGAAGAGAGATTTCAAAATTAGCAAATATGGGATTTATAGATACAGATACTCTGATTGAAAGAAGATCAGGCCTTATCATTCAAGACATCTTCAAATACTATGGTCAAAGATATTTTAGATATGTTGAAAAAGAAATTATTAATGAACTACGTTTTACAAAAAATAAAGTTATATCTACTGGTGGAGGTGCTTTTATCAGCAAAAATAATATTGAGAACCTAAAAGCTACAGGCGTTGTATTTTTCCTTAATGCATCCATGGATACAATATTGAGAGAAGGAACTCCAGCTAACAGACCTTTATTAGTAAATGAAGACAGAATCATGATTGAAAAACTATATAATAGTAGAATGCCTTTTTATAAGAAAGCAGATTATGAGTTATATATAGACAACAAGACACCTTATACTATAGCAAAAGAAATAATAAATATTTTCTGTTCTTATAGAAAAAATTATGGTAATATTAAAGAGAGTTTTTGAGGAGGAATAATAGTTATGGAGAGGTTAGATAGGATTAGGGATATTTTAAAAACCATTGGAGCAGATGGCATAATTACATATTCACCAGAAAACAGAAGATATCTATCTGGTTTTACAGGAACTACCGGATATGTAATTATTGGTAAAAAACAAGCTGGTTTTATTACCGACTTCAGGTATACTGAGCAAGCTGCTAAGCAATGTAAAGGCTATGAAATCATAAAAAATGAAAATCCATTAATTGAGTATTTAGCCGATACAATAAAAAAGTATCACATCAATAATCTCGCCTTTGAAGATGATTACATGACCGTTGATTTTTACGAGAGGTTGAAAGAAAACATTAACGGTATTAAGATGATTCCTTTAAAAGAATCTTCAGGAGAAATAAGAATTATTAAAGATGATGAAGAGCTTAAAAATATAGCAAAAGCTGCTGAAATTGCAGACTTGGCTTTTACTCATATACTGGACTACATAAAGCCAGGAGTTGCTGAACTTGATATTGCTTTGGAACTTGAATATTTTATGAAAAAAAATGGTGCTTCAGGAAATTCCTTTGAGCCTATTATTGCTTCTGGTCAAAGATCTTCAATGCCTCATGGAGTTGCTTCAGATAAGAAAATAAATAATGGAGACTTATTGACCATGGACTTTGGATGTGTATATAATGGATATTGTTCGGATATGACAAGAACAATTGTTGTTGGTAAGGCTAATGAAGAACAGAAGAAAATATATGATATCGTTCTTAAAGCCCAAAATGAAGCTTTGCTACATATTAAACCAGGAGTTTCAGGAAAGGATGTAGATAAGGTCGCAAGGGATATAATAAGCGAGGCAGGATTTGGTGACAATTTCGGACATGGGCTAGGTCATGGAGTTGGCTTAGCTATACACGAAGAACCTAGACTCTCACCTTTAGGCAACAGAATCTTAGAAAAAAACATGGTAGTAACTGATGAACCAGGCATCTATATCCCAGGATTTGGTGGTGTAAGAATAGAAGATTTAGTTGCAGTTGGTGAAAACGGACCAATAGTATTCAGTAAATCACCTAAGGAGCTTATTGAGTTGTAATTTTTATGCTCTTAGAGGTAATAATAAATTTAGATGGTATATAGGAGGTAATTATATGATATCAGCAGGTGAATTTAGAAAAGGTTTAACTTTTGAAATGGATGGGCAAGTATATGTTGTTGTAGATTTTCAGCATGTAAAGCCTGGTAAAGGAGCTGCATTTGTAAGGACAAAAATAAAAAATATTATGACTGGTGCTGTTATTGAAAAATCTTTTAACCCTACCGACAAATATCCTAAAGCTCATATAGAAAGAAAAGAAATGCAATATCTATATGAAGATGGCGGTTTGTATTATTTCATGGATAATGAAACATATGAACAGATACCTTTAAATAAGGAACAAGTTGAAGATGCTATTATGTATTTAAAACCCAATGATACAGCTATAATCAAATTCTATAAAGGAGAAGCTTTTTCTGTTGAAGCCCAGAACTTTGTAGAATTGGAGGTCACTCATACTGAACCAGGTTTCAAAGGTGATACTGCTACTGGTGCTACTAAGCCTGCCACATTAGAAACAGGTATTGTAATAAATGTTCCATTATTTATAAACACAGGGGATAAAATTAGGGTGGATACAAGAACTGGTGAATATATGGAAAGGCTTTAGTGGAATAATAATAGAAAAAGAAGGAGATGAACCCTATGGAATACCTATATGAAAGAGTTGCTTACCTGAGAGGTTTAATTGAAGGCCTAGGCATAGAAGAAAACAGTAAAGAAGGAAAGGTAATCACAAACATCATTGAAGTTCTTGGCGATTTTGCTGATGCTATAAATGAGCTGTATGATTCCCAAGAAGAATTAAATGATTATGTTGAAGCTATTGATGAAGACCTCTCCAGTGTAGAAGATGAGCTCTATGAAGATGATGAAGATGATTATGATGATTGTGAGTTTATCGAAGTAGAATGTCCTCATTGCAATGAATATGTATATTTGGATGAAGAAGTTCTTGATAAGGGAGAAGAAGTTCTTTGCCCAAATTGCCATGAACCAATTGAAATAGATATGGAATGTTGTGATGATGATTGCTGCTGTGATCATTAATCAGTTATAGCTTTTAAGGGGCTGTTGCACAACTAACAAAAAGTTAGTTGCGCAGCAGCCATCTTAATTTGTCCAAAAACGAAAAATACGAGTCCCGAAGAACCCGTAAATCCGGTATAATTAAGTTATGTCACCTACAAAACTATACAATAAAAATTATACAGAATTTAATGGATGTTATCAATTGGTTTTACCATTAAATTTTGAGGTATTTATTCCTGAGGATGATTCAGTACGACTGCTAAGCCACATATTGGAGGGATTAAATTACTATAAGTTATACGGGGTATACTCTTCCATCGGAAGAAATCCAGCAGTTGAACCTAAAATCCTATTCAAAGTTTTAACATACGCATATATGAATAATATCTATTCCAGCAGAAAGATTGAAACCGCCTGCAAAAGAGACATAAACTTTATGTGGCTCTTAGCTGGTCATAAGGCTCCAGATCACTCTACAATTGCAAGATTTCGCAAGGAGTTTTTACCAGCAGCAGTGGACGATCTATTCTATCAGTTGGTGAGCTACTTACATAATGCTGGAGAAATCCAATTTGAAAATCTCTTTGTTGATGGCACAAAAATCGAAGCAAATGCCAATCGCTACACCTTTGTATGGAAGAAGGTTGTGAATAAGAACGAAGCCAAGATGTTTGATAAAATCCAAAGTTGCATACAAGAAATTAACCTTGATTACATGACTGATTTTGCAGTTGAGAAGGGAAATGTCTCAGAAGTACTACAAAAGATTCTTATCTATCTGGATGAAAAGAAAGAAAAGGAACAAGTACAATTTGTCCATGGTATTGGAAAAAGGAAAACTAAGCTTCAAAAGTATTATGAGAGAATAAAGAATTTCAAAGAGCGCCAGGAAAAATATAATGCCTGCAATAAATTATTTGAAGGAAGAAATAGCTATTCCAAAACAGATCCAGATGCAACCTTTATGCATATGAAAGACGACCATATGAGAAATTCACAACTAAAACCAGCATACAATGTGCAGATAGCTGTGGAGAGCGAGTATATAACTGGAATAGGAATATTTCAAGATAGAAGTTATGCAACAACCCTTATTCCCCTTTTAAAGGAGATGGAAGCCATACTTGACAAAAGTACAAGAACATCATAGCAAATTCAGGCTATGAAAGCGAAGAGAACTATCTGAAATTGGAAGAAAATGAGCAAAAGGCCTATATCAAACCTCAGACCTATGAAATATGGAAAAAAAGCAGCTTTAAGAAGGATATAAGCAAAAGAGAAAACATGACATATGACGAAGAAAAAGATGAATACACTTGTCATAATGGGAAAAAGCTCAAAGTAGTTGGAATCAAACATCGTAGCTCTGCCTCAGGTTACATTTCAGAGATAACAATATATGAGTGTGAAGACTGTAGCGAGTGCCCATACAAAGTTAAGTGTACAGAGGTACAGGGAAATCGACGGATGCAGGTATCAAAGACATTTATAGAAAAAAGGATGAAATCTTATAAGAACATCATGAGTAAGGAAGGTATTAAGCTTAGGATAAATCGCTCAATACAGGTAGAAGGAGCCTTTGGGGTATTGAAAAATGATTATGGCTTCAATGGATTTTTAACACGTGGGAAAAACAGTGTAAAAACAGAATTTCTTATGCTGTGTTTTGGATACAATATAAATAAATTACATGCAAAGATTCAGAATGAGCGTTGCGGAAATCATTTGCATGACATAAAAACAGCCTAAAAAGTTGACTGAAAACTATAGGTTTATTAAGTATACCCAAAAACAAGAAATCAGTGAGAGCTAAAACATTTAGAAAAGACTCTCACTGATTTTTTTATTAATTTCAATGATAAAGGGAATGTAGCTCCCTACTTTAAAAGTAGTTTTGCGACACTCCCTTTTTTATTCTTTTTATTCTTAAAACGTAATTTTTTAATAATAGCTATCATATTATTAGTACAAATCTAATAATTATTTAAGGAGAGGACAAACTTGCAAAATAACAAAACAATTGATGAAATCATGAATTTTTTACCACCAAAGATTCAATGGCTTTTAAGTAGATGTATAAGCGATCATATCCTCAATGTTGAGGAAATTAGACTAAGACTTAACAAACCGCTGATAATATCAGGTAGTAATTGGGATTTTTTTATTGATAGCAATGGTTTTTTGACAAAAGATATAAAAAATGCTTATGTAACAAGCAAAGATGATATAAAAAAGGCTTCAGAAATAATACAAGGTTTTTCTGTATATTCTTTTGGAGAAGAATTGAAAAACGGTTACATAACTATACCAGGAGGTCATAGAATAGGAGTTTCCGGCAAGACTATTCTAAATAATGGAAATGTTAAAATTATCAAAGACATTTCCTTTATCAATTATAGAATAGCCAGAGAGATCATCGGAGCAGCTGATAAAGTTATACCTTATGTTATTGACCCAACTTCAACAATATATAATACTTTAATAATTTCACCACCTCAGTGTGGTAAAACCACTCTGCTAAGAGATATGATTAGACAGTTAAGCAATGGAATAAAAACTCTCAATATTAAAGGTTTCAAAATAGGTTTAGTTGATGAAAGATCAGAAATAGCAGCCTGCTTTTTAGGCGAACCAAGGAACGATGTTGGTATAAGAACCGACGTGCTAGATGCCTGCCCAAAGGCTCAAGGCATAATAATGTTAATAAGATCTATGTCCCCTGATATTATAGCAACAGACGAAATAGGAAAAGATGAAGACGCTCAGGCATTAATGGAAGGAGCTAATGCAGGGGTAAAAATTATTACAACCATGCATGGATGTGATATTGATGACCTACATAGAAAAATAGAACTGAAAAAAATACACAGTAATTATTTCCAAAGGATAATTGTACTTGGAAAAAGCAAAGGAGTAGGTACAATAGAAAAAATATATGATAGGGAGGGAAAAATACTTTACTTAAGTACCTAGCAGGAGGTGAATAGTATATGTTAAAAGGTATAGGTGCTTTATTGATAATTATCTCGAGTAGTTTGCTCGGGATACTAATATCAAGTAAATATAGCATAAGACCTAAGGAAATAAGAAAATTAAGGTTTTCACTTCAAATGCTTGAAACAGAGATTGTTTATGGTTCTACTCCTATTCCCTATGCTTGTTATAATGTAGGCTGCAAGAGTGATAAGCCATGGAAAGATTTTTTTATGAGAGTTTCTGAAAATCTTCTTAAAAGAAAGTTCTTCAGTTTGGAAGAAGCTTGGAATGATGCAATAGTAAATAGCCTTAAAAATTCATACCTAACCTCAGCGGACAAAGAATTGCTTAGAAATTTTGGAAGAGTAATTGGTAAATCAGATACAGAAGATCAGAAAAAACATTTCAAATTGATTTATGCCCAATTGGAACACCATGAAAAAATTGCAGAAGATGAAAAAGCAAGAAATGAAAAAATGTATAAAAGCATGGGCTTTTTATTGGGTGCAGCAATATTAATTATACTGGTATAATGGAGGTTTACATATGGATGTAAATTTAATTTTTAAAATTGCAGCTATTGGTATTGTCATTGCAGTATTGAATAATGTGCTAATTAAATCAGGTAGGGAAGAGATGGCCATGATGACTACTCTAACAGGTATAGTAGTTGTATTGATGATGGTAATTAGTTTAATAAGTCGTCTTTTTGATACAGTAAGAACCATGTTCCAATTGTAGGTGAGAAAAATGGATATCATTCAAATTGTTGCATTAGGAATTATAACAGCAGTTTTATCCACTATACTAAAGGAAAATAAGCCTGAGTTTGCTATAAAATTAAGCATAACAGCAGGTTTGATCATATTTGTTTCTTTGCTTGGAAAATTCAATCAGATCCTTGAAGTTTTAAAAGGATATGCAATAAAAGCCAATATAGATATTCTTTATTTTTCAACTATATTAAAAGTCATAGGAATAGCTTATATCACAGAATTTGGAGCACAAGTATGTCGAGATGCAGGAGAAGGTTCAATAGCTTCTAAAATAGAGTTTGCAGGAAAGGTTTTGATTATGGCAATAGCAGTACCTATTTATGCAGCCTTGTTTGACATAATATTAAAAATCATGCCATAAAAGGTGATTTAACATGAGAAGAACTTTATTTATAATGTGTTTCTTATTGCTGATGACAATTAACGTACATGCTGATGATACTGAGAATATCATAAATGAGCAACTAAATCAACTAGAATTAGATGAGTTACAAAGGTTTGCAGATGACATAGTTTTGAATTCAGAAGGTCTGATCCCCGAAATAAAGATAAAAGATTTTGTAAAAACACTATATAAAAATCCAGAAGCAATATCCTTTAAAGAAATATTAAATAGATTATGGGTATTTACCTGGAAAGAACTTATGTTGAATATAGACCTTTTAGGCAAAATAATTATATTATCTGTCTTTTGCGCTTTGCTTCAAAATCTTCATAAAGGATTTGATAATGAATCTATAGCTATACTTGCCTACAATACATGCTATGTAATAATTATTATAATAGCCATTGGAAGTTTTACTGTTGTGAGTAAACTTTGCATAAATACTATAGATAAAATGGTAAGTTTTATGCAATCACTTCTTCCTACACTAATCACATTGCTATTGACAGTAGGTGGTATAACATCATCATCCTTGTTTCAGCCAATAGTCTACACATCTTTGACTTTTATAGCAACAGTTATAAAAACCATAATTATACCTATGATAACGTTATCTGCTGTTTTATCTATAATCAGCAATATATCTAATAAAGTAAAAATCACCAAGCTTGCTTCTTTAGTAAGGGGTATTTCTGTTGGCTTATTAGGTATATTACTTACAATTTTTACAGGAATAATATCAATTCAAGGATTAGCTGCTTCATCTTTAGATGGCTTAACTGCAAAAACAGCCAAATTTGCTGTAGATAGCTTTATACCTATAATTGGAGATTTTTTATCAGAAGCCTTTGATACTGTAGTAAGCTGTTCATTGATAATCAAAAATGGAATAAGTATTATAGGCCTAATTATATTGATGTTAATTTGCTTGCTACCGATAATAAAAATTTTTTCTATTTTCGCCATATATAAGATTTCAGGAGCATTAATTCAACCTATTATTGATAATGAATTGGTACAGTGCATGAGTGATATAAGCACATCAATATTTATAATGCTGTGTTGTGTTGTAGCTGTTGGAATATTATTTTTTATATCAATAACCATAATCATGTGTATTGGGAATATGACAGTTATGTTGAGGTAGGTAATTCATATGATGGAGTTTATAAGAAATTGGATTATTAATATTGTAATTGTTATCATTTTTTTAACTATAACTGATATCGTACTACCAGAAGGCAGTGTGAAAAAGTATATAAAAGTCATAATAGGAACTTTTGTTTTGCTCACCATAATTCAGCCCTTAATAAATATATCAGATGTATCTAGTAACTTTCAAAAAAGTTATCTTGAAACAAGTATCATATTAAACGGAGAAAAGGAATTAATTGACAAAGAGGTTTTAAGCAGCTATCAAAGCATGAAAGCCATAGATATATATGAATCCAAGTTAAAAGATCAAATAGCATCAGCAATATCCTATAAAACATCAATCAATAAAAATAATATAAATATTGTTTTAGATATAAATAAAAATCAACATAGCAATGAGTTTGGATCAATAAATAACGTATCAATTACTCTGAATACCCATAAAGAAGTAAACAATATAGAAAAGGTAAAAAAAGTAGATATCAGAGAAAAGGAAAAGGTAATTTATGTGAAAGAAGAAGAATATAATTTCAATGAAAAGACATTAACTGATGAAATAAAAAATATGCTAAGTGAAATACTCGGCATAAAAAGAGATAAAGTACAAGTAAAACTCTTGTTTGTGAAAGATTAGGGGGTTTAAATATGAAAATACTAGAATGGCTTAAAGAAAAAATAATGTTAGACAATAATAAAAAATTGCTCAACAATTTAGTAATTCTCCTTTGTATGGGCATTACATTGATTATAGTAGCAAATTTTTATAATGATATAGTTTATAAGAATGAGAATCCCATGGCAGAAAACAAGAGAGACAGCAATCAATCAATTGATACATATAATTTTAACAACAAGGATGAATATGGATCTGAAATTCAAGAACAGCTTTCAACTATACTAAGTAAAATATATGGAGCAGGAAAAGTATCTGTAATGATTACATATGAGAGCGGTAAGGAAATAGTAACACAAAAAGATAAATCCATCGTTGATAAGGTTACAGATGAAAAAGATACTGACGGAGGTACAAGAATAATTAATGAATCTAGTATAGACGATAAAACAGTAATGGTTAACCAACCAGGTGGAAGTTCTCAACCTGTGGTGGTGAAGGAAATCAATCCTGAAATCAAGGGGGTAATAGTAGTAGCAGAGGGTGCGTGGGATTCAAAAGTTAAATTAAAAATTAGTGAGGCTGTACAAACAGTCCTTGATATTCCAGCATACAGAGTAACTGTACTTGAAACTAATAAATAGGGGGTATAATCATGAATTTCAAACTGAATAGGAAAACAATAGCAATTTGCTCATTAATTCTTTTGCTATTTATTATCGGGTATGCATATAATACTTTCATGAGCACAAAATACGATACAATGGGATTAGATATTAACGAAAGCAATTTATCTGATTTTATGTTTGAAGATGATGCCGAAGAAGTCATAAATGAGGAAAAGAAAAGTAGCATCACTGTAGTTGAAAGTAAAAAAGAGGAAGAAGATCAGGATCAAGTATCATCCTTTTTTACAGAATACAGACTTGAAAGAGATAAAAATAGAAGTAAAGAATATGATATGTGGCAAAATATAATAAACAGCGACAAAGCTGAACCTACATTTAAGACATTAGCACAGGAAGAAATAGTTAAAATAGTCGCACTTACAGAAAAAGAGATGATTATAGAAAATCTTATTCTCGCCCGTGGCTTTAAAGACGCATTAGTATTCTTAACAGATGATAGTGCTACAGTAGTTGTTGCAGCAAAAGAACTAACTCCTGCAAATGTAGCCCAAATACAGGATATTGTTATGACTAAGACAAAAATACCAGCAAGCAACATAAAAATAATGCTTAAAGATTAGATATATTTGTAAATAGATAACTATTCTGCTATAATACATATTAGGAAAAAATCTCAATAAACTTGGGGGTGCATAATTTGCAAGGTGATAATAATATAAACGAGTATGGAACAGTGAGAATTGCTGATGATGTAGTTGCTATAATTGCCGAAATAGCTGCAAAAGAAATTAAGGGAATAGTAGGCATGAGTGGCGGCATCGCAGATAGCATAACAGAAATGTTAGGAAAAAAGAGTCCTTCAAAGGGCATTAAAGTAGAAGTCGGTGATAAAGAAACCGCCATAGATTTATATGTTATTGTTGAATATGGTGTAAGAATACCTGACATTGCTTGGCAAGTTCAAGAGAATGTTAAGAAAGCCGTTGAAACCATGACAGGCTTAAATGTAGTGGAAGTTAATATTCATGTACAGGGTGTGAATATAGAAAAAGAAAGCAAAGAAGAAGATGGAACTGTAAGATTAAAATAGTAGTTTAAACTAACCCTCTGAATAATTCAGAGGGTTAGTTTAAATATTTCTACGAAAGGAGATACATATAAAAATGTTAGACAGGCTTTTACTGTTAATTTTCTCCGTAATTGTTGCTATATTTTCCTTTGCATTAGTTCTTCTTGCATTACCATTTATGCCTTCACAATATAGTGAAGCTTTACATTTATTTATTTTTGAAAGCAATAGTATGATCCTTATTGCAATAATATTGATGCTGATTGCCTTAAGGTTTATATTTAAAACCACTGAGCAAAAGATAAATAATGTCAATTATATTTCAAAGGAAACAGAAATTGGTGAAATTAGGATATCCTTTAATACTATAAAATCAATTGCACTCTCTAGTATAAAAAACATTAATGAAGTAAAAGATGTTAAAGCTCAAGTGAATGATAAAAATGGTGAAGTATCAATTATAATTACAGCCTGTTTCTTAACAGGAGCTGTTATACCTGATGTTTCAAAAGATATACAAAATAGAGTGAAGGAGTATATAGAAACAACTGTTGAAGTTAAAGTTAAAGAAGTTATTGTATTTGTTGAAGAAGCTAATAATTCTAGCAAAAGAAGGGTAGGCTAGATATGGATAAGGATAAATTAATTAATTTTATTATAAATCGCCAAGGCAAAATAATAGGTGCAATCATAGGATTCATAACCGGCCTCTTTTTGCTGACATTAGGTTTTTTCAAGACACTTATATTATTAGCTTGTAGCATGGCAGGTTATTATATTGGCAAAAAATTGATAATAAAGAAGACATTATTGAGTATATAGAACGATTATTAAACACACATGGCAAAAAATAAGGAGGACAAAAACATATATGAACAGACGTTTACTTAGACAAAGTGCTTTTAAGTTTATTTTCAGTTTTTGTTTCAATAACGATGATATAGATGAAAAATTGGAAAATTTATCTGAGGATTACGATATCTTTTTCACTCAAGAAGATGATACGGATCAAACTAATCTATCTAAACTTAATAGCAAAGATAGAGATTTTTTGAATATCCTTATTAAAGGCACCATAGAAAACTTAGAAAGTATAGATGAGATTATTAGGAAAAGCCTTATATCTTGGACTATGGAAAGAATTGCGAAAGTTGATCTTTCTATTTTAAGGATGGCTATATTTGAAATATTATATTACAAAGACACTCCTGAAAATATAGTAATAAACGAAGCTGTAGAATTAGCTAAGACATTCGGTGGCGATGACTCTAGCAGTTTTGTAAATGGTGTATTAGGAAGAGTAGTAAGAGAAAGAGTTAAGACAGGTGAATAAATATGTACTACTTAGGCATTGATACCAGTTGCTATACAACCTCCATTGCCTTAATAGACAATGAAGAAAACTTAATAGCAGATAAAAGAATAATGCTCAAAGTGAAACAAGGTGCTAAAGGTTTAAGACAGTCAGAAGCCTTTTATCAGCATATTCGAAATCTAGATATATTATTAGAAGACTTATTTTATGTGGTTTCTCCTAATAAAATCAAAGCGATTGGAGTTAGTTCTAAACCAAGAAATTACCTTGATTCATATATGCCGGTTTTTAATAGCGGTCTTCACATAGGAAATGTTATTAGGCTTTCTTTAGGCATACCAGCTTATTTATTATCACATCAAGAAAATCATATTCTCGCTGGTTTATGGTCAAAGAAAATTAACCAAAATAGCCCAATGGCAGCATACCATATATCTGGAGGAACTACAGAGCTGTTATTAGTAGAAGGAAATATGAACACGAACATTGAAGTAATAGGAGGTTCCTCTGACTTAAAGGCCGGTCAGTTTATTGATAGAGTAGGAGTTGCAATGGGATTAAAGTTTCCCTGTGGAAAAGAAATGGACAGGCTTTCGCAATCAGTAAATGATGCAGGTATTGTAATTCCGATTTCTATAAAGGAGAGTTATGCTAGCTTTTCGGGTCCTGAAACCTTTGTGCAAAGAATAGTTAAAGCGGGGCAATATGACAAAGCTAAGCTTTCTAAAGCCGTATTTATATGTATAGCAAAATCAATTGAAGAAACGCTCATTAATTCAAGAAAAAAGTTTGAATGGACAAACATCCTGTTTATTGGCGGGGTTTCTTCAAATACTATTATTAAAAATTATCTTTTAGGCAGTGATAAACTTAGTAAATATTCTATTAACCCAATATTTGCAGAAGGTCAGTATGCTATAGATAATGCTGTAGGGGGAGCCATATATGCCAAAAAGCATTTTAGAGGATGTTAAAGTATTTTCCGTTACAGAAGTAAATTTATATATAAGAAAAATCATTGAAAAAGATATTTTGTTATCTCATCTTTATATAAAAGGTGAAATATCTAACTTTAAAATACATACATCAGGTCATGCTTATTTTTCTTTGAAAGACACGGAATCTGTAATTAAATGCGTAATGTTCAAAAGCAGTCTAAACAAAGTCAAGTTTGTTCCGGAAAATGGAATGCAAGTTATAGTAAGAGGTTATGTCTCTATTTATGAAAGAGATGGACAATGTCAGTTATATGCTGAAAATATAATTGCTGATGGTGCTGGAGAATTATACAAAACCTATGAACAGCTAAAAAATAGACTAGCAAAAGAAGGATTGTTTGATGAAAAGCATAAAAAGACCCTGCCACTACTCCCTAAAAGAGTAGGAATAGTAACCTCTCCAACTGGTGCAGCAATAAAAGATATTATTTCCATAGGGAAAAGAAGGAATCCTAATATTGATATATACCTATATCCAGCGCTGGTTCAAGGTGAAAAGGCTCCTTTTGAAATAGCAGAAGGAATAAAATGCTTTAATCAGCAAGATAAAGTGGATGTTATAATAATTGGTAGAGGTGGAGGTTCTATTGAAGAGCTATGGTGTTTTAATGATGAAATTGTAGCTAGAGCAATATTTGAATCTCATATACCTGTAGTCTCAGCAGTTGGTCATGAAACTGACTTTACTATTGCTGACTTCGTTGCCGATGTGAGAGCTGCAACACCATCCGCCGCAGCAGAGTTGGTCTTCCCAGATAAGCAGCAACTTATATCATATATTAATAAGTTAAATAGTCATTTATATTCTTCTATGGTAAATTATATAAAAGATAAAAGAATTTTAGTTAACAGATTAACATCAAGTGGTTCTTTTAGGTATACTGAAACTAAAATACTTAATTATAGGCAATCATTAGAAAATACAAAGCAAAACCTTGAAAGATTGATGAGGAATATAATAGAAAAGCATCGTAATAATTTATTTATATTTAACGAAAAGCTAAATATTTTAAACCCTGCATCTTACTTAAACAAAGGTTATGCCTATATTGTAAATAAAAACACAGGTGAACTCATTAATACTATTAAGAAGATAGCCAATGACGATATATTGAACATCCATCTTAAGGATGGCTGTGCTTCTACTGTTGTAATATCAATCAATGAAGGAGATAACAATGAATAGAGAATTGAGTTTTGAAGAAGCTATGAAAAGACTTGAAGAAATTGTTAATTATCTTGAAAGTGGAAACATATCATTAGAGCAAGCTTTGGAAGCATATAGTGAAGGTGTGAAATTATCTCTATATTGCAATAATAAACTAGAAGAAGCAGAAGGAAAAATAATAAAAATTATGAATGAAAATAATGTTTTTAAAGAAATTGAAATAGAAAGGGATTAAGGAAGTAAATATGAGTTTGAAACATTTCTTTGAGCAATATAGTCAAACTATAGAAGAAAAACTAAACCAACTGTTTAGTAACCAACATGGTTTGCCTATCATTGAGGAAGCTATGAAATATAGTATACTCAACGGAGGAAAAAGATTACGTCCACTTTTAACCATTATGGCTTGTGATTTGTTTAATGGATCAATAGATGAAGTAATGCCTTATGCATGTTGTATCGAAATTATCCACACATACTCACTTATACATGATGATTTGCCAGCTATGGATAATGATGATTATCGAAGAGGTAAATTATCTAATCATAAAGTATACGGAGAAGGTTTTGCATTATTAGCTGGAGATGCTTTACTTAATAGTGCATATGAAATTTTAATTGATTGTATTTCTCACAATCCTTCTTTACCTAGGATTAGAGCTGCTTCCATCATAAGCAAGGCAGCTGGAATTCAAGGCATGATAGGAGGCCAAGCTATTGATCTTTATTATGAAAATAAGAAAATTGATATAGCTAAATTAAATGAAATGCACAGCAAAAAAACAGGTTCTTTGATAAGAGCCTCTTTAGAAGTAGGAGCAGTGATAGCAAAAGCTTCAGAAGAAGATATAGATAGAATTAGAAAATTTGGTGAAAGCCTCGGCAGAGCTTATCAGATATCAGACGATATTCTTGATGTAATAGGAACTAAAGAAAAAATGGGAAAAACTATTGGTAAAGATGAAAAGAGCAATAAATCAACTTATATATCTTATTATGGATTAAATAAATCAAAGGAAATATTATTAAATACTATTAATGATGCAAAAGGAACCATTGATGTTTATGGCAACAAAGCTAGTACATTAAAGGAACTTGCTGACTTTATAGCACATAGGGATAGCTAAAAGGAGGATTTTTGTTGAACTTTCTTTTAAAAATATGGGCAAATAGAGTATTATTATCAAGCCTTACTGCATGGTTTATAGCCCAGTCATTGAAAATATGCTTATCACTTTATAAAGATAAAAAATTAGATTTGACAAGGTTCGTAGGTTCTGGAGGTATGCCGAGTTCCCATACTTCATTTGTAACTGCTTTAGCTACCTCAGTTGGTAAAATTAATGGGTGGGACTCAAGCTCATTTGCTATAGCCCTTTGCTTTGCCCTAGTTGTTATGTATGATGCTGCAGGAGTAAGAAGAGCAGCGGGAAATCAAGCTAAAGTATTAAATATAATCATTGAAGATATATCCCAGCATAAACCTTTGGGCGAGGAAAAATTAAAAGAGCTTATAGGTCATACTCCAAAAGAGGTTCTTGCTGGAGCTATATTAGGAATAATTATATCTAATATAATGATTTAATACACAAAAGGTAGGTTTAACAATGTACAAACACTTAGACAAAATCAATAGTCCAGAGGATGTTAAAAAACTTAATTATAAAGAATTGGATGAACTTTGCACAGAGATAAGGAACTATATCATTGAAGTTGTTTCAAAAAACGGAGGGCATCTTGCCTCTAATTTAGGTGTTATAGAATTAACTCTAGCTTTACATAGAGTTTTTGATTCCCCAAAAGATAAGATTATATGGGATGTTGGGCATCAATGTTATGTTCATAAAATTATTACAGGCAGAAGAGAAAGTTTTAAGACTCTAAGAAGCTTTGGCGGCATCAGCGGATTTCCCAAAACATCCGAAAGTCCCCATGATATCTTTAACACAGGACACAGCAGCACTTCCATATCCGCAGCATTGGGTATGGCAAAAGCTAGGGATTTAAAAGGAGAAGATTATTCGATAGTTGCAGTAATAGGCGATGGCTCTTTAGGTGGTGGAATGGCATTAGAAGCATTAAATAATGTCTCTCACCTTAATACAAATATTATTTTAATATTAAATGATAATGAAATGTCAATTTCTAAAAATGTAGGTGGTCTTAGTACTTATCTGGGAAGATTAAGGACTGGTAAAATATATTTTAAATTTAAAAATGAATTGGAATTTATTTTAAATAAAATTCCTATTATAGGTAAAAATCTATATAAAATAGCAGCAAAATGCCGCGATTGGTTTAAATATCTAGTAGTAAAGGGAATAATGTTTGAAGAACTTGGATTTAAATATCTAGGTCCTATAGATGGGCATGATATAAAGACTATGGAAAAAATTATATCCAGAGCAAAAAATTACAAGAAACATCCCGTTTTAATCCATGTTATAACAAAAAAAGGAAATGGATATAAAATCGCAGAAGATAAACCTGAAAAATATCATGGAGTTGGACCGTTTCTTGTTGAAACAGGTGAATCACTGAGCAAGAATAACGGCAAGTCCTATTCTTCAGTTTTTGGTGATAAACTTATTAAACTGGCACAAGAAGATAAAAGAATCGTAGCAATTACAGCTGCTATGCCCGAAGGAACAGGACTAAGCAAATTTGCAGAAAAATTTAAGGATAGATTCTTTGATGTAGGCATTGCAGAACAACATGCTGTAACATTTTCAGCTGGATTGGCAAAGAACGGCTTCAAACCTATTTTTGCTGTATATTCTACTTTCCTACAAAGAGCATACGACCAAGTACTTCATGATATTTGCCTTCAAAACCTGCCTGTTATATTTGCCATTGATAGGGCTGGGCTTGTTGGTCAAGATGGAGAAACCCATCAGGGTGTATATGATATCTCTTATTTAAGAAGTATGCCCAACATCACAATTATGAGCCCAAAATCTGGTTCCGAACTAGAAAAAATGCTAGAATTTGCACTTCATATAGAAGGCCCGGTTGCTATTAGATATCCAAGAGGAGAGGCACCATATTATGATTTTCAAGACAGTCCTATAGAATATGGAAAAGGTGAAGTATTATTTAATGGAAAACATGGGATAATGATTGCTGAAGGAACCATGATAGGTAGTGCAATTGAAATATGTGAAATCTTAAAAAAAGCAAATATTTATATGACTTTGGTAAATATTAGGTTTATTAAACCAATAGACAAAAATTTGCTTGATGAATTAGCTTCCAAATCATTACCTATGTATACTTTGGAAGACAATGTATATGAGGGAGGTCTTGGAAGCAGTATACTAGAATACTATTCTAAAAATAATAAGAAAGTGGATTTAAAAATATTTGCACATGAAAACGGCATAATAACCCATGGCTCAATAAGTGAGTTATTGAAATTAGAAAGACTGGACACGGAAAGCATATGCAATATAATACTTTCAGATATTAAGGTGGATAAAAATGACTCAAAATAAAAAAAGATTAGATATACTGCTTACAGAAAAAGGGCTAGTTGAAAGCAGAGAAAAAGCCCGGGCAATTATTATGTCCGGGATTGTTTATGTTGATGAAAAAAAAGTAGATAAACCAGGAACTAAAGTTGATGCAGAATCAAGTATTGAAATTAGAGGAAATACTTTGCCTTATGTAAGCCGAGGTGGTTTAAAGCTTGCAAAGGCTATGGAATTTTTTAATATTGATCTTCACGGCATGATTGCTGCAGATATTGGAGCTTCAACCGGTGGTTTTACAGATTGCATGCTTCAGAATGGCGCAATGAAAGTATATGCTATTGATGTAGGATATGGACAACTGGCCTGGAAACTACGAAATGATAATAGAGTAATTGTCATGGAAAGAACTAATATAAGGTATGTAACTCCAGACATGGTTCCGGATAGATTAGATTTTGCTTCTATAGATGTATCATTCATATCCTTGAAAAAAGTTTTACCGGCTGTATTATTGCTATTAAAAGAAAGTTCAAGGCTTGTTTGCCTTATAAAACCACAGTTTGAAGCAGGAAAAGAAAATGTCGGTAAAAAAGGAGTAGTAAGAGACAAAAATGTGCATATCCAGGTTATTACTGATATATGTGATTTCTGCCAAATGGAACTTAAGCTTAAAGTAGGTGGACTAACATATTCCCCCATAAAAGGCCCTGAAGGAAATATAGAATATTTGATTTTACTAGTAAAAAGCTCAGAGTCCTTTATAATGAACGAATTAAATGATGAAATAAAAAGAGTTGTTATGGAAGCTCATGAATATTTTAAATAGTTTATGAAAAAATATGGATATATTTTCAAAATTAATGTAAAATTATATATATACATTTGATGTATATAAAATATATAATAATTGGTATAGGACGGTGTTGGTTTTTGTCAAAAATAGGTATTATACCAAATCTAAGTAAAGATAGTAATTTAAGCCTTACAGAAAAAATTACAAATTGGCTTTTAGATAATAAACAAGATGTATTATTAAACACAGGCATCGCATTAAGAATAGGTAAGCCAGATTTAGGTTTTAATAACGAAGATATTTTTATTAATAGTGATTTTATAATTGTATTAGGAGGAGATGGTACCCTTCTAAACATTGCCAGACAATCAGCATATTATAATGTTCCTCTCTTTGGAATTAATTTAGGTCATCTTGGTTTTCTCACTGAAGTGGAAGCTGAGGATATGTTCCCAGCATTTGAGAAGTTAATAGCTGGAGAATATGAAATAGAAAAAAGAATGATGCTGGAAGCCACTGTAGAAACAGATAACATACAAATGGAAAAATCAATCGCTTTAAACGATATCGGAATAACCAAAGGGCCTTTTTCTAGGATTATTAGGATGGGCATATACATAAATGATGATTTTGTAGATTTGTATTCTGCTGACGGGGTAGTAGTATCAAGTCCAACTGGTTCAACGGCTTATTCGTTATCTGCTGGAGGACCTATTGTAAGTCCTGATGTTAAAGTAATGATAATTACACCAATATGCCCACATATCCTTCATTCCAGATCCATTGTAGTGTCTCATGAAGATATTGTAAAGATTGAGGTTTGCCAAAATAATACTGAAGTTATGCTTACTGTTGATGGTCAGCAAGGCTATAAACTAAAAGCAGGTGACATTGTAACTATAAGACAAGCTCAATGTTATACAAGTCTGGTTAAACTAAAAGACAGAAGTTTTTATCAAGTATTAAGGAAAAAAATATCTGAACGATGGGAGTCAAACTTAAAATTATAATAATGGAGGGAACTAAATGAAAATTTCCAGACATGCAAAGATACTTGAGATTATTGAAGACAATATAATCGAGACTCAAGAAGAATTAGCCGAAATGCTGAAAAAATCAGGCATAAATGTAACTCAAGCTACTGTATCAAGAGACATAAAAGAATTAAGACTTATTAAAGTACTTACCGAAGATGGAAGATATAAATATGCCGCAATGAAAGAACAAGATAGTATGCTAAATGAAAGACTTTATAAAGTATTTGCAGAGACAGTTTTAAGTTTGGACTATTCTGGAAATATAATTGTAATTAAGACTTTTTCAGGAGCAGCAAATGCAGCAGCAGAAGCTTTGGACGCTTTTGATATAAAAGAAGTAGTAGGCACTGTTGCAGGTGATAATACCATATTTGTACTTGTGAGAAATGAGGAAAGCGTTATTCCTGTTATGGAAAGATTCAAAAAATTAATGAAATAGGTGAAGTAAATGCTGCAGGAATTGTTTATAAAAAATTATATTATTTTTAACGAAGAACGAGTAGTTTTCACCGAAGGCTTTAATGTAATTACCGGAGAAACTGGATCAGGAAAATCTGTAATAATTGATGCCATAGAAGTGCTATGCGGGGGTAAATTCAGCAAAGATGATATAAAAACTGGCGCTGATAAAGCAATTATACAAGGACTTTTTATCATCCCCAATAATTTATCTGATATTAATGAAAGGCTTTTGAATATAGGGGTTAGTCCAGAAGAAGATAAAACATTATTAATACAAAGAGAAATCACATCAACGGGAAGATCTTTGTGTAGAATAAACGGACAAGCAGTCACTTTGACTATGCTGAAGTCTATCGCACCTTTATTGATTGATATTGTAGCACAAAATGAACATCAATTATTGTTTAAGCCAACTATGCATATAAAGTTTTTAGATAGCTTTGGCTCGGAAACATTTTTAAATAAACTAAATGAGCTTTCGGTTATAGTAGATGATATTTTGAACTTGGAGGATAAACTGCAGCAATTATATGGCACTAGCCAAGAAAGAGAAAGAAAGCTTGATTTATTAAAATATCAAATAGATGAAATTAACAATGCAAGTTTAAATACAGGAGAATACGAAAAGCTTATCAATAGAAAAAAAATATTGAATAATAGTGAAAAATTGCTAAATACCATCTCTTCTGTATATGGTGATTTGTTTCATGGTTATGGAGGTAGCAAATCTGTATTAGATATTCTTGGTAACTCATTACAATCATTAGAAGATCTAACTAGAGTTGATGAAAAACTAATTGATTTAAAAGACCACATAGCTGAAATATATTATAAGCTGGAAGATTTAAAAAATCCCATCAGACAGTATAAAGATAATATAGAGTTTAATAGTGGAGAAATAGAGGCAATAGAAGAAAGATTAGAACTAATAGATAAGTTAATGCGGAAATATGGTACCACAATAGATAAAATAATTGAGTATAGAAACGAAGCAATAATTGAATATAATAACCTATTAAACAATGATAAAATAGTAAAGGAATACGAGAATAAAATAAGTCTACTAAAAGAAAAATATTTTGAAACAGCTTGTGAAATTTCTAATATAAGACAAGAATTGGCAAGGATGCTTGAAAACAAAGTTGAAAAAGAGCTTAAAGATCTTAATATGGTTGGAGCAAGATTCATTGTAGATTTGAAAAATAATCCAGAAAGGATTAGCAAAGAAGGGATTGATAGAATTGAGTTCATGCTTTCAGCTAATCCTGGAGAACCAGAGAAGCCGCTGATAAAAGTAGCATCAGGTGGAGAAGTTTCAAGGGTTATGTTAGCAATTAAATCTGTACTATCTGAGTATCAGAATAACGATATTATTATATTTGATGAAATTGATGCAGGAATTGGCGGTCATACAGCCAATATTGTAGGTGAAAAACTCTATAATATTTCAAAAAGAATTCAAACAATATGCATAACCCATCTACCTCAAATAGCTTGCTTTGCAGATAACCATATATGTGTAAGAAAACATATTGAAGGCAATAAAACCTACTCCGAAATAACTAGTTTGAATGATGATGAAAGAATATCTGAAATTGTTAAAATGATTGCTTTTGATGATGATTTAGATTTTTCAATAAACATGGCAAAAGAGTTATTAAATAGCAAAAAGGCTTTATAAAAGCCTTTTTTTAATACAAGCTTATAATTCCATGTCAATTATTTAATAGAATAATGGGACTATGAAATAGGAAAATTAAATTTAGAGAAAGAAATTTGAAGGGCGAATTCTTCTGGGGAAACAGGAGAGTGAAGCTTTTGCAAAGATTTGAAAAAAACAACATTTGGAGGAGTATAATATCCTTTTTTATTTTATGTCTGATTTTGGTAGCATCTTCATTAATGACAGATTTATCTCATGACATATATTTAACCCAGGAAGATTTAAACATTTTTAGCTTTTTATCTAAGAAAAGCATTATAACAAAAACAATACCTAATGTCGAAGTGGTTCCATCCGGTGAATCTATTGGGGTTAAAATTGAATCAAAAGGAATTTTAGTTGTGGGTTTATCAACAATAATAGACATAAATGGTAAAAAAGTTTCTCCTGCTGCAGACAGCGGTTTTGCAGTCGGGGATAAAATACTAAAAATAAATGGTATAAATATTGAAAATGAACAAGATATAATAGAAATCATTAATAATGAGGAAAATAAAGGGAAAAAATTGAAAGTATCCATTGAAAGAAAAGGTAAACCTTTGGAACTATCAATAAAACCAGTTCAAAGTAATGAAGATAAATTATACAAAATGGGCTTATGGGTTAGAGACAATATTGCAGGTGTTGGAACAATGACTTTTTATGATCTTAAGACAATGGAATTTGCAGCTTTAGGTCATGGTATTACAGATATTGATTCAGGGGTGCTTATTGATGTTGATAAAGGCAGCATCATGAAATCTAAAGTAATAAGTATACAGAAAGCAAAAAAATCTGCTCCTGGCGAAATAGTTGGATTATTTAATGAAAGCAAAGGAACATATGGATTCATCTCAAAAAATACACCATTTGGAATATACGGAACATTAGAGAAAAATGCAATTGATAAAAGAAGGCCTTCAATGCCCGTAGCATTAAGTACACAAGTAAAAGAAGGACCTGCAAAAATTCTCACAACTGTAGATAATGATAAAGTTGAGGAGTTCGATATCGAGATTCAAAAAATATTTAGACAAAACAGCGCAAGCTCAAAAAGTATGATAATTAAAATTACAGATGAAAAGCTTATAGAAAAAACAGGCGGCATTGTGCAAGGAATGTCAGGAAGTCCTATAATTCAAAATGGAATGCTAGTAGGTGCAGTTACACATGTATTAATTAATGATCCTTTAAAAGGATATGGCATTTTTGCTGAGTGGATGCTTAAAGAAACAAATATAACACAATCATACAAATATACTAAAGCAGCCGGAGAGTAAAGTTATTTTTCTAAACGGTGTGAAAACACCGTTTTGCTTTAATTATAGTTAGCAAAATTTGTTGTTTTTTATACTAATTTACTGTCTCAATTTGTTTGAATTTTATGAACGATAATTGGTATTATATAGCAGGAAATGTTTTTACTCTGTCGAATAACTAATTAAACTACTAAAAAGGAGGAAAGTAAATGGACTTTAGCAAAATTAAAATACTAATTGCTGATGATAACAAAGATTTTTGCAGTATTTTAAGTGAATATTTAGAATTGCAAGATGACTTTGAAGTCGTTGGTACAGCTAAAGATGGTATAGAGGCGCTTGATCTAATAACATCTAAACAGCCAGATGTTGTAATATTAGATATTATAATGCCCCATCTTGATGGATTAGGTGTATTAGAAAAATTAAACAACATGAAATTAGAAAAAATACCTAAAATAATAATTCTTTCTGCTGTAGGTCAAGACAAAATAACACAAAAATCACTGGCATTAGGTGCAGAGTATTATGTAGTTAAGCCTTTTGACATGGATATATTCGCTAGAAGAATAAGAGAGTCCATGGGCTTAATATCCTCTAGTCCAGATAAAAAGGTATTGTTGCAATCATCATCCGTAATTAATACATCTTCTAATTCACCAGGTCAAGATTTAGAATCTGCAATAACAAGTATTATCCATGAAATTGGAGTTCCTGCTCATATAAAAGGTTACATATATTTAAGAGAAGCAATAACAATGGTTGTAAATAATATTGAATTGCTAAGTGCAGTCACTAAAGAATTATATCCATCAATCGCCAGAAAATATAATACTACTTCAAGTAGAGTTGAAAGAGCTATAAGACATGCAATAGAAGTAGCTTGGGGAAGAGGTAGAATAGATGTGATAAATAACCTCTTTGGCTATACTATACATAACGATAAAGGTAAACCCACTAATTCAGAGTTTATTGCAATGGTAGCTGACAAGTTAAGATTAGAAATGAAAATTGGTTGATTTCTAACATATACCCTTCGTAACATATATAAAGAAAGCTTCCTTATTATGTATTGCATCATTGGAAGCCTTTCTTTTTTCATTTTATCACTCTGAGCTATTATTGTATTTATTTATAACAATAATAGTTAAATCCATTATTAGATCCATTTATACATTTTCTCTGGTCAGGTATTCTTTTAATGAAGCATTTTTTTTAGCAATATCATTAAGTATATATATAAGATCTGAAAATTTACCTATAAAGTAAAAACTTTTATTAGTAAAAATTTTAATCATATATTATATACCTCCTCAATTAATGTTAAAATATTATATGTCATCAATCTAAAATAATTCCTAATGGAGGTGTAAAATGAATACATATGAAAAAACTATTAAAAACAAGAACATATACACTGGAAAAGTAGTTACGTTAGATATTGAAACTGTAATTTTACCAAATGATAAGATTGCTGAAAGAGAAATAGTGAGACACCCCGGAGCTGTAGCAATCTTACCAATTGATAACTCAGGAAATATATATTTCGTAAAGCAATACAGGAAAGCTATAGATAGTGAACTTATAGAAATTCCTGCTGGCAAACTGGAAGCAGGAGAAGAACCAATAGAATGCGCATTAAGAGAACTTCAAGAAGAAGTTGGATATACATCAAATAAACTTACATATATTACTAGAATATTCACTTCACCTGGGTTTGCTGATGAGAAAATATATATTTTTAAAGCAGAAGATCTTAGAAAGAGCAAACTCAATAAAGATGACGATGAGTTTATCAATATATATAAATATAAGGTTGATGAGGCCTTTGAAATGATAAAAAATGGTGAAATAACTGATGCAAAAACTATAATAGCCATGTTAACCATCTTTAAACTATAAAGAATATTATCTATACCTCAGGCATATATTTTAATGAAATGTGGACAAATGTCTGAGGAGGATGGTAGATATGTTCAGCAGATTAAATTATTCAATCCTTAAAAACATACGAGAAAACAGATTATTCTACTTAGGTTTCATAATTGTGTTTTCATTGGGGATAAGCTTTGGAGCATATTGGGTAAATAATCTTACTTTAGAATCGAAAGATCTGCTGATTAAATATCTAAATGGGTTCTTTGCTCTTATACCCGCTAATACATTAAGTAGTTTTAGTATTTTGAAAGCTTCATTAGCAAATAATATGTTATCTATTATATTACTATTAGTATTTGGTCTTACATACTTAGGTATTGCTTTCTCACCCCTTTATGCTATATTTAAAGGTTTCTGCTTTGGATTTTCCATAGCGTTCTTAGTAAGAGGTTTCGGTAAAAAAGGATTGATTTTTTCCATCGCTTCTTTATTGCCTCATTGTATAATTTCGATTCCTGGCACAATATTCTTATGCACAATTTCACTTCAATATAGCCTATACATACTAAAGTCAAGAAGTGAAATAAGATATGAGAAAAAAAGCCAAAACTTAATCAATTATCTATTTTTGTTTATGCTAGGATCAATGATGATAATATTATCAATTGTAATAGAGTCATACATAACTCCTGTTTTTATTAGAGGAATTTCCTCTTTTTTAATATAAAATTGTGTTTGTAGTGTAGTAAATTTTGCATACTATGGAGGATTTTTTTGTTTTATGTTGAATATGTAAAAAGATAATTAAAAAAGGGGATAAAGCTATGACATATATGGAAACCTTTTCTGATTATTTAAGTAATGAAAAAAAGCTTAGTCAGAATACATTAGAATCATATATTAGAGATGTAAAAATGTTTTGCTCATATTTAGAAAATCGTAAGCAACCTATTAATAGTGTTACAAAAACAATAATAATATCATATCTTATATTTTTACAAAAAGAAGGGAAGACTACATCTACAATATCAAGACATTTAGCTTCTTTAAGATGTTTTTTCAATTTTTTGGTTAACAATAGGTTTATTGATAATAATCCTACACTAGAGCTGGAATCCCCTAAGGTTGAGAAAAAATTACCTTCTGTACTGACTAAGAAAGAAGTTGAAAAGTTGCTAGAGCAACCCGATCCTTCAGATGTTAAAGGTGTAAGAGATAAAGCCATGTTAGAGTTATTATATGCAACTGGCATTAGAGTTACAGAATTAATTTCATTGAATGTGGAAGATATAGATCTGGATAATGGCCTTTTGGTTTGCAATGGAGTAAATGGTAAAAATAGAACAATTCCAGTAGGTACATATTGTCTAAAGTATATAAAGCTTTACCTAAATGAGTATCGAGCTGAGTTAAATCCTAGAGAAGATGAAAAAGCTCTTTTTCTCAACTTGCATGGTGGAAGAATGACAAGGCAGGGCTTTTGGAAAATAGTAAAACACTATACACAAAAAGCAAACATATGCAAATCAATTACGCCCCATACATTAAGACACTCTTTTGCTGTACATTTAATAGAAAACGGTGCAGATTTGCAATCATTACAAGAAATGTTAGGACATTCAGATATATCTACTACTCAAATATATAGCAAAATCAACAATACTAGAATAAGAGAAGTCTATAACAGGACACATCCAAGGGCTTAAAGCCCTTTAGTTTTTATTATAGCTGGGAGGAATAATATTGATAAACAGAGTAGTTTTGATAGTGTTGGACAGTCTAGGCATTGGATATTTACCAGACGCTTATAAATATGGCGATGAAGGTAGTGATACTCTAGGCAATATAGCAAAATATCATAGTAATTTTCGCATCGATAACTTGGTAGAATTAGGCATAGGAAATATAGATGGCATAAGTAAATATGTAAAAAAATCAAGTAATCCAAAAGGTGCATATGGAAGAGCTGAAGAAGCTTCCTATGGCAAGGATACAACAACTGGACATTGGGAAATAGCTGGTTTGAAGTTAACAGAACCTTTCCCAACATTTCCTAATGCTTTTCCTGATGAACTCATAAAAAAAATAGAAGATGCCATTGATGTAAAAACTATTGGTAATGAAGTTGCTTCAGGCACTGAGATCATAAATAGACTTGGTGATCTACATGTAAAAACAGGAAAACCTATTATATATACGTCTGCGGATAGTGTGTTGCAGATAGCAGCACATGAAGACGTCATAAAATTGGAAAAGCTTTATGAAATATGCGGTATCGTAAGGGATATAATGAAAGGTCCTTATGGAGTTGGCAGAATTATAGCCAGGCCATTTGTAGGTAAATCAGGAGAATATAAACGTACACCTAATAGAAAAGATTTTTCTTTAAAACCAATAGGGAAAACAATGCTTGACTATATAAAAGAATGTAATATGGATGTAATAGCAGTTGGTAAAATAGAAAATATTTTTGCTTCTCAAGGAATAACTCATTCTGCCCATACAGAAAGTAATTTGGATGGCATAAACAAGACCATACAATTCATAAATGAGAATAACAAAGGTTTAATATTTACTAATCTAGTTGATTTCGATATGCTATATGGCCATAGAAATGATGTTGAAGGATATGGTGATGCCATTATGGAGTTTGATAGAATGTTACCAAATATAATTAGTACTTTAAAGGATGAAGATATATTAATAATAACTGCAGATCATGGTTGCGATCCATCTACTCCAAGTACAGATCACTCAAGAGAGTATGTGCCTATTCTTATCTATGGCAGAAACATCAAAAACAACGTAAATATTGGAACAAGAAATTGTTTTTGCGATTTAGGGGCAACAATACTAGATATATTAAATATAAAAGGCAATATTGAAGGTCTATCTTTCAAATCCTTAATAATAAAGGAGTGACATATGATGGAATTAGATAAAAAGATTTTAGAAGCTAAAAAATATATAGAAAACTATTTAGATGAAAAACCTGATATCTGTCTTATTTTAGGTTCCGGATTAGGTGTGTTAGGTGAAAAGGCAGAAAATCAAAAAATTGTTGATTATAGCAACATTCCCCATTTCCCTGTTTCTACCATAGAAGGACATAAGAGCAGATTTGTTTTTGGTCGAATAAATAATATAAAAGTAGCAATTATGCAAGGAAGATTCCATTTTTATGAAGGATATAGCATGAAAGAAACTGCTTTTCCAGTATGGGTTATGAAATCACTAGGAGTAAATAAGCTAATTGTAACCAACGCAGCTGGAGGAATAAACACAAGCTATAGACCGGGAGATCTGATGTTGATTAAAGACCATATTAATTTTATGTTCACTAATCCACTTATTGGCCCTAATCTAAACAGCATAGGAACAAGATTTCCTGATATGTCAAATGCATATTCATATCGAATGAGGGAAATAGTTAAAAATGTTTCTGATAAATTAAACATACCCATTAAAGAAGGAGTCTATGCATCTATGACTGGTCCTTCCTATGAAACACCTGCTGAAATAAGAATGCTTAGGATTTTGGGAGCGGATGCAGTTGGAATGTCGACTGTACCAGAAGTAATTGCAGCTAATCATGCAGAGATGGAAGTAATAGGCATATCGTGCATTACTAATATGGCAGCTGGTGTATTGGATAAACCTTTAAATCACCAAGAAGTTATAAAAACAGCCGAAGAAGTAAAAGAAAAATTTATTAAACTGGTAACAGGGATAATAAGTGAAATATAGGAGGAGTTTTAATGAGTTATATAAATAGAATAGAAAGAGCTTATGAATATATAAATAATCTTATCCCATGTAAGCCTGATATAGGTATCGTGCTTGGAAGTGGATTAGGTACTTTAGCTGATTATATCGAAAACAGAGTAATTATAGACTACAACAATATACCTGACTTTCCAATATCAACCGTAGAAGGACATGAAGGTCGATTCATATTTGGTGATCTTGAAGGAAAGAAAGTACTGGCAATGCAAGGCCGCTTTCATTATTATGAGGGATACAGCATGAAAGATATAACTTTGCCTATCAGAATTATGAAAAAGTTGGGCATAGGCATTCTGATTCTTAGCAATGCATGTGGAGCCCTCAATAAATCATTTAAGCCAGGAGATCTTATGATAATTAAAGATCATATTAATCTATTGGGAGATAATCCTCTAATAGGAGAAAATCTTTCAGAGTTTGGACCTAGATTCCCTGATATGTCTCAGACATACGATGCTAACTTAATCAAAGTATGTAAAAGTGCAGCTGAAAAGTTGGGTATTACACTACAAGAAGGTGTTTATACTGCAGTAAGCGGACCTAACTATGAAACAAAAGCAGAACTCAATATGTTGATTGTTATTGGTTCAGATGCTGTAGGAATGTCAACAGTACCTGAAGCTATTGTAGCAAAACATTGTAACATGAAAATACTAGGTCTTTCTTGCATAACTGACATGGCTTTGCCTGATGAACTAGTCCCTCTTACCCATGAAGAAGTTGTAAGAGTGGCAGAATTAGCAAAACCTCGTTTTGTTAGCTTGGTAAAGGAATTCATCAAAGAGGTGACACCTAGTGAGAGCCTATGATATTATTCTAAAAAAGAGAAATGGTCATGAGCTAACTGAAGAAGAAATTAATTTCTTCATAAAAGGTATAATGGACGGAAGCATTCCTGATTATCAAGCCTCAGCTTTATTGATGGCCATATATTTTAGAGGATTGAGCAAAAAAGAAACAGCACAGTTAACAATGTCTATGGTCAACTCGGGAGATGTTTTGGATTTATCCTCCATTGACGGTATAAAGGTTGATAAACATTCGACTGGAGGTGTTGGAGATAAAATCAGCCTTATTGTTATACCTTTAGTAGCTTCTGCAGGGGTTCCTGTAGCAAAAATATCAGGAAGAGGTCTAGGTCATACAGGTGGTACCATAGACAAACTTGAATCCATATCAGGTTTTAGTACTGATTTAAGCAAAGAAACCTTTTTCAACAATGTAAATACATATAAAATGGCCATAGCAGGCCAGACCGCAAATCTAACCCCTGCGGATAAGAAGTTATATGCTCTCAGAGATGTTACTGCAACAGTGGACAGCATACCTTTGATAGCTAGTTCTATAATGAGCAAAAAAATAGCTTCCGGAGCAGATTGCATAGTATTAGATGTAAAAGTAGGTTCAGGAGCATTTATGAAAAACATGGATGAAGCTATACAACTAGCTGAGACTATGGTAAAAATAGGTAAAGCATTAAATAAAAAAACCATCGCAATTGTTTCTGATATGGATCAACCACTGGGCCATGAGGTCGGAAATGCAAATGAAGTTAAAGAAGCGATAGATGTGCTAAAAGGTAATGGATCAGAAGATGAAACATGTGTTGCATTAACAATTGCTTCTTACATGACAGTATTAGGTGGAGCTTTCGATACATTCGATAAGGCATATACATATTTGGAAAAAGTCATATGTTCTGGTGAAGCAATTGATAATTTCAAAAAACTAATTTCCATACAAGGAGGAGACCCGAAAGTCGTAGACAATCCTCATATGTTGCCACAGGCAAAAAATCATATTGAAATTAAGTCAGATATGGATGGCTATATTAATTCAATAAACGCAGAAAATATTGGAGTAGCAGCAATGCTTCTGGGAGCAGGAAGAAGAAGGAAAAATGATCCTATAGATCATGCAGCAGGCATTACTTTGGTTAAAAAAGTAGGACAGCAAGTAAAAAAAGGCGATACAATTTGCATATTGCATACAAATATGAATAATTGGAATGATGCATATCATACTGCTAAAAATTCTTTTAAGATTGGGGATTATCAAGTAAAACAAACAAATTATATACATAAAATAATACAATAGTTAATTGTATTTCACATTATACATTGCGAATAACAATCCTCCTATAGGGAAATATAAGATTAAAAGACTATAGGAGGATTTGTTATGGTTAAATATAAGAAAATTATATCCATTATTAGTTTGATTATGATAATTATCATAATTAACCAACCTCTTCTGGTTAATGGTGACAATGAGATAACATTAAATTGTAAATCTGCATTGCTTATGGAAGCTTCTACTGGAGAAATAATATATGAAATGAACTCTCATGATAGACTTGAACCTGCCAGTGTTACAAAAATAATGACAATGTTACTTACAATGGAAGCACTTGATTCCGGCAGAATCACCCTAGATGATAAAGTTACAATAAGTAAAAAAGCTAGTAAAATGACAGGAACTTGCTTGTTATTAGAAGAGGGAGAAGTAAGAAGTGTAAATGAGTTGTTAACAGGTATTGCTGTTGAATCTGCAAATGATGCAAGTGTTGCCATAGCTGAATATATTGCTGGAAGTGAAGAAGAGTTTGTAAATATGATGAATAAAAAAGCTCAAGATATAGGAATGTCAGATACTCATTTTAAAAATCCTCATGGGCTACACGAAGAAGGTCATGTTACATCTGCTCACGACGTAGCAATTATGTCAAGAGAACTATTAAAGTATGAAAAGATATTTGATTATATATCCATATATATGACAAAAGTAACTGTAGGTAAAAAAAATAATGTGGTAAGAGAATTAGTGAATAAAAACAAAATGGTTAGGTTCTACGATGATGTTGATGGAATAAAAACTGGTTTTACAGAAAACGCAATGTATTGCATTTCTGCAACAGCGAAAAGAAATAATCTTAGATTTATAAGCGTTATAATGGGAGCTCCAAGTACAGGTTCAAGAAATAGCGATGCAAGAAAGCTATTAGATTACGGTTTCGCAAATTACTCTACATATACCATAGGGAAAAAAGGTGATGTCATTAAGACTATAGAAGTTTCAAAAGGAAATAAACCCTCAATTAACGCTATGTTTGAGCAAGATGTTAACATTTTAATTAAAAAAGGCGAAGAAAAACAGCTTGAAGCAAAATTAAACTTACCAGATAAAATATCTGCTCCTATAGCAAAAGGTGATAAACTTGGTTATGTTATTATCACCAAAAATGGAGAAACTATACAAAACATTCCCATTATATCTCAAGAAGATGTGCCAAAAGCAAGCTTTATTAACAACATTTTAAAAGCTTTAAAATACTGGATAGAAAATTAACTTTAACCATCTAATTATTTATAAAGGCTTCTTATGATACCTTCTAGCAATCAGAGAAGCCTTTGCTTATTTTATAACCTGTAATATTCTATAATCAAAACTTATCTATTAGATGAATAACAACTGGTATGTCATAGACATTACCAATTGTTATTCATAAGCACATATTAAATACTTCCAAAGGAAGCCTTTTTTATGTTATAATACCCAATATGAATGTTTGTGGATTAAGACCTAAAGGAGTGGTATTATTGCCTGATATAGGCTTTATGAGCATATTATATAGATTACCTGCTGTATTTATTGGTTTTTCATTTCACGAATTTGCACACGCACTGGTGGCATATTTACTGGGAGATGATACCGCCAGATCTAGAGGAAGATTAACTTTAGATCCAATGGCCCATATAGATCCATTGGGCATTATAATGTTAATCTTTTTCCGTTTTGGTTGGGCTAAACCGATCCCTGTTAATCCTTCAAACTTTAAAAACAGAAAAAAAGGAATGGTATTAGTTTCATTGGCAGGTCCAATTATGAATTTTATAATTGCTTTTGTTGCTTTGTTAACTTATGTCACATTGTACAATTTCTATGGTTATATAAGCAAAACCATAAGCATGATAATAATAAACATATATTTATTAAATCTTGGACTAGGTATATTTAATTTGATACCCCTTCCACCTTTAGATGGATCGAAAATATTATCAGGATTACTTCCTTTCAGACTTGAATATAAAATGTACCAATATGAGCAGCATTTAAACATTTTATTATTACTACTAATAGTTACCAATGGAATAAACTATCTGTTAAATCCTATGTTTATTGCTGCAGAGACAGTCTTATATCATTTAATCGATATTTTTTTATAAAATTTACTTTTGGTGGTAAAAAATATGTCTATAAATATAAAACTAGAGATATTTGAGGGTCCTTTTGAGTTGCTTTTTCATTTAATTGAAAAAGCAAAAGTAGATATTTATGATATACCCATAGCAGAAATTACAGATCAATACATAGAATATTTAAATATGATGAAAAGTCTTGATATTGATCTAGCAAGTGAATTCTTAGTTATGGCTGCAACTTTATTAGAAATTAAATCAAAGATGCTTCTTCCTAAAGCACCAAAAAATAATGAAGTAGAAGAAGATACCGATCCCAGAGAAGAATTAGTAAAAAAATTACTTGAATACAAAGCATTTAAAAAATTATCTTTAGTACTAAAAGAAAGGCTCAATATTAATGAAAAAGCATTATGTAAGGATTCTTCTCTAGCTGATGAAATTATTGACTCTTTTGCATTACCGGACAAGCTATCTATAGAACTATTAATAGATAAGTTCCAAACATTGATGAAAAGGAGAGAATCATATGACAACAGAAACTTTGGAAAAATATACCGAGATAATTTTACTGTAGAAGAAAAAATATCTCATATATTAAGTATTTTAGCTACTGCAGATATTTTATATTTTGACGATTTATTAATAAACTGCATAAGTAAACTGGAAGCTATAATGACTTTTCTTGCAATTTTAGAGTTAATAAAGAGAAGGAAAATTTATGTAGAGCAATCTGGTAATTTTGACAAAATAGTTGTTAGGAGAAGATAATCCATGGATATAAAAAAAATAAAAGCAACCATTGAGTGTCTTTTATTTGTTGCAGGAGATCCTGTTTCTTTAAAAGATCTTTCCAGCGTACTAGAAATAGATCAAGTAACATTAAAGAAAATTATCAATCAACTAAAGGATGATTATGAAGATGGCACAAGAGGTATAAAACTAGTTGAAATTAATGGTAGCTATCAATTATGCTCTAAACCTGAATTTTATGACTTTGTAGAAAAGTTATTAAAGCCTAAAGCAAAAACAGGATTATCTCAAGCTTCTTTAGAAACCCTTTCCATTATTGCATATAAACAACCTATAACTAAATCAGCTATAGACTTAATACGAGGTGTAAAAAGTGATGCCTGTATTACGAGATTACTAGAAAAAAATGTAATTAAAGAAGTGGGACGAATGGATGGTCCTGGCAGACCTATTTTGTATGGAACTACAGACACCTTTTTAAGGTTGTTTGGGTTAAAAAGTATTAATGAACTTCCTCCTCTTAAAGATTTTGAATAATCAATAATACGCACAAGCGTATTATTCTTTTATTTTTTGGCAAAATATTTCAAGAAATAAACAATTGCTGGAGGAATAATCTTGATTTTATTATGGATGATAATTGTCATCATATCTTTGTTTTTAATGATTTACCATTCACATCTAATAATAAATATCACATATAAAAAACTAAATAATGATGATATAGTTACTGTTCAGTTAACTGCCTTATATGGAGTCATTAAATATAAAATACAATTACCTTCATTGGATTTTATTAATAAAATAGACAGCTTTATTTTAAACTTAAAACTAAGATATAAAAGAAGAAGAGAAAAAAAGAAAAAAAAGCTTATTATTAAAAAATCTAAAACCATTGATTATCTTTTTCATACTTTAGAAAATTTGAATAAAAGATATAGGTATCATATAAAATTGTCAAAATACATGATAAAAAAAGTTTATATAAAGAATTTTTTATTAAAAATTGAATATGGTATAGAAGATGCCTATATAGCAGCTATTTGTCATGGACTTTTTTACATACTTATGACCAATTTCATAATCTTTATGCAGCAAAATATGAATTTACAAGTAAAAGCCATAGCACTAAAGCCAGTTTTTGATAAAGAAATACTGAACCTGGAATTCAATTGTATAATTGACATTAAGATAGGACATATTATTACTGCATTAAAAATGCTTATTAAAACTTCAAGAGGAAGTGAGATAGATGGAACAACCCATAGAAGGTCTTATGAAAACAACTCTAGAGAATATTAAAGATATGATTGATGTGAACACGGTAATTGGTGATCCTGTTGAAACTTCGGATGGAACAATTATTATACCTATATCAAAGCTCGGTTTTGCATTCTTATCTGGTGGAGGAGATGTTTTAGGAAATAACGAAGATACTTCAAAGTCATTTGCAGGAGGAAGTGGTGCAGGAGTAACTGTAAACCCTATTGGGTTCTTATCCATTACCAATGGACAAATTAGAATGATACCTGCAAACTATAATAACCCACTGGATCGGATAATTGATATGTTACCAAGGCTTATTGACAAAATAGAAAATCGTAAACGTAAAGATGAAATATAAATAATATTTATGCAAAATAGGGAGGTGTTATAATCCTCTCTTTTTTATGCTATAATGAAAAAAAGCATCCATGCCATAATATACCATAATTCATAAGGAGGGCAATATGGATTTAAAGAATGCAGTGGATTTAATCTGGGAAAATAGAAGATACTCAACAGATGATCCTAAGGAAATAATTAGCCATTTGAATGAAGAGGTAGCTGAATCTTTGAAGGCATTATTAAAAGGCGATATAGATAAAGCAAAAAGGGAATTAGAAGATGCCTTATCATGTTTATTTATAGCTCTCAAAGTTTTGGATGTTGATTTGGAAGAAGCTATTAAACATCAAGTTATACAAATGAAAAAAAGAGTGGGAAACGTAATGATTTTAAAAAATGATAAAGTAGAAATCTATGTCAATGGTATTCTAAAAGGCGGATGGTCAATCTGGGGAGATGATGACATAAAAGAAGCTGAAAAAATTGCCAAAGAATTCGGTTGTAAGATAATTAAGAGTTAAACATTGACATCTACGTTTAAAGTATTTTATGTGCCATTCTGTCAATAATAATTAAAAAAGTGATGGAGTGGTTAAATGATACTTAAACGAATCACTATATTTGTTTTGCTTATAATCTTTATATTTATGAATATATCATTTGTCAATGCTACAGACATTGAAGCTAAAGCTTATGTTCTAATGGATGTATCAACAGGTAGAGTATTGTATGCACACAATAGCTCACAAAAGCTGCCTATGGCTAGTACGACAAAAATAATGACAGTTTTATTGGCTATAGAAAGCGGAAGACTAGACGAAGTTGTGAAAATAAGCAGAAATGCATCGATACAAGAAGGCTCGTCTGTATACCTAAGAGTAGGCGAAAAGATAAAGCTTGAGGATTTGCTATATGCAATCATGCTAAGATCAGGCAATGATGCCTCCGTTGCAGTTGCCGAACACTTATGCGGAAGTGTAGATAAGTTTGCAGAATTAATGAATGAAAAAGCCCGTGCTATTGGAGCCTATAATACAAATTTCACAAATCCTCATGGATTGCCTGATGATAACCATTACACCACTGCTTACGATTTAGGCCTTATCACATGTTATGCTTTAAGAAATAAAAAGTTTGCCGAAATAGTAAGTACCAAAAAGAAAACTATACCTGGACCTGTAGGAGAGAACTGGAATCGAGTTTTAATAAACAAAAATAAGATGCTCTGGCAATTCACCGGTGGTGACGGCGTTAAGACAGGATTTACCAAAAAAGCAGGTAGATGTTTGGTAGCTTCAGCAACTCGTAATGATTGGCAATTAGTATCTGTAGTATTAAATTGTGGTGATATGTGGAATGCTTCATCAGAATTATTAGAGTATGGATTTAACAACTATAAGAAAGTTCAAATTGTAAATAAAGATGAGCCATATAAAGAAATATCAATTATTAAAGGTAAAAAAGAAAAAACAGAGATATATCCAAAAGATAACTTATATGCACCCTTAAAAATAGACAAAGAAAAAGTTGAAAATGTTATTATTAAAGATAGATTTACCGATAAAGTTAAAGCACCAATAACAGAAAATAGCAAGGCAGGAGAATTGGAAATATATATTGGAGACTTCTTTATAGGAAAAACGGACTTAATATATAAAGAGAACATTGAATCAACAAGTATTTTGCATCATATTAAGAAAATATTAAAATGGTTTTAATATTTCTTAGGGGGTCTTAATATTGATCAGTATTAGAAAGGCAGTAACTGAAGACATTGACAATATTATCGAATTTTTATCTGACATGGGCTTTAATCACAAAAATATATACACCAATAAAGATTATTTTGTTTATTATGATAATGACGTGTTATTAGGTTGTGGTATGGCCTTTTCCGAAGCTGAATATTGCATAATTGATAATATAATTGTAAATGAAATTTATCGTAGAAATAAAATAGGCACTGCTATAGCTAAAACAGTAATGAATTACTATGAACTAAAAGGAGCTAAAATAGCATTATGCTGTTTGCCCTGTGACAATTTTTGCAGATCTCTTAGATTTAATATAGCATCTTGGAATGATATACCATTATTAATAAGAAATATGCTTGATAAAGATACTAAAAAAATATATACCGTTTCACTTGAAGGGTATTTTAAGGATTGTTGCTAAATTTGAAACATTAAAATATTTAGCTTGAAAGTTTTTTATTTTTCATCATAATATTTATTAATAACAATATAGGGGGAAGTAATAATGTCGAAAATTAAAATAACTGAAACTGTACTGAGAGATGGCCATCAGTCTCTTATCGCTACTCGTATGAGAACAGATGAAATGTTACCAATATTAGAAAAAATGGATCAGGTTGGGTATCATTCTCTAGAAATGTGGGGTGGTGCAACCTTTGATTCTTGTTTAAGGTTTTTAAACGAAGATCCTTGGGATAGATTAAAGAAAATTAAATCTATATTGAAAAAAACAAAACTACAAATGCTCCTCAGGGGTCAAAACATATTAGGATACAAGAATTATCCTGATGATGTTTTAGTGGAATTTATTAAACGCTCCTTGGATAATGGAATTGATATAATCAGAATTTTTGATGCGTTAAATGACTTACGGAACATTGAAAAAGCCATTGAGACAACAAAAAAATATGGAGGACATGCTCAGGGCACAATTGTATATACTATTAGTCCTGTTCATAATATAGAATTATATGTATCATTAGCAAAGAAAATTCAAGACATGGGTGCTGACTCTCTTTGCATTAAAGACATGTCAGGCTTAATCACCCCATATGTTGCATATAACTTGGTAAAAGAGTTAAAGAAAAATATTAATATTCCTATACAACTACATAGCCATTATACAAGCGGTATGGCTTCTATGGCCTATCTAAAAGCTATTGAAGCAGGTGTAGATATAATAGATACTGCTATATCTCCATTTGGTTTAGGTACATCTCAGCCTGCAACCGAACCAATAGTAGCTACATTAAAAGATACCGAATATGATACAGGACTTGATCTAAATTTGTTAAATGAAATAGCTGAACATTTCAAAGGAATAAGAGAAAAATATATTAAACAAGGAATATTAAATCCAAATGTATTTAATGTAGATACAAGAGTGTTATCTTATCAAATACCTGGTGGTATGATGAGCAACTTATTATCCCAGTTGGAAGCACAAAATGCTACAGATAAGTTTGAAGATGTACTTAAGGAAATACCTAAAGTAAGGGAGGACTTAGGTTATCCTCCTCTTGTAACACCTACCAGCCAGATGGTTGGAACCCAAGCGGTATTTAATGTTGTTCTAGGAGAGAGATATAAGATGATACCATCAGAAATTAAAGCCTATGTAAAAGGTCAATATGGTAAGCCTGTTGTACCAATCTCCGATGAGATAAAGAAAAAAATTATTGGCGATGAAGATGTAATAACTGTTAGACCTGCAGATTTATTACCACCTCAGTTGAAAAAATATAAAGAAGAAATTAAGGAATACTACGAAAAAGAAGAAGATGTGCTAACTTATGCTTTATTCCCACAAGTAGCATTAAAATTTTTCAGCCTAAGAAAAGCTGAAAAATATAAAATTGACGATAATCTTGTAAATAATAAAGATATGACCTATCCCGTATAAATGTTAAGCCCCTGAAAAAGCAGGGGCTTAACATTTATCATGAACATATATCTTAATATTTTCTCCACAGCACACTTTAATAACCTTTACTCTCGAGTTGGGATTGATTTTACTTCCACACTTTAAACATACATAATTCTTATTATATATTTTATCATAATATACTTCAGTAGGAAGTGAACTGTATTTAGCCCAACTTTTCCAACCGGTTTTGCAGAACTTTAATCTATTATTATAATCCGCATAAACCCATTTCAGTAATCTTTTGAGATGGAAAGGATACTTGGTGTAAATTATAAAATCTCTTGGTAATCCCAAACTAATAGAATATTCTTCAAAAGTTTTTTCAATTAAAGATTGTAGCGGATCTAATATCTTAGTACACTTAAAATTGTAATTCATATATTTTAAATATTTTCTAGCATCATCAAACATATACCCTTGACATATTTCTATTTCTTCTTCTTTACTAACATTTAATATATCTAAAGCATTTTTTACTATATGTGTTGTATAATATAAGTATGATTTATTTTTAAAATTTATATTATTATATAAAGTTGGTGGTATAATATCATAATAATATTCTCCAGTTTCACAACGAAGAGCACCTATACATGTGCCACCGATTAAACTACCACTTCCTGCATCATCTATTTGTACCATTTTTTCACCTGCACTTCATATTAAGATAGTATATTGTATGATAAAAAATAATTTTTAAACATAAGGAGGCATTATGTTGAATATACTAGTTTCCAATGATGATGGAATAAGCTCATTAGGTATATATGAATTAGCAAGAGCATTGAAAAAGATAGGAAATGTAATTGTAGTATCCCCCGAATCAGAAAGAAGCGCCAGTGGACATTCTATTACAATGCATAAACCCTTAAGAAGTAATAAAGTTAATTTTAATGATGCTGATATTGAAGCTTGGAGTATAAATGGTACACCATCTGATTGCGTAAAATTTGCGTTAGAAGTCTTGGTTAAAAGTAAAATAGATCTGGTGGTATCAGGAATCAACAGAGGTCCTAATATGGGTACAGATGTATTATACTCTGGAACAGTATCCGCAGCAATTGAAGGTGCAATATATGGTAAACCTTCAGTTGCTATTTCCTTATCATGTAACGAAGAATGTGATTTTAAAGCATCTGCCAAGATTTCAGCATATCTTTGTCAGAAATTATATGAGTTTGGAATTGAAAAAGATACTGTAATGAATGTAAACATCCCAAATGTTCCATATGAAGATATTAAAGGTATTAAAATAACAAGATTAGGTGTTAGAAAGTATAAAAATTGCTTTGAAGAAAGAAAAGATCCAAGAGGAAAAAGCTATTACTGGTTAGCTGGAGAACTAGATGAAACTGGAGATGATGAAGGTACAGATATAAAAGCAATTAAGGAAAATTACATTTCAATAACTCCTATCAAAATTGATCTAACAAGTTATGAGTGTTTAAATAAAATGAAAAGGATACATTGGAGTTCAGCTAAAATTCATGATTAGTATTTTTATTAAAGCAAAAAGCCTTATTAAACAGTCCGCACTGTTTATAAGGCTTTCTATTTTATAATATATGTGAATCCTTAGTTTATATTTTATCATATTTATAAATCAATGCTTATTTTTTAAAAAAAGATGGTTTAATTATTGCATTAAAAAATATATTATTATATACTAAAAATGAAGGCAAAATTGCATTTTTTAAAATATTATATACAAAAATGAAACAAAAATTGCAATTCTATTTTTGAAGGAGGAGAAATGTATGAATAACAACGAAACCGTAACTGATAAGCTAGTTGTTAATGAAAATTGGTGCAAAGGATGCGGTATTTGTGTTAAGTTTTGTCCCAAAAATGTTTTAAAAGTGGAAAATGAAAAAGTAAAAGTTATTGATATTGATAAGTGTATACAATGCGGGCTATGTGAACTAAGATGCCCTGATTTTGCTATATATGTAAGGGGGAAATAGTATGAAATCCAAAGCTAGATTAATGCAAGGTAACGAAGCATGTGTAGAAGGTGCTATTGCAGCAGGAATGAAGTTTTTTGCTGGATATCCAATCACTCCTTCTACAGAAATAGCAGAAATAGCTGCTGAAAAATTACCTCGCGTAGGTGGAAAATTTATTCAGATGGAAGATGAAATTGCAAGTATGGCTGCCGTAATAGGAGCTTCATTAACAGGTTCAAAGAGCATGACTGCCACTAGTGGACCTGGTTTTTCACTCAAACAAGAAAATATAGGCTATGCTGCATTAGCAGAAGTTCCTTGTGTTGTAGTAGATGTACAGAGAAGTGGTCCAAGCACTGGTCTACCTACATCACCCGCTCAAGGTGACATTATGCAAGCTCGTTGGGGCACACATGGAGATCATCCTGTAATAGCATTGACTCCTTCTTCTGTAAGGGAAACTTTTGATCTAACTATAAGAGCATTTAATCTTTCAGAAAAATATAGAGTTCCAGTAATACTTCTGATGGACGAAATAATCGGACACATGAGAGAAAGAGTAGAACTCCCTGATGCTTTTGAAATTGAAATAGTAAATAGAAAAAAACCTACTGTTGGCAGAGATCAATACTTGCCTTACAAAGCTGATGAAGATTTAATACCGCCAATGGCCAACTATGGAGAAGGTTATCGATTCCATGTAACTGGGCTTGCTCATGATGAGACAGGTTTTCCCACTAATAGCCCTGCTATGGCAGATAAACTTTATAGAAGGCTTATGGATAAAATTGAAATGCACAAAGACGACATTATTCAGTGGGAGGAAGAAAACACTGATGACGCTGATGTGGTAATTGTATCTATAGGTGGTGTTTCCAGAGCAGCCGATACCGCTATGAAGCAACTTAGAGAAAAAGGATATAAGGTAGGTACATTCAGACCTATTACAGTATGGCCCTTCCCTGAAAAAAGGTTATTAGAGTTAGCAAGCAAAGTTAAGACTTTTGTTGTAGCTGAAATGAATCTCGGTCAAATAGCTTTGGAAGTAGAAAGAATAATAAAAGATAAAGCTGAACTGAAAAAAGTCAATAAGGTTAATGGTGAAGCAATATACCCAGAAGAAATTATTGCAAGAATAGAGGAGGTGCTCTAAATGCCAAGTGCTTTAGTTAACGAATATTTTAGAACAAATAAATTACCACAAATTTGGTGTCCAGGATGTGGTCATGGTATCATAACAAGAGCTATTACAGCTGCTATTGATAAACTGGGTTTAGAAAGAGATAAAATATGCATAGTATCAGGTATTGGATGTTCTTCGCGAGCTCCAGGATACATGGATTTCGATACACTTCACACAACTCACGGAAGAGCTATAGCTTTTGCAACTGGAGTAAAAATGGCAAATCCAGATTTGAAAGTAATTGTTATAACTGGTGATGGTGATGCTACTGCAATAGGAGGTAACCATTTAATACATGCTTGCAGAAGGAATATTGATATAACTACTATTGTATTTAATAACAATATATATGGTATGACAGGTGGACAATATTCCCCTACCACACCTAAATTTGATAAAGGTACTACAGCTCCATATGGAAACATTGATAAAGCTTTTGATATTCCAGCTTTAGCTGCCGCTGCTGGTGCAACATATGTTGGAAGATCTACAGCATATCATACACAGCTTTTGATATCACTAATAGAAAACGGAATAAAAAACGAAGGTTTTTCATTGATTGAAGCATTAAGTGTATGTCCTACTTATTATGGAAGAAAAAACAAGAAAGGATCAGCTGTAGACATGTTAGAGTGGCAAAAAGATCATGCTGTTAATATTTCAGCAGCTTCTAAAATGACTCCAGAATCATTGGAAGGTAAATTTCTAATAGGTGAATTTAAAAATAGTCCCGAACCAGAATACACAAGCGAGTATCAAAAGATTATCGATAGGTTATGTAAGGAGTGATATAGTAATGGATAGGCATGAAATTAGATTAAGCGGCTCGGGAGGCCAAGGACTAATAACTGGTGGTATAATACTAGCAGAAGCAGCAATATTGGAAGGAAAAAATGCTGTTCAAACTCAATCCTATGGTCCAGAAGCAAGAGGTGGTGCTAGTAAAGCAGAAGTAATAATATCCACAGATAAAATTGATTTTCCTAAAGTAAGAGATTGCGATATATTTTTATCTTTAACTCAAAAATCTTTCGACCAATATAGCAAAGGGGTAAAAGAGAACGGTATAATGATCGTTGATGAATCCATTGAAACTGGAGATTCAAAAATAAAAGTATATAAATTACCAATTATTCATACAGCGCACAATGTATTGGGCAAACCTATGGTAACTAATATTGTAGCAATAGGTGTAGTTGCTGCAATTTCCAAAGTTGTTTCTAAAGAAGTTTTGGAAGAAGCAGTATTAAATCACGTACCAAATGGTACGGAAGAGTTAAATAAAAAAGCATTGGAAATCGGTTATTCCCTTGGAGAGAATGCAGTTAAATAATATTATAACTGATAAGTTTATATAGAAAGTTGTAGTATAATCTTTCAATGAAAGCATTTTCAATAGGAAGTCTAACATTTAACTCATAGCACAAAATGGATTTTATGTAAATTATATTCCACTATGAAATGTAAAAATAGCTAGGAAAATATAATTAAGTAATGGGGTCATATAATGAACGAAAATCAGGATTTAATGAAAAAAATTCAGATGAACTTTCATAGATTGAGTAAAGGTCAAAAAATGATTGCTCAATACATCATGGAGAACTATGATAAAGCTGCTTTTATGACCGCTGCCAAGTTAGGAGAAAAGGTTGGGGTCAGCGAATCAACCGTAGTAAGATTTGCAAATGTACTAGACTTTGAAGGCTATCCTCATATGCAAAAAGAGCTCCAAGAAATGATTAGAACTAGATTAACTACTGTTCAAAGAATTGAAATGTCTACTGATTATTCAAATGAGGAAAATGTAGTAAAAAAAGTTCTAAAAGCAGATATAGACAATTTAAGAATGACTATGGAGAGTATAGATTTTAAAGTTTTTGAAGAAGCTGTAAAAGCTATTACAGAAGCAAAGCATATTTATATAGTTGCTATGAGAAGTTCTACAACCTTAGCTGACTTCCTAGCATTTTACTTAAATTTGATTAGAAATAATGTCTATGTAACAAGTAGATCAGTTTCTGATATATTTGACATACTTTTTAGAGTCAATAAAGATGATTTAGTAATTGGTATTGGATTTCCAAGATATTCCTCAAAAACAATTGAAGCGTTAGATTATGCTAAATCACAAGGTGCTAAGGTTCTCGCTATTACAGATAGCCTAATATCTCCTTTAGTATCTCATGCTGATTTTACCCTTACCGCCAAAAGCAATATGGAATCCTTTGTAGATTCTTTGGTTGCACCTTTAAGCCTCTTGAATGCATTAATAGTTGCTGTCGGTATAAAAGAAAAAAGAAAGGTATCAACGACCTTCGGTAAGCTCGAAGATATTTGGGAAAAATATAAAGTATATTCTTAGAATTTAATAAATATTGCAACTATTAAATATTTGCAATAAATAGAAGGATTTCGTGAAAACATATAGAATATCTTATTAGATTAAAGTTATAATATGGAATTTAGAGCAGGCTCACTGCTTTAAATTAATATATGTTATTAGGAGGTCTATTTAAATATGGCACACCAAGATAATTTAAATCCATTCTTAAATGCTCAAAAACAGGTTAAGGAAGCATGTGACAGACTAGGTCTTGAAGCTGACGTTTATGAAATCCTTAAGCAACCTTTAAAAGTTCTAGAAGTTGCAATCCCTGTAAGAATGGACGATGGCTCAATTAAAGTATTTACCGGTTACAGAGCACAGCATAATGATGCTGTTGGCCCATTTAAAGGCGGCATTAGATTCCATCCAAATGTAAGCAGAGAAGAAGTTATGGCATTATCTATCTGGATGACATTTAAATGCGGAGTTACTGGCATACCATATGGTGGAGGAAAAGGTGGCGTTATTGTTGATCCAAAAACTCTTTCTCAAGGTGAATTAGAAAGATTATCAAGAGGATATATCGATGCTGTATACAAAATATTAGGTGAACAAGTAGATGTCCCCGCTCCTGATGTAAATACCAATGGTCAGATAATGGCTTGGATGGTTGATGAATATAACAAGTTAGTAGGCAGAAATGCTTTAGGAGTTATTACAGGAAAACCATTGGAATTTGGTGGTTCAAAAGGCAGGACTGCTGCTACAGGTTTTGGTGTAGCCGTTGTAGCTAGGGAAGCAGCTAAAAGATTAGGTATTAATTTCAATGGTGCAACTATAGCTTTACAAGGAATAGGTAATGTTGGAAGCTATGCAGGATACAACATGGAAAAACTAGGCGGTAAAGTTGTTGCTGTTTGTGAATGGAATGGATCCGTTTACAAAGAAGATGGATTCGATATGCATGCATTAGTTAATTACATGAAAGAACACAAGACTGTAGTAGGGTTCCCAGGATCAAAAGAGATAACTAAGGACGAATTCTTCTCATTACCTGTAGATATACTAGTTCCTGCAGCGCTTGAGAACGAAATAACTGCAGAAGTAGCAGAGAAAATTCAAGCTAAATTAATATGTGAGGCAGCTAATGGTCCAACTACCCCAGATGGAGACGAAGTATTAAACAGAAGAGGTATATTAGTGACTCCAGATATCTTAACTAATGCTGGTGGTGTTACAGTTTCATACTTCGAATGGGTGCAAAACCTATATGGATATTACTGGACAGAAGAAGAAGTAGAAGAAAAAGAAGAAAGAGCAATGGTTGATGCATTTAATGACATTTATAAGATAAAAGAAGAGTATAATGTACCGATGAGAACTGCTGCTTATATGCATTCTATAAAGAGAATTGCAGCTGCAATGAAAGTAAGAGGTTGGTACTAATATAATCAAGCAATCAAAAAACCTGTTCAATGAACAGGTTTTTTGATTGCTTGGGAAAAGATATTATTCATACAATGAAAGATACGATAGAGATTTACACTTTGTAAACTACTTCAAAAACCAAAAAAAGGCTAACATTAAACTTGCCTATGGGTCATAAAAAATTATCTTTGATTAATACTTTTAATATAAACAAATACAATCAATATGCTATAATATTTAAAATTAAATATAAAGAGGTTATTTTATGAAATATGATGTCATTGTTGTCGGTGGTGGTCCTGCAGGGATGATGGCTGCAGGTATAGCTGGTTCAAGGAATAAAAAGGTATTGCTGGTAGAAAAAAATGATAAGTTAGGTAAGAAATTATTCATAACTGGAAAAGGAAGATGTAATCTAACTAATTCTGCCCCAAAAGATGAGTTTATATCTCATATAACTCGTAATTCTAAGTTTTTATACAGTTCTTTCTATAATTTCTTTAATGATGACTTAATTGATTTTTTTAATAAACTGGGTTTAAAAACCAAGACAGAAAGAGGTGGACGAGTATTTCCTTTATCTGATAAATCTAGTGATGTTATAAAAGCTTTAGAAAAGCATTTATATAATAATAATGTTGTTGTTAAGCTTAATTCAAGAGTAAAATCAGTTATTGCAGAAAATAACACAATAACAGGCATAGAAATTGAAGATGGTAGCAAAATTAATTGCTCTTCTCTAATTATTGCCACAGGTGGATTATCATATCCATTAACTGGCTCTACAGGAGATGGTTATAGATTCGCAAAGCAGCTTGGCCATCATGTAACAGACTTATTACCATCATTAGTACCTTTAGTAGTTAAAGAAGAATACATAAAGGAAATTCAAGGTTTATCACTAAAAAATGTATCGCTTAAGGCAATATGTGATGAAAAGATTCTATTTGAGGAAATTGGAGAAATGCTATTTACTCACTATGGTTTATCTGGTCCGCTGATTTTATCCGCCAGCTTCTATATTTCTGACAAAATTAATAAGAATAAAAAAGCAATTATAGAAATTGACTTAAAGCCTGGCTTAAGCCATGAAGAACTAGATAAGAGGCTATTAAAAGATTTTAATTTATACAGTAATAGACACTTTAAAAACTCATTAGATGATTTGCTACCAAAAAAACTTATTCCTGTAATTATAAAATTATCTGGCATACATGAAGATAAACAAGTAAATCAAATTTCAAAAGAAGAAAGAAAAAAACTTGTAAATTTACTAAAGGCTTTACAATTTGAAATCATTGGGACAAGACCAATATCAGAAGCTATTGTTACTTCTGGGGGAGTAAGTGTTAAAGAAATAAATCCTAAGACAATGGAATCTAAGTTAATTAAAGGTTTATATTTTGCAGGAGAGATTTTAGATGTAGATGCATTCACAGGTGGCTTTAATCTGCAAATTGCATTCTCGACAGGATATACTGCGGGTTTAAATTGTTAATAATTTGAGCATCATAATATAAGGCAGTAAATTTTTTGGAGGCTATGCTATGAACTCAAGGATGGAAAAAAAGAAAGTAAAGTATTTGGAATGGTGGGACAATATTGGAATAAAACTAAAAAAAGCTCTTTTGCTGTTATTTTTAATAACTTTTACCATACAATCAATTATGGCCTTAAATATCAATTTGCTGCCTTTAAATACAACTTTAAGACTAGAAGGTGAAGCAATCATTGAAAGTTATCATTACGAAGATAGAGGTACTATAAGAATTATTGCTGAAAATCTTAAAGATATATCACAAGTTAAAGCATATATAAATGGTGAACTAGTTAATAACAGCAATTCTAATAGTATTGATTTAGTAGTACGGAATAATGATGTTATTGAAATTGATGGAACGCAATTGGCGGAAAATATAAATATAATAATTGAAGACACTTCGGAAAATGTTGTTTCCCCTAAAAAAAGTATGAGATATAATATAAAAAGTAACATTGTAATAATAGGCAGAGTCAAGCTAAAATAGGGGGTATCGCTTTGGGTTTTAATGCTATTGCAATTGATGGTCCTGCAGGAGCTGGAAAAAGTACTGTAGCAAAAATGTTATCAGAAAGAATTGGTTACACCTATATAGACTCCGGGGCTTTATTTCGTGCCATAACTCTTAAAGTAATAAAACTTGGTATAGATATTAATGACATAGAAAGAATTATATTTCATGCAAGAAACTCTGACATAGATTTTTCAAACAATAAAATATATCTTGATGGAGCAAATGTAAGTGAAAAGATAAGAGACAATATAATCAATACCACCGTTTCTTATATTGCTATGATACCAGAAATTAGAGATATAGTTGTGGAGATACAACGTAAAATAGCATCAAATAAAAATGTTGTTGTTGATGGAAGAGATATAGGAACTACGGTTTTTCCGAATGCCTTTATTAAGTTTTTTTTAACTGCTTCTGTAGAAGAAAGAGCATTAAGAAGGTATAATGAACTTACAGACAAAAAGAAACACACTCTAGAAGAGATAAAAAAGCAAATTATTGAAAGAGACTTTATAGATGCAAATAGAGAAGCTTCTCCCTTGAGGCAAGCTGAGGATGCTATTCTTATTGATACAACTGGAAAAAGCATTGATGAAGTTGTATCAGAAATGTTATATTATGTTTTTATGAAGGGGGAGAAAAACTTTGTTATATAATATAGCAAAATTCTTGTTAAAACCTATATTCAACATATTATATGCAGTAAAAGTTGATGGTATGGATAATCTTCCATTAGATAACGGTTATATAGTATGTGGAAATCATGCAAAAGCAGTAGATCCCATTCTTATCGCAATAAACTTGCCTAGCAAGATTAATTTTATGGGTAAAAGTGAATTGTTTTCAAATAAAATTATAGGATATATATTAAGTAAATTAGGTGCTTTTCCAGTTAAAAGAGGTCAACCAGACCTAAAAAGCATAAAAACTTCACTAAAATTACTTCAAGAAAAGCAGAATATAGGCATATTCCCAGAAGGCACCAGAAATAGAACTGATGAATTGATAGCTGAGCCAGGAATTGCGATGCTTGCTATTAAGTCTAGAAGTCCCATTGTTCCTATAACAATTCAAACAAATTATAAATTTTTTAATAGAACAACAATAAACATTGGTAATACAATTTTTTTAGATGAGTATTTTGATAAAAAGCTAAAAAATGAAGATTATATTAATATAAGCTTAGATATAATGAAAAAAATAAAAAAATAATAGGTGATATAGTGAAAATTTTATTGGATAAAAATGCAGGTTTTTGCTTTGGAGTTAAAAATGCCGTTGCACAAACATTAAAGACTATAAAAAGCAGCAATGGTCAAAAAGTTTTTACCTACGGACCATTGATTCATAATCAACAAGTCATAGAGAATTTAAGAAAAATGGGAGTAATAGAAATCGAAAGTATTTCAGATAATATTGATTCAAATTCAATAATAATAATTCGATCTCATGGTGTACCAAAATCAATACTTGAAAAGATGATCTCTAAAGGCATTAATGTTGTAAATTGCACATGTCCATTTGTATCAAGGATTCATAAGATAGTTGAGGAAAAATATAACGACCACTATAAAATATTAATAGCTGGTGACGAAAATCATCCTGAAGTTATAGGTATTAATGGATGGTGTAATAATGAAGCTATTGTAATAGATGATGAAAAAAAGGTGGACAAACTCTCTTATTATGATAAAATATGTTTAGTTGCACAAACAACTTTTTCTAAAAATCTTTGGCATAGAATTAAAGAAAGAGTTAAAGATAAATTTAAAGATGTAGAAGTATTCGATACAATATGCAATGCAACAGAAAATAGACAAAAATCTGTAACAGAGCTAGCACAAAGTGTGGACGCAATGATTGTTATTGGTGGTTTTAATAGTTCAAATACTAAAAAGCTATATGAAATCGCAAAGCAATTTTGCAATGATACCTATCATATAGAAACTGCCAAAGATTTAGCAAAAGAAAAGCTTATAAAGGCACATACAGTTGGAATAACTGCTGGAGCTTCAACGCCTGATTGGATAATTAAGGAGGTTTTAATTAAAATGCAAGACTTTAACAACGAAAACATTATGGAAGAATATGAGAAAAGTTTTAGATCTCTTTATCCCGGTGAGACAGTGAAAGGCACTGTAATATCCTTTAATGATGAAGAGGTATTTGTAAATATAGGATATAAGGCTGATGGTATAATTAAAAAAGAAGATTTGACTTGGGATATGGATTTAGAAATATCTGATATTGTAAAGATAGGAGATGAAATAGAAGTTAAAGTTGTTAGCATCAATGATGGAGAAGGCAACGTAGTATTATCTAAGAAGTTAGTTGATGCGGAAAAAAACTGGTATAAACTTGAGTATGCCTACAACGAAAAGATTTCAGTACCAGGAGTTATAAAAGAAATTGTAAAAGGTGGAGGTATTGTCGAAGTATATGGAATAAGAACATTTATGCCTGCATCCTTATTTGATGTAAAATATGTTAGTGATCTAGAAGGTTACAAAAATAATAAAATAAATGTTAAAATTATTGAATTTGATAAAGACAATAAAAAAGTTGTCGTTTCTAGAAAGGACTACTTATTAGAAGAAAAAGCTAAAAAAGAAAACGAATTTTGGGCTAACGCAGAAGTTGGGCAAAAACTTGTAGGTGAAGTAAAAAGAATCACTGATTTTGGAGCTTTTGTTGATGTAGGCGGAGTAGATGGTTTAATCCATATTTCTGAGCTATCATACACAAGAATAAACCATCCAGCAGAAGTTGTAAAACCAGGCGATAAAGTAGAAGTTGTAATACTTGCTTTAGATAAAGAAAAGAATAAAATTTCATTAGGCTTAAAGCAGACAATGCCTGAACCTTGGTCTACAATTGAAGATAAATTTAAGGTAGGAGATATCATAGATGTTAAAGTTCTAAGGTTTGCTCCCTTCGGCGCTTTTGTAGAAGTTATCCCGGGAGTAGATGGACTAATCCACATATCACAAATATCAGATAAAAGAATAGCAAAACCTTCTGATGTATTACAAGTTAATCAGATAGTTAAAGCTAAAATTATTGATATTAATGTTCCAGAAAAGAAACTAAGTCTTAGCATGAAAGAAGTAGATCAATAAATTATTTATATACCAACCTTTAAATAAGGTTGGTATTTTTAAATTTTAAAATTCTAATGTATTTTTTTTTTAAAAGTGTAAATAATACTTAATGACCTCACAAAATACATTGAGACCCCCTTTACATTCTATTTTCGTGATATGTCAACATATCACGACTTTTTTTTACTTAGTTTTTATGTTAGAATTATTTAAAATACATAATTACTGCGAGGTGCTTGCAAATGCTTATAGGTTATGAAACCTTTAAAGAAAAAATATTTAAATTAACTAATATAGATCTATCATGTTATAAAGAACGTCAAATGAAAAGAAGAATAGACTCTTTAATCACCAGAAATAATTTTCAAGATTACGATTCATATTATAATGCTTTATTAAAGGATAGCCGATTATACAACGAATTTATAAATTATTTAACAATAAATGTATCTGAGTTTTATAGAAATCCTTCTCAGTGGGAAATTTTAGAGAAAGAAATAATACCTAAACTGTTATCCAAAAAAAATAATCTGAAAATATGGAGTGCAGCTTGTTCAACAGGAGAAGAACCTTATTCATTAGTCATGTTATTAAGCAAATTTATGAACTTAAAAGATATTAAGATATATGCTACAGATATAGATGATGATGCCCTTAGAAAAGCAAAAATAGGAACTTATAATGAAAAAAGTCTAGCTAATCTTCCAAGTGACTTTATACACAAATTCTTTAATAAAAATTCTAATATGTATAACATAAAAGAAGAAGTAAAGAAATGTGTAGAGTATAAAAAACACAATCTTTTAATGGACAAGTATCCAACTGATTGTGATATTATAACATGTAGAAATGTGTTGATATACTTTACTGAGGAAGCAAAAAATAATATATATATGAAATTTAGTAAATCACTTAGTCCCGAAGGTGTTTTATTCGTTGGAAGCACCGAGCAAATAATTTCATCTCAAAAATACAACCTTGAACCTATGAAAAACTTTTTTTACAGGTTAAAAAAATAGAAAAAAACAGAGAAAAATCTCTGTTTTTTTCTATTTTATGGTGCCTTGGGGCGGAATCGAACCACCGACACGAGGATTTTCAGTCCTCTGCTCTACCGACTGAGCTACCAAGGCATATTATAATGGTGGGCCTTCAGGGACTCGAACCCCGGACCAACCGGTTATGAGCCGGTTGCTCTAACCAACTGAGCTAAAGGCCCTTGGCAACAACATTATTGATTTTACTATAAATTTTATTACATGTCAATATAATAATCTAAGGATTTTTTAATTTTACTTATTGTGATTATATATTAGTACATAAAAAAATATAATGTAATGATGTAATGATATAGGGGTTGATATAAATGTCTAAATGCTTGAAATATATATACGAGTCATCAAACATAACTTTTTTCGAGCAGATTGAACTTGATAAAATTCTTAGGGAATATGATTTAAACATAATTAAGGTAGAAAAAGTGAGAAGTGTTTATAAAATTGATACTTTTAATGGCAGTTATTGCCTTAAAAAGATTGGAAACGGGCAAAAAAGAGCCATTAAAAGCATAAACATAATGGAGTATTTAAGGATGAATGGTTTTTATAAAGTAACAAAACCCATATACTGCATATCTGGCGATATAGTTATTCAAAGAAAAAATTCTACATACTACCTAACTAATTGGATCAATGCTAACGAAGTTGACTTTAATGAGTTGGAACAAGTATCGGATAGCATCTGCTTATTAGCGGAATTTCATGAAAAAGCTAAGGGATTTTTTTCAAAGAATATCACAATAAAAAATAATATTGGTAAACTTCCAAGGTTATACAATGATTATTTAAAATTACTTAACAAATTAAAGGAGAATTTAGAAAATAGACCTGACAAAAGTATTTTTGATAGCATTTATTATGAAAATATTGATTACTTTATTAATCAAGCTGAACAAGCTTTATATATATTAAAAAAATCAGATTATAACAAGCTTTGTGATGTAAGAAAAAAAGAACTTTATTTATGCCATGATAGTTTTTATTACCAAAATATATTAAAAGATGATAAAAGTAATTATTTCATTATCGATTTAGAAAGTTGCTTATATGACTTACCTGTTGTTGATATAGGAAAATTTATGAGAAGAATCATGTATAGGAAAAACTATTTGTGGAACTTTGATCTTTTTAAAATGATTATTTCTAAATATGCTGCTATAAAAGAAATTAACGAAAATGAATATAAGATACTGCTTTCAATGTTGATGTTTCCATATAAATTCTATAAACTAGGAAAAAAGAAATATATAAAAAAGAAAAAATGGAAAGATGAAAGATTTCTAAAAAAGTTAAATAATGTGTTAGTAGCTGAAGAGTCCAAAAAATTGTTTATAAAAAATTATATGGATTATTATGGTCAATAAAAATATTAGGTAAATAAATACTATGTAACAAATTTGATGATTAAATATTAAAATTACTAGTATAAGTTAAAAACTGTTGAAATGCTTTTAAAAGCATTTCAACAGTTTTTTAATGGTCGGGGCAACAGGATTTGAACCTGCGGCCTCTTGGTCCCGAACCAAGCGCGCTACCAAGCTGCGCCATGCCCCGAAATCTATTTTCTATATTATACCCTAATATAAATAAAGTCAATAGTTTTTCTTAAATGCCCCTAATACATTAAATTATAAAATAATTTTGCTAGCTCAATTATTTTATTTCTATTAAAATAATTGGTTATGAAATAAAATCCACATGACTATCTTTGAACATGGCACCTTAAATAAGTCAAATTGCATTTATAATAACTTTTTATGAGAATGTAATTATGCCAAGCATTTTGAAATTTCACTACAAATTATACTTAATAATTAGACAAATATGTTCCGCTATAAAATAGAGAATAATTTCCGCAAACTTGGACATATAAATAATTATAATATATAAGTCACAATGTAGTTTTAATAATATTAGAGCATTTGAGAAAAATAAAACTATAAAACATTCATTGAAGGTGATCAAATGCTTAGTAACTTTAAAAGTGAAGAATTAGTAAAAGTTCAAGGAAAGTTATTTCCTGTAGTTGGTGGAAGATTAAGGCTTGCCCATGAAGATAACTCCAGCCTTAGCATAGAGACTAAAGTAATATCTTATGACGGCGAAATAGCAGTAATTCAAGCTACAGTCAAAACTGAAAAAGGAGTATATAACGGACTTGGCAATGCATCTACTAAAAGAGACAGAATTTTATCAAATGCTATCTTAGAATTAGCTGAAACAAGAGCCATAGCTAGAGCTTTAAGATTTGCCGGATATGGAGTAGAATACACAGGCTTTGAAGAAGTAGAAAACAACAGCGAAAACGATGATAAGGAAACAGCTTCAAAAACACAATTGATGGATATATTTGCTTATGCAAAAGAAATTAATATGTCAAATGAAGACTTAAAAAGCATAATAGTAAAAACAACTGGTAAAACGTATACTAAAGAATTAACAAAAAAAGAAGCCAATACTATATTAGAAATGCTTACGAAAATAAAAGAAAATGAACAGGACAATTTAATTATGTAAATAAACTAGAACATTGTATTAAATCGCTGTTGTGTGAATAAAAATTCTATAGTATAATTAACTAAAAATGCTCACAAACCCTTGGGGCCCCTACGATAAGAGACACAAATGTTAATTTGTGCATATATTTGGACAATTATTTTGTTTCATTAATATGAGTAATTTCCAAGTATGATTTATGATTAAGTAATAAATAAGCTTCCTATAGTATGGAAGCTTATTTAAGTAAAAATATTTAATTAGGTGGTGAGTATATGATAAACATGACTTGGGAAATGTTCTTGCAGCATTTGGCCAACGGTATTTCTCTAGGAAGTCTATATGCCCTCATTGCCATAGGTTACACCATGGTTTATGGCATCTTAAGATTAATTAACTTTGCTCATGGTGACATTTTTATGATGGCTACTTATTTTGCTTTTTTTGGCGTATTTTTTGGACTACCATGGTATATAGCTTTCCCAATAACCATAATACTAACAATTTTACTTGGTATGGGCGTTGAAATAGCGGCCTATAGAAGTCTAAGAGACGCGCCCAAAATTTCAATTATGATATCTGCCATTGGCGCTTCATTTTTGATTGAAAATCTTGCAATTGTCATTTTTGGAGGAAGACCTAAGGCTTTTCCCACTGAAGAATTATTTACAAAGGTTGTTTACATCGGTAATATTTCTGTTCAAAGATTGACATTTATAATACCCATAGTAACAATTATATTGCTTGTTATGCTATTATATTTGATTAATAAAACCAAAACAGGTATGGCAATGCGAGCAGTTTCTAAAGATCATGAAACTGCAAAACTTATGGGCGTTAATATTGATAGAACTATTTCTACAACATTTGGTATAGGTTCTGCATTAGCTGCTATTGGAGGTATAATGTGGGGACTAAAATTCCCTCAGATTCAGCCATTAATGGGCGTTATGCCTGGCTTGAAATGCTTTATAGCAGCAGTAATAGGTGGAATTGGTAATATTACCGGTGCAGTTATCGGTGGCTTTTTCCTTGGAGTAAGTGAAATTATGCTTGTTGCCATTTTCCAAGGATTAACTGGTTATCGTGATGCTTTTGCTTTTATAATCCTTATTTTAGTACTCCTCTTTAAACCAACAGGTATAATGGGAGAAAAAATATCAGAGAAGGTGTAGTTTATGAAAAAGAGGAATTATTATCTAACAACAATATCATTGATCTTTCTCGTAATTTTTCTATACTTTGCCCATAACTACATGGACGCATACATAGTTAGAATACTTAATCTTTGTGCGATTTATACAATACTAGGATTAAGCATGAATCTTATAAATGGCTTTACAGGGCTTTTTTCATTAGGGCATGCAGGCTTTATGGCTATAGGAGCATATGTTACTGCTATTCTAACCCTTTCTGTCAATTCTAAGATTCAAAACTTCTTTTTAGAGCCAATAGCAGCACCATTAGCTAATGTGGAATGGCCTTTTTTCCCTGCACTTCTTCTTGCAGGTGTTTTAAGTGCAATAGCTGGTTTTTTGATAGGCGCACCTGCTCTTAGACTGAAAGGTGATTATTTAGCTATAGCAACCTTAGGTTTTGCAGAAATTATTAGAGTAATATTCACTAATACTCAGAATATAACTAACGGCGCCTTAGGTTTGAAAGGAATACCCGCTTATACAAATTTATGGTGGAGCTTTGGTATTGCAGCCTTCACTGTACTGTTTATGGCTTTACTCATAAATAGCAGTTATGGAAGAGCATTGAAAGCGATAAGGGAAGATGAAATTGCAGCAGAAAGCATGGGAATAAACCTTTTTAAACATAAAGTAATGTCATTTACAATAGGTGCTTTCTTTGCAGGTATAGGTGGAGGTCTTATGGCAAATCTACTAGGAACCATAGATCCTGCTATGTTTAAATTCACTCTAACATTTAATATTCTACTCATTATTGTATTAGGTGGTATGGGAAGTATCACTGGTACAGTAATATCAGCCTTTATAGTAACAATATCTCAAGAAGCTTTACGTTTCTTGGATCAGCCTATGGATTTAGGCTTATTTGTTATTCCAGGAATATCAGGTATGAGAATGGTAGTTTTCTCTGTACTTCTTATGATAGTTGTGTTATTTTATAGACATGGCCTTATGGGAACTAATGAATTTAGTTGGGATAAATTTTTAAATGCAATATCACTAAAAAAACCTCTATCAAAAGGAGGTAAATATAATGGAAATGCTTAGAGCTGATAATATAACTATGCAATTTGGAGGTTTGACTGCTGTAAAAGACTTTAATTTAGTGCTAAATAAAGGTGAAATTGTTGCTTTAATAGGTCCAAACGGTGCAGGAAAAACTACAGCATTTAATATGATAACAGGTGTATATAAACCTACAAAGGGAAAAATATATTTTAAAGGAAAAGATATTACATACTTAGCACCACATAGAATTACTAAATTAGGCATAGCTAGAACCTTCCAAAATATAAGATTATTTAAAGATTTAAGTGTTCTAGATAATGTTTTAATAGCAAATCATCTTCATATAAAATCTAATCTGTTTGAAGCTGTTACAAGGTTTCCAAGATATAGAATTGAAGAAAAAGAAATGATAAAAAAATCTCTCAATTTACTAGAAATGGTAGGTTTAACCAATGTGGAAAACGAAAAGTCCAGCTCATTACCATATGGAATGCAGCGTAGACTGGAAATAGCTAGAGCTTTAGCTACAAACCCGGAAGTTCTGCTGCTTGATGAACCTGCAGCAGGAATGAATCCAAAAGAAACCGAAGATCTTACTAAATTTATAAAGCAAATTAGAGATGATTTTGATTTAACTATATTTATGATAGAACATCATATGCAGGTAGTTATGGGGATATCCAAAAGAATCTATGTACTTGATTATGGAGTTACTATTGCTCATGGCAATCCCAATGAAATACAAAATAATCAAAGAGTCATTGAAGCTTATTTGGGGGTGGAAAACAATGCTTAAAATAGACAATTTAGTAGTTGCTTATGGTGGCATAGAAGCACTAAAAGGTATAAATTTAGAAGTTGAAGAAGGCAAAATTGTTACACTAGTGGGCGCAAATGGTGCAGGTAAGAGCACTACCTTAAGAAGTGTTGTAGGTTTGGTGAAGCCAAAAAGCGGCAGCATAACTTATAACAATATAGACTTGCTAAACATGAAAACACAAGATATAGTAAAATTAGGTATAACATTGGTTCCTGAGGGAAGAAGAATATTCCCGAATTTAACAGTACTTGAAAACTTGAAATTAGGCGCTTACTTCAGAAAAGACACTAATGAAATAAAAAAAGATTTGGAATGGGTTTATAGCTTATTCCCAATTCTTAAAGAAAGACATTGGCAGATGGCAGGTACTTTATCAGGTGGAGAACAACAAATGCTGGCAGTAGGTAGAGCATTGATGTCAAAGCCTAAACTTTTAATGATGGATGAACCATCTCTTGGCTTGGCACCTATAATAGTAAATGAACTATTTAATATCATTAAAGAAATCCATAACCAAGGTGTTACAATTCTATTAATCGAGCAAAATGCTAATGCAGCATTACACATTGCTGATATTGGTTATGTAATTGAAACAGGTATGATTAAGATTAAAGGTGAAGGAAAAGAACTTTTAAATAATGATGAAGTAAGAAAAGCATACTTAGGAGAAAATGTATCAAATTAGATAGAGGGATAGTAAATGGCAAAAAAAGAAATAGTACATGTTACAGTAGAAGAAATTGCGAAGCAAAATGAAATTATATTAAGAATAAAAGAAAATAATGATATGGAGTATAACAAAACTGGAAGGGTTAAATATGCAAAGGTTATAACATACGGATGCCAACAAAACAATGCAGACTCAGAAAAATTGAAAGGCATGCTAAAGTTAATGGGCTATAGCCAGACAGAAGATAACGAAGAGGCTGATGTGATTCTATTTAATACATGTTGTGTAAGAGAAAATGCAGAACTTAAGCTATACGGCAATATTGGCTCTTTAAAAGGTTTAAAGAAAAAAAAGCCCGAACTTATAATAGGCGTATGTGGTTGCATGATGCAACAGAAACATGCGGTAGAAATGATTAAACAGAAGTATAAACATGTAGACTTAATTTTTGGAACACATAATATTTATAAGTTTCCTGAGATATTTGAAAATGCTTTGCACGAAAAATATACCCTTATTGACATTCTGGATACTGACGGAGTTATAGTAGAAAAATTACCAATAGAGAGAAATGAAAAACATAAAGCTTGGATCACTGTAATGTATGGTTGTAATAATTTTTGTTCTTATTGCATTGTTCCATATGTTAGAGGGAGAGAGAGAAGCCGTGATCCCAAAGATATAATTGAAGAAATAAAAAATCTTGCTCAGGATGGCTGCAAAGAAGTAACTCTTTTAGGTCAGAATGTAAACTCCTACGGAAAAGATTTGCCTTTCAATTTTGATTTTGCAGATCTTTTGTATGAAGTAAATAAAATCAATGGGATTGAGAGAATTAGATTTATGACCTCTCATCCAAAAGATATATCAGATAAATTGATTACAGCTATGAAAGATTGTTCTAAAGTATGTGAGCAATTACATCTTCCTTTTCAAGCAGGTAGTAATAAAATATTAAAAGCTATGAATAGGGTATATACTATAGAAGAATACCTTGAAAAAGTAGATAAAGTAAAAAAAGCGATTCCAGGAATAGCTTTGACAACGGACATTATAGTTGGTTTTCCTGGCGAAACAACGGAAGATTTCCAAGAAACATTAGATGTTGTGCGTAAAGTAAGGTTCGATCAAGCTTTTACATTTATCTATTCAAAAAGAAAAGGAACTCCTGCTGCTAAAATGGAGGACAATATAAAACTCGAAGAAAAGCAAAGGAATTTTAATAAGCTGGTAGAATTACAAAATCAAATTTGCAAAGAGATAAATGAGACCTACAATGGCAAAATTTACGAAGTTCTTGTAGATGGTCCTAGCAAAACTAATAAAGATATATTAACTGGTAGAACCAGAACCGGCAAAATAGTCAACTTTAGAGGGAATAATGTAAAAATAGGCGACCTTGTTCATGTGAAAATTATTGAAGTTCATTCCTGGTCATTAAATGGAGAATTGGTAAATGATATAAGAAACCAGAGTTAATCTCTGGTTTTTTTATATGATTATTTTTGTTATAATTGATATATCAAGAAAGAGGTGAGGATATGTCTCAGATGACACCAATGATGAAGCAATACTTAGAAATAAAAGAACAGCATAAAGATAAAATACTTTTCTTTAGGCTGGGAGATTTTTATGAAATGTTTTTTGATGATGCTATAATTGCTTCGAAGGTTTTAGATATAACCCTAACAGGTAGAGACTGCGGTTTGGAAGAAAGAGCACCGATGTGTGGCATACCTTATCATGCAGCTGATTCATATATAAGCAAACTTATAGATAATAATTATAAAATAGCAATCTGTGAACAGGTTGAAGATCCTTCTCTGGCGAAAGGAATAGTAAAGCGAGAAGTAATCAGAATTATAACACCTGGAACAATAACAAGCAGTTCCATGCTAGATGATAAAGTAAATAATTATTTAATGTCAATTTACTTATCAAATGATAACATTGGATTGTCTTATATAGATTTATCAACAGGAGAATTTTTATCAACAGCTATAGAAAGCAAGCAATGGAATATGGCTATAGAAGAAATTAAGAGAGTGAATCCATCAGAAATAATAATTAACACTGATAATGATATCCTTGAAAATGAATTCAAATCCATAACTGTTTTAGATAAAAGATATTATGATGTACATGACTGCAGCCAAAGGCTAAAAATTCAATTTAGAGTAGAAGCATTGGAAGGTCTCGGTATAGAAAAAGAAGTGTCAATAAAATCTGCTGGCTCTCTATTGCTCTATTTGGATGAAACCCAGAAGAGTTCATTGTCAAATATAAACAAAATTAAAATATATAGTATTTCAAATTACATGGTTTTGGATAATAACACAAGAAGAAATCTGGAATTGTGTGAAACTATAAGGGATAGGAGCAAGAAAGGTTCTCTTTTATCAGTTCTGGATAAAACTAAAACATCAATGGGAGCCAGAATGCTTAGACAATGGATTGAGAAACCTTTATTGTCTGTGGAAGAAATCAATGATAGATTGAGTGCGGTTGAAGAATTATATAATAACTTTTTGCTTCGTGAAGAGCTTAGAGAATATTTGAACTCCATATATGATATGGAACGATTAGGAACTAGAATATCACTAGGCTCAGCAAATGCAAAAGACCTTATTTCATTTAAAAATTCATTATTAAATCTGCCTCATATAAAAAATATTATATCTAACTTTAGTAGTCCGATGCTCAGCAAACTAAGCAATGATTTCGATGATCTGATAGACTTATATGATATAATTGATAAGTCAATAAATGAAGAAGCTCCATATAGCCTTAAAGAAGGAAATCTGATTAAAGATAATTTCAGTGAAGAAATAGATAGATATAGAAAAGCCTCAAAAAATGGAAAACAATGGATTATTGGACTGGAGCAAAAAGAAAGGCAAAGAACTGGGATAAAATCATTGAAAATTGGTTATAATAAGGTATTTGGATATTTCATAGAAGTCACAAAATCCAATATTGGAAATATACCAGATGATTACATAAGAAAACAGACATTATCAAACGCTGAACGATATATTACCCCTGAATTAAAAGAACTGGAAGAAGAAGTTCTCCATGCCGATGAAAGACTAATTGATCTTGAATATGAAACCTTTGTGACTATCAGACAGGAAATTGCTAAACATATAGGAAGAATTCAAAATACTGCTAATATATTAGCAGTCATTGATTGCCTATGTTCATTTGCGGAAATATCACAAAAAAACAACTATGTTAAACCTTTAGTTGGGCAACATGATGAAATAGAAATTAAAGATGGCAGACATCCAGTAGTAGAATCAGAAAATATGAATAGCGGTTTTGTACCAAATGATACAAAATTAGATTGTAATGATAATAGGTTATTGATTATAACAGGGCCTAATATGGCAGGTAAATCTACATATATGAGGCAAATTGCACTCATAGTGTTAATGGCTCAGATAGGCTGTTATGTTCCAGCATCTTATGCAAAAATCGGCATTGTAGATAGGATATTTACCCGAGTAGGTGCTTCTGATGATCTTGCTTCTGGTCAAAGCACATTCATGGTTGAGATGACTGAACTTGCTAATATCATCAATAGTGCTACAAATAAGAGTTTAGTGATTTTAGATGAAATAGGAAGAGGTACCAGCACTTTTGATGGGCTTAGTATTGCTTGGGCTACAGCAGAATATATTTCTGACAAAAATAAACTAGGATGCAAAACATTGTTCGCTACTCATTACCATGAATTGACCGAACTAGAAAATAAATTGACAGGCATAAAAAACTATTATATAGCTGTAGAAGAGAAAGGAAAAGACATTATATTTCTTAGAAAAATTAGACGCGGAAGCATTAGCGGAAGCTATGGCATACATGTTGCTCGATTAGCTGGAGTGCCCGATGAAATAGTTGAGAGAGCCTTTGACATACTAGATGCTATCAATAGTTCTAATAAAGATACTGAAATTAACACTGGTGACATAAAAAAAGTAAAAAAAGAAAAGGCGAAGGAATCTGATGAGTTTAATCTCTTCAATTATTCAATATATGAACTGGCAGAAGAAATAAGAAATATTGATATAAATAATATAACGCCAATTGAAGCACTAAATAAAATAAACATGCTCAAAGACAAGTTAAAATCATTATATAGTTAGTATTAGTATTGGAGGATAACATGGGTAAAATTATTCGTTTGGACGAAGATACCATAAATAAAATTGCAGCAGGAGAGGTAATAGATAGACCAGCATCAGTGGTAAAAGAACTAGTTGAAAACTCAATTGATGCTGAGGCTACATCTATTACCATTGATATTAAGAATGGTGGAAAATCCCTGATTTCCGTAATAGATAATGGATATGGAATCATGAGGGATGATTTGCCTTATTTGTTTGAAAGACACGCCACAAGTAAAATAAATAGTATCGAAGACCTGATGAATATTAGAACTTTAGGTTTCAGAGGAGAAGCTATGTCTAGCATTGTGGCAGTTGCTGATATCGAGTTAGAAAGTCAATCAAAAGATGATTCTATTGGCAGTAGAATTATTATAAATTCTGGTAGAATAATTGATAAAAAAGAAATAAGCACATCCATAGGTACAATTGTTAAGGTTAAAAACTTATTTAAAAATACTCCTGCTCGTCTTAAGTTCTTAAAAAGTGATAAAACCGAATTAAATTATATTACAGACATAGTTGAGAAAATTGCACTATCTAATTCACATATTGCCATAAAATATATAGTTGATGATAAAATAATTTTTCATACACCAGGAAATGGAGACCTTCTTTCTGTAATACAGTGTATTTTTGGTACTAAAACTGCCAAAATGATGTTGCCTGTAGATTATTCAAACCAGTCTTTATCAATACATGGGTTTACTTCAAAACCAGAACTATCAAAAGGTAATTCAAACTATATAATATTTGCAATTAACAATAGAGTTGTTAAAAATAATATGTTAAAAGAAGCTGTAAAAACTGCATATCGAACTCTTTTGATGAATAATAGATATCCAATTTCTATACTAAACATAAGCATTAATCCTAAAGTCATAGATGTAAACGTTCATCCTACTAAAGCAGAAATAAAATTTGCCGATAATAAAAGTGTGTTTAATCTGATTTACTATTCAATTAGTCAGGTATTGAATAACAGCAACATGACATATACTGAGAGTTTCAAGGATGCCGAAGAACTTAGTGTCAAAGAAACGATTACAGAAAAAGATGATTATATCAATGTAAACATGTTCGATATAATTGAAAAGAAATCTTTTAATGAAAGAAGTTCTTTTGATAAAAAGCCTTTAAATAACACTCATTACAACTACGATAACTCATATAAGTCCAAAAATGAATATATAAACCCTGTTAGTAAAGACATGGATATTGATAATTCTAGTAATGGGCAAATAATAGGAACACTATTTAATACTTACATTATCTATCAAATGGATGAAAGTTTCATGGTTATAGATCAACATGCTGCTCATGAAAGAATACTATATGAAGAGCTAATAGAAAAAACTAAACACAAAAACATTGAACAACAACCTTTATTGATGCCTATAATAATTGAACTTACTTTAAAAGAAAAAAATCTAATTGAAGAATACATGGATCTATTAAAAGATCTAGGTTTTGAATTTGAATTTTTCGGAAAGAATTCTGTAGCAATTCGCCAAGTGCCAATAATATTTGGTGAGCCTTGTTCAGGATATATGATATCAGAACTATTGGACACCATAGATAATTATAAAAATGATCATTCATCGGTTTACGAAAAGACTATTGCCCAAATAGCATGCAAAAGTGCAGTAAAAGCAGGAAAAAACTTAAGTGATATAGAAATAGAAGAACTTATTAGAAGGCTATTGAAATCAAAAATACCTTATACATGTCCTCACGGACGGCCTACTATGATAACTATGGATAAAACAGAACTGGAAAAAAAATTTAAAAGAATAATATAAGGTGATGTATTTGAAGCAAAAATTATGCATAATCGCTGGACCTACAGCAGTTGGCAAAACAGATATTTCAATATTGATTGCTCAAAAACTATGTGGTGAAATAATATCTGCCGATTCAGCACAAGTATATAAATATATGGACATAGGTACTGCAAAAGTATCTAAGGATGATATGAAAGGTATTAACCATTACATGATTGATGAAGTATATCCTGATGAAAACTTTAGCGTAGCAGTATTTAAAGAAAAAGCTGAGTGCTATATTAAAGATATAAATTCTAGGGGTAAACTGCCAATAATTGTAGGCGGAACAGGACTCTATATAAACTCATTATTGAACAATCTAGAGTTTACCAATTCTATAATAGATATAGATTTTAGAAATAAAATGAGACAAATTGCTTCTGAAAAAGGTAATGAATATGTTCATGAGATGCTCAAAAGTATTGATGAAGTTTCATATAAAAGACTGCATCCTAATGATTTAAAGAGAGTTATCAGAGCACTTGAAGTATATAATCATACAGGAAAACCTATATCATATTTTCAAATGCTATCTAAGCAACAACCCTGCAAGTATGAGTATGCATATATATGCCTCAATATGGACAGAAGCAGATTATATAATAGAATTGAGTTAAGAGTAGATAAAATGATTAAAGAGGGTTTGGTAGATGAAGTAGAAAAATTACTGAAGATGGGTTACAGCAAAAAGCTTACATCTCTTCAAGCTTTGGGTTATAAGGAAATAATAGATTATTTAGATGGTGACTATAGTCTTGAGGAAGCCATAAATACTCTCAAAAAAAATACAAGACATTATGCTAAAAGGCAACTTACTTGGTTTAGAAATGATGAGAGAGTATTTTGGATTAATATTGATAATTATTTTTCAATAAATGCTATGGCAGAAAATATGATAAGATACATAGCAGGAAAAATTAGTTTAATATAGAATAAATATGAGTTATTATTATAATAATATATATGTCAAAGGAAATTTTTTCTTTTCACATATAGCATATTGATTGTTGATCAAACAATACATTTTTGGAGGGGTTAAAATGAATAAAGTATCAATAAACTTACAGGATGTGTTTTTAAATCAGGTTAGGAAAGAGCGTACTCCAATTACTATTTATCTTGTTAATGGATTTCAGTTAAAAGGTATCGTTAAAGGATTTGATAATTACACAATAATACTTGATGGAGATGGCAAACAACAATTAGTATATAAGCATGCAATATCTACTTTAATACCTCAAAAACCCGTTAATTTCAGTTTTTCTGATAAGGGCTCTGAAACTAATAAACAACAGGCTTAAGGTGGAAACATGCATAATATAACAAAAGATTATTTGATAAAATTATTGGAACTAGACAATAAAATAATAGATTTAGCCGAAAAATGTGAAAAGGAAGTAAAACACCAATTCTCCATTATAGAAGAAATAAGGGAGTACAATCAGTATAAGGTATTAAAAAGTATGCAAAAAAATAAATTGAGCGATATGCATTTTAACTATTCTACGGGATACGGATATGGAGATATTGGAAGGGATACCTTAGATAAAGTATATTCTGATGTTTTTAACTGCGAAGATGCTTTAGTTAGGCCAAATATAGTTTCAGGAACACATGCTTTATCTTTATGCCTTTTTGGGATATTAAGGCCAGGAGACGAAATGCTGGCCATAACAGGTAAACCATATGACACATTAGATAATATAATAGGCATTAACTGTAACTATCAAGGTTCTCTAAAAGATTATAATATTAAATACAAACAAGTGGATTTATTAGATGATGGCCGTTTTAATTTTGATGAAATAAGAAAATCTATCAATAAAAATACCAAATTAGTATTAATTCAAAGATCAACAGGTTATTCATGGCGAAAGTCATTAAGCCTTAAAGAGATTGAAGAAGTCATAAAGTTTATAAAAAATATAGGTCCCGATATATGTTGTATGGTTGATAATTGCTATGGTGAATTTATGGATTTCTACGAGCCTACAGAAAAAGGTGCTGACATAATGGCTGGCTCCTTAATAAAGAATCCCGGAGGCAGTATTGCACCAACAGGTGGATACGTTGCAGGTAAAAGAAAATATGTTGAAATGGCAGCAGATAGACTTGTGGCTCCTGGAATAGGAAAAGAAACCGGAGCTACATTAGGGATAACTCGTTTATTATTTCAGGGCTTGTTTTTAGCACCTCATGTAGTTTCAGAAGCGGTAAAAGGAGCTGTATTCTGCTCAAAAATTTTCTCCGACCTCGGCTATGAAGTTAATCCAAAATTTGATGCTACAAGAAGCGATATAATACAAGCAATAAAATTTAATGATAAAGATGCATTGATAGCCTTCTGCAAAGGTATCCAGTTAGGATCACCTGTTGATTCTTTTGTAACTCCTGAACCTTGGGATATGCCGGGATATAATGATAAAATCATAATGGCTGCAGGTGCTTTTGTACAAGGAGCTTCTATAGAATTAAGTGCCGATGCCCCAATAAGACCTCCATACATTGCATATCTGCAAGGTGGCATAACCTACGATCATGCAAAAATAGGTATTTTATATGCTATTAAAGAAATGATAAGAGAAAAACTGGTACATCTTTAGATTAAGATATTCAAACATTTAATTTGCTAAAGACTTCCTTGAATCTTTAGCAAAACTACAAAAAGTTTGTCTTTCTTAATAATCTATAAGAAAATTAATTTTTTTGAATGTTGCTTTCATTAATAGGTTTCAAAAAGGCTTCCTTGTAATAAAATGATTCCGTGGAAGCCTTTTTCTTATTTACAAATATTTTTATTGGTGATATAATAAAAAAATTATATTCTAGGAGGTGTTAGAAGATGAATTGCTTATCAAAAGTATTAGAAAAAGACTTGCTATTTGTAATTAAACCCTATGAGATCAATAAAAACAATCTTATTGAATTAATAGAAAATCATCCTGAAATCAAATTCATATCTTTAATGGGCATTGATCTTTCAGGAAATGACACAGATGTGAAGATACCTATAAAGAACTTTATTAATAACTGCGATGAATTTCTCAGTGGAGGAATACAAACTGATGGATCCAGCGTTGTTTTGCCTGGAATTGCAACATTAAATGACGGAAAAGTAGATATTGTAGCAGATCTAAATTCTAATTGGTATGTAGATTATAATTTTGAACATATTGATATTAATATTGATAAACCTGTTGGTACACTAAGAATACCATCGTTTTTATATCACAATGGTAGACCTGTTGATGCAAGGTCTATTCTTAACAAAGCAATTAACTCCTTCTCAACAACTTTGCTTCAATTAATAAAAAATAATTCATCCTTATTGGATGATACAAATGTAACCCCAGAACTTATTGATGAAATCGTACTTACATCTGCTACTGAACTAGAGTTTTGGGTAAAAACACCTAATGACGATGCTGACGCAGAAGCACTATCAGCCTCACAAGTTCTCCAAGAACAATATTGGAAAAGAACAAAAGGTTCCGTAAGAACAGCTATGGAGCAAGCTTTGCTTTTAATGGATAGATATGAATTGTCTCCAGAAATGGGCCATAAAGAAGTAGGCGGAGTCAAAGCAAAGCTAGACGAATCCGGAAACTTAACTCATATAATGGAACAACTTGAAATTGACTGGAAATATTCAACAGCACTACAAGCAGCCGATAATGATCTTCTTGTAAGAACAATTATTAAAGAAGTATTCAGAAAAAACGGCTTAGAAGTAACTTTCCAAGCCAAGCCCATTGAAGGAGTTGCCGGCAGCGGTAAGCATACTCATATAGGTGTTGCAGCAAAATTGAAAAATGGCTCAGTTGTAAACTTATTCTCACCTGGTAATATGAACTCAAGTTTTATGAATAAAATAGGATATGGGGCTTTAATGGGCTTACTTCATAATTACGAAATCGTAAATCCATTCGTATCCTCTACAATTGACTCTCTAAATAGACTAAAGCCAGGTTTTGAAGCACCAGTGTGCATAGTTGCTTCTTTAGGCCATAATGTGAATGTACCATCAAGAAACAGAACAGTTTTAATAGGTCTGATTAGAGATATGGGCAACCCTCTTGCAACAAGATTTGAAGTAAGATCACCTAATCCCATGACTAATTCATATTTAGCATTAGCAGCCTTTTATCAATCCATGCTTGATGGAATTAAAGCCATAGCATCAACAAGCTATTCTATAAATCAGTTACATGACAATATTATAAAACCTAAAGGCGAAGATAAGTTTTATTTAAATAAAGATAGAGAATATATAAGTGAAAAGAACATATACGAAGAATATACTGATAAAGAGAGAGAAAGTCTTTTCGGTGTTCATCCTTCAACGGTTTATGAAAATCTGATGAGCTTTAATAAATATCATGAAAAAACAAAAGTTCTTCTCGAGAACGATGTAATGACAGAATCAATAATAAACAGTTTTGTTTCTGCTACATTTACTAGATGGATTACTGAACTATTAAACAGATACATTCCGGAAACCATTGATTTAGTAAGAAGCTGCAAGCAAATCCATAATGTAAGCGAAGCTACAGACATGGATATATGTCATTGGAATAGAATAAATAGTTTAAGGCATTACTTAGTAAAAGATACTATGAATGAAAAATCTCTTATAAGTAGAATAAAAGAAGCTGCCATCAATAAAAACATGAAAGAACTATCAAATTTGCAGATTCAATTAAATGATAAAGTAAAAGAGCTAAAAGAAGAATACAATGCCTATAAGAAAAATCTTATAGATATAGAATAAAAAATAGATGTTTCCATAAAAAGCATCTATAATAAATAAAAATAAGGAAATCTTTCTTTCATTTCTTATACAGAAAGAAATATAAATATAAGCAATATATATATTCCTATGTGTATAAAATAGAGGGTTAACCTCTATTTTATTTTTCTTAAAACTCCAATAACTTTACCGATTATCGATAAATCCTTTGTAATGATAGGATCATAAAAAGGATTTTCTGGTTGTAGTCGGAAATGATCCTTTTCTTTATAGAATCTCTTAATAGTAGCTTCATCTTCAATAAGCGCAACCACTATATCTCCGTTATTAGCATAGGATTGCTTCATTACTATTACATAATCCCCGTCCAGAATACCAGCATTAATCATGCTGTCGCCTTTTACCATCAACATAAATGATACATCATTACCCACAAAATCTATAGGTACTGGAAATATATCTTCAATGTTTTCTTGAGCTAATATAGGTTGTCCTGCAGTAACTTTACCCACTACTGGTAATTCCACCATTTCCTTTCTAGGAAACAAATGATTATTTCCATCTAACACTTCAATAGCCCTAGGTTTTGTGGCATCACGCCTAATAAACCCCTTTTTCTCAAGTCTCTCTAAATGACCATGAACAGTAGAAGTGGATTTTAAGTTTACAGCCTCACATATTTCTCTGACAGAAGGGGGATAACCCTTGGTTGCCAACTCTTTTTTTATAAATTCCAAAACCTCAATTTGCTTTTTGCTTAAACCATCTATATTCATTACCATTCACAACCTTCAAAATATTATATATAAACTATAAAAATTTCTTATTATAGCTTGATTATAACAAAACCCACAAAAAAAATCAAACAAATGTTCGCAAACATATTGACATCGTACATATGTTCGGTTATTATATAAGTGTAAATAGAACATATGTTCTCATAAGGAGGTTAATATCAAATGCATAGCAATTCTCATAAGAAATACAGGATTATTAGCAAATTTAGATTTTATACATTTGTAATTTCCTTATTGATAGTTATATTTGTTATTTTTTATAGTATAATGGCCAAGGCTGAGGGATTATCATATGAAAAAATAGAAGCAGTTTATATAGAATCTGGTGACACATTGTGGTCCATATGCAGTAGATTTGTAGATAATAAAACAGATATAAGAAAATACATAGACGAAGTAATAAAGTATAATAATTTACAGTCAGCATTATTAAAACCAGGACAGCTTATTTATGTTCCGATACATAATCTTGGTAATTAAAATATAAAGCACACATATGTCTTATACATAAGGTATAAGATATTCATATGAAAAAGAAGTAGTATTAATGAAAGTTTACTGTATATTCATTATGTGCTATATTAGTTATTATAAATAATAAAAAATATAATTTTAATAAAGGATGTGTTATAACTGGCTACTATAAATGAGGAATGTGTATTATATGATAGATATTGCAACGAATGTGGGGAATGCAATCTATGCGATTTGGATAATAGCAAAATATGTGACAATTGCTGCAAATGTATAGAAGAAGATGCAGATTATATAGGAATCGATATAGATGATATAATAACAGAAGAAGAATGGTATGAGTTTAAAGAAGATGAAGAAGGTATAGAAGATTATATCGATAATTGGAAATATGATGAACCTTATAGTGTAGATTTGGAAAATAAAAAGAATTAAGAGAGTTAATTTACATAATATATATTATGTAAATTAACTCTCTTCTTAGAACTCTTTCGATAATGGATTCGATCTCATAGCTTGTCTCAATCTTTCATCATCTATATGAGTATAAATCTGAGTAGTAGCGACGCTTTCATGTCCAAGTATCTGCTGTAATGCTCTAATATCAACATTTCCGTATTTGTACATAAGTGTAGCAGCCGTATGTCTTAATTTATGAGTAGAATATTTATTTTCGTCTAAACCTGCCTTTTTTATCGCTTTCTTTACAATTTCCTGAACCATTCTAGGACTAATTCTTTCTTTGTTTCTGCTAATAAACAAAGCTTTTTTATCCTTCTCTTTGACTTCTTCTGTATATCGAACTCTTAAATAATCATTAAGAGCATTGATACATGCATCATTAAGATATACAGTGCGTTCTTTATTGCCTTTTCCTATAACCCTGAGAGTGTCACCATTTATTTTATCTAGATCAATGTTTACAAGCTCAGATAATCTTAATCCGCAATTAAGAAACAACATTAAAATAGCATAATCTCTTTCTTTATACTTCCCATCAACAGCATTTAAAAGAGCCTTGCTTTCATCTAACGATAGATATATTGGCTGCCGGCTATTAATTTTAGGAGGTTCAAGCTCTATAGCCGGATTGTTGTCAATAATTTTAGCTTTTGTATGTAAATACTTAAAAAAAGATCGGAGACAAGCTACCTTTCTAGCACGGGCATAGTTAAGATTATTTCGTTCATTAGCAACATAAGAAATAAAAGAATATAGGTCATTTAAACCAATAGTCTTTACAAAGTATTCATCAATGTCGGATATGTCAATTTCTTCCATATTTGATTCTTTAGAAACAAGGTTTCTTCGAATTTTCATGTACTTGAAGAACAACGTCAAATCATAAGCATAACCTTGAGTTGTTTTTTTGGATTTACCACGAATTGTTTCCATGTAATCTAAATAATCTTTTACAACAAATGGGATATTGCTCATCTTTCTACCTCTCTTTTTTTGTTTAATTGCGCGAAATACATATTTCGCGCAATTATATTATTCTATATTAATGCTGTTTTTTCCTGCTTCTAATAAACTTTTTATTTACGAATAAAACTAGTTTTAGTGTTGAGTTGATTATAAAATAACCATAATTATAGCTATTGACATAAGTAAAATTTTTTTATATAATTGAAAATGTGTTTAGGGGTATAGCTCAATTGGTAGAGTAGCGGTCTCCAAAACCGTTGGTTGTGGGTTCAAGTCCTACTGCCCCTGCCATTATATATTAAAATAGAATTAGAAAGGTAGTTATAAGGCTGCCTTTTTTTTATTTGTTTTTACTTATATAATCATATCATTAGAAATGCATTTCTTCATGTTTAAACTTATATTAATCCATTTACTTTTTTAATAAACTTTAAACTTTTTTCACCTTTTTATATATTAGCTTATTTTAAAGTCATTTAAAGCAATTAAATAAAAAATACTATAATCAAAAAGATAACACCTTAAAATTGATTTAAAAGCGTCATTTTTTACTGTTTATTTTACATAAATAGCTTCTTTATTTAAAGATAATCATTTAAAAAATATCAAACAAAATTTTTGCTCAAAAAATTCTCTAACGTATCCAAGCCTTCCATTATAGTATCCATGGAAGTTGCAAAAGATAATCTTATATAATTATCTGTTCCAAAAGCTGCACCAGGTATTACAGCAACCTTTGCTTTTTCTAGCAGAACTAAAGCTAAGTCTGTAGAAGTATTTATTATCTTTCCGTCTAACTCATGGTTTATAATTTTAGATATATCTACATAAATATAGAAAGCTCCTTGAGGCTTTTTGCATTTTAATAACTTAATACTATTAATCTTTTCATACATATAGTTTCTTCTTTTCTCAAATTCTTTTACCATGTTTTTAACATCGTCCTGAGGTCCATTTAATGCTGCTGTAGCTGCATATTGGGTAATTGAACTTGGATGTGATACTGCATGACTTTGAACACTAGACATGGCTTTTATAACTCTCTCGTTTGATGCAGCATATCCTAACCTCCATCCAGTCATGGCATATGTCTTTGACATTCCGTTTATTAGTATAGTAATATCTCTTACCTCTTCAGATATTGACGCAATGCTCACATGCTCGATACCATCATAAGTTATTCTTTCATATATTTCATCAGAAACTATATATATATTATGTTTAAGTGCTAATTCTGCTATATCTTCCAATTCTTTTTTGCTATATACAATTCCAGTTGGATTACTTGGTGTGTTTAATAATATTGCTTTTGTCTTGGGGGTAATAGCTTCCTCCATATCTTCTTTTGTGATTTTATAGTTCTGCTCTTGGTTTGTTTTAACTAATACTGGTATACCACCATTTAATTTTATTATTTCTGTATAGCTTACCCAATAAGGTACGGGAACTATTACCTCATCTCCGGGATTAAGTATAGCTGCAAACGCATTTGTCAGTGAATGTTTTGCTCCACTGGACACGATTATTTCATCAGGGTTATATTTTATACCATTTTCTCTTTCAAGCTTATCACATATAGCTTTTCTTAGTTCCATAGTACCTTGAGCTGCTGTGTACCTAGTAAAACCAATGTTAATAGCTTCTATAGCTGCTTCTTTTATATATTCTGGTGTATCAAAATCCGGTTCACCTGCACCAAAACCATAAACTTTTATCCCTTGAGCAATCATCTGCTTCAATCTGTTATCTATAGCTAATGTTAAGGATGGATTTATTTTATAAACTCTATCTGATATACTCAAATGCATTCTTATTCCCTCCATTATTCCAACTAATTTGCAATACCCAGATATCTTTTAATATCTATGACTCTATTATAATCTATTGATACACTCCCCATAATTGGCTGTCCATTTTGCATTATTCCATGGCAATCTGTTCCACCAGTAATAAAAAGTTTTCTTTCTGTAGCTATTGCAAATAAGTATTTTACCATATCTTGATCATGCTTAGGATGCAATACTTCTATTCCTTTTACACCCAAATTCAAAACTCTTGATATGTATTTTTTATCACCTATAAGCCCCGGATGAGCTAAAACGGATAATCCTCCTACTTTTTCTATTATATCAATAGCTTCTTCTGTAGTTAGTTTAAATCTTTCCACATAAGCAGGGCATCCTACACCTATATATTTGTCAAAAGCATCCACTATATTATCTACATATCCTCTTTCTACCATTGCTCTAGCTATATGCGGACGTCCTATACTATTTCCTTTCGATATTTCTTCAACCTGCTTTAGCTCAATTTTAATTCCCAGTTTATTTAATTTATCAATCATAATTTCAGCACGATCATGTCTAGATTTCTGCATTTTTGTCAGCATATTCAAAAACCAATGGTTTTTATAATCAATGTAATATCCAAGTATATGAACTTCTTTTTCTTCAAATTGAGTATTGAGTTCTATGCCCGGTATTATTTCCAGTTTATCTGATATTAAGTTGATGTTCATAGCTATATCTATACCTTCTATAGTATCATGATCTGTTATCGCTATAGCTCTCAGTTTCTTTTTTATTGCCCATTGAACTACTTCTTCTGGACTTAATAATCCATCTGAAGCATTGGTATGTATATGTAAATCTGCATACTCCATTTTTTCACCCCTAATATTGAATTATACCCCATTTTGCATATAATTAATATATTGTATTAATAAAGTAATTATTTGAATAATACATTAAAAAACAAAAGCACATAAAAGTGCTTTTGTTTATTTGCAAATTTTATCTTGAGTTCACAATTAATTTAATTGCAGTTCTTTCTTCACCGTCTATATTAATATCAGTAAATGCGGGTACACAAACTAAATCCATACCGCTTGGAGCTACAAACCCTCTAGCTATAGCTACAGCTTTTATTGCTTGATTAAGTGCTCCTGCACCTATAGCTTGTATTTCAGCTTCTCCATTTTCTCTTAATACTCCTGCGAGAGCTCCTGCAACTGAATTAGGATTAGATTTTGATGATACTTTTAATACTTCCATTTATAATGCCCCCTTAATACCACATAAATTTAGTAATACAACCAAATTATTCTACACTTAAGCCCAAAATCCTTTTTTTCTCTTGAAATTATATTATTTTAAGTCGTTCTATATCAGTCGCAATATTATTGTCGTCAATTCTCAATATTACTCCATTAATCTGTCCATTATCCTCCGCTGCTTCAAACTTACACGGTAAATTAGTTAAAAATTTCTTTATTATTATATCTGTTTTAACTCCAAGTACTGAATTGGTTGGCCCTGTCATTCCTACATCGGTTATATAAGCTGTACCTTTAGGTAAAATTCGTTCATCAGCCGTCTGCACATGAGTATGGGTTCCTAACACAGCTGTGATTCTGCCATCTAAATACCATCCCATTGCTATCTTTTCTGACGTAGCTTCTGCATGAAAATCCAGTATTTTTATATCTGCTTTACCTTCAATTTCATTAAGAATCCTATCAATAGTTTTAAAGGGACATTCAAGACAATCCATGAAAACCCTACCGCACATATTTATAACTGCTATTCTTTTTCCTTTTACTTCTACAATAACATATGGGTTTCCCGGTGTTCCTTCAGGATAATTAGCAGGCCTCACCATTCTATCTGCATGGCCTATAAAATCAAATATCTTCTTTTGCGCCCAAGCATGATTTCCTAAGGTAACAACATCTATTCCATAACTGATAAGATCTTCATATATCTCTCTAGTAATTCCTACACCACCCGCACTGTTCTCCCCATTAGCAATTGTAAAATCAATATGATTTTCTACTATTATTTTTATCAGATTATCCCTCAACAGATTTCTACCTGTTCTACCAAAAATATCACCTATAAATAATATGTTCATTGCAAACCTCCTTTACTATTAGCTTGACTTTTAGAAACTATTTTTACAATTCTATTATGTACTCAGCTTTAATATAATTTCCATTAAAATTTAATACTGATTTAATTAGTAGTTGCGTGTTAATACACATAATATATTTTATGTTTACTATATATTGCTTTATTTTCATATGCCGCTTTTTATAATCTAACTATCTATACTATTAATGTAGAGTAGGTCGGTAGGGAAATTAATTTTTTCTCCACTTTCCCCTCATCAAAACGTGCATGCGATTTTCCCTCACACGGCTTGCTTTCCGATATTCTTCTTCCTTCAGCATTCATTAAACTGCAAGCTTTTGTAAGCCATTTCTGTAAATCATTTGCTGAATTTCTGAAATGTGAACATACCGTCTTTTATTCTGAGTTTTATAGTTATACCACAATGTAAACTTCTTAATAATATACCAGTCTATCTTTTTCAGATATCTCCCAGCATTCTTCAGTCCATAGTAATTCCTCATTCCAATTATCTTTGAGTTGAGAACCTTTACCGCTGTCCGTACATCAGATATTGTGATAACTTTTAATCATCTGATATCAGCGTCCACTACCCACCATCCCTTTTTACCGGTATCCTTTCGTATCCTATCCAAAGCTTGGTGTGCATTTCTCTTTGGTCTGAATCCATCTGTAACTTCATCAGTACTATGGACTCCTCCGGCTCTCTCTGCACTGTGCAAATTATGGTCTCTCCAGTTCCGAACCACACTTTCAGTACATATACCTCCCTTACACCGAGGGATTCTTCGATGGTGTACTCTAAGTTCTTCCCGTCTTCCATGGTCTTCACCCATAATGCCAAAGCTCGACTTCCCTTTTGCTTTCTACCACCTGAGACCCTTTTTTGACGATGCGGCACAGAGCTCACTTTATGTTACAACCTGTACTTTCGCTCAACTCGCTATTAAAGCAAGTACTTTATCCTTCCGCTTAACACCCCCACATTACTGTGACACACCAAAATTAGCTAACGGGCTTCTTGGCAGGTACTGTCAAGATTTTTTCGCAAATTCAATTTTAGCCATTTGGAAGATGTCGGCTATCCGACAATCATATCTTCATTCTCAATAGCATTCATATTTTCGAGATGCTTCATATTAAGATAACGCTTTACTCCCCATTGGGAGCTTGCTACATGACGAAGTCTTGCACAGACAAGCATTAATGCAGATTTACCATCGGGGAATGTGCCGACGACTTTGGTTCGCCGACGGATCTCACGATTAAGACGCTCAATTGTATTGTTGGTTCTGATTCGGTTCCAATGTTCATAAGGAAAGGCCATATAGGTGATAGTCTCTTCTATGCCATCTTCAAGTTTTTGAGCAGCTTCTTTGAGTTTCATATTTCTCAATTCAGCTGCAACCTGTCTGGCTTTCTCCCTAGCTGCTGATTTATTCTCACTAACATGAATTCCTTTGAGCATTTTGGAAACCAGTTTTATTTTCGATTTTGGTGTAACAGAGAATATATTCCGGTAAAAATGTACAGTACAACACTGATATTTTGCATTAGGAAATATCTCTGGAATTGATTCAAGCATTCCCAGACTTTTATCTCCTATGATAAGTTGTACTCCAGTAAGACCACGGCTCTTAAGCCATTGGAAGAAGTTTAACCAGCTTTCCTTATCTTCCTTCAT
>NZ_FQZS01000003.1:0-1584 GCF_900142105.1 Lutispora thermophila DSM 19022
AAATGATGCCGAGAGTGTAGGAGTATACAAAGAAGTCTTGGATGCAATATATACAGCTAATCCGAACTATGCAGTGAATGTGAATAAGGGAGACTTCGAAATAGTCAAGGCCGAAGGAGCAGCCCTTGAGATTGATGACTACAAAGGAGTATATGATGGTCAACCACACAGCATAGAAGTAACTAACCTCATCGCAGGAGACAAAGTATACTACAGCGAAGATGGAACTAACTGGAGCGAGAAAAAACCATCATACACCAATGTAGGAACATATCCAGTTCATGTTAAGGTAGAAAATCCGAACTACGAAGACAGAACCGGAGAAGCAAAAGTAGAAATAACACCAAGGAAAGTGACTGTAAAAGCAAATAGCGGTTCAAGGGTATATAATGGGACTGAACAGACCATAACAGGATACGAAGCGCCTATAGGATTGGTTGAAGGCCATGTATTAAGCGGAATCAGTGCAAGTGGATCTGGAACTAATGCAGGAACATATGAAGTAAGGTTTACAGGAACTCCGGTAATAAAAGCTGGAGAAGAAGATGTAACCAGAAACTATGATATCCAGTTAGTACCAGGCACACTGACCATAACAAGAAGCACGCAGCCAGATGATAACAGTGGTGGAAGTGGCGGTGGAAGCGGCGGAGGAAGCGGCGGAGGAAGCGGCGGTGATGGTCCTAGCACAAGCACACCTGCCATACTAACCGTAATTGACATACCAGACGAAGAAATCCCAGCAGGATTGCCACAATTGAATAAAGATGACCACTTCCAATACATTCAGGGTTATCCAGATGGCACAGTAAAACCATTAGCATATATAACAAGAGACGAAGTAGCAGCTGTATTCTACAGACTATTAGATAAAGACTATAGGGAAAGCATAAAAACAGATAAGCACAACTTCTCAGACGTAGCTGCTGACAGATGGTCCAATAGACATATAGCTACTCTGGCTAATGGTGGAATAGTAACAGGATACGAAGATGGAACCTTCAGACCTGGCAACTATATAACCAGGGCAGAAATGGCAGTAATAGCATCAAGATTTGATAAGCTAACGCCATTTGAAAGCGATCAATTCAGCGATATAGCTGGACACTGGGCCAATAAGTATATAAACTCAGCAGCGGCAAAAGGCTGGATAAAAGGATATCCAGATGGAACTTTCAAACCGGATCAATATATCACCAGAGCTGAATTCGTAACTCTAGTCAACAATGTGTTGGGTAGAAAGGTAACAAAGGGTGAGATATTGCCGGATGCAAGGAAGTTCCCGGATCTGCCGGAAGAAGCATGGTATTATGAAGCCATTATGGAGGCAGTGAATAGTCACTATTACTACAGATTGGAAGACGGTACAGAAGACTGGACAGAACTATATTATCCTGATTTGGATATGTAGTAATAAGTGGTGATGCAAAGGAGATGAGGTATTTTACCTCATCTCCTTTTTTATATAGGTTTTGAAAAACAAAAAACTTGTCCAAAAACTGTTTACATATAATAAAGTTGTGATATAATGGAAGAAAAAGAATATGTAAGTAGAATCAGCTAATAAGCGATAATGGCAAACCA
>NZ_FQZS01000003.1:1719-423113 GCF_900142105.1 Lutispora thermophila DSM 19022
CGATAATGGCAAACCATGGGAAACCGTGGGACGCAAAGCTATAGGGCCTGTAAAATGGCAGCCAGCTACCGAAAGGGGAGTTTTCAGTGAGAAAATTTAGATATATTTCATTGCTTATGATATGCATGCTTCTATGGAGCCCCATAGTAGTAGATGCATCTAATGTATCCATAGATACTAAACAAGCCAATGAAGGCATAGTGAGAATATCATACGCAGGTCTAAATAAAAAGACTAAGGTCATGGTAGAGAAAGATTCAACAGTATATTATTATGACTTGAAGAATGAAGAAGATTTCTTCCCTCTTCAGTTTGGAGACGGCGACTATACAGTTGCAGTTCTGGAGAATGTATCAGGAACCAAATATAAGATGCTCACTAAGAAGAGCTTTAAAGTAGATGTAGAAGAGAATTCTGTTTATCTTAAATCAGCCCAACCAGTTACTTGGAATAAAGATATGAAAGCTATAAAGCTTGCTAATAGCATAGCACAAGGTAAAAAAGGCAGCGAAGAAGTGATACAAGTCATATATGAATACATTGTAAGTAATATTGAATATGATTATTCTAAGTTGGACCAGCTTAGTACAGATTATACACCGGATATTGATACTATTCTACAAGATGGAAAAGGAATATGTTACGATTACTCAGTGCTTTTTGCTGCAATGTTAAGAAGTCAGGGAATACCTACTAAATTAGTAAAAGGTTACAGAAATGGTATAAATGCATATCATGCATGGAACGAAGTTTATATTAACGGCAGATGGGAGATCATAGACACTACTTATGATGCTTATTTGCTCGACAATGGGACAAGCCATAGTATATTCCAAGATAAAAATAATTATAATAAATTGAAAGAATACTAAGGACCTGAATAATTCAGGTTCTTTTTTATTAGTAAAACCCTTCTATTGTAATATTAAATTGGCTAATATATAATAAAAATTACGCAGTAATTATTTCAGTTGTTATCCTCATGCCACAAGCCTCTGGTTTGTAGATCATAAGGATAATAATGCTAGGAGCTAGAGGTAGGAAACTAGAAACCAGCAAATGCTTTCAACAGAAGGATTTGTTAGTAGATTGTGAGGAATAAAAATGAAAAAGACCAGTATAGGCGGTCAAGCAGTAATTGAAGGGGTTATGATGAAAGGCCCAGAAGATATTGCCATCGCCGTAAGAAAACCCGATGGAGAAATAACTTTAAAGAAGGAAAAAGTTAACGCCAATAGGAAAAAAATTTCTAAGATACCTATTATCAGAGGAATGTATGCCTTTATAGATTCTATGGTTATAGGTGTAAAGGCCCTTTCCTATTCTGCGGAGTTTTTCGAAGAGGAAGAGATTAAAGAGGATAAAAAACCTTCAAAATTAGATGAGTTTATGGAAAGGAATATGATTCCAATAGCTGTATTGTTGTCCATAGCCTTTTCAGTTGGTTTATTCATATTGCTTCCTACATTGGCAGTAAGCTTCATAGGAAATGTTGTTAGAACACCTATACTTATGAATCTAGTGGAAGGTATTGTGAGAATAATCATTTTCATAGCCTATATTGCAATGATATCCAAGATGAAGGATATTGCAAGGGTTTTTGAGTATCACGGTGCAGAACATAAAACAATATTTTGCTATGAAAATGGCGAAGAGCTTACAGTAGAAAATGTGCGAAAGTATACAAGACTTCATCCTAGATGTGGTACCAGTTTCTTGTTCATAGTAATGATTGTGAGCATTTTGCTTTTTTCACTATTTAAATGGCCCAATGTTTTTGTAAGAGTGATAACAAGGATAGCATTAATGCCCATTGTTGCCGGTATATCCTATGAGATAATCAAATGGGCAGGTAGAAGTGATTCGAAATTGGTGTGTATAGTATCTGCTCCTGGAATGTGGTTACAAAAGATCACAACCAGGGAGCCTGATGACAGCCAGATAGAAGTGGCTATTACTGCTTTAAAGAATGTTTTGGTGGAAGACAAGGATGCTGATTTATGGTAGGTTATACCGTAGGAAACATATTGAAGGAAGGTGCCGCTAAACTTAAGGGATCAGGTTCTCCCAGCCCTTATCTGGATGCTCAGGTTTTATTGTGCCACATTGCCAGTTTAAGTAAAGTAGATATAATAGTAGACAGGGATAAGATATTAGAAGAGGATACTTCAGAGAATTTTTTCCGGCTTATAGAGGAACGAAAGGCAGGAAAGCCTATACAATACATTACAGGACACCAGGAGTTCATGGGCTTGGATTTCTATGTCAATGAAAATGTGCTTATACCTAGGCCGGATACTGAAATTTTAGTAGAGAAAGTTCTTGAACTATTAAAAAACAGGGACAAACCTGTAATTGGAGATATATGTACAGGTACAGGGGCTATTGCAGTGAGCCTTGCCTATTATATATCAGATGCCTTTGTGTATGCTTCTGATATTTCTGATGATGCATTGGAATGCTGCAAGAGAAATATAGATAGGCATGGATTGGGAAAAAGGATGAAGCTGCTCCAGGGGGATTTGCTGGGGCCATTATATGAAGAAGGTCTGGAGGGAAAACTGGATGCATTGGTGTCAAATCCTCCATATATATCAAAAAATGATATGGAAACCCTACCCATTAGTGTCAGAGGCTTTGAACCCCACTTAGCCCTTTATGGGGGTGAAGAGGGTTTGGATTTTTATATTAGAATTTTGAAAGATGCTGCTAGATTTTTAAAAAAAGGTGGTCTATTGGCTTTTGAAATTGGATACGACCAGGGTTGTGCTGTAAGAAAACTCATAGAAGATAGTGGAAGATTTAAGGATATTATGATAGTAAAGGATCTGGCAGGATTGGATAGAGTTGTATACTGTAATATGGAGGAGTAGATTGTATGTTTGATAAACTTGAGTTTATAGAGGAGAAATATGAAGATCTAAGTCATAAGATTAGCGATCCGGAAATAATTGCGGATCAAAGTCAATGGAAAAAGTTAGTGAAGGAGCACTCTGATATTGAACCACTGGTGGAAAAGTTTAGAGAATATAAGGCTGTATTAAAAGGCATTGAGGATTCAAAGCAGATGCTTGAGGAAGAGGAAGATAAAGAACTCCTGGAGATGGCAAAGATGGAACTGGATGAGTTGGAGGAGAAGAAGGCGGCTTTGGAAGAGCAATTAAAAATAATGCTTCTTCCCAAGGATCCAAATGATGAGAAAAATGTCATAGTGGAAATTAGAGGTGCTGCCGGGGGAGAAGAAGCTGCATTATTTGCAGGAGACTTGTTTAGGATGTACACCAGATATGCAGAGCGCCAAGGGTGGAAGGTAGAAGTATTGAGTTCCAACCCTACGGACATCGGTGGTTACAAGGAAGTAATATTTGAGATAAACGGTACCGGTGCCTACAGCAGATTGAAATATGAAAGCGGTGCCCATAGAGTTCAGAGGGTTCCAACCACAGAAGCCAGTGGAAGGATTCATACATCAACTGCTACAGTACTTGTGATGCCAGAAGCAGATGATGTGGAGTTTGAATTGGATATGAATGATGTAAGGATAGATGTTTTCCGTTCCAGTGGTCATGGAGGACAGAGCGTAAATACTACAGACTCGGCAGTCAGAGTTACTCATATTCCTACAGGTACGGTTGTATCATGTCAGGATGAAAAATCACAATTGAAGAATAAGGAAAAAGCCTTGAAGATTCTTAAGTCCAGGTTGTTGGAGGCAGAGATAGCCAAGAAGAATGCGGAAATTGACAGCGAAAGAAGAAGCAAGATAGGAACAGGCGACAGAAGCGAAAGAATCAGAACCTATAATTTCCCTCAAGGAAGGGTGACGGACCATAGAATAGGTCTTACTCTTTACAAGCTTGATTCCTTTATTGACGGAGATTTGGATGAAATGATAGAAGCTTTGATAACTACAGATCAGGCAGAGAAACTGAAAAGTAGTGAAGAGTAAATTTATTAAATGTGATCTGATGAAGCACCATATAAACAAACTAAATGGTAAAAATATATGTGATTGCTACAATCACATATATTTTTTTGCAATTTTTCTTGCATTTTATTTACTAAATGATTTTAAGACTTCAACTAACTACATTTGATATTTTATTTATAAAGAATATAATTGGATATAGCACTTTAGCAGATTAAAATGCAGCAAAACGACAAAGGAGATGAGACAATGATTTTTTTATTGCAGCTTTCGGCTATTCTAGCAGCTGCAGCATTTGGAGGTTACATATGCAGAAAGTTGAATCAGCCAGCAGTGCTGGGGCAGCTTATATCCGGTATAATAATTGGTCCTTCTGTATTGAAAATTGTATCGCCTACAGAAACCTTTATTCATATGTCGGACTTAGGTGTAGTATTGCTGATGTTTATAGCTGGATTGGAAACGGAACTGGATGAGATGATTAAGTCCGGTAAATCTTCCTTAACAATAGCTATAGGAGGAGTTGTAATGCCTATAATATTAGGTATAGCTGCAAGCAGTTTGTTTGGAAATTCTGTAACAGAAGGATTTTTTATAGGCGTAATTTTGGCAGCTACTTCTGTAAGCATAACTGTAGAAACTCTCAGGGAAATAGATAAACTTAAAACAAAACAAGGTATGGCCATATTAGGAGCAGCAGTCATTGATGATGTAATAGGCATTATACTTTTATCATTGGTAACCGGACTTGTAAATCCAGAAGAAAGCCAGAGTTTAATCATCGTGCTGGTCAAACTTATAGTATTTTTCATAGTAGCCTTTATAGTAGGCTTGGTTATAATAAGATTTTCAAAAAAATATTTTACACTAAAAAATACAAGCAAGAACATTGCTGTAATAGGACTTATATTCTGCCTTCTTCTTGGGTATCTGGCAGAGGAAATGGGGGTTGCAGCAATAACAGGCGCATATTTAGCGGGCATGATACTTTCAGCTACGCCTTTTAAAACAAAAATATCCTATAGCATGCAGGAGTTATCATACATGCTTCTAACTCCGATATTTTTTGTTGTAACAGGAATGAAGGTTGATATAAGCACTATGCTTTCTGACTTGCCTTTTGGAATTACATTACTGATTGCTGCAGTGCTCGGTAAGATCATAGGCTGCGGAGCGGTGGCAAAATTAATGGGCTTTGCTAAAAGGGAGTCATTGCAGATAGGTATAGGTATGGTACCTAGAGGAGAGGTGGCATTGATAGTAACGGATATTGGATTGAAGCTGGGGGTTGTTCCGAATGGGTTATTTGCTTCTATAATATTTATGATATTAGTTACCACAATTGTGACACCGCCATTTTTGAAAAAATCTTTTGAAAAAGTAGCATAATTTTAAAAATTGTACTGCTATATTCAAGGAAAGGGAGTAAAATAGTGATGAGCAATAAAAATATAACTGGAGGTGCCATCATGTATGCATTGTTCGTAGTTCTGAATAAGGCTGAGTATTTGAATGAAATATTAAAGCAGATGAAAAGCATTGGCATAACAGGTGCTACTATAGTTGATAGTGTAGGAGCTGGTAGGCTAAGAAGGAGTATAGGCAAGGAGATCCCTCTCATAGGAGGCATAATGAAATCGCTTGATACAGATATTGCTAATAACAAAACGCTTTTTACTGTGGTAGAGAGCAAAGAAAAGCTTGATTCAGTTATGGATGAGATTGAAAAAATATGTGGTGGAGATATGTCAAAACCTGATACAGGTATAATGTTTGCAGTTCCTATTGCAGTTACAAGGGGAGGCAGCGTAAGCCGAGTAAAGGATAAGGAATCAAAAATATATAAAGCCGAATAGATTTATGGGGCAATGTTTTACACATTGTTCCTTGTTCTTTTTTTATCTCCAAAAGAATAAATTATACAGAGATTGGAGGTAAAAATATGAGTAGAATATTGGCTGTTACATTGATTGGTTTTATATCAGGGATGGTGGGTACAGGCTTGGGCGGTGCAATGGTCTTTTTCATTAGAAATCCCGGGAAAAGATTTATGGGTACTCTCTTGGGTTTTACCGGTGGAATAATGCTTGCAGTTGTGTGTTTTGATTTGATGCCTCATGCTTTTGAAATAGGTGGAATGGTTATAGGATTTGCAGGAATACTATTAGGTGTGACTGCAGTTTTTATGACAGATTCCATAATACCTCAAGTTTCTGAGATTAAAACCATGGCACCAGGCTTCAACAAAGGCTTTATAAAGAGCGGGATTATCTTGGGATTAGGCATAGCCTTTCACAATTTTCCTGAAGGTCTTGCCATAGGTTCAGGTTTTGCAGCAGCAAATTCAATGGGTTTGAGTCTTGCAATTGTAATAGGACTTCATGACATGCCGGAAGGAATTGCAATGGCGGTGCCTTTGAGAATAGGAGGCTATAACAGGCTCAAAATAGTCATGTACACTATTATTGCAGGTATTCCAACAGGGATAGGAGCATTTGTAGGAGCATTGTTGGGTGACATATCTCCTGCATTGGTATCACTGTGTTTAGGCTTTGCAGGTGGAGCAATGCTTTATATCACATGTGGAGAGCTTATACCCAAAACCCAGACCCTTTATAGAGGCAGAACTCCTACCATAGGAACATTGATAGGAATACTTGTAGGATTTTACATAACGAGGGTATTGGGATAATGCTTCGTGCTACATGCTGGGGGCTGCATGCCGCGAACCTTGTGCTAGGACCCAAGAGGAATACCCTGAGAAAATGCACGTAGCCCGTAGCAGGATGGAAAAAAAATATCCTGGGCAACGCAACTCGTGACAAGACCCATAAGGAATACCATAAAGCTAAATATATTATTGCCCTGTAATATATTTTGTGCTATTATAACAAGGAAGTAATTGCAAAATCCATCATAGCACATAGTTGAAGCCTTGTTCAACATAGGAGGGAAATACCAGTGAAAACAAAAGTTTACTACTTTGAAGATATAAAAGAAGAAGTTTTAGATGAAGCGGCAGCGGTTATAAGACAAGGCGGCACCGTTATATTTCCTACTGAGACAGTTTATGGATTAGGTGCCAATGCCCTTGATGAAAAATCCGTTAGCCGTATTTTTGAAGCTAAAGGCAGACCTTCGGATAATCCATTAATTGTACATATTTCAAATTATGATATGCTCCTCTATTGTATAGGGGAGCCTTTGTCTGAAAAAGCTCAAAAACTTATAGCACACTTCTGGCCAGGTCCTCTCACCATAATATTTAAAAAATCCAAAGCAATTCCAGATGAAGTTACGGCTGGTTTAGATACTGTGGCAATTCGAATGCCTGATGATCCTATAGCTCTGAAATTAATAGATAAAAGCGGAGTACCCATAGCTGCACCAAGTGCTAATATTTCCGGCAAACCAAGTCCAACTGCGCCAGAGCATGTTATAAAGGATATGGAAGGAAAAGTGGATATAATATTGTGTTCCAAAGATACAAGAGTAGGAGTAGAATCAACGGTCATAGATATAACAGGAGATATTCCAACCATATTAAGGCCGGGAGGAGCCACACTGGAGGAACTTAAAAAAGTGTTAGGAGAAGTACAGATTGATAAAGGAATATTGGATCCGGGAACTATACCTAAATCTCCGGGCATGAAATATACCCATTATGCTCCAAAAGCTCCTATGACTATAGTCAGGGGAGATTATAACATGGTAATGGAGAAAATATTGGAACTTGCAGGAAAAGATAAGGAAAGAGGCTTAAAGGTTGGAATATTGACAGTAGATGAAAATATAAACTACTACAATGGTTTTGTTACATTATCTATGGGAAGTAAAGAGGACACTGCAGAAGCAGCCCACAATCTTTTCAATACTTTGAGAGAATTTGACAAGTTGATGGTGGATATCATATATGCTGAAGCTGTAAGTGAAGAACATCTTGGTCTGGCGGTAATGAATAGAATGAAAAAGGCCGCAGGATTTAATATTATTGAGGTGTAAGATATGTTCAATGTATTGTTTGTATGTACGGGCAACACTTGTAGAAGCAGCATGGCTGAAATACTATTTAAAGAAATATTGAAGAGAGAACAACTTGATGATAAGGTGAAGGTAAAGTCTTCAGGAACATCAGTATATACTCCTTTACCTGCTTCTGATAATGCCATAGAGGCAGTCAAGGAATTAGGACTGGACCTTACAGACCATAGGTCTCAGAAGCTTAATATAAACATGCTGAGAGAAGCGGATTTGGTTCTTACAATGACCAGAGCTCATAAGGAACATATATTAAACATAAGCCCCGATGCAAAAGACAAAGTATTTACTTTGGTGGAATATGCAACTGATGGCAAGTTGGGAGACATATCTGATCCCTTCGGATATGATCTGGAGACATATAAAAGATGCAGAGATGAAATTCTCAAATACTTGGAAATGGTAGTTAAAAAAATAGGTGATAAGTTATAGACTTGCGTGACGTACCACGAGCTGCGAGCTTCGTGCTATGTGTCTCGTGTGAAACCCAAGAGAAATACCTTGTAGCAAAAGGAGTTGATATTGTGAAGGTTGTTATTGCCAGTGACCATGGCGGTTATAGACTGAAACAGGAAATAATAAAACATTTGGAGAATAAGAATGTTGAATATGAAGACTATGGTACATTTTCTGATGAATCAGTAGATTATCCTGATTATGGTGAGAGAGTCGGTGAAGCTGTGGCTTCTGGAAAATTTGACAGAGGAATTGTGATTTGTGGTACTGGTATAGGCATATCAATAGCCGCAAACAAAGTTCCGGGTGTAAGAGCGGCCCTGTGTGGTGACTGTTTCTCCGCAAAGGCTTCAAGAGAGCACAACGATGCAAATGTACTGGCTTTAGGAGAAAGGGTTATAGGGGTAGAATTAGCGAAGATGATAGTAGATATATGGCTGGAAACCGAATTTCTAGGCGGAAGACATGAACGGCGAGTGTCCAAAATAAGTGCTATAGAAGAAAAGTATGCAAAATAATGCTGCGTGCTACGAGACGCGAGCTACATGCTTCGAGTCATGAGGCCTGTGTTCCGTATCGTGGCTAAGACTCAATAGGACCTTATACTAGCGGCTAGAAGCCAGTAGCCAGAGACCGACGCTATAGGAATATCCAATAGCTAATTATAAGGAGGATTAGTATGAAAAATTTCGGTAACAATGTACACATAATCGATCATCCTATGATACAGCATAAGTTGACTATTTTGAGGGACAAGAATACAGGCGTCAAGGAGTTTAGAGAGCTTGTTGGAGAGTTAGCGTTATTTATGGGATATGAAGTTACAAGAAATCTCCCACTTGAAGATATAGAGATTGAAACTCCTATATGCAAAACTACGTCAAAGGTAATATCGGGTAAAAAACTTGGAATAATCCCAATACTTAGAGCAGGATTAGGAATGGTTGATGGACTTTTAAGTTTGGTGCCAACAGCTAAAGTAGGTCATATAGGTCTTTACAGGGATCCTGAGACACTAAAGCCCGTAGAGTATTATTGCAAGTTGCCCAGTGATGTGGCAGAAAGAGAACTCATTGTTTTAGACCCAATGTTGGCTACAGGAGGTTCAGCCATAGCAGCGATAACCTTTCTGAAAGAGAAGGGAGCCCAGAACATAAAGCTTGTGAATTTGCTGGCAGCACCAGAAGGCATTGAAGCAGTAACAAAAGCTCATCCTGATATAGAAATATATATAGCAGCTGTTGATGAGAAATTAAATGATCATGGATACATAGTACCAGGTCTAGGGGATGCTGGTGACAGATTGTTCGGTACAAAATAAATATCCGTGAGGAGAGTATTATGGATAATGATATGAAAAGGCCTTCCTGGGACCAATATTTTATGGAAATAGCCGAAGTAGTGAAGAAAAGGTCAACCTGCACGAGAAGGCAGGTAGGAGCTGTTATTGTCAAGGACAACCGTATCTTGTCCACAGGATACAATGGAGCCCCAAAGGGGCTTAGACACTGCCAGGAGGTAGGTTGTACCAGAGCCAACTATAACATACCATCTGGTGAAAGGCATGAACTCTGTCGTGGACTTCATGCGGAGCAGAATGCAATTATACAGGCTGCAGTGTTCGGTACGGCTATAGATGGGGCAACCATTTATACCACATTATTTCCTTGCGTTCTTTGTGCAAAAATGATCATAAACTCCGGAATAAAGAGGATAGTGTTGAGGGAACAATATAATGATCCTCTGGCGATTGAAATGTTGGAAGAATCGGGAATAGTTGTTGTAAAAATGAATTAGGAAAATTTTGCAACATGTTATTTTTTAAAAAGAGTAAAAAATAATACGGGGAGAACTGATAAAACCTGATAATACAAGTTTGACTTTAATGTTTGTATGATATAAAATGAAAATATTGGACAGACTAAATTATGATACCCGGGAGTGATATAATGAAAAACTTGATTATGGCTTTTGCAATTCCCGCTATCTTTGCTTACGCTGTTACTCCATTTGTTAAACAGTGGGCAGAGAAAGTAAAAGCCATAGATGTACCAAAGGATAATAGAAGAGTTCATAAGAAACCCACTCCTTTATTAGGTGGATTATCTATTTACTTTGCTTGCCTTATAGGAATACTTTTGTATGTACCCTTGAGTGAAAAAATTATTGGAGTATTGGCAGGTGCAACATTAATAGTAATATGCGGGTATTTTGACGATATTAAACCTCTTTCGCCGAAGGCGAAATTTGCCGTTCAAATTGTTGCGGCCATAATAGCTATGTATTGTGGTGTAAGGATAGATAGGATAACAAATCCCTTAGATTTTATTTATAAAGCTAAATGGATAGAATTAGGCATACTCGCTTATCCTGTCACTCTATTCTGGATTGTAGGCTTAACCAATGCATTCAATCTTATTGATGGTCTTGATGGATTGGCAGCAGGTTTATCGGCCATATCTTCAGTGACTCTTATGATAGTTGCTTTGCTAACAGGGACGGGAGAGTCTTATATTGTAGCTATGACAGCAATACTTGCAGGATCTGTTTTAGGATTCTTGCCATACAATTTTAATCCCGCCAAGATTTTTATGGGGGATACGGGAGCCATGTTCTTAGGCTACATGCTTTCTGTTATTTCTGTACTAGGAGTATTAAAAAGTGCTACTGCACTATCTATGTTGGTTCCAATATTTGCTATGGGATTGCCTATATTTGACACCTTGTTTGCAATGATAAGGAGATTTGCCAGCGGGAAGTCTATGGTGGAGGCTGATAGAGGACATCTGCATCATAGATTGCTAGACAAAGGGTACAGTCAGAAGAAAGCCGTGTTGACTCTTTATTCTATAAGTGCAGTTTTGGGAGCAGGAGCAATAGCTTTGGTGGAGACAAAGCTTAAGACAGCATATATACTTGTATTTGTGGTTTTTCTATTAGCCTCTATGGGGGCAAAGCATTTAGGATTGCTAAATGCAGGAGACACCAATAACAAAATTGATGTATAAATATAAAAACAGCACGGCCTCAATCTGGCTGTGCTTTTTTAGGAGGCTATTATGTTAAAAATTCTATCAGTATTTGGCACAAGACCGGAAGCCATCAAGATGGCTCCTCTAGTTAACTTTCTTCAAAAAAGTCATGATTTTGAATCTGTGGTATGCGTAACAGCTCAGCATAGGGAGATGCTGGATCAAGTTTTGGACATTTTTCATATAAGGCCGGATTTTGATTTAGATATAATGAAAGACAGGCAAAATCTTACAGATATTATAGTAAATGCTCTGACCGGTTTAGAGAATGTCATAAAAGAGGTAAAGCCTGATATGGTTTTAGTTCATGGGGATACATCCACTACTTTTTGCGGTGCTTTGGCTTCCTTCTATAATAGGATACAGATTGGTCATGTGGAAGCAGGCCTAAGGACTTTTAACAAATATTATCCCTATCCAGAGGAGATGAACAGGAAGCTTACAGGAGCATTGGCAGATATACACTTCTCTCCCACAAGCAATTCAAAAAATAACTTATTGGCAGAAGGAGTTCCTGAGGATATTATATACATAACGGGCAATACGGTAATAGATGCTTTAAAGACTACGGTGAGAGGGGATTATACTTTTAATAATCCATTGCTTAAAGATTTGGATTACGGCAAGAGAGTGATACTTGTTACTGCTCATAGAAGGGAAAATTTAGGCCAGCCTTTAATAAATATTTGTCAAGCATTAAAGGCCATTGTGGAGAATTATAAAGATGTGGAAATCGTATATCCTGTTCATATGAATCCTGCAGTGAGAGATATTGTTTTTTCAATTCTTGGTCAACAGGAAAGAATACATCTTATAGATCCCATAGATGTTTTGGAAATGCATAATCTAATGGATAGATGCTATCTTGTGCTTACGGATTCAGGGGGACTTCAGGAAGAAGCTCCATCTTTGGGCAAGCCGGTTTTGGTTTTACGAGGGGAAACAGAAAGACCGGAAGCAATTGAGTTTGGGACTTTAAAATTGGCAGGAACGGATAAAGACAATATTTATGCTATAACATCTCTGCTATTGGAAGACAAGAATGAATATAACAAGATGGCCAATGCTGTAAACCCCTATGGAGATGGCTATGCTTCAGAAAGAATCGCAAAGAGTATTTTGTATCATTTTGGTAAGGTAAAGGAAAGACCGGAGGATTTTATCCCGAAACAGTAGTAATCAAAATTTTTATGTATTATAATATATCTGGGTGAAACCAAATAACTTTATTATGGAGGTGGGCTTGTGAATAAAATAAAAACTATTGAACAAGCACTAGAGCATATCCATGATGGTATGACCATTTCTGTAGGAGGTTTCTTAGCTTGTGGAACTCCTGAAGCATTAGTCGATGCAATAATTGAAAAAGGAGTTAAAGATATAACTCTGATATGCAATGATACAGGCTTTCCTGATAAAGGAGTTGGCAAATGGGTAGTTAAAGGCATGGTGAAAAAAGTTATTGCATCCCATGTAGGCACAAATCCAGAGACAGGAAGACTTATGAATTCCGGAGAGATGGAAGTGCAGCTTGTACCTCAGGGTACTTTGGCTGAAAGAATCAGAGCGGCTGGTGCCGGTTTAGGTGGAATATTGACACCAACAGGTATAGGAACTGTAATTGAAGAAGGAAAACAGAAAATCAATGTTGATGGAAAGGACTATCTCCTTGAGCTTCCACTGAAAGCTGATGTAGCTCTTGTTAAAGGAAGCATAGTTGACAAGAAAGGCAATGTATATTATAAAAAGGCAACAAAGAACTTCAATCCTTTGATTGCTACCGCTGCAGATTTAGTAATAGTTGAAGCAGAAGAATTAGTGGAAGTAGGAGAAATTGATCCCAGCGATGTTATGACCCCATCTATATTTGTAGATATGATAGTAGAGGGGAGGAAGTAAAATGATTGAAGATAAAAACAGAAAAAGAGAAATAATAGTAAAAAGAGTAGCAAAGGAGTTAAAGGATGGAGATTTGGTTAACCTAGGAATAGGTATGCCAACCCTGGTTGCCAATTACATACCCGAAGGTATTGATATTATGCTTCAATCAGAAAACGGGTTCGTTGGATTAGGCCCGGCTCCTGATGAGTCAAATATAGATCCTGATATAGTAAATGCAGGAGCTCAACCTGCTACAGTAATACCCGGTGCTGCATTCTTTGACAGCGCAACTTCTTTTGGAATAATCAGAGGAGGTCATCTGGATGTAACAGTTCTGGGAGCTCTTCAGGTAGACCAAGAAGGAAACCTTGCCAACTGGATGATACCTGGCAAAATGGTTCCTGGTATGGGGGGAGCCATGGATCTGGTAGTAGGGGCTAAGAGAGTTATAGTTGCTATGGAGCATACTGCAAAGGGAGAGCCAAAGATACTTAAAAAATGCACACTACCTCTCACAGCATCAGGAGAAGTTGATTTGATAGTAACTGAAATGGGAGTAATTGAAAGAACTGATAAAGGCTTAGTGCTTACAGAGATCGCTCCTGAAACAACTGTAGAAGAAGTCTTGGCAGCAACAGAAGCAGACTTAATCATTTCAGAAAATTTAAAAGTCATGGATGTATAAAATAGCGGCGCAAGCCGCTTTTTTTTTTTATTCTAGCTGCATACTAATACCAAACACCGCGTGTCCCGCATGCGGGACCCAAAAGAAATCCCACAATCTTGGCTCATAGTTTAAAATTCATAGCTCTAATATGTATATCTTATATATTATTGGCAATAATCCTGTTAGAGGGGGTTAGAGTCAAATGAAAAAAAAAGAAGCAATTATTATTTTAACTGCAATATTGACATTTGTTTCTGGTTTATTATGCAAAGATGCAATAGCCATATCCAAAAATCAAGAGGATATATCAACGTTTCTTGAAAAATCAAATATTATTATTGAAGAGAGTATGTTAACCGGGTGGAATGCTGTAAATGAAAGATTTATGAACCAGCAGGAAATAGACCGTAAACTTGATGAGATAACAGAGATATTAGGTTTCAAAAAGGAAGTTGCAATTAAAGAATTTGATTCCAAAGAAGATATGAATAAAGGAGTATTAAGTATCAGCAAAAACCAATCAAAGTATAACATAACCATTGAGTCTTTTAGAAACAATGATAATGAAGAGAAAACTTATATTTCTTTTATGGCAATTTTCAAAGGTTCCTATAAAAACCTATATGATGATAAAAGCTATATGGAAGAATGTTTTGAAAGAATAGGGCTTCCAATGGAGCTGGATATGGTTGCTATTGGAAATATTCCAGGAAGAGTGTCAAAGGAAATTATGGAATCCACCATAAACAACATTCTTAATGCTTTTGATGCTCATGAAATTGAGAGCATAAGGAGCAAAGAGTTGATTAGCATTTCTGCATATAGCCTTAAGATAGATGACTATATAATTTCAAATGGAAATAAGATAAATATGCAGATTGGTATGCGTTATAGTCAATACTATGACAAGACATTCATCTGGGTGGGATCACCTGTTATACCTTTTGAATACTAAAAAGGTATAACATTTGCCTATTTCATGTTCTCCAACTGGCATAGTAGTTTATCTAATTCTTGGCTTAAATTCAATACAACATCACTATCAATTCCATATTTCTCTATGAACTCATGGAGCTTGTCCCTCATGGCTTCTATTTTGTTGCGCAATTCCTTCTTAAGCATCCTTAAACCCCCAGATTTTCTTCAACGCTACAATTTTATAATATTAGCAGATAAAATTCAAGGAAATGCGTTATCTAAATTTCTCCAAATTATAACATTATTATGCATATTTTACAGTAAAAAATGAAAATTTTGTAGAAACGTTTAAAATCTACAACAGAAAAGCTTTCTAAGAGTTATAAAAAACAGTCATAATTGCTGTTCATCTCAAATAGTATAAATTAGCAATTATGCGAGGTCTAAAAACTGAGTTGGAGATGTAGATAAATGAAAAGATATGCACTGAGCATTATTTTTTTAATTTTTTTACTTTTTGCATTACCAGTGGCAATAATTAGTTGTTCCAAAGAATCCCTCCCAGAAAAAAGAATTTCTGATAGCAAGCTTTATCTAAACGTTTATGATTACCGGAAAGAAAAATTGATAACCATGGATCTTGAAGAGTATATAGCGGGCGTAGTGGCAGCAGAAATGCCAGCGACTTTTCATATAGAAGCTCTGAAAGCTCAAGCTCTTGCAGCCAGGACATATACACTGCTTAGGATGAAATATTTTGGAGGAAAAGGGTGCAGCCAACATCCAGAAGCAGATATATGTACAGATCCTTCTCATTGTCAAGCTTTTGTTGATCCCAATACCCTTGGAAAAAATCAAAAAAAGATTTATGAAGCGGTGAATTCCACCAAAGGTGAGGTAATTGTATATGAAGATAAACTTATAGATGCAGTTTTTCACTCCACCAGTGGAGGGATAACTGAAAATTCAGAGGATGTATGGGTTAATAAAGTACCATACCTTAGAAGCGTATTAAGTCAATATGAAGACCACTCTCCAAAACTTATAAGCAGGAAGGAAATAAGCATAGATGACTTTGTATCAGGAATGTTATCTTTGGATAATACTATCACGTTGGATAAAAAAAATCTTGAGAGTCAGATACAGATAATAGAGAGAAGCAGTGGAGGAAGAGTAATGAAAATAAAAATTGGAGACAAATATTTCAGTGGCAGGGACATTAGGGAGCAATTCGGATTGAACTCAACAAATTTTTCCATTGATATTGGCAAAAATCGCATAACATTTGAAGTTATAGGATATGGACATGGAATAGGAATGAGCCAATATGGAGCTGATGGTATGGCAAATCATGGTGCCACATATCAGGAAATAATCAAGCATTATTACACTGGTGTGGAAATTGTCCCATTAGAAAGCTTGCAATAATTTTTGTATTATTTTTCAAACCTCTGGCAATAATACTGTTGGAGGTGTAGCAAATGAAGTTTAATGAATTATTATCGAAACGAAAAATAATTATCCCTGTTGTAATCATAATAATTGCAATGTTGGCAACTGTAGGAGCATGGCAGTACAAAAGATACTTGGACAACAAATTTTCTGGAATGGATTTTGAAAGAGGATTGGAAGAGTTCGAAGACTTGGAGGAGTCGGAGGAGGATGGAGAGGAGAAAAATTCTTTTGAAGGCAGCATAAGCATAGTAGAAGAAGAGCCTACAGAACAAGCTGAAGGCTCTAGAGAAGATATTACAGAAGTAAATGCCACTCAGCCCTCCCAACCAAAGATATCTGAGAAAAAATCTGAAGAAACTGCTGTGACAGCAATTAAGCTGCAAGAACCAAAGGTAGAGACTATGCTGGCACCTGTATTTGGAACTATATCTTTAGATTATTCAGATTCACAACTTGTCTATTCGAAGACTCTCGACATGTGGACTACTCATGAAGGATTGGACATAAAAGCAGAAGAAGGCAGCCAAGTTAGAGCCGTGATGGATGGAATAATATCTGAAGTAACTAATGATCCTCAATGGGGCATGACCATAGCAATTGACCATGGTGGCGGAGTAACAACCATATATAGCAACTTGTCTACGCTGGACATGGTTACCGTAGGTCAGGAAGTGAAAAAAGGTGATGTCATAAGTGGAGTTGGAAAAACTGCCATTATTGAAATCGCAGAGGAGCCTCATTTGCATTTTGAAATAATGAAGGATGGCAAAAGCTTGGACCCCAAAATTTATTTGCCCAAGCAATCATTGAAACGATAGGGGTGTGAGTTTAATAGATGTTCTATATTGATAGATTTTTGCATATTAATTTAAAGAAGACACAGATAAGGGGGTATATGAATTGAAGGATTACATTGAAGAAAGAGCACTTGAAATAGCAAAGTATATAATAAGCAGCAGGACAACAGTTAGAGATGCGGCAAAAATATTTGGTGTAAGCAAAAGTACGGTACATAAGGATGTTACCGAGAGACTGCCTAAGATAAATCCGGTGGTAGCTCTTCAGGTTAAGGAAGTAATGGATAAAAATAAAGCAGAAAGGCATATCAGAGGCGGAAAAGCAACTAAAATGAAATATCAAACCTTAAATCTATAGCCCCCGCTTTAGATGTAAAGCTCCGGAAGCATAATTAGCACCGGAGCTTAAAATTTGTACAATAAAAAGGATTTTTGTATTTTATATAGAAATATATATGCTGAACTGTGTAAATTTTAGGAACGAACCTGGCGTTTATTCGTCATAATATATATATATATTTGTAAATGGAGGTATTTTTTAATGTTTGGTGGACAGGATATAGGTATAGATTTGGGCACAGCCAGTGTGTTGGTCTATATCAAGGGAAAGGGAATAGTTCTTAATGAACCTTCAGTTGTGGCTATCGATAGAAACAGCAATAAAATCCTTGCAGTTGGTGAAGAAGCAAGACTTATGTTGGGAAGAACACCTGGACATATAGTAGCTGTTAGACCTTTAAGAGATGGTGTAATATCCGATTACAACGTTACCGAGAAAATGCTCAGGTATTTTATTGATAAAGCTATAGGTAAGAAGAAAATTTTTAAACCTAGGATGGTTGTTTGTGTTCCAAGTGGAGTAACAGAAGTAGAAAAAAGAGCTGTTATAGATGCAGCTAATCAGGCTGGTGCAAGAACTACTAGACTTATTGAGGAGCCTATAGCTGCAGCAATTGGAGCTGGGCTTGATATTTCAAAAGCCAGCGGAAATATGGTTATTGATATAGGAGGAGGTACATCAGATATTGCGGTAATATCTTTGGGTGGTATAGTTGTATCTTCTTCTATAAAAATGGCTGGAGACAAGTTTGATGAAGCTATAGTCAGATATATGAGGAAAAAGCATAATGTTATGATTGGCGAGCGTACAGCGGAAGAACTGAAAATAAAGATTGGAACAGCATATCCAAGAGAAGAGGAAGTTACTATAGAAGTGAGAGGGAGAAACCTTATATCGGGGCTTCCCAAAACCATGGAAGTAACATCTCAGGAGATGCTGGAAGCATTGGCTGAGCCTGTGGCAGCTATAGCAGATGCTGTACATTCAGTATTGGAGAGGACTCCACCGGAACTTGCAGCAGATGTCAGCGACAGAGGTATAGTTATGACAGGAGGAGGATCCTTGCTTTATGGTCTAGACAAGCTTATTGCCAAGAGGACAGGCATTCCTGTATATATTGCTGAAGACCCTATATCTTGTGTTGCAATGGGCACAGGGAAGGCGTTGGAGACCATAGATATTTTACAGGACTCAGACATCAACAGTAGAAGATTAGGGAATTATTAATTAGGTGTTGTAGAGAAGGACAGCATGGTTTAGCAGAAAAAGATTCCACGGATTAGGACTGTGGAATCTTTTTATAAACTCATTCTAAACTATTTATATATCTATGCCGATAATATGAATGATAATCTAAAATATATAGAAAATGGTGATGACTATGATTAGAGGATTGTACATATCAGCATCAAGCGCTTTTACCGAAGGAAAGAGAATAGATACTATAAGCAATAATATTGCCAATGTTAATACTACGGGATTTAAAAAGGACTTGTATGTTACACAAAGCTTTCCAGAATTGCTTACTTTGAAAATGGGAGGAGAGTCTCCAAATATAAGCGGCGTAAAACTGCCTGCTCCTTTAAATACTATTGGTACAATGAATGCAGGGGTTCATACCAGCTTTGTGTTTACGGATTTTTCTCAAGGAAGTCATGCTCCTACTAATAATCCCTTGGATTTGGCTATAGCGGGGAATGGATTTTTTACAGTAGAAACTAATGCCGGAGAGAGATATACGAGAGACGGAAGTTTTTCCCTAGATTCACAAGGCTATTTAGTAACCAAAGATGGCCATAGAGTTTTAGGAGAAAAGGGATATATACAGATTAATGGTGAGGATATAAAAATAAACGAAAAAGGCGAAATATATTCCAACGAACAACTTGTGGACAGACTTAAGCTTGTTGATTTTGAAGACTATATGGCTTTGATGAAGGAAGGAAATAATCTATATACAATAATCTCAGAAGAGTGGACAAATAATGAAAAAGCTTTTACAGGAAGTGTGAAACAAGGATATGTGGAAGGTTCCAATGTAAATGCAGTTAAGGAAATGACAGAAATGATTACAATGTACAGAGCCTATGAGGCTAATCAGAAGCTTATCAAAGCTCATGATGAACTGCTGGAAAAAGCAGTTAACGAAGTAGGAAGAGTATAGGAGGTATGAATTATGATGAGAGCACTATGGACTGCCAGCACTGGAATGACTGCTCAACAATTAAATGTTGATAATATTTCCAATAATTTAGCTAATGTAAATACTATAGGATATAAAAAATCAAGAGCAGAGTTTAAGGATCTTCTTTATGAGACATTAGAGAGGGATACTATCAGAAACGGAGAAGGAAAACCTGTTAGCGTTCAGGTTGGACATGGTGTAAGGACTTCTGCCATAACTAAGTTCTTTACTACTGGAAATTTAGAGCAAACTTCTAATCCTTATGATTTAGCCATAGATGGAAATGGATTTTTCGTAGTCATGGGACCCAATGGTGAAGAATTATATACAAAGGATGGAAGCTTCAAAATATCTGTAGATGAAGATACTACCAGACTGGTAACATCTGATGGATATTTTGTGCAGGGAGACATGGGAGATATAGAGTTAGGTATGGATGTAAAACAGGTAATGATTGACGAAGCAGGTATAATTACTGTAAAAAGGACAGATGATACTCTAGAGGAGATAGGAGCACTTACTATAGTTACCTTTGCAAATCCTGCAGGCTTGGAAAGCGTAGGAAGCAACTTTTATAAAGCCACAGGTGCCAGCGGAGAGGCTGTAGATACAGAAAATGATGGATCCGGTGGCAAGGTATTGCAAGGTTTCTTGGAATATTCCAATGTACAAATTGTAGAAGAAATGGTTAAGCTTATACAGGCTCAGAGAGCCTATGAAATAAATTCAAAATCCATTCAGACAGCAGACGAAATGCTTAGCTTGGCAAATAACCTAAGAAGGTAAGGTTTAAGGGGTGGAAAAATTGATAAATCCCATTAATTCGGATTATAATGTACAAATAAAAACAGCAGTAGATAAGGCTAAGAACGTAAAAGATGAATCCTTTGAGGATATGCTTCAGAAGGCAGCTAAAGAAAATGACAAGGAAGAGATTAGAGAAGCATGCAGAAGTCTGGAAACTGTATTTTTGAATATAATGTTTAACAGTATGAGAAGTACTATTCAAAAATCAGATCTTTTTGGAAATAGTTTTGCAAGAGGCATATATGAAGATATGTTGTATGAACAATATGCAGAAGAGGCATCAAGAGGCAAAGGATTAGGCATAGGCGAAATGTTATATGAACAGCTATCCAAGAATCTTAAGGTAGATGAAGAGGTCTAATATGATGGATGCAAAGGATATTCAGAATATAATACCTCATAGATATCCCTTCTTGTTGGTGGATAGGATTATTGAACTAGAAGAGGGGAAAAGGGCTGTAGGGATAAAAAATGTTACCGTCAATGAGCCTTTTTTTCAGGGGCACTTTCCTGGTAACCCTATAATGCCTGGGGTATTAATAGTTGAGGCAATGGCCCAAGTGGGTGCAGTGTCCATATTGGCTATGGAAGAGTATAAGGGTAAATTGGCTGTATTTACAGGTATAGACAAACTTAGATTTAAGAAACAGGTTGTGCCAGGTGATACTCTTCGCATGGAAGTTACTATGCTTGCCATGAAGAGAGGCATTGGTAAAGCTAAAGCAGAAGCATATGTAGGAGACCAATTGGCTGTCTCCGGCGAGCTCATGTTTGCAATTATTTAGGTTTATAAGGATAAGGATTTACACGGAAAACTCCACCGATTAACACGGTGGGGTCTTTTTAATTTGGTTGCGCTGCCAAGGGTATTCCTATTCCGTCCTGCTGCGTGCTACGGGTTACGAGCAGTCAGGATATTCCTTTGGAGTTATAAAAATCAATACCCATGTGAGCTGCACATATGCTTATTCTAGTTTGCTTCACCATCGAAACAATAACATTTAGTGTCTTTTAGTGGTTATAACAAAACCCGCCGTGTAAATCCGTGTTCTCAAAATGACCCTAAAGGAATACAAAAACATCCCGTGCCACGATCAGTTAGAATTCTCTTTTAGATGAGCATTAGAGTCACCAAAGTTAATAACTTATGCGATATTACATATCCCTTAGATTGACCATATAGCAGCTACAGTAATTATATCATTTAAAAGCTATGTAAATTCCGCGGGTTATGACCTCTGCCATCTTCATGACCAGATTTAACCTGATGTTGTGCATGGAGAGGAATTCTCCTGCTTCTGAGGAATCTACGATGCCTACTATAGAAATATCTCCTACAGGAGGAAGCCGCTTTCCTACACCTTTTCCAGGATGTATGGGGCCCTTTTTTATTTGAATGCTGCCAATGTTGTCTTCATTGCCAAGGCAGGCGTCTACAGCTATTATTTTATGATTAGGATAATCTCTTCTCACTTCATACATGTGTTTTGTAAGATTTACCGCGTGGATAGGATTTTCCAGAGTACCTAATATAGGGATTTTAAGCTCCATTTTGCTGAGAAATGTTCCTGTGAGGGGTCCTAAGCAATCACCTATATATCTGTCGGTGCCTATGCAGAATACGAGACATTTTCCTTTTATGTTTCTGCTAAGGTAATCAGCCAATATGATGTGGGAATCCTTCTGAAAGTAAAAGGTTTTTGGACTGTCCTCCAATATAATCCCTCCTGCCGTTGCTGCTTACTAAAATGTATATAGGCAGGAAGATTGATTTATACATAGGATTTGAATTCTTTTTGTATTACAATTTTGGAGGTTTTGTGAGAAAATCTATTTGTGAGCAAATGTGGAAGAGAAAAATAAAAATATTTTTGTCAGAAGAATAAATTTCCTCTTGCAAACTTTCGAAAATCTGTATATAATGAAATAGTGACGTCGGGGTGTAGCGCAGATGGTAGCGTACGTGGTTTGGGACCATGGGGCCGCAGGTTCAAGTCCTGTCACCCCGACCATTTTATTTTTTGGGCGCATAGCTCAGCTGGGAGAGCATCTGCCTTACAAGCAGAGGGTCATAGGTTCGAGCCCTATTGTGCCCACCATATTGAATAAGAAGCACGATTTTTAATCGTGTTTTCTTTTTTTGATTTTTTAGAACACGGATTTACACGGCAGCTACTATGGATTAGCACGGAGTGATTCTTTTTTAAGTATTTAATCCTTATTGTTCGCTCAGTATGACAACTTATGTATTTTAAAAATTTTTATATAATATTATAGTATATGCTCTTTAGTGGAGTTTAGTGTCTTTTAGTGTTCTTTAAACATGTAATAAATTCCATAAAAAAATCTATTGACAAAACCCATGTTTATGTTGTATCATATTCTTTGTCCGATAAATATGGGCAATTGAATATGGGGAAATTCCCGAGTGGCCAAAGGGGGCAGACTGTAAATCTGTTGTCTCAGACTTCGGTGGTTCGAATCCACCTTTCCCCACCATTTGAATTAAAACCCCGAATAGGGGTTTTTTTATACATAAAATTAATAATTACTTTATTGCAAAACATTTACACAGAGAGTCTTTCTTATTGACATTTTTTGATATATATGCTAATATGTTTTACAAATTGAATAGTAAAAAACCCTTATCAAGAGAGGTGGAGGGAAGGGCCCTATGAAACCCGGCAACCGGCCAGAGAGCGCGGTGCCAATTCCTGCAGGTTTATCCTGAAAGATGAGGATGAGTTTTCAATTTAATGAAAATGAGCTTCTTCATCTAAGAAGCTTTTTTTAATTCATAAGAAAAAGTAATAATAATGGTGTAGACTTTTTTTATGAATTGGAAAAAAGCTTTATTGATCGTTATAAATGCTTAACAGCAGCATTTCTTATTGTGTAATGGAGCATATTTTACTGCATAATAGGGAATGAACAATATTTTTAGCTTCCTTGGTAGAATGATAGGGCTATGCAAAGGAGATATTTTTATAAGGAGGAGATAGGATGATTAGAAAATTGTTTACTTCTGAATCTGTTACTGAAGGACATCCTGATAAGATCTGCGATCAGATATCAGATGCAGTTTTGGATGCCATACTGGAGCAAGATCCAATGGGAAGAGTAGCCTGTGAGGTTAGTGCAACAACAGGACTTGTTGTGGTTATGGGTGAGATAACAACCAAATGCTATGTTGATATACCGAAAATAGTTAGAGAAACAATAGAAGAGATCGGTTATACTCGAGCAAAGTTTGGTTTTGATGCGGAAACCTGTGGAGTGATCACATCTATAAATGAACAGTCTCCTGATATTGCCCTTGGAGTAGATAAGGCATTGGAGGCTAAAAAGGGTGAAATGACAGAAGCCGAGGTTGAAGCCATAGGTGCAGGAGATCAGGGTATGATGTTTGGTTTTGCTTGTGATGAGACTCCTGAGCTAATGCCCATGCCAATATCTCTAGCGCATAAATTAGCCAGAAGACTTGCACAGGTAAGAAAAGACGGAACATTAGATTATCTAAGACCTGACGGAAAGACACAGGTTACAGTGGAATACATAGATGATAAGCCGGTAAGAGTTGATACTGTGGTAATTTCTACTCAGCACAGTCCTGATGTGGATCATGATACCATAGAAAGGGATATGATAGAACATGTTGTAAAGCCTATAATACCTGCAGATATGCTTGACGACAAGACCAAGTATTATATAAATCCTACCGGTAGATTTGTAATAGGAGGTCCTCATGGAGATTCAGGCTTGACAGGAAGGAAGATAATAGTTGATACCTATGGTGGTTATGCAAGGCATGGTGGTGGTGCATTTTCCGGCAAGGATCCCACAAAGGTTGATAGATCAGCTTCCTATGCAGCCAGATATGTAGCTAAGAATGTGGTAGCTGCAGGGTTGGCCTCTAAGTGCGAAGTTCAGATTGCATATGCCATAGGAGTCGCAAGGCCTGTATCAGTGATGATAGACACCTTTGGCACCGGTAAAATTGCTGACGATAAGATAGCAGAGATAGTAAGCAAAGTATTCGATTTAAGGCCGGCAGCAATAATCAGGGATTTGGATTTGAGAAAGCCCATTTACAAAAAGCTAGCTGCTTATGGACATATGGGTAGAATTGATTTAGGCGTATCTTGGGAGAAAACAGATAAAGCAGATACTTTAAAGAGAGAAGCTGGATTATAATATATAAAGAGGTTGTTGCATAACTTAATTGCAGCAATCTCTTTATTTTTTTGTGTTCACTTTTTCTTAACTGTTGCCGATAAATATAACAGAGGTAGATAGGTAAAGGGGTGATAATGATGATGAAAATATCAAATGATGTTGTAAATATATACGGAGTAATTAAGGAGCAAAAAGGTGAAGTAAAGATTGATGGAGAAAAAACGGCTATGTCTGTAAAAGGGCAAGAATCCCTTGAAGCAGAGAAAGGGGAAGCTGCGAAAAGCTATATTAATTCACTGCCTTCGGAATTGAAGCAAGTTTTGGAAAGGGTTTTTGGAAAGGACATATCCTTGGACAGAGAGACTGTACAAGTTATAAGAAATTATATGGAAAGGTTCTCAGGTAACATTGAAGAAAAGATTCAGGTGTTACAGAACCTCATAAACAAAGAACTGGACATAAATATGAATAATTTGAAATTAGTGCACGAAGCTTTGCTTGGCAAGGATTTCAGTGAATTATTAAAAGGCCTTGGTATAAGTATCGATAGTGGCAGTAAAAACCAAGGGAGTAGCAATCTTAGAAGTTTGGTAGATGAAATAAAAAGCTTGATTGCTCAAGGAGTTTCTTTGGATAAAATATTGGATCACATGGAATCCAGAGCGGAATCCTTGGATGATGATACAGAGGCTAAGATAACACTTATAAAGGCTGCCAATGAAGGACGGCAAGCCGCTGCCTATAGGATGGATGACCTGGCATGGAGGATAATAAACAAGGCTTTGAAGGATCTATCAGAAGAGACTGCTGAAGACAAAACATATAAGATAGAGCAAAAGCCTGATGAAATAGATTTTAGCAAATTAAGCCAGTTTCAAGAGGGACATGAAGAGGAGTATTTGACATCATTGCTGGCAGCTACAGGCTTAAGCGGAAAAGACTATTTAGTAACAGAGATAACACCAAGGCTAAGAGAAGCGGCTCAAAGCTTTAAGGAGATAAAAAGAGAAATTGCCAATAATCTGGATATGGCAGCAAAATATATTGAAGAACCCGGAGCTACAAACATTCATAATGCTAAGGTGAATTTGCAGAAAACAATTGATCTATTGGATAAAGCCATTTTGAAAAGCGATATAGCATTGCTTGGTGATATGAAGTTGGAGAAGGAATTACTGAAAGCAGACAATTTTCTTCAAAAAGCCAAGGCTTTACTGGATAAAGGAGACTATGACAAGGCATGGGATATTGTAAATAAAGTAAAAAATAGCATTGAAGCATTAAACTGGAAACCTTCCAACAACAGAGTAGTGCATTTGGCAAGTTTAAAGGAAGGGTTTATGGAAAGTCCTAAAATCGAGGACAAGCTAAAAACCGCATTTAAAGCTCTAAATGATAATTTTAAGAATCAGGACTATACTCCCAGAAAGGTATATGAAGCTATAAGAATGATGGGAGAAGATCATGAGGGAGAAACAGCCAGGTTTCTAGCTGGAGAAAAAGTTGACCAGGAAGATCTTCATAACAATATCAAATCTTTGCTTATGAAATTTTCTGATAAAGATGGTGTTGCATCGGAGCTTGTGCAGAAGATTTCTGGGAATCAACTGTTGAATAAAGAGAGCAATGGATTTTTACAGTCAATGTTTTTTGCACTGCCTTTGGTCATTAACGGAAAAATAAGCGATATGAAGGTATATATCAATTCCAAAAAAGATGAGAAAAAGATAGATTGGCAAAATTGCAGCATATTTTTCTTGATAGATACCAAGAAACTTGGGGAGACAGGTGTTTTGCTGCAGGCTTCAGGAGGCAATTTGCACATTACAGTTAAAAATGATAGAGAAGATTTGAAGGAAAAAGCCAATACCTTGATCCAGGGATTTAAAGAAAACCTGAAGGAATTAGGTTATGAAGTAGGCAGCATAAGTTTTGCAGCATTGAATGCCAAGGATGAAAATAAGGTTGTAAACTCAAACCATTTAACATCTCCTGGAGTAAGCTCAGTTAACCCAATTAAGAAAGGATTTGACATAAGAATATGATATACAAGAATTTTAATCAAATCCAGAAAAGAAAAAATTCTGGTATGATGGCCGCTGCTATTCATTATGATGGTGGCGATGATGCGCCAAAGGTTACTGCCAGCGGCAAGGGGCGCGTAGCAGCAAAGATTATTGAAATGGCAAAGGCCAAAAGCATACCTATAGAAGAAGATACTAGCCTTGTGGCAGAGCTTATTGATATGGATTTAGGAGATAATGTGCCACCTCAGCTTTATTCTGTCATAGCGGAAATACTTTTGCTCATCGAAAGAATGGAGAGTATGCTATAAAGATTGAGAGATTTCATGACGATATTCTTATTGAGTAAATCTGGAGGTGTTATTTTGAGGATATACAGTGAACAGGAATTAGCGGAGATGAAGCCTCAGGAACTGACCTCTCTGTTATATCAGGCATTTTTAGAGAAGTTGAGAGGGGCCATAAAAGCCCTTGAAGAAAAAGATCTGATAGGGTCAAATTATCTTATTCAGGGATGTAATGACATATTGGAAAGATTAGGTGCAGGAATCAACTATAAAGCAGGAATTATAGCTGATCAATTGGAAGCCTTGTACGACTTTTGTGCCCATAGGCTTATAGAAGCAAATATTAAGAAAGATAAAGAAATGCTGCAACAAGTATTGAAGATCATGGAAAATATATCCCAAGGCTGGTTTACAGCTATGGAGGTATCTGACTTGGAAACAAGTATTAATAAAAAACTTGAAAATTATGAGAGCCATTTGTACTATGAGGAGGCAAATTTGGACATAGTGGAATAAAATCTAAAGAAAGGGGATATAAAATGAGGATTAATACTAATATTCAGGCTATCAATGCCTATAGACAACTATCTGTAAGCCAAAATAAGGTTTCAAAGAATATTGAGAAACTATCATCAGGCTTGAGAATTAACAGAGCTGGCGATGATGCCGCAGGATTAGCCATATCAGAAAAGATGAGATCTCAGATAAGAGGTCTGAATATGGCGGAAAGAAACACCCAGGATGGAATATCCTTGATTCAGACTGCTGAAGGGGCTTTACAGGAAGTACATAATTGCCTTCAAAGGATGAGGGAGTTGGCTATACAGGGAGCCAATGGAACCTTGGATGAAAAAGATAGATTAGCCATACAGAATGAAATAGACCAATTAACATATGATATAGATAGAATAGCAAGGACCACACAGTTTAATGCAAATCCTCTTTTGAGAGGCTCATTATTAGCAAGACCAGTTATAACAACCAATGCCACAGAAATAAAATATGAGGGAAGCGGAACTTGGAATGGAAATGTGGTTGCAGAACCTAGTGAACGAGGACAAGTGGAACTTCAACTCTTGGGGAATCCTACTGACGCACAGTATTTGGCTATAAATGGCAAATATTATGAGTTTGAAAAGCCAGACGATCCTACTGATCCGAACGATAGCAAGTGGGGGGTACAAGCTGGTCACATTGCAGTAAGGGTTGGTAGTAATGAAACAGAAACATTGCAAAACTTATTAAATGCAATAGGACAAAATGATAATACTTTTGATATTAAAGCCAGTGAAATAAATGGGTCTAGTTTGATACTTAAAACATCAAAGAATATGTCCCCATCAGATGCAAATCAAATTGAAGTAAATAAATGGACAGCTAATGTAAAATTTGTAGATAATCTAAGCAATGAAGCGACTAAGCCTGAAACTGATAAATTAAATGCCCCTGATACATCCACAAATTGGAAGACCATATACCTCAACTTTACAGAACTGCCTAAAGCAGGAGATCAACTGATCATCGATGGTGTAGAAATTAAATTTGAAGATACTTCTACTCCATATAAGGATGGAAAAGCAATAGTAGGGGTTAAAGATAGAACCGTATACGATGTTCTAGCAGAAGTATATAATGTTATAGCTGCAGCGAAGAATGACAGTAAAGCTGAGGCTTTGGTAGATTTTAAAGTTAATGGTAGCTCATTGATCTTATCTACCGACAAAACTGACGGCAAAACAAAAACCGGTTCTAACAATGGATTGGATATAGAATTCAGAGATAATGACTTTGAAACCTATGCAGGCAAGGAAATGGAAATAAAGCTGCAGATAGGAGCTAATTATGGAGAAAGCATGAATCTCCTTATTGGTGTTGTAGATTCAGCATTTTTGGGAATCGCAAGATATGCGGATCATAAAGGCGTAATATCTACAGCGGGAGTTGATGCAGAAGCGGGTATAAGCGTACTTACTGAAGAAGATGCTCAGAATGCCATAGTATTTTTCGATAATGCCATAAGGTTAGTTTCCGAGTCTCGTTCCAGACTGGGAGCTTATCAGAACAGACTTGAACATACTATATCCAACTTGACAACTACTGCAGAAAACTTAACTGCAGCTGAATCAAGAATTAGAGACGTGGATATGGCTTTGGAAATGTCGGAATTCACTAAGAACAATATAATAAATCAGGCTGCAACTGCCATGTTGGCTCAGGCAAATCAACTGCCTCAAGGCATACTGAAGCTATTACAGTATTAATATGATAAAAAATATTCTAATCACGGATCACATGACAAGACTCAGAATGAATCCTAAAGGCAACGCATCAAGAACCATAAGGAATACCTGAATAGTAGATGCTAGAAACCAGCCACTGACCAAATGGGAATACCCTATAGCAATAGGATGTGATATATATGAAAGTCAGAAATATTGAAAAAACCAATACAGATCATATGGCGGCGAAAAAGGTCAAGGATGAGACCTCCGTATCTTTTCGTGAGGTGATGTCTACTCGTAGAGATGAGATAGATATGGAGCGATTAAACAAGCTCATGGAAGAAGTAGATGATCGAGGTAAAGTGCTAGCCCAGTCCATGACCGTTGAAGACTTGAGGGAATATAAGAAAAAGGTAAAAGAGTTTTTGTCCGAAGCTGTTAAATACGGATTGAGAATTCAACAGAGTAGAGGATTTAACAGGGGTGGACGGATGAGAATGTACAAAATTGTACAAAAGGTAGATGATAAGCTGCTGGAATTGACGGACGCAGTGATAAACAAGCAGGAGAAGGGAATAAAGGTGCTAAGCCTTATTGGAGAGATCCGTGGACTGCTTCTTGATGTATATGCCTAATATGTTTACTTGAATTAAAATTATAACCGACTTGTAATCAGTCGGTTTTTTATTTTCCACGTCATAATTTCTATAATGACCTTATCCGCGGAAATAAAAGAAAAGACCGGTCGGAAAGGTCATTATGGATAAAAATGCAATATTGGAAAAAGCTCATCCACTGATTATTTCATCAATTAATAAATATGCTCTAAGCAAGGATGAGTTTGAAGATTTGTATCAGGAAGGTGCAATAGTTATACTTGAGTCTTTGGATAAATATGATAGATCTAAATCAGTTGATATATTTTACTATCTAAAAAATCAACTTAGATATTTTTATTTAAATTATGGAAGATACAATAGAAAGACTGTATCGATTAATGAACCCATAGCTGAAGGCTTAGAACTTGGAGATACTTTGATGGATGAATCAAGCTGTATAGAGGATGATCTACTATCAAGTGCAGAAGTTGAAGAAGCATATAGGGCACTTATGGATTTAAATTATGAAGAACGATATATAATACAAGAAAGTATAATTAAGCAAAGAACCCTTGATGATTTAGCAAAGGAGTTAGGTATAAGCAGAACAACATTGTTCCGCCGAAAGAGGAGTATATTAGGCAAAATATATAACAAGATGAATAATTAGATGTTTATATAGATATATTAATCATCTTTAAGCTTCTCTTTCAGAGTTGTATATCTGCTGATTAATTCATCTAACTCTTTGCTAAAAGCAAGGATTTCATCATTTAAGGGATCAAAGTTATTCAAAAGCATATTATGTAATTTATCTCGCATTAGGTTAATTTTTGCCTCCAATACTGTTAATTCATTATGGTTATCGTTAAAATTTTTCATAGCAAGACGCCCCCCGGTATATTCTAAGTGGGCGTTTTGCCCACTGTATTTAACAATATATTGTTGAGCACAGTGTAAACTGTCTGTTATATATCACAAAAGTTTACCTTAAATTTTAAATAATTCCAAATGAATCCTTTTCTATATTATAATGGACAGAATGTACAATGTCAATATATTATTACACAAACAGTCTAATCTGTTATAATTTAGTTTTGTATGATAAAATAAGGTTGATGAGGTGGTTTTATGATATTTGCTCACCGACTTGCTATGCTTCGTGAAGAAAAAAATATGTCAAGGCGTGATCTTGCAAAAGCTTTAAACATATCTTACTCATCAGTATCCAAATATGAAACTGATGTTAGATTTCCGGATCAGGAAACACTGAAGGCAATAGCAGATATATTTCAAGTATCCATTGATTATCTTTTGGGAAGGACCGATGTTAGGAATTTTTACGAAAAAGTTGAGTCGGGAGAAAAAGATTATGTTTCAGAAAGTAAGGGGTATAATGATTTTAATAACATTGGACTGCCTGATGAAGCTATAAGGCAGATAAATGACTATATAGAGTTTATAAAACAGAAATATAACGTAGAAGGGAATAAATAAACTTTACTAATATTATATAACTAAATTACCATATTTTACATGAAACGTCAATTGTGATTTTCTGGTGACTATCATTACCAGAAATTTTTTTTGTATTTTTGCGGAAAATCACCTTCCCAGAAGTTATTTATATAGCGAAGGGAGGTGATATGAATGGCAGTTCAAGCAGAGGTAAAAAGCGTAAAGCTTCAGATTAAATACCTTGGTGAGGTGGTAAATGGAAGACAGACCTATATCACAAAGACTTACAATAGAGTTAAACCTAATGCGCAAAATCAGGACATTTATGATGTAGGAAAAATAATAGCTGGACTTCAGACTAATCCTTTATATGGCATTAGTAAATCTGAAGATTCAGGTCTGTCAGAAGCTTAGTATCATAAATTTTAGCATATGGGAAAGGAGGTGTTCTATATGGCAAGAAAGCTAGAAATGGTGTTTAGGGATGCTTTAGGAAAGATAATGAAAATAAGTGTAGATAATGCAGATGAAAATCTTACTGCAGATTCTATAAAGTCTGCTATGGAAAGCATCATATCAAAAAATGTGTTTGCAACAGAGACTGGAGATCTTATTGCAATAGATGGAGCCAGGATAGTTGATACTAACATCCAGAAACTTGATTTTGAATAATTAGGGAGGGAGATATATGGAGGAAATTTTTAATGGAGTAGCCAATATAGGTTTTCCTATAGCAGTATCCATCTATCTCCTTATGAGAATAGAAAGCAAAATGGAGAACCTTACAAACTCCATTAATGAGTTGTCCAGGGTAATATCTTCCAGGCTTGATTAATCATGAGGCTGGAGACGGAGTGCTCCAGCTAATGCTCTTTTTGCATCATTTCTATAAAAGCAGAGGCAATGTCTGGGTCAAATTGGGTACCACTGTTTCTTTTTATTTCCTCTAAAGCTTTTTCTACACTGAAAGGCTTTCTATAGGGTCTTTCTGATGTCATGGCATCAAAGGCATCTGCTAATGCTAAAATTTTAGATTCTGTCAACAGGCTTCTTCCATCTACCCCCAAAGGATAACCCTTTCCGTCAAACCTCTCATGATGTTGATAAATTATTTTTCTTATATCATCAAAATATTCGATATCCGACAATATTTCATAACCTATGGAGGGATGTTTCTTTACAATGGAATATTCCTTTGATGTGAGGATACCGGGTTTGTTTAGTATGCCTTCCGGTATTCCTATTTTTCCTATATCATGGAGTATGGCAGCAATCTTGAGTTTATAGAGCCTATCATTACTAAGTCCTAGGTAATTAGCGGTTTTTACCGAAAGCTCTGTGACTCTGTCACAGTGTCCCCTTGTATATGTATCTTTGGCCTCAATGGCCTTTGCCAAAGATTTGGCAGTATCTTCATAAGTTTTCTTCAAATCACTGTAAAGCTTGGCATTGTAAAGAGCCGTAGATGCAAGGCTTGCAAAGGAACATAAAATAGACAGCTTATGTTCATCAAAAGCATTTTCCTTGAAGGTATCAACAATGAAAACTCCAATGACTTCGCCATTATACATAATGGGAGCTACCATTTCTTGTTTCATATCATCATGAACAATGATTATGTTATCTATGCTATTAACATCTTTTATAAGTAAAGCTCTCTTTTCTCTGACGCATAGAGCACAGACACCTTTACCATTAATAGCAAATTTCATATTTAAGAAGCCTTCAATAGGAGGTCCATTCCAATACTTTACTATCAAAAATTTCTTTTCATCATCCAGAAGCATTATAGCAAGTATATCATAAGCCAATATGCCTTTTAATAGTTCATCCATGTCTTGAAATAATGTGTCAATATTGAGATTTGAGTTTATCTTTTTTGAAATAGTATATAAGGCGGATAATTCTTGATTTTTATCTTGGAGTTCTTTTTTGGATTCATTTAATTTTTTTATATAGTTGGTAAGTTCGTTGTTTATGGTGTATGTTTCTTTATATAATGCTTCGATTTCATCCCTTTGAAGGCTTATCAAAGTTAAAATCTGTTCTTTATCCATTGAGGTTTTTCTGGCAATAGTCTCAGCTGAATCCGTATTATTTTTAACAAGAACTCTGTAATAATGATGTGCAAATATAGAAAACACTACGATTAATACTATGTACTTAAGCAACTCTGCTGTCTCCATTTCTCATTTCCAAATTTTATGTCCCATGATGTTCATTATATCAGATGAGAACAGAATTGAATAGATTATTTGACGAAAAGTGTAAAATTTTGTGAAAAGTAGCACAACAGGGCTAAAAATGAGCTGTTGACATCGAACATATGTTCGTATATAATTATTTCAAAAGTGGTAATTTCACCCAAAAGGAGGTGGCTTAATTGGATTTGGATTTTTTTCAACAACATGATATTTGGGCATTTACTCCTGAATATTCCCATGGCATGGGGGAAGTAACCAGAGTAATTGTATCGGCGGGAGAAGATAAGATTTTACCTATGACTATGAGAAGTTTTCGTAATAATCTATGCCGTTTTTATTCTATTGATTATTATAGCATGCGAAGAAAATATGGTCAGATAATAGGAAGTGTAAATTGTGTGCCCATACCCATAAGCAGCACCAAGATATTTATACAGCTGAAAGTCAGAAGTCCTAGAGTCAGAAATGATTGTGCCATGGGATATGTAGATATTGCTTCAATATCTCACCTGGGAGAATCAAGGGATAAAAGCAAAACGGAAATTGTGTTTAAGGATGAAAGAAAATTAGAAGTCATATGGGGTGTGGCAACAGTGAAGAAGCACATCAAGAATGCCAGACTGGTTTTAGATCATTATAGAAATGAAAAAGGTCTTGATGCCTATCCGGAGGAGTTGGAAAGATTATATTCCAATCTAGATAAGCCGGCCACAAAGGGGGATATTGTAATATTAGCCAGGGAAATACTAACCATTAAAAACAGTTTAAAGGAACATGAAAATAGGTTATAATTAAGAAAAAATGATTGAGGGTTATTGGCATGGATGAGATACAAGGCATGATAAGTGAAGTGGTCTTCAGAAATGAAGTAAATGGTTATACTGTTCTGGAATTGCAGGATGATGTGGAAGAGAATACTGTAGTAGGATATTTTCCCTACGTAAATATAGGGGAAACCATAAAAGCAGTAGGAACTTGGGTTGAACATCCCGATTATGGAAGGCAGTTTAAGATGGAGACCTATCAGGTAGTGACTCCTGCCACATTAAATGGAATAGAAAGGTATTTATCTTCGGGACTGATACCAGGCATAGGAGCTGCTACTGCGAAGAAGATGGTGGAGAAGTTTGGACTGGATACCTTGGATATAATTCAATACAACCCTCAAAGGCTTACCGAAATAGACGGCATAGGGCAAAAAAAAGCTCAAAAGATTTACGAAGCTTTTCAAGAGCAGAGAGAGCTCAAGGATATAATGCTTTTCCTTGAAAGCTATAATATTAGTCCTGCTTATGCAGTTAGGATTTATAAAACTTATGGAGCCAACACTATAAAGGTAATAAGAGAGAACCCATATAATCTGGCAGATGATGTGTTTGGCATAGGTTTCAAGATGGCAGACAGAATAGCTCAAAGCATGGGCATACCTCTTGATTCTGAATATAGAATAGCTTCGGGAACCAGATATGTGCTTAGTCAATTTCACAATAACGGTCATAGCTATATACCTCAGGATAAGCTCATAAAGACTGCTGCAGAGCTTCTCGATGTAAGAGAAGAAGCTGTAGAAAATATGTTGATGGGCTTGTATATAGATAGAAAAATAGTAGTGGATGATTTGGATGGTGTAAAGGCGGTATATTCAATTGCTTTCTACAAAGCAGAAGTAGGTGTTGCCAGAAGACTTTTAGCTTTGGCCCAATATCCGGTTTTTGAAGTCAATTTTGATATAGAGCATGAGATAAACCAAATAGAGAAAGAAGAGGGCATATGCCTTGCCACAAACCAGAAGGAAGCAGTGGAGAAAGCCGTAACAAAAGGTTTACTGGTTGTTACAGGAGGACCGGGAACCGGTAAAACCACAACTATTAAGGCAATAATAAGACTTTTTGAGAGGATGGGGTTATCTGTACTTCTGTGTGCACCCACAGGACGAGCAGCTAAAAGGATGCAGGAGGCTACAGGGAGAGAATCTAAAACAATACACAGGCTTTTGGAATATGGCTATGGAGACAGGGACGAAGATATGATGTTTCAGAGAAACGAGGATTCTCCCTTGGAGGCAAATGTAGTTATAGTGGATGAGGTATCCATGGTTGATATATTGCTGATGAATAACCTTCTGAAAGCTATAAGCGAAGGTACAAGGCTTATTCTTGTAGGAGATGTGGATCAACTGCCTTCCGTAGGGCCTGGCTGCGTTTTAAGAGATATAATAAACAGCGAGGCAGTAACAGTGGTAAGGCTTAATGAGATTTTCAGACAGGCTCAGGAGAGCCTTATAGTAGTTAATGCCCATAGAATAAACAAGGGTGAAGCTCCCATACTCAATATTAAGAACAAGGATTTTTTCTTTATGAGGGAGGAGAGTCAGACAGGAATTCTTGAAAAAATTAAAGAGCTTTGCAAGGATAGACTTCCAAAATATTCAGGTTATAGCAGCATTGAAGGCATACAGGTTTTGTCTCCTATGAAAAAGGGTATCTGTGGAGTTATAAATCTAAATACTGAACTTCAAAAAATACTAAACCCACCACATCCCACAAAAAATGAGAGGCAATACAGGGATATGATTTTTCGTGAAGGGGATAAGGTGATGCAGATAAGAAACAATTACAAAATGAAGTGGCAGAGCTTGTGGGATTCAGACTACGAAGGTGAAGGGGTTTTTAACGGAGATATGGGAATCATATCTAAAGTGGATAATGAGGAGCAGACTGTGGAAGTCATTTTTGACGGAGAAAGATTGGTGAGATATGAACCTTCAGATTTGGATGAGCTGGAATTGGCCTATGCAGTAACGGTTCACAAGAGTCAGGGTTCAGAATTTCCAGTATTGGTAATGCCAGTCATAGCAGGACCTCCAATGCTGCTCACCAGAAATCTGTTATATACTGCTTTGACTAGGGCAAAAAAAATGGTAGTATTGGTAGGACAGGAGAGATGCATTTACTCCATGATAAACAACAATTACGTGACGAGGAGGTATTCAGGCCTGGAGTACAGGCTCCGAAGGCTTGGAAACTGGGATGAATTTATGGGAAATACTATTTCCATCCAAGAATAAGTGCATATTATGCGGTGTCAAATGTGAAAAACACCTGTGCAATATTTGCGGTGCCTCCATCAGATTTATTCATGAAAGAAGATGTATGAAATGCGGCAAGGGTTTGGCAGATGATTATGGCAAAAATACATGTCCAGATTGCCTGGAGCGTAATTATAGCTTCCATTCAGCCTATTCCTGCTTTTATTATGTAGGTGCAGGCAGGGAGTTGATTCATAAGTTAAAATATGAAGGTAACCTGGAAATTGGATATATTTTGGCAAGATATATGGCATATGAAGCAAAGGTAAATAATCTTAGAACTGATATTATAGTACCTGTGCCTATTCATGAGTCGAAGCTTCAAAGAAGAGGTTTCAATCAGGTTAAAATAATAGGAGCTAATTTATCAAAGATGCTGGCTATTCCCATGTGGGATTGCCTTATAAGGAAGAGGGATACAAAGGATCAATCAACATTGGACAAAATAGGAAGAAAATTGAATATGATTGATGCATTTTCTCTAAATATGTTATATAATGTAAATAACATGAGAATCTTGCTCATAGATGATATATATACCACAGGGAGCACTGTGGATGAATGCAGCAAGGTACTTTTGGCATCTGGGGCCGAGCAAATATATGTTCTGACTGCAGCTGCAGGAGTAAATACCTAATTTTGGAGGTGGTTCGATGCCAGAACTTAGAAATTGTATTAGATGTGGTAGGGTTTTTGCATATACATACAGTCCTATATGTAGCAAATGTTTGGAACAAGACGAGGAAGATTTCAGGATTGTTAAGGATTATTTATATGACAATCCAGGTTCAAATGTATTTGAAGTATCCGAGGCTACAGGGGTATCAGTGGAAAAGATAATGAGGTTTCTGAGAGAAGAAAGATTGGAGATAAGTTCAGAAAACTCAAATTTAGTGCTTGAATGTGAATACTGTGGAAAACCGATTAGAACTGGGAGATACTGTGAAGAATGCAAAAACAAGCTTGCCAACGAGATGAGAAAAGAGTTTGGCCTTAGTCAGATGAGGCAGGAGTATGTAAGGAATACAGGTAAAGAAAAAATGTATATTGTGAAGAAGAGGGAAGGCAAATAGTGCCTTTCTTTTTTTTATTATCTATAAACTATCCAGTGTATTTTACCGATAATTAAAGTGAGTAGAAGATATATGAGGTGATATAATGGGGATTAACGTTGATAAAATTCCTGGAATCAGCAAAATATATAAGAATTTTTCTGTTGATAGAGAAAAAGGAGTGAGAGAGGTATCAGCTATACAAGGAAAGAAAGATGAATTGACCATCTCTCAGAAGGCAAAGGATTATCAAGTAGTGTCTAAAGCCATGAAAGCCTTAAGTCAAGTTCCTGACATCAGAGAAGATAAAGTAAATGAAATAAAGCAAAAGATGGACAAAGGCATTTATGACATAGATGGTAAAGACATAGCTGAGAAGATGCTGACAGGTGGATTTGACAGGAAGATATGAAGTAAATTGAAAGTTATGAGGTGATGCTGTCGTGGATAATATAGACAAGATAATACTCTCTCTGGAAAAAGAGAATAACGTATATAAGGAGCTTCTATCCATATCAAAAAAGAAAAAGGATGTCATAATAGACAATAAAATAGATGAGTTAGACAGCATTATAAAGATGGAAGGCAATCTGGTACTGGAAATAAGCAAGCTGGAAGATGAAAGAGAAAAGGCTGTGGATGAATTGGCAAAGGAACTGGGCTGCGATGGGAAAGAATTGAGTATAAGTTATTTATGCAGCAAGCTAGAAGATAGAAGAGTTGTTGATTTGAAAAAGATTGCCGATAACATTGGAAAAACATTGAGTGAACTGAAAGAGATCAATGATTTAAATGGTAAACTCATAGAGCAATCTCTTGAGTATGTGAACTTTTCCATAAATCTTGTGGCCGATATCATGGAAGAGCAAGGTTCATTCAGAGGCAATTCCTTATTTGATGCTAAGGTTTAGGGGGTATTATATGAGTTCATTTGGCGGATTAAGTATTGCAGTATCAGGTATTTTTGCTCAACAGAGATCACTTGATACTACAGGACACAATATTAGCAATGTAAATACACCAGGATATTCTAGACAAATCGCAATACATTCTTCCTCATCTCCTGTGCAGGTAGGCTATACCAGTGCTGGAACAAAAATGAGCAAAGGTACTGGAGTAGATATTATTCTTATAACACAGTATAGAGATGAATTTTTAGATGCTAAAGTTAGAAAGAATAATAAAGAATTGGGTTATTGGGAGGCTCTCCTAACTGGAGTGGAAGATTTGGAAGGTATTTTTAATGATTATACAGATGAAGGAATACAAACTGCCATGAATAATTTCTGGGATGCATGGGAACAGTTGTCCAAGCCAACAGGAAGACTTACTTCAAGAGCTCTGGTGAAAGAAAGCGCTATAGCATTAGTAGAATCCATAAAAAACACGGATCAGCTTCTCAAGGATTATAGAGCAGATAAAGATAAGGAAATAATGGAAAATGTAGACAGAATTAATGAAATCACAAAGAGAATTGGAGAGCTTAATGATCTGATCATTAAGGTTGAAGCAAATGGAGCAGTTGCCAGTGATTTTAGAGATGAGAGGAATCTTCTTTTGGATGAGCTTTCCCAATTAGTAGATCTTCAGGTGGTTGATGGCAAATCTGTCACCGTAATGATAGAAGGCAGAGCTGTAGTGGATGGGAAGCATGTGGAACAACTTAAAGCAGTACCTGATCCATCAAAAAACGGATTGATAAAGCTGGTATGGGAAAGAGATAACCAGGCAGTAGAAATAAGTGGCGGTAGGATAAAAGCTTTATTTTATACAAGAGATGAACTTGTAGACAGTTTTAGGTCCAGATTGGATGAAATGATAAAGGGTTTGGCAGCAGAAGTAAACAGCATCCATATTACCGGTTACGGTGTAAGTGATGATATACAAAGAAAGTTTTTCATAAATAGTGGGGATCCAACCAGTGATTATATTGATATGTCCAATATCGCATTCAATCCTGAATTGAATGACTATGACAATATTGCTGCTGCTTTGAATCCGCCACCTTACAACTATGAAGATAATGTGATAGCTCTGAAAATACTGGAGATCAGGGACAAAAAGGTTTTTGGAGATACTAAATATGATATATCACAGGCCAAATATGATTTTGACGAATACTACAGGAATATCATTTTAGACTTAGGTAAAGTTGGATTGGAAGCATCCATTAATGTAGAAGCTCATAACTCCGTGAATACAGAGTTGGAGAACAAAAGAGGAGGTATTATGGGCGTTTCTCTTGATGAAGAGATGACCAATCTTATAAGGTTTGAGCATTCTTATAATGCGTCAGCCAGAATGGTGAATGTAATGGACGAAATGATTGATATAGTAGTGAATAGGTTAGGAATAGTTGGAAGGTAGGTGTGCGTTAGATGAGAACTACATTTGGTAGCTTAAATACAGCAAATAGCGGGCTCTTTGCCAGCCGCAAAGCCCTGGATGTTATCAGCCACAATATAGCAAATGCGGAAACAGAAGGGTATTCTCGGCAGGTGGTAAAGCAGAGAGCTTCTACGCCCATATGGGGAGATCCAAGAGGCATTATAGGTACTGGTGTAGAGACCTATAATATTGTAAGAATCAGAAATGAGTTTTTGGATAAGAAATATTGGACTCAGAACAGGGCTGTAGGGCAATGGGGGATAAAGCAACAGAGCCTTGAAAGCCTTGAATCCATTTTCAATGAACCATCTGATACAGGTCTTAGACAGGTTATTGATGAGTTTTTTGTTGCTTTAGATGAACTTGCTAAAAAAACAGGGGATTCTACAAGACGCATAGCTGTAGTTGAAACAGCCAATACATTGGCTAAAACTGTAAATAGGCATGGAAATGAAATAATCAGCGCCATAAGAGAAGTTAATGAAGAGGTTAAAAGCAAGGTGGATGAAATAAATTCTCTTGCTTTTCAGATAGCAGCCATAAACAAACAAATATTTAATATGGAACTGGGGGATTCTCAAGCCAATGATCTAAGAGATCAGAGAAATGTTCTTATTGACAAGCTTTCCAAGATAATAGATATAAGCGTAAGTACCACAAAAGATAAAAATAACAATGAATACCTCAACATAAAGATTGGCGGCATAACATTGGTTGATCATACAAACTATAGCGAAATGGCTTATGTTGAGGAAGATGTGCCAGGCATAAGTGACCTTGGAGCAGGAAAGATGGCCAAGATCGTATGGAAGGGGCTAGAGAGTCAGGAAGTAAAAATTCAATCAGGAGAACTAAAGGGTCTCTTGGACGTTAGAGATGGAAACGGCGTTGGACTGAATTATAGAGGATTGCCTTATTATCTGGAAAAACTCAATGAGTTTGCAAGAGAATTTTCAAACAAGGTCAATGAAATACATAGAAAGGGTATTGACTTTAATGGTAAGGCAGGAGGAAACTTTTTTGATGTTCCTGATGGGAATCCTGATAATATCAATTGCCTCAACTTTGCCGTATACGGTGCATTGTTGGCAGATGCGAATTTGATAGCAGCTTCCTCCGATATGGGAGGAGAAAGCAATAATGAAAATCTAAAGAATATTATCGAATTGAAGAATAAGACTGATATGTTTAGTTCCACCAAGGGAACGCCTGATGATTTTGTAAAAGCATTATTGTCATCTCTTGCAGTAGACGCTGAGCATGCGAAAAGAATGTCAATAAACTCCCAAGTCCTTATAGCAGATACAGAAAACAGGAGAATGTCTGTATCTGGGGTTCTGTTGGATGAAGAAATGGGAAACATGGTGAAATTTTCTGAAGCATATAATGCTTCTGCTAGAATGGTAACCACTTTGGATGCCATATTGGACACCACCATCAATAAACTAGGTTTGGTAGGAAGATAGTGAGGTGATTTTATGCGTGTTACCAATAACATGATGGTAAACAATTTATTGAGAAATCTATATAAAAATTACACTAAAATGGATAAATCCCAGCAAATGCTGTCTTCACAAAGAAAATTCCTCAGGCCTTCCGATGATCCTATTGGTGTCACAAGAAGCCTTCGATTGACTACTGAGATAGTCAATATGCAACAATATAAGAGGAATACACAAGATTGTGACTCATGGCTTCAAAGCAGTGAGCAAGCTGTTAACAATGCAATATCCGTAATGCAGAGAATAAGAGAGTTGACAGTGCAAGGATCTACGGGAACCTATTCCGAACAAGACAGAAAGAAGATTGCCGATGAGATTGCAGAGTTAAAAAATGAACTGATAAGCGTTGGCAATACCACATACGCCGGTAGCTATCTATTTTCTGGTTTTAAGACAGATAAAGCCCTTCTTAATGCAGATGGGACCTATGATTTGGATGGAGGGATACTTAGCGGCGGAGAGATAATCGAGGTCAATGTTGGAGTAAATGATAGAATCGGCATGAATATTTTGGGGCAGCGAATTTTCGGCAGCATGTCAACAACTACATATGAAGAGTATGTATTGAAAGGTATAAGTGAATTCAAAGGTGTATCTTTTGACAGTTCAAATAATAAATTGGTTATAAGCTATAATGGAACCCAGTATACTATTACCATGCCTGAAGAAAAATATACTTCAATAGATGGATTGAGATTTGTTCAGGATCTGAATGATGCAATAGCCAGCGCATCTCCCGCAACTACTCCTGCTTTAAATCAGTTAATTAAAGCTTCTTTAGAGGATGGAAAGGTAGTATTGAAGGGACCAAGAGGCTTTAACATAGAAAACAGCACAACCATGGATGTAAAAGATATCATGGGAATGGAAAAAGATCAGAATGCAGTACTGACAAAGGTTACAGTATCAGATCTTGACGATATTGATCAGGGAGTATTCAATGGTTCTACAACATACCTGTTGAAAGCTTCCGATGATTTTGCTGGAACTACAGCAGCCGCCAACTTTACTATATATTACGGTGATAACACATATACCATAACAATGGATAGAGAATATAAGAGTACAGAAGATAAAGAATTCATATATGATTTTAACAAGAAGTTGGCAGAGATCCCCGGCTTGGCAGGACATGTGTCATTATCTGTAAAAGATGGGCAGTTTGCAATAACAGCAGATAAGCAATTTAAATTGGAAGCTACTTCCGACTTTGATCAATTGGGATTTGATAATAGTAGTGTTAACGGTAGTGGTCTTAAAGGTGCAAAAGCTGCTTATGCCGCAGAAGGAGGCAAGCTGGATTTATTTAATGATAAGATATCTATATCAGCACCTGAAAACCAGCTTTATATAAAATATGGAGACAAAATCTATTCCATAAACTTATCTGAAGAAGAATATGGTTATGGTACAACCAAGACATTTAATGATTTGATAAAAGACATTCAGAGCAAAATAAACAGTATACCTGAGCTAAAAGGCTATGTTAATGTGACAGAAGAAAATGGAAGCATTAGATTCTATGCAGATCAAGCTTTTGAGCTGGTTTATGGAATGAAAGGTAACTTTGCAAGCGTATCTCCAACTATAACTACAACTAATGATAGATTTGATATTAAACTTGGTGATGGCTCACCAATAACCATTAAGCTTCCTCAAGGCAGTTATTCAATAGATGATTTTACTCAAGCTTTGCAATCAGCTATTGATTCTGAACTAGCACTTAGAGGTAAGATTATTGTCTCCAATGATGGTACAAATATATCTTTTTACTCACAGTTGCCAATAACTCTGTCGCCAGCAAATGGATCTGGATTGATAACATCAGATTCTTCATCAAGCAGTAAGCTCATGGATTCAATTGGATTTAATACAGCAAAGGAAAGCGTTTACATTGGCGATAGGGTAGAATCAGGAAGTGCTACTCAACTACTGGGCGTTATTGATCAGCTTGTAAAAGATTTGAATTCAAACAATTCTGAAGGCATAAGCAAAGCTCTTTCCAGGATAGATGCCCATATAGCAAATCTTAACGCTGTGAGAGCAGAAATAGGAGTTAAAACAAATAGATTGGAATTAACATTAAACAGAATAGAGGATGACAATATAAACTTAAAAGGACTCTTGTCCAAGAACGAAGATGTAGATATGGCTGAAGCCATAATGAATCTCCAAATGCAGCAGAATGTTTATAATGCTGCCTTGTCTGTAGGTGCAAAGATAATAAGCTTATCCCTGGTGGATTTTATTAATTAAGGAGGCTTAAGCCGTGAAAATAAAAACCAAGTTTTTTGGTGAAATAGAAGTAGAAGAAAAGCAAATTATAAATTTTGTTGAAGGAATCCCAGGTTTTCCTGAATATGAGCGATATGTGCTAATCAATGATGAGGAAGTGGGTTTCACATTCCTTCAATCAATAGACGAATGGAGTCTATGTTTCATTACTCTGCCTCCTGCCACTATAGTGGGAGACTATAGCTTTGATTTAAGCGATGAAGCTGTAGAAAAGCTGGAACTAGAAAAACCAGAAGATGCTATAACTTTAGCAATATTAAATATACCTGAAGACTTTAAAAAAATGACAGCCAATCTGAGGGCTCCCATAGTAATAAATGTGAAGAACAACAAAGGAATACAGGAGCTTTTGGATGGAGACAATTACAGCATGAAACATCAGGTTTTTAAGGGGGATGTGTAATGCTGGTATTGTCGAGAAAGAAAGATGAAGCAATACTCATTGGCGATGACATAGAAATAATTGTTACAGAAATAGCAGAAGACAAGGTTAAAATAGGTGTTAGAGCACCCAAGAACATGAAAGTATTACGTAAGGAGCTTTTGGAACAAGTGAAAGAAGAAAACATCCATTCCGCCGAATCAAAGGTGGATTTGGAAGCTCTTGCCAAAGTTATGAAAAAGTAATGATATGAAAAGCTTTGCAGTGACAGCCCTTGCGGGTGCTAGTATATCAAAAAATCTACAAAAAAATAAAATTAACCGCAAAATTTTTTAAAAAAGTATAAAGTTCTATAAAATACTAGCCGATAATATAAACAAAAGCAATGAATAAATCTCTAAAACATAGGGCCCATGTAGAGGAGATGCAACTTTGCACATAAATTCCGGAAAGGAATCCGGATAAATTAAAATTCAAGGAGGAAGAAAAAATGAGAATTAACAACAATTTAATGGCAATGAACACTCATAGACAATTGAGCATTACAAACACTTCAGCATCAAAATCAATGGAGAAATTGAGCTCTGGTTACAGAATCAACAGAGCAGGCGATGATGCTGCTGGTCTTTCAATTTCTGAAAAGATGAGATCACAGATCAGAGGTCTTAACATGGCTTCTAAGAATGCTCAAGATGGTATCTCTTTAATACAGGTAGCAGAAGGTGCTTTAACTGAGACACACGAAATGCTACAGAGAATGAGAGAATTAGTAGTTCAAGCAGCAAATGATACTAATACAACAGAAGAAAGAATTAGAATAAATGAAGAGTTAGCAGAATTGGAAAAAGAAATAACTGCTATTACTGAAAAAACTGAGTTCAACAAAAAGACACTATTGTCTGGAAGCTTTGCAACTTCAGAAATAAATCTTCAGGTTGGAGCAAACTGTGGTCAGTTCATTTCCTTCACAATAGGAAATATGAGTGCATCTGAGATAGGAGTTAGCGGTATTGCTGCTGCTGTTTCAAATGGAGACGCTAATGCGATCACAGCTAAGATAAAGGATATTGATACTGCAATAGAAAAAGTTTCTGTACAGAGATCCAAATTAGGAGCTATCCAGAACAGATTAGAGCATACTATCAAGAATCTTGATAACACAGCAGAAAACTTACAGGCTGCAGAATCAAGAATTAGAGATGTAGACATGGCTAAGGAAATGATGGAATTCACAAGACAGAACATTCTACAACAAGCAGCAACATCTATACTTGCTCAAGCAAATCAAGCTCCACAAACAGTGTTGCAATTATTGAGATAATCAGTTCTATAAAGAACCGGAGAATTTTCCTCCGGTTCTTTTTTTATATAAAATTAAAAATAGGAAATTTATTTAAGTAATTTATTTGTCGAAAATCTTTAAGCCATCAATAAAAGTGTCGATATATTATATAGTGGCATTATAATTATAGAAGCAAGGTGGTATGCAGATGAGAATAAGCCTTTGTATGATAGTAAAAAATGAAGAGAAAAACATTGTTAATTGTTTAGATAGAGCTTTAAAAGTAGTAGATGAGGCTATAGTGGTAGATACCGGATCTACAGATAACACTATGAAGCTTTTATTAGATAATTATGGAGAAAATGAGAAAGTTAAAATTATCCAATATGAGTGGGAAAATGATTTCAGCAAAGCCAGAAATAAATCTATAGAATATGCAACTGGAGATTGGATATTAGTATTAGATGCAGATGAGAGAATTTTTTGCGATAGGGAAAAGCTTGAGAGATTTCTGGAAAGCAGAGAAGATAAAGCATATATAATCCCAATTTATAATATTATGGACAGGTATAATATTATTATTTCTTCAACCATGATTAGGCTTTATAAAAATGAGAATCCGATGTATAGTGGAGCTATTCATGAACAGATTTTTGTTAATGGTAGGAGTTATTTAGGTGATATTATAGATGGGAATATATGTAAAATATATCATTATGGTTATACAGAATCCGTATTTAAAGAAAAAAATAAACAGGATAGGAATATGAGCATTATTAAGAACCAGATAGATGAAAATTCAGAAGTATCTTTTCATTGGTACAATAAGGGTGTCATGGAAATGTGTGAAGGAAATTATGACACAGCTATTGATGATTTTATAAAAGCCCATAAACTTAGCAATAAAACCAGGATGGCTTTTCACAATGATTTGGTCTTAAGACTTTTGCAGTGCATGCTTATGGAGAAAAAATATAAAATGGCAATTGAATTTATAAAGAATGTAGTTAGTGACCCAATAATTGGACAAATACCAGATATATATTATTACTGGGGTATAGCTCATGCTAAAAGAAAAAACTACTCTTTGGCAGTAAAAAATTTTAAGAAAGCTATAGATTTAGGAGAATATGAAAAGGGTATTACAAAGTATGGAGCAGGCAGTTTTTTGCCAAAGATTGAATGGGCAAAGGTGCTTCTTCTAGAAAAAAAGAAAGAAGAAGCAATAGCTAAGTACAAAGAAGCTGTATTTGATGAGCATAATGTCACTAGACAAGGATTAGAGGAGTTGAAATATTTATTAAGAGAAGAAAATAGGCTGGAAGAATTAAATCAGTTGGAAAAAGATTTATCAAGCCACAAAGGAAGCGAAGGTACTTCAGTAAACTCAGAATTATTAAGCAGTGAGGATTTTTATAAGTTTAAAAATGAAATAAAAGATAATATACAACTATTAATCGAAAATGGAATGATAAAGGAAGCTAAAGAAGCTATTAAAGAATATGAAAGTATTGTAGGAAATGATGTAGATATCTTTTCCATCAAAGGAGTTGTTGCAATGATGGAAGGTGATATGAAAGAAGCAGAGATGGCTTTTAAGGAAGGTTTGAAAATTGATGAAACAAGTTTTGATTTACAATATAATCTAGCTTATTTATATCAGATGAATGGCGATAATCAAATGGCTATATACCATTATGAAAAAGCTTTTAAATATGCTAAAGAAAAAAATGATGCAGATGAAATATACAGAATATTACAAGAATTAAATCCCAGAGATGACCAACTGATATCATCAGAGACAACAATTCCGAATACAAGCATAATTATATTGACGTACAATAATCTTGAATATACCAAGTTGTGTATAGACAGCATAAGAAAGTATACTCAAAAAGGTACATATGAGATTATTGTAGTAGATAATCATTCTACAGATGGGACAGTGGATTGGTTAAAAGAGCAGAAAGACTTAAAGTTGATACTAAATGATGAGAATTATGGTTTCCCTAAGGGATGCAACCAAGGGATACAAGCAGCAAAGGAGAATAATGACATTATATTGTTGAATAATGATGTCATAGTTACACCTAATTGGCTGAATAATTTGAGAAAATGTTTGTATAGCAGTAAAGATATAGGGGCAGTAGGAGCTATAACTAATTCTTGTTCCAATTATCAAGCAATACCTGTTAATTATTCTAATTTGGATGAGATGATCCGTTTTGCAGAAAGTAATAACATAAGCAATAATTCTTTATGGGAAGAGAGATTAAGACTAGTTGGCTTCTGTATGCTTATAAAAAATGAAGTAGTGCAAAAAGTAGGCCTGATGGATGAAATATTTACTCCAGGTAATTTTGAAGATGACGATTATTCTTTCAGGATAAGAAAAGCAGGCTATAAGCTTATGCTATGCAAAGATAGCTTCATTCATCATTTTGGGAGTGCATCCTTTGGTAAGGTTTCTAAAGAATATAGAGAACTACTGATGAAGAATAGAGAGAAGTTTGCAAAAAAATGGGGATTTGATCCTTATCATATAATTGAAATTAAAAAAGAGATAACAGAGCTTATATATAAAGAATGCAAAAAAGATGATATTAAAGTTTTGCATATAGGATGCGCTGGCGGTGGAACACTTCTAGATATAAAAAATGCCATTCCTTCAGCCAAATTATATGGAATAGACACTATAAAAGAAGCCATTGTGAATACTAACCACTTTGCTCATATAGAGATTGGAAAATTGAAAGATATAGAAGCATTTAAGAAAAATGCATTTGATTACATTATTATTACTGAGCCACAAAAGGATGAAGCAAGCATTATAGAAATTTTAGCGAATGTAAAAGGTCACTTAATGGATGAAGGGAAAGCGCTTATTTGTTTATATCAAGGGGAAGTGACATTAAGTAATAAATTAAAGAAGAAGTTGCTAGATGTATTAGGAGATTTTAAATTTGAGATAATTCAAGTTAACGGGCAAAGAATATTTTCTATGGAAAAACATTGTACCGTAGAATCGTCAGATGATATGAAGCTTACCTTTTATAAAAAAGAAGACCTAGATAATATGGATTATAGTTTATTTAATGATGGTATTGATGTAAAAGGAGAATATCTAAATATTATTAGAAGACTAGATAATAATATAGAGTTTGAGAATAATTTAGAACGATTAAGAATGATTATTGGCAATTATAGTATAGAAGTTGAAGAATTGAAAAATCTTATCTTAAAATATGGAATTGATAAAGTAAATTTATTTAATATTGTCGGAATAACTTACTATCAATTTAATTTCGTTGAAAAAGCTTTATATCTGTTAAAAGAAGCATTTAGGTTGGATAGTAAAAATACTGATACTATTTACAATATTTCTTATGTGTTGCATCAAATAAATGAAAATAAGCTTGCTTTAGATTTTTTAGAGAGAATTAATGTTACTGAGGATATAGAGTTGCAGCAACTTAAGCAGCAAATAGAGGAGGCAGTATAATGAATAATAACAAAATATGCTTTATAAGTTGTGTCAATAATCAACAGCTATATAGAGAAGCCCTCTATTATATTAATCAACTGGAAATACCGGAAGGATATGAAGTTGAATGTATTTCTGTAGAAAATGCTGAATCCATGGCGAGAGGATATTATGAAGCAATGAAAGCTTCTGATGCAAAATACAAAGTATACTTGCATCAAGATGTGTATATAATTAACAGGTCATTTATAAAGGATATATTAAATATATTTAAAAGCAATGAAAAAATAGGTATGTTAGGAGTAGTTGGTGCTAAGGTTATTCCAACCAATGGAGTATGGTGGGAATCAAAGAATAAGTATGGAAAAGTTTATGACAACCATGCTGGTAAAGTCAGTTTATTAAGTTTTGAAGAAGTAAAAAACGCTTATGAAACTGTTCAAGCAATAGATGGACTTACTATGATTACGCAATATGATATACCATGGCGCCAAGATATATTTGATGGATGGCATTTTTATGATTTGTCGCAAAGTATAGAATTTATTAAAGCGGGTTATGATGTAGCCATTCCTAATCAAGTATCCCCTTGGGTGATACATGATTGTGGTATTGTAAATGTTAAAAATAGATATGAAGATTATAGGAAATTATTTTTAGAAGAGTATTCAAAAGATATTTTTCCATTAGTAAGTATTCTTATACCTACATATAATCGTCCTGAATACTTTAGGCTGGCTTTAGAAAGTGCTTTGAATCAAACATATAAAAATATTGAAATTATAGTGGGCGATGATAGTACAAATGATGAAACAGAGTGCCTAATGAAGAATAATTATTTAAATAAATATAGTAATATCAAATACTATCACAATGAGAAGAATCTGGGGCAATTTGATAATGATATTAAGCTATATGAGATGGCACAAGGCGAGTATATTAACTTTCTAATGGATGACGACTTATTTGAAGAAACTAAAATAGAAAAAATGATGAATTACTTTATTTTTGATGATAAACAAGAGATTACTTTAGTAACATCGCATAGAGCTGTAATAGATGGTAATGGTGAAATAAAAGAGATATTTAGAGGTACAGATAGAATATTTGATGAGGATAAGGTTATTGATGGAATAGAACTTGGCGATTTTATATTAATGAATATCTATAATTGTATAGGTGAGCCAACAACAGCGTTATTTAGAAAAGATAAACTTATGGAGCCATTTGGTGTATTCAATGGACGAAAGTATGGTTGCAATGTTGATCAAGCTTCATGGCTTAATCTTTTATCTATGGGAAAAGCAGTATACATTAATGAAGTATTAAGCTATTTTAGAGTTCACGAAGGGCAACAGCAGCATAATCTGGGTATACTTCTAAAAGGCTATACAGATTATATACATCAAGTTATCACAGGAAGAGAAAAAGGTTTTCTATCAGATGATGATAAGTATATTTACACTGTGAGGAAATTTATTAAATATGGTGAAGAAAATATAATCAAGCCGTTAGATGAGGCAGGCTTTAAGTCAGAAGAATATGAGAACTTTAAGAAATACTATGATTGGCTTAAGGAAGAGAATAATAAAATTGGTATTTTGCATAAAGATAATAATGATTTACCTTTAGTTAGCATTCTCATTCCTGCATATAATCAAACAAAGTACTTAAAAGAGGCTTTGGAAAGTGCAATCAATCAAACATATCCCAATATTGAAATAATAATTGGTGATGATAGCACAACTAATGAGGTAGAAGAATTTATTAAGCCTTATTTAAATAAATATTCAAATATTATATACTTTAAAAATAAAAAGGAAAAAATGGATTATGGGATGACAAATGTAAATGAATTACTTAATAGAAGTAAAGGGGAATATGTGAATTATTTATACCACGATGATATTTTTCATGTTACAAAGATAGAAAAAATGATGAGGTATTTCTTAAGCAGAGATGATGTTAGCTTAGTAACATCACATAGACAATTAATAGATGAAAATGGTGAATATTTACCAGACGATAATTCAACAAGGAGAATAGTTGATAAAGATTCGATAATAAATGGAAATGAGTTATGTTTATTATGTTTAGATAAACTAATAAACTTCATTGGAGAACCAACAACTGTTTTATTCAAAAAGTCACTTCTAGAAGATGGTTTTGGCTATTACAATAACAATTACTATATGAATATTGCTGATATGGTTACATGGTTTTCACTTCTGGAAAAAGGGAAAGTTGCATATATGTGTGAATCATTAAGTTTTTTCAGGCAACATAGTAATCAAAATTCACAAAATTTAGAGGTTTTTTATACAGGGATTAATGAGTGGAAAAAAATTATAGATGATAGTTATGATACTGGTTTGATTGACAGTAAGATGGCGTATATAAATTATATAACTAAATGGTTTTACTCATATAATGTTATTTTAAAAGATATTCCCCACCAAAAGATTGATAGTAGTCTAAAGAAAAGTTTGGTTGATTCATTTAAAAATGCAATAGATATTATTGCAGAAGAAGCAAAACATAAACATGAATGTGTAATATGCGGAAATCAAGTAGAAAGATTTCTACCTTATAGTGTTAAAATGCCAAAGTCTATAGAAAAATATAGAATAGTTGGCAGTGATGTTAGGAATTTTTCTTGTCCTTATTGCTATAGTCATGATAGGGAAAGGCATCTAAAAATGTATTTTGACAGGTTAAAGTTATGGGGCAAGATAACTGGAAGTAGAGTATTGCATATTGCTCCAGAAGCAAATTTAAGAAAAATAATAAAAAGTTATAAACCAAAGGAGTATATATGCGGTGATCTATATCCAATGGATAGCGAGATAATTAAGATGGACATTACAAAAATCCATTTTGAGAATGAATACTTTGATTTTATTATATGCAATCATGTTTTAGAACATATAGAAGATGACATGAAGGCTATGATGGAGTTATTCCGGGTATTGAAGAAAGATGGGTATGCTGTCTTGCAAACACCGTACTCACCTGTACTAGAAAAATCATATGAAGATTATTCAATACAATCAAAAGAAAAAAGACTAGAAAACTACGGACAGGAAGACCATGTTAGAATTTATGGATTGGACTTTTTCAAAAGGTTAGAAGATGCCGGTTTTAGTTTAAATATAATAAACAACAATGAATTGTTTTCAGAAGAAGAATCCAAAAGATACGGTGTTAATTCTTATGAAGATTTAATTCTTGTTCATAAGCAATAAGGAGTGAAAAAATGATTAATGTTACCAAAACATACCTACCTGATGTAGAAAAGTTTAAACAATATGTAGACAAAATATTTGATTCAGGTTGGATTACAAATAATGGTCAAATGGTTAAAGAATTAGAAAAAAGACTTAAAGAATACTTAGGAGTAAAGCATATTATTTTAGTATCAAATGGAACTCTAGCACTTCAAGTAGCTTATAAACTTTTGGATTTGACGGGTGAAGTAATCACCACCCCTTTTAGTTTTGTTGCAACTACAAGCAGTCTGGTATGGGAAGGCCTTAAACCTGTATTCGTAGATATAGATTCCGATACATTTTGCTTGGACTATAACAAGTTGGAAGAAAAGATCACAAGGAATACATCTGCTATTCTTCCCGTTCATGTTTTTGGCAATGGGTGTGAAGTAGAAGAAATAGATAAGATAGCCCAAAAATATGATCTGAAAGTTATATATGATGCTGCCCATGCATTTGGTGTGAAATACAAAGGGGAAAGCATTCTTAACTATGGAGATGTATCTGTATTAAGCTTTCATGCTACTAAGGTATTTCATACTATAGAAGGAGGAGCTTTAATAATTAATGAAGATCAATTATATGATAAAGCTCGTAAGCTTATTAATTTTGGCATAACAGGTCCGGATACAATAGATGGCATAGGAATCAATGCCAAAATGAATGAGTTTCAAGCAGCAATGGGACTTTGTGTTTTGGATGATATAGAAAATATAATTAAAGGAAGACAAAAAGTCTATGAAAATTATTTAAATGAGTTTTCTGGTATAAATCAAATAAAGTTGCAGGTAATCAATAAAAATTGCACCCAAAATTATTCATATTTTCCTATAGTGGTTAGTTCTGAGAAAGTTTTATTAAAAATAAAAGAAAAACTTGAAGCAAATAACATTTATCCTAGGAGATATTTCTATCCATCTTTAAATACATTAAGTTATGTAGATGAATATGAAGCAAATAACTCATATAACATATCAAATAATATACTTTGTTTGCCTATATATTATAATCTTGAATTAGAGCAACAACAAAAGATTATCAAAATTATAAAAGAAAATGTATGAAAAAACGAAATAACAGGTGATAGTATTGAAAAGAATTATTTTAACAGGATACACTGGGCAATTAGGACATGAAATAACTAAACGTCTTGAGTGTGATTATAATAATTATTTTTTAGAAACAAGTGAAAAAATTATATTGGATAAAAGCAGATCAAAGGAGTTTGACATTACAGATAAAAATTTTGTTTTGGAATATATAAATGCAATAAAACCTGACGTAATTATCAACTGTGCTGCCTACACAAATGTTGACCAAGCAGAAGAAAATTATGAAGAGGCTTTTCGAGTAAATTCCTTAGGCCCTAGAAATCTTGCAATTGCTGCAGAATTTGTTGGGGCAAAGCTTATTCACATATCAACAGATTATGTGTTTGATGGTAAAGGAGTTATTGTAAATGGTGAAAAAATGCCATATAGAGAGTATGATGTTCCAGGTCCTATTAATGTATATGGGAAAACAAAATTATTGGGAGAAAATTATGTGAGGGAATTTTGCAGCAGGTATTTTATTATAAGAACTTCATGGCTTTATGGAGAAAATGGAAGTAATTTTGTAAAGACTATTTTGAGGTTAGCCAAAGAAAAAGGCAAACTGCAAGTGGTAAATGACCAAATAGGTAATCCAACCAATGCGGAGGATTTAGCGGGTCACATACTTAAGTTGGCTTTTACAGATGAGTATGGTATTTACCATTGTACCGGAAATGGAATTGCCAGTTGGTATGATTTTGCATGCAAGATAGTTGAGTATGCCGGTATAGGGTGTATTGTGGAGCCGGTAACTTCTGAGCAATATGCAAGGAAAGCCAAGCGTCCTTCCTATTCATGTTTAGACAACATGATGTTAAGAAGCACCATAGGTGATAACATGAGGTATTGGGAAGAGGCATTAAAAGATTTTATAAAAAATACATTAAAGCTATAGGGGATAGATAGATGAGTAATTTTGTTTTTAATAAAACAGGCATAGAAGGTTTATATGTTATTGAGCAAAAGATCTTTAAGGACAACAGAGGTTATTTCATGGAAACATATAACGAGAAGGCTTTTAAAGAAGCAGGACTGGATGTTAGATTTGTTCAGGATAATCAATCAAAATCAAAAAAAGGAGTATTGAGAGGCCTGCATTTTCAGAAGAAATATCCACAAGGGAAATTGGTTCGTGTTCTCAAAGGTGAAGTATTTGATGTAGCTGTTGATTTGAGAAAAAACTCATCAACATTTAAGCAATGGTATGGATGTTATTTAAGTGAGGAAAATGGAAGGCAAATGTATATACCTGAAGGTTTTGCGCATGGTTTTTTAGTCTTGTCTGATGAGGCTGAGTTTACATATAAATGTACTAATTTTTATCATCCCGAAGATGAAGGTGGATATCCATGGAATGACCCATCATTTGATATTAAATGGCCTTTAGGTGGAGTTGAAGAATTGCTGCTATCTGATAAAGATAAGAATTATAAGACATTCAATGAAGCTGGATTTTGTTATGATATATAAAGGGGGCTATTGGTTTGAAGACTTATCTTATAACCGGTGGAGCAGGGTTTATTGGATCTAATTTTATCCATTATATAATGAAAAAGTATGATGATATTTTTGTCATAAATTTGGACAAGCTTACATATGCAGGAAATCTAAATAATTTGAAGGATATTGAAGATAATAAAAATTATGTTTTTGTTAAAGGAGATATTACTGACGGTAAGTTAGTAGATTCCATTTTTCAAAAATATGATATAGATTATGTGATTAACTTTGCTGCTGAATCTCATGTGGATAGAAGTATAGAGAACCCTATGGAGTTTATAAGGACCAATATTGAAGGTACTTTTGTATTACTGGAAGCAGCTAAAAAAGCATGGCTTAAGGGAGAGAAATGGGAGGAAGGAAAGAAATTTTTACAAGTTTCAACAGACGAGGTATACGGTTCTTTAGGAGAGACAGGTTATTTTAGCGAGTTTACTCCTCTTGATCCAAGAAGCCCTTATTCTTCCAGTAAAGCATCTGCAGATTTGTTGGTAAAATCATATTTTGAAACCTATCAGATGCCAATTAATATCACAAGATGTTCAAATAACTATGGCCCTTATCAATTTCCAGAAAAACTAATACCTCTTATGATTAATAATTGTCTTAGTGGAAAAGATTTACCTGTTTATGGAGACGGAAGAAATATAAGAGACTGGATATATGTAGAAGATCATGCTCGGGCAATTGATTTGGTAGTGAATAAAGGTCAAATAGGACAAGTTTATAACATTGGTGGAGGCAATGAAAGAACAAATATCGATATAGTTAAGACAATTATAAATGCATTAAGAGATTTGCTTTCCGATGATGACATCAGGAAAGAAAGAATAAGCGAAGATAAGATTAAATATGTAAAAGACAGGAAAGGGCACGATAGAAGATATGCCATTGACTCAACGAAGATTAAGAATGAATTGGGATGGAGAGCTATGACTTCTTTTGGAGAGGGAATAGAATTCACTGTGAAATGGTATTTAGAGAACAGTCAGTGGCTTGATGAAGTTACATCCGGTGCTTATGAAGATTATTATAAGAAAATGTACATCGATAGAGAAAGAGGGTAGTTATTTTGAAAGGCATTATATTAGCAGGAGGAAGCGGAACCCGTTTATACCCTATTACAAAATCTATCAGCAAGCAGATTGTTCCAATATATGACAAACCCATGATCTATTATCCTTTATCTGTCCTAATGCTTGCTGGTATAAGAGATATATTGATTATATCAACACCTAGGGATTTGCCTGTTTATGAAGAGCTGCTAGGAGATGGCAGTCAATTAGGCATGAATTTTTCTTACAGAGTGCAATTAAAACCTAATGGTATTGCAGAAGCCTTTATAATAGGAGAAGAATTTATAAAAGATGAATCAGTAGCTTTAATATTAGGTGATAATGTATTTTATGGATATGGGTTTACTGGAATTTTGAGAGAAGTTGCAAGTTTAAAAGAAGGAGCTTATATATTCGGATATTATGTAAATAATCCAAGAGCATATGGAGTGGTAGAGTTTGATGATCAATGGAATGTATTATCTATAGAAGAGAAGCCGAGAGAACCTAAATCAAACTATGCAGTTCCAGGGCTGTATTTTTATGATAAAAATGTGGTTGATATTGCGAAAAATCTAAAGCCTTCTGCCAGGGGCGAATTGGAAATCACAGATGTAAACAAGGAATATTTGAATAATAAAAAACTGAAAGTAAAAGTATTGGGAAGAGGATTTGCATGGTTGGATACAGGAACTCATGATGCTCTGTTAGAAGCCAGCAACTTTGTTCAGACTGTTCAAAAAAGGCAAGGTTTATATGTAGCTTGTATTGAAGAAATTGCATATAGAAATGGATTTATTTCAAAAGAACAACTTCATGCTTTGGCAGAGCCATTGATGAAGACAGAATATGGAAAGTATCTGATGGCATTATAAGATATATAAAAAAAATCACAGAGAGGTTGATTATGATGGATAGATATCGTGAAGTAATAGAAAGAATACTGGAACTCCTAGATACTATGAAAGAAGGATTGGATTATGTACAAGTACAACTAACAGAATTGAAATACGAAGAAGCATTAGTTGTTATTAAAGATATAGTTGATGCTTTAGATAGTATCTATAACTCTATACAACCCATGGAGAGTGAACTACCAGAAAATAATTTGGCCGCTTTTACTACATCTATTAAGTATAATATGGATAATGTAATAAAGAGTTATGAGCAAGGTAAGGAGGCTTATGTATCGGAGCAAATAGAGAAAGGTATTGTTCCAAGTTTCTTGGTATGGAAAAAAGAGATTGAAAGAGTTTTAAGGCCATATGTGATCTCATAATGCAAATATTGATTAAATGGGTGATGAAATGATACCAATAAGCCTATGTATGATAGTAAAGAATGAAGAAGCGAATCTTGATAAATGCTTAAATAGTATTGGTGACTATGTCGATGAAATAATAGTAGTTGACACAGGATCAAAAGATAAAACTAAAGAAGTTGCCTATAAATATACTGATAAGGTTTACGACTTTGATTGGGTTGATGATTTTTCGAAAGCTAGAAATTTTTCGATTTCAAAAGCTACTAATGATTGGATTTTAGTGTTAGATGCAGATGAGTTTCTAATTCATTTTGATAAATTACAAGTGCAAAATTTTTTGTCTCAAAATGAAAAAGCAATAGGCAGGATAGAAATAATACTTAATTTTTCTTATTATGATAAAATCAAAGAAGTTCAGAAATCTAGAGACAGAATTGCTAGACTGTTTAATAGAAAACACTACAAATATGAAGGAATTATTCATGAGCAAATCGTACCTTTAGATGGAATTGCAATAAAATCCCAAAATATAGGCATTAGTGTAGATCACGTAGGATATATGGCTGAAGAAGTAAGAAGGAAAAATAAATGGGAAAGAAATAAAAAGCTTTTGGAAAAGTCGATTAAGGAGAATCCTAATGATCCATACTTATACTATAATTTAGGTAAGATACATTATTTGACAAAAAACTACGTTGACGCTATAAAAATGTTTGATAAAGCTATGCAATCGGATATTGATTATAAATTGGAGTATGCCCAAGATTTGGTTATAACTTACGGTTATTCTTTGTTAAATCTGCGAAAATATGAAGATGCATTGAAAGTCATGGAGTATGAATTCTATTATAAAAATCTGGCAGATTATTATTTCTTGTTAGGACTTATAAAGATGAATATTGGGAAGTTTGAAGAAGCCATTGTTAATTTTAAAAAATCCATAGGAAAAACAGAAAAGGTAATTGGTACAAGCAGTTATTTATCATATTATAATCTTGGTGTAATATATGAGGTATTGGGAGATATTGGACAAGCTTTGAGTTATTATGGAAAATGTGGCGAATATGTACCTGCTTCTAAAAGGATAAATGAAATAATAAAAAGTGGTAAAGCAAAGAGGCAAATTCAAGAACATATTGAGATAGGCAATTTAGAGAAGGCTAAAAGCATTCTTAATATTATAGAAGATTTTCTTAAAAATGATCCAGAGATTTATTCAATAAAAGCCGTCATTTTTATGATGGAAAATAAACTTAAAGAAGCCAGAAGAACTCTTGAAAAAGGATTGCAAATGTTTAGTAATGATGAAGATCTTTTATATAATATTGAATATTTAAATAGTATTGAGAATACAAGTGATTAAAGTGAATTATGTTAAATATCAATGACTATTCAGTTAATTTATAATACAGCACGTTAAAAATGGACAAACAAGCGATTACCAAATTTCGACTATGGTATCGCTGTGTCCATTTTTATAATTATGGGTTTTAGTGAAGTTACCCCGGTTTGATGGATACAAAGAGAAGATGTGGCTAGTACTTGAAGTTTGAAGGAGTGTCTATTGTACATAGCTTAAACATTCAAACAGCAATCGTAAGCAATTAAACGAGGAGTTGGTTGACAAAGTCAAAAAAGTATTTAACCAATCTCGCCAAACTTATGGAAGCACAAAAAATACTTATGCTCTTAAGAATCGAGGTATCTCATGAAGCAAAAAACGCGTGGCTTGTTTGATGAAGGCTGGATTTACCTTGTTGCAGTTGTTGACTGGGCTATGGTAAGGTCACTAAACTAAAATATAATCGTTTAAAATTTTACTTATTTCATTAATTGAGTTAAACATCATTACATCTATAATAGACAGATTTGGAGTAAACTCACTTTTATACTGAGTGTAGTTGATGTTGTTAGTTTTTAAAAACTTCAATTTAATGCCTATGTTGTTGAAATCTTCACGTGAGTATAACTCCTGACCACCAATTGCATTATAATACTCATCAGCATTTAATATTTTACATATTTCAATTATTTTATCTTGTCCCTTCAAGGAGTTATTTTTTTGAATACACGATGACATAATTATTTCAGTATCTATTTGTAAATGCTTACATACTCTCCTTATACTATATTCCAGATATTTTGCAAGATTTTTCTCTGTGTTATTTACAATGTTTTCAATAATGCTGAAGGTTTCCAAATAGTATGGTGCTTTTCTGTAAGCTGTTTCTATAGTTTTTAATAGTTTTTTTCTAAACAGTTCACTATCCGACACTTCAATTTGGTTAATTAGTTTATTTTGACTAGCGCCGACCATTTGAAGATTAATTCTCTGAACTTTACCATTTAACAATATATTATTTCTATTAACCCATCCTCGATTAATATAATTAACATCGTCATATATAACAAATTTATCAACGGCATTTATTAATTGCCAGTATCCTATATATGGGAAAAAGTATGGTTGCATAATTGCAACTTTCATATTTTCACATCCTTCTTATTTTTGAATAGTCCTTTATTATTTCTAATCTGTCTTAAATGTAGTTTTAGTATTCTATGATATAGACATTGATTGTCAAATAGAATTTATTTTCAATCTGTATTTACTATAACTTTTATATTTGATAACTTCTACCTTGTTTATGATTCTTTCTAATAGTCTATTGGTGTATTGGAATTATGATGTTTTTTATGGTATTCATATACTTCAATAATTACATTGCAAAGCATTATTATTAATTCTACACTAAAATTTATAGCTTGTAAGTATATTATATCTAAAAATTAATGCAATAGTTTATATTTTTTAACATATGGTACAATATAGCTAATGAAAATTATTTTAGAGGTGATATTATGGGAACCATTAAAGCCTTCTATACCATGCCTCATCCTCCCATTGTTGTGCCTGAGATAGGACGGGGAGAAGAGAAAAAGATAAAATCAACTTCCGATGCCTTTGACAAGGTGGCTGAAGAGATAGCTTCCATGGGTGCGGATACCATAATATTCATAACACCCCATGGACCGGTGTTTAGCGATGCGGTGGCTATGTCCTGCGAAGACAGGATAAAAGGAGATTTAGGCAGATTCGGAGCTTCCCAGGTAGTTTTTGAGCATGAAATAAATATACCATTAACTGAAAAAATCATGTCGATGGCTGAGGAAGAAGGCATATTGACAGCAGAGATAACCAAAAAGTCTGCCAGAAGATATGGTATTGATTACGAGTTGGATCACGGGGTTATGGTGCCTCTTTATTTCATAAACAAGAAGATTTCTAATTACAAGATTGTTCATATAACCTATGGTATGCTGCCTAAGCTACAGTTATATAGGTTTGGAATGTGCATCAGGAAAGCAGTGGAAGATAGCGATAACAATGCAGTTTTTATCGCCAGTGGAGATTTATCCCACAAACTGTCACATGACGGCCCCTATGGCTATGTACAGGAAGGGGAGATGTTCGACAGGGAAATAATTTCACTGCTTGAGAAAGGTGATGTGATTGGAGTTTTCAACATGGATCCCAATGTCATTGAGAGAGCCGCTGAATGCGGTCTAAGATCATATTATGTAATGCTAGGTGCTATGAATGGATATGACTTCAAAGGAAAGCTTTTATCTTATGAGGGCACTTTTGGAGTAGGTTACAGCATTATGAGCTTTTCTTTGGAAAAATCCCATATGGATATGTATAATGCTTTATGTGAGAAAAGCAAAGAAAGATTCAGAGAAAAAACAGGTAACGCAGATCCCTATGTGAGGTTAGCGAGAGAGAGCCTGACCCATTATTTGCTCCAAGGCAGTTACATGGATGTACCCGATTATGTGACAGAGGAAATGCTAAAAACAAAAAGAGGAGTTTTTGTATCCCTAAAGAAGGAAGGGCAGCTTAGAGGATGCATAGGAACTATATTCCCTGTTACCAACAGTATAGCGGAGGAGATCATCAGAAATGCGGTGGAAGCTGGCACTCAGGATCCCAGATTCAACCCTGTAAGAGAGGATGAACTGGAGGAAATAGATTTTTCTGTGGATGTGCTTACAGAACCTGAGAAAGCCACAAAGTCAGAGTTGGACCCAAAGAGATACGGGGTTATAGTGAGATGGAGAGGAAGGACAGGATTGCTGCTGCCGGATCTGGAAGGTGTTGATACTGTGGAAGAACAGCTTAATATTGCCCTGAAAAAAGCAGGCATATCATCTTATGAGAATTATTCAATTGAGAAGTTTGAGGTTATCAGGCACAAGGAGTGATGCTTGTGATTAAGGATGCCATGTTTTGGGAAAAGCATGGAGATAGGATAAGATGTTCTTTATGCCCTCATAATTGCAATATAGGAGAGGGACAATATGGACTTTGCTCAGTGAGAACCAACATAGAGGGTAACCTTAAAACCATAAACTATGGAGAGATCACTGCCATAGCATTGGACCCCATAGAGAAAAAGCCTCTTTATCACTTTTGTCCAGGAAGTAAAATTCTTTCTGTAGGTAGCTTTGGATGCAACTTTTTCTGCGGATTTTGCCAGAACTATTCCATAGCCCATTATAGAGCCGAGAGCAGATATTTTTCTCCTGAGGAATTGATAGAAACATGCAGGCAAATAGATGATAATATAGGCATAGCCTTTACATACAATGAGCCATCCATATGGTATGAATATGTTTGCGATACTGCCAAAAAGCTAAAGGAAGTGTGTCCACAGTATAAAGTGGTGCTGGTGACCAATGGATATATTCAGGAGAAGCCTTTGACAAAGATTCTGCCTTATATTGATGCCATGAATATTGACCTTAAATCCTTCAGACAGGATTATTATAATAAAATATGCGGCGGAGATATAAAGTATGTATTGGAAACCATAGAAAAATGCTATGACAAATGCCACATAGAGATAACTACATTATTGGTAAATGGGCTAAATGATACAGTGGAAGAAGTGGAAAGGATTGCTGTTTTTTTGTCAAGCTTGGATAAAAATATCCCTCTTCATTTGACCAGGTATTTTCCAAATTATAAAATTCATCGTCCCCCTACGGATATTGATGTGATGCAAAAAGCCAGAGGAGTGGCATCAAAATATCTAAATTATGTATATCTGGGAAATGTTTAAATAACTCTAAAGAAAAATCTTTTTTATTACGATATATAAATTGAAAGGATTTTATAAAACATTTTCCACGGAGGGATATGGTTATGAGAGTTGAGTCTGTAAATAACATTCAAACAATACAGACAGCTGCAAGTATAAACAATGAGGCTAAAAGTAATGTACAGAATATACAGACTACAAATAATAAGCAAAAAGACAGTTATGATTACCAGGAATTGAGCCAAAAAACCAAGTATGAGCTTTCTATCGATGAATCCTTATGGATAGAAATGATAGAAAAGGCCAATAAGGCTATCACAGGAGCTACATGCAGCTTTGAATATTCCATACATGAAGGAACCAAAGAGATCATGGTGAAAGTAATTAATAAGGAAACCCAGGAGGTTATAAGAGAAATCCCACCGGAAAAAATTCTTGATATGGTTGCAAAGATGTGGGAAATAGCGGGAATATTTGTTGATGAAAGGAGATAATGGCAGTGGCAAGTAGTATTTCTAATATACTCAATACCAAATTGAGATTTACAGGAATGGCCTCTGGCTTGGATACAGATGCTATTGTACAGCAGATGATAAGAGTACAGCAGGCAAAAGTCGACAAGGTCAAGCAGGAAAAGCAGTTATTGGAATGGAAAAGAGATGATTACAGATCCATTATTAATATGTTGAGAAGCTTCAAGGATGAATTCTTTGATGTTTTAAAGCCTGCCACATATATGAGATCTTCCAGCACATACTATGCTTATAAGGTAAAGACCACCGATGAGAATGTGGCAACAGCCAAAAGCAATGGTAAGGTTGCAATGATGGAACATACAATTAAAGTAGAGCAATTGGCTGAAAAGGCAAAAATGGAATCCAGAGTTGGCGAACTAGGTCTTAATGGGCTTAGCATGGACAGTAAAATCAGTGAAGTAGCTAATAGTTTGGGCTTAAATTTGGAAGATAATAAACTCTCATTGGAGATTAATGGTGAAGAAATAAAAATTTCAGCAGATAAGACTTTAAATGATTTGATCTCTGCTATCAATAATAGCGATGCAGGAGTCAGAATTAGCTATAGCTCATTTTTGGACAAGTTTATTGTAGAATCCAAGGCTACAGGAGCAGATGAGAAGATCGATGTCATCAGCAACAGCAATGCAAAGAATTTGTTTTATGGATTAGGTTTTGATGTTGATGAAGTTAAATACGGTAAGAATGCTAAGTTTAAGCTTGATGGCAAGAAAGATTCAAATGGACAGGAAGTCATAACAGAAAAAAACAGCAACACATTTACCATAGATGGTGTCACATATACATTGACAGGTGTAGGAGAAGCAAAGATCACTCTGACTCAGGACACAGATGCCATATATGAAAAAATAAAGAGTTTTATTGATAAATACAATGAGATAGTAGAAAAAATTACTACAAAAGTAACCGAAAAGAGACCAAGAAGCGGAGGAACAGACAAGGGAGACTATTATCTGCCTCTTACCGATGAGCAGAGAGAAGCAATGACGGAAGATGAAATCAAAAAGTGGGAAGAGAAGGCAAAAACAGGTCTATTGAGAAATGACAGCCTTTTACATGGTGTTCTTGAAAGAATGAGAAGCGCTATGAATGATCTAACCGAAGCCGGAGGCTTATTTTCAATAGGCATATCTACAGGTAGCTGGAGAAACGGGGCTAAGCTTTTTATAGATGAGGATAAACTTAAAAAAGCCATAGAAGATAATCTGGACAAGGTTGTAGAGATATTTACGAAAACATCAGAAATTTCTTATAGTCCTGATAACAGCAGTGAATTGAGAGATAAAAGATATAAAGAAAGCGGCGTAGTAGAAAGACTCTTTGATGTTCTTCAGGATTACATAAGAACCACAAGAAGTGAAAGCGGACAAAAAGGACTTCTATTGGAAAAAGCCGGATTGGTCGGAGATGTTACAGAATATCAGAATACACTTACAAAGCAGATAAATGAAAAACAGGATTATATACAGGAATTGATAAATAAACTTTATGAGAAGCAAGAATCGCTATATATAAAATTTGCCTACATGGAAACAGCACTTAGCAGAATGAGTGCACAATCTTCGTGGTTTACACAAAACTTTAACAGATAAGACTAAGTTATGAAACGGGGGAAGCACAATAATGGTTACAGCAAATCCTTATCAACAGTATCAGCAGAATGTAGTTAATACTTCTACGCCTCAAGAGTTGACCCTCATGCTTTATAATGGATTAGTTAAATTCTTGAATCTTGGTATACTGGCTATCGAGGAAAAGAATTTGCAAGGCGCTCATAGCAATATTATTAAAGCTCAGAATATTATAGAGGAGTTTATGTGCACTCTGAATATGGACTATGATGTTTCAAAAAATCTATATTCCATATATGAATATATGAATCGACGCTTAATAGATGCAAATATCAAAAAGGATAAAGAAATATTAAAAGAAGTATTAGACTTTGCAAAGGACTTGAGAGACACTTGGGCTCAGGCTATGAAGCTAGCCAAAGGAAGTCAAACTGTAAATAAATAAGGGCATGATATACATGCCTTGTTTTTTTGAGGTGATATAATGGGAGAAAAATCAAAAGACATGATTATTAAAATCCAAAGCCTGCTGGAGGAAAAGAAAGCTGCTTTAGAGGAAATATATGAGTTAACCCTTGGTCAGAAAAATGATATTGAAAATAACGAGGGAGAGAACTTGCATGGATTTATAGATAAAAAGCAGGTGGAAATTGATAAGATAAAGAAAATCGATGAGGACTTTGAAGAGGCAGCGAAATTACTCAAAGAGGAATTACAGATAGAATCTTTTGAGAGTATTAGTGTTGCTGATTATCCTGAGTTTAAGAATATTAAAGATCTCATCACCGATATAATGGACTTGGCAAGGAGTATAATGGAGCTGGAAGAACAGAATAAAATTAAGGTTCAGAATCTAATAGATGATATTAAAAAAGATATTAAAATGGTGAATTCAGGTCAGAAATTCCTGAAAGCCTATGATAAGCCAAACATAAATATAAGCGGGATATATATAGATAGCAAAAAATAGAATTTGTACAAAAATATAATAAAATCACATAAAAATCTTGTATATTCTAATAATTAAGTATATAATATATTAAGTAGTATTTCCCAGGTCTGTGGTTGAAAATCGATGCCAGTCGCAGGCAAAACGATCCACGTAAGCAAAGCAAAGCTTTGTGAGCATGGTGCGGCTTAGGAGTAAGTCCGTCCAGGTTATACCTGAGAGGAGCTGTAGTGAGGGGCTTAATAGCTTGAGCGAAACTTCCAGACGGCGAGTGTGGGGGCAAAGACCAGGTCAGCTGTGGAAACTGCTAGGAAGGGTATACGTGGTCAGGTCAGGAACCTTTTTCTGGAAACATAAATCCCAAAAAAAGTTCTGGAGACCGTCACTACCTAAAGTATTTAAGAAAAGAGGGATTTTATGTTTCAGGACAAAACATTAGTATGCAAGGATTGCGGACAGGAGTTCGTATTCACAGCCGGTGAACAGGAGTTTTATGCAGAAAAGGGTTTCCAGAACGAACCTGCAAGATGCAAAGATTGCAGATCTGCAAGAAAGGCAAGCATGAATGGTGGTGCAAGAAGAGAAAGAGTTATGTATGATGCAGTATGTGCAGAATGCGGTAAAGAGACTCAAGTACCTTTCAAACCTACAAATGATAGACCAGTATATTGCAAAGAATGCTTTGATGCAAGAAGATAAGAAAAAGCCACTTTATGTGGCTTTTTTTATTATGCTAGTAAAGTATAAATTTTTAATTTATATTTTCCATAAAAGCCTTTCTTAATCCGCTTTATTTCATACAAGCAATTCCTTTATTTTACTGTTTTTGGAAAAAAAATATGCATATATTTTTTTTAAATATACAATACATAATTTGATGAATTTACTGACTATTATTACTTCACAAGTAATCAACAATTGAATGATGGAATTAATCCTGTAAATGCAAGTTATCAACAGAGTTATGCACATTATCCACAGCTTTTTGCTTTTTATTTGTGCATAACATTGTGTCTAAGTATATTTGTTTCATAATTTTGCTTAATATAAAAAGAGAGCTTGATAATGAATGATTCCTTAAAAATTTATGTAATCTAATAAGTATTCATCAAAAAAAGACGGTATGTGACAAATTTTGGGGAAATTGGTTGTATGACACTACTTGGACTTTTCAAGCATCTTAATCAATATCAATAGTAAATTTAGCATACTATTCCAGTGGATAGCTGACACACATCATTGACATAAATATAACTAAATAATGGATAAAGTTTAGAAGGATTATTTAACCTGATGTAGAATAAATTATATATAAACGGTAGCATAATAGTTGCGAAAGGAGATGTTTGTATGCGCATAAGAGTCAGTGGAAAGAACATTGAAGTAACCAACGCCTTGAGGGAGAGGGTAGAAAAGAAGTTAAGCAAGTTCGAGAAGTATTTCAACCCTGATACAGAAGTAAACGCAACTTTGACAGTAGAGAAGAATAGACATATCATTGAAGTTACTATTCCCTTTAATGGTATAATATTAAGGGGTGAAGAAGCTACCGAGGATATGTACACATCCATTGACAACGTTGTAGAGAAGCTTGAGAAACAGATTGCTAAGTATAAGACAAGACTTGAAAGAAAGATCAAGGACGGAAGTGTAAGATTTGAGAACTTCTCCTTTAGTGAAGAAGATGATGACGAAGAACCCAGAATAGTTAAAACAAAGAGATTTGCTATGAAACCCATGCCAGTAGAAGAAGCAGTGCTTCAAATGGAACTCCTTGGACATAATTTCTTTATGTTTTTCAATGCTGATAGTGAGGAAGTTAATGTTGTTTACAAGAGAAAAGATGGAGACTATGGTTTGATTGAACCTGAATTTTAATATGGAGGCTTCTATGGAAGCCTCTATTTTAATATTATATTATTTGCAATACAAGCATATATATAAGTAGGCAGAGGTATTCAATTTTTAATTTTATTAGAGGAATTGACAACTTTTGGTCGAATATATATGTTACTATGATGTCTATAGAGGTGAGTATTGTGGACGATAATAGATTAGTGTTAGAAGAAGAAATGAAATCCCTAATTTGCCGAATACCTGACGTGTTATCTTGCAAGGTTATATTGGGGGAGAAAAATGAAGTTCAGGATATACATGTATTGTGCACATCTGGGAGAAATGTAAAGCAGTTGGTTAGAGACATTCAATCAGCTGTCAGTGCAAGGTTCAATGTGGAAGTGGATTATAAGGTAATAAGCATTGCCCAAATTGAGGAGAATGAGATAAAGGATAATCGTCTTAAGATAGGCAGCATAGTTATGATGAATATGGACAACAGTCTTAAAGCTACTGTGATTCTGGAAAGCGATGGGAAAAACTATGAAGGGAACAGCATTAAGGTTAAGTCTGTTTCAAATAAATTTAAAGCTGTTGCTGAGGCTACTATTATGGCTGTTGAATCCTTTGTAAACACAAATGGCATATTTTATCTTGAAGGCATAGAAAGAACAAGAGTTGCCGGCAGAGATATTTTCGTCTGCATGGTTGGTTATACATATAAAAATAATGAAAGTCTCCTTATTGGCTGCAGTATGATAAAAACCGATGAAAATGAAGCAGTTGCAAAGTCAGTGCTGAATGCATTGAATCGGTTGATAAGCAAGATGGTTTAAAGTTTGACCGGCATTTTATCTAGCGGAGCGAGTTTGCCTGTCTTATTAGCGGAAGGACAGAGATCTTAGTAAAGGGGGGCAAACCATGAAAAAGATAGTTGCTATACTTATGACTATTCTTTCTCTTGTATTAGCAGGAGGAGCAAATTTATCTTGGTGGTAAGCTATAAAAATGCCGGTCAATAAAAAGGAGTGTTAATATGCCTAAAAAATTAAGGCTATATATTATGGTTATTGCTCTATTGGGTGTAATTACAATAATGTATACATTTAATTGGAGCAAAACTATAAATATAAATGAGTTGATTTTTTTTCTTATCCTATCAATTATTGCAGAATCGTTAGCAATACCTACTCCTGATCGAAGAGGAGGGATTTCTGTAGGATTTGCAATTAATTTAACTGTATTATTGATAATTGGGATGCCTCAAGCTATTTGGATATCAACTCTTGGTATAATACTTAGAGTTATAAATAAAGATGGTAAACTTCATCATATATTCAATACTCCTGTATATAAGACATTATTTAATGGAGCTAATATTACACTTTCAACAGCGTTAGCAGGCATTTGCTATGAAACTTTAGGTGGTATACCCGGTCAATTGGAATTAATAAATGTTTTGCCATTGATTGGCAGCATAGTTGTGTACATAGTTGTAAATGCAATTATCATGTCTATACTTATGACCATTCTATCAGGTGATAATCTGTTTAAATTACTATATACAAACATAGCATGGGTTATGAGAGACTATTTTGCCATAGCACCTTTGAGCATAATTATGGCATTAGCTTATGTAAACTATGGCATATTGGGAGTTCTTCTATTCTTTGGCCCTTTGCTTCTTGCCAGGTATTCATTTAAGCTTTATGTTGATATGAGAAGTATGTACTTGGATACGGTAAAGGCACTATGCCAGGCAGTAGAGGCTAAGGATCCATATACTCAAGGTCATTCTCAGAGAGTAAGCGAGTTAGCATATAATTTAGGAAAGAAGATGAAACTGCCTCACAAGACTTTGGAGAATTTAAGACTTGCCGGTATGCTTCATGATATTGGCAAAATCGGAGTGGACGAACATATCCTGAATAAGCCTGGTAAGCTTACAATTGATGAATATGAAAAAATCAAGATTCATCCTGCCATAGGCTCCAAAATCATAAAAGAAATAGATTTTCTAAAGGAATTAGCAGATATAGTAATGAGTCACCATGAGCATTTTGATGGTACAGGCTATCCAGAAGGGAAAAAGGAAGGTGAAATTCCTCTTGAGGCTTGTATATTATGTGTGGCTGATGTATATGATGCATTGACTTCCGATAGGCCTTACAGAAAGGCTATGACTGAAGATGAGGCTATAGATATAATAAAGAAAGAATCAGGAACTTTGTTTAATCCTATAGTAGCCAATGAATTCATTAGGATGATGGGGTACGAAGGGGAGGTAGAAAAGTGTGCTGGTTGAAAGCATGGGAAGTGGACTGCTGGTAGGCAAGGTAAGGGGTGGAAAGTTCTCCAATATATCCTCTGGAGAAATTAGAGGATGGTACTTTATAGGAGCTTCCTTCGTAGTTGAATTCTCAGCAGTGTATCTTGCTTCCAAAGGTGTAGATTTTATTATTCATGGTATATCCTTTATACATTTGTTATCATATATTTTATTGTTTATTGGACTATTTATGAATTGGGATAAGTATCCATTCTGGATTATAACTGTAGGAGTTTTTCTAAATTTTGTGGTGATAATGGCAAATGGAGGGCAAATGCCGGTTTCAATTGAGGAACTTAAGTATTTAGGATTGATTGATAACGCAAATGCTATAATAAATGGGAAGATAATTACTCATACTCCTCTAGTAGAAAGCACTAAGCTTAAATTTTTAGCAGATGTGCTGTCTATGCCTAAGTTTTATCCAAGACCAAAGGTGTACAGCATAGGAGACATATTCATGGCAGTAGGAGTATTTATTTATATGCAACATCTCATGTTAGGTAAACCTGCTAATAAAATTCAAAAGGTAAAATAAATAATTTAAAAGAATTCTCATTATAAAAATAGGTATAGCAAATCAGGCTGCCTTATGTTAATTTTTTAGGCCAGCCTGATTTTAATATTAGACAGGTCCTATGCAGTTGTTTCAAGGAAAATTAAGTATTACTCCTATGATAGGCTCATCAGCTATGTTTATTATGGTTCTCACAGGAAATTTTACAAGCCTAAGATACCTGTTTCCATTTCTTATATGAAGCCTGTGGTTCTTAACCTTGCCAACTACATTGACGAATCAGACTTCATTTCCAACATAGTAATGGTGGTTTGAACCATGGTAAGCATTGTTATTATTGAAATAGGGGCTATAGTTTCCTTGGGCAAGTTTTTATCAAACTCTTTTTTAGCGCATGCTTTTGAAGACATAGTTACTGCCATGTTTGGAGCACTAGAGATTGGCATGATTTCTAAGTGATTTAAGATGGCCATTGTCCTCTTGGTACTTGGTGGAGTTTTACATAAGATTAAAATAATTAACAGTGCCATTGTGCTTCCGATAATGATTTCTGCGGGTATCATCTGCTCAAGGTTTATATACAAGAAAAACAGGGTATAAGGATAGGTGTTAGTATATGTTAGATTATCTGATAAAAAACGGACAAATAATTGATGGTACCGGTTCTCCTGCATCATATGGTGATATAGGTATACGTTCAGGGAAAATTATAATGAACCCTAAGGAGGAGGCGGCTGAAACCATAGATGCAAGTGGAAAGGTAGTATGTCCAGTCTTTATAGACGTACATGGCCACACTGATTTATTTGCTTTTGTTGATCCCTTGTGCAGTGTAAAGCTTCTGCTGGGTATTACAACCGAAATCGTTGGTCAATGCGGGATTTCTCCTGCACCTGTCAGAGGTGAGTATTTGGAAGAGTATAAAAACTATTATAAGCATCTTGGGCACCTATTTATCCAAATGCTGACTCTCTTTTAGGGGTTGCAGCACTAATGGATACCCTGGATAGTTTTCATTTAGGAATAAACATGGCATTGTTTGCAGCTCATGGTTCTCTTAAATTGCCACATTAGGTCTGGACCCAAAACCAGCGGATAAAAAAGAGCTTGATGCCATGAGAGCTTTAGGAAGAGAAGCCATGGAGGCAGGTGAGCTTGGACTTTCGACGGGGCTGCTGTATGCTCCAGGCTGCTTCACAACAAAGGAGGAGCTTTCATACATTTGCAAGGCAATATTCAGGTACAATCCTATATACACTTCACATATACGTAATGAGGGCAACCATCTTATAGAAAGTGTTCAGGAGGCATTGGACATTGCTGAAGCGGCTGGTGCTTGCCATGATGTCTACCCATATACTGCCAGTTCCACTACTATTGGTGTAACATTGCCTCCGAGCTACGTAGAAATGGATGTTTCGACTTTTTTGAAAAATCTAAAGGACCATAGTTTCGTTGAGCAGCTGGAGCAAAGCATAATGCACCCTTTGATGCCTATATAAAGTTATTATATGACAACCAGTTGGCGGTTGGTGTCATATGCTTTTCCATGTCCAAGGAGGATGTAGATTTTCTTGTAACTGACTCTATCTGTATGTTTGGTACAGATTCGCTTTATATTCCTGGAGTTATGGCCATGACTCATCCAAGGGCCATAGGCACCTTCCAAAAGATATTAGGACAGTGTGTAAGGGGAAAAGGGCTTCTTACCCTTGAGAAAGCAATACATAAGAAGACCGGACTTCCTGCCTTATGGTATGGACTTGAGGGGAAGGGTTTTATTGCACAGGACAAAGATGCAGTTTTAGTGATTTTTGACCCAGATACAACAGACCAGCAATGTACCTATTCCCAGCCTATCCTTCCAAACAAAGGCGTTAATTATGTTTTTGTTAGAGGGAGAAAATAGCTGTAATGGATGGAAAGAATACTGGAGAACGTCAAGGTCGAGTTATCAGGAGAAGGGCGTAGGTTAGATTTGGTTTCTGTGGCATTATATAGATCCGGCATTGGAGCTGGCAAAGAAAGCAATATGTTCTGCAGGAGGAAGGATTAGGAGGAAGTATATCAGAATGCTTCCAATGGAAACATATCATAATAGAACCGTTAGTGTGTTTTGTGGAATACCAAATAACTTTATTGTTATAATAATTCTATTATGATAAAATTAAGTGGATACTGGACTAAGTTGATATATTTCTCTGCTGTTATAGGCAGTGAAAAACAAAGGATTATTAAGTCCAGCATTGACTCGACTAACATTCGGTGAAGGCTTAATCTTACACTGAGTGTTAGTCGAGTCAATGTCCGATGATTTGAGGAGTGATGATACATGTCATTTTTAACAAAGATATTTGGTAATCAGAATGATAGAGAAATAAAGAAGCTTGAAAAGATAGTAGACGCAATAGAAGCATTAGAACCTCAGATGGAGGCTCTTAGCGATGCGGAGCTGAGAGCAAAGACAGATGAATTCAAATCCAGGCTTGCCAATGGTGAAACATTGGATGATCTGCTGGTTGAAGCCTTTGCTGTGGTAAGGGAAGCTTCCAGAAGAGTCTTGGGTATGAGGCATTTCAGGGTTCAGCTCATTGGTGGCATTGTACTTCACCAGGGAAGGATTGCAGAGATGAAGACCGGTGAAGGTAAGACTTTGGTGGCTACTTTGCCTGTATATCTTAATGCCTTGGAAGGCAAAGGAGTTCATGTTGTAACGGTAAACGATTATTTGGCAACTCGAGACAGTCAATGGATGGGTAAGGTTTACAATTTCTTAGGCTTATCTGTAGGGCTAATTGTCCATGGCTTGGATCACGCCCAGAGACAGGCTGCCTATAATTCAGATATTACTTATGGAACCAACAATGAGTTTGGATTCGACTATTTGAGGGACAACATGGTCATCTATAAAGACCAGATGGTGCAGAGAGAATTGAATTATGCCATAGTGGACGAAGTGGATAGCATACTTATAGATGAAGCAAGAACACCTTTGATTATATCCGGTGTAGGAGAAAAATCCACTCATCTTTATTATCTAGCAGATAACTTTGTAAAAACGTTGAAAAGAGGAGCAGATACTAAAGATGAAAGCAAAGCTGAAATGTTGGCCAAGTACTTTGACGGGCAAGAAGAAGACGAAGAGGCCATTAAAAACAGAGGAGATTACACTGTAGATCCAAAAGCTAGGACAGTAATGCTTACAGAAGAAGGTATAGCTAAGGCAGAAAGATTCTTTGGCATAGAAAATCTGGCAGATCCTGAGAACATGGAGATACAGCACCATATAAATCAAGCTCTAAAGGCAAGGGCGTTGATGAAAAGAGATATTGATTATGTGGTAAAGGACGGAGAAGTAATTATTGTTGATGAATTTACCGGAAGGCTTATGTATGGAAGGCGTTATAGCGATGGACTTCATCAGGCCATTGAGGCAAAGGAAGGAGTCAAGATAGAGAGAGAAAGCCAGACATTGGCTACTATAACCTTCCAAAATTATTTCAGGATGTATAATAAACTGGCTGGTATGACTGGTACAGCTAAGACAGAGGAAGATGAGTTCAGAGCCATATATAACCTGGATGTGGTGGAGATACCTACAAATAAGCCTATGATAAGAATAGATTATCCGGATGTGGTATATAAAACTGAGAAGGGCAAGTTTAATGCTGTGGTAAATGAAATTGCAGAGCTTCACGCGCAAGGCAGACCTGTATTGGTAGGTACCATTTCCATTGAAAAGTCCGAACTTCTAAGCAGTATGCTTAAAAAAAGAGGAATACCTCATGAGGTGCTCAACGCCAAGTACCATGAGAAGGAAGCAGAGATAATTGCAAAAGCCGGCCAGAAGAATGCAGTGACAATATCGACTAACATGGCAGGTAGGGGTACCGATATTGTATTAGGCGAAGGTGTTAAAGAGCTAGGAGGCCTTCATATAATAGGTACAGAAAGGCATGAGTCAAGGCGTATCGACAATCAGTTGAGAGGCCGTGCCGGAAGACAAGGAGATCCAGGAAGCAGCAGATTCTATATATCTCTTGAAGATGATCTTATGAAACTTTTTGGATCAGAAAAGATCATGGGCCTTATGGAAACCATGGGAATGGAAGAGGATATGCCTATTGAGCATAACCTTCTTACTAAAGCCATAGAAAATGCCCAGAAGAGAGTAGAGTCAAGGAACTTTGACATTAGAAAGCATGTGCTTCAGTATGACAATGTAATGAATAAGCAAAGAGAAGTAATATATGCTCAAAGAAAGCAAGTTCTCATGGAGGAGGATTTAAAAGCCTCAATAATAGACATGCTGAAGGATGTAATATCCGATGCTGTTGATAATTTCACCGTTGGAAGCCAGTATCCGGAGGAATGGGATATTGCTGGACTACTGGAATTTCTCCAGAATGCTTTCCTGCCAAAAGGAGCTTTGAAAACTGATGATATAAGCGGTTTAGATAAGGAAGAACTTAAGGAAGCTATTTTGGATAAATCTCTTAAGATCTATGAAGCTAAAGAGGCAGAGATAGGTTCAGAAAATATGAGAGAGCTGGAAAGAGTAATACTTCTCAGGGTTGTGGATTCCAAGTGGATGGATCATTTGGATGCAATGGATCAGTTAAGAGACGGCATAAGTCTAAGGGCCTTTGGGCACCAAGATCCTGTTCAGGCTTATCAGATTGAAGGCTATGACATGTTTAATGAGTTGATAAGCAATATTAAACAAGAAACAATAAAATATATATTTAATGTAAGTGTCAACAAAATTCCACAAAGGCAGCAGGTAGCGGAAGAAGTTTCCACCAACCAGGAAAAAAGCGGTGGAAACAAGCCAATAGTGAAGGAAGAAAAGATAGGAAGAAATGATCCATGCCCTTGCGGCAGTGGTAAGAAATATAAAAAATGTTGCGGGAAGAATGAGAACTAAGAGCTCAGGATCAGGGTATTCCTATAGGGCTTATTAAAAACCACTAAAGGACACAAAAGAGTTCACTAAAATGCACTAAAGGGTTATATTATGTATTAGTAATTCATTGTTAGCAATTGATTGTTTCTGTTTATTAGAGAACTACAAAAGACGATATTATAGCAGCAAATCTTCGAATTATAAGATTATATTACTTACTTATTTAACATATCATTTAGTGTTTTTTTGTGGTTTTAGTGTCTTTTAGTGGTTTGAATTTCATAAAGGAGGTAAAGATATGATTGAACTTGATCAGTATAGACTTGAGCTGCCAGATTTGGAGGCGGCGATTCACGATATAGAGGTGTCTCTTTGACCCGGAGAGATTGAAGGAGAGATTGGAAGAGATCCATGCAAAGATGGAGCAGCAGGATTTTTGGGATGACTCAGAGAATGCTGCTAAGGTGCTTCAAGAATCAAAAAGGCTTGAAGAAAAAATTGATAGAATAGATAATCTTAAAAAAGCTTATGATGACCTGGTTGTACTTATGGATCTTTGCGAAGAAGAGGAAGATGCTTCTTTATTAGATGATATAAAAGAAGAGCTAAGGAAGCTTAAGAGGGACATTGATAAATTCACTGTAGAAACCTTGCTGACAGGAGAATATGATAAAAATAATGCCATTTTGTCAATACATGCAGGAGCAGGAGGAACAGAAGCTCAGGATTGGGCGGAAATGCTCCTTAGAATGTTTACAAGGTGGGCTGAGAGCAAGAGCTACAATATAACGGTTCTGGATATGTTGAAGGATACTGAAGCAGGTATTAAAAGTGCAACTCTCCTTATTGAAGGGGAAAATGCCTATGGCTATCTAAAGTCAGAGAAAGGTGTGCACCGGTTGGTTAGAATTTCACCCTTTGATACAGCTGGGAAGCGTCATACTTCCTTCGCCTCAGTGGATGTAATGCCTGAATTGGATAACAATGTTGAAATAGATATAAATCCTGATGATTTAAAGATTGACACATATAGATCAGGAGGAGCAGGAGGACAACATGTAAACAAAACTGATTCAGCAGTTAGAATTACCCATATACCAACGGGGGTAATAGTCCAATGCCAGAATGAAAGATCTCAGCATAGCAACAAGGAAATGGCAATGAAGATGCTCTATGCAAAGCTTTTAGAACTTAAAGAACAGGAGCAGAAGGAAAAAATAGAGGATCTTAAAGGAGAGTATAGAGAAATAGCCTGGGGTAGCCAGATTCGCTCCTATGTTTTTCACCCCTACAGCATGGTTAAGGATCATAGAACCGGAGAAGAGACAGGTAATGTATATGCAGTAATGGATGGAGAACTGGATAATTTCATAAATGCATATTTAAAGTGGAAAAAACAGACATAAGTCTGTTTTTTCTATGTATTTTTTAAAAAATTTGCTAAAATATAGGTATGTAATATATTTTTTATAAAATTAATATAATTTGTGTATTAAATTCCTATATGATATGGATTGGGGGAGAAACATTTGAAACATTTTAAATTGAAATTTAGGATCTGTATTATGGTCATAATTCTTACCATAGTACCTTTATTTGTTCAGCTTTCTATTTCGCTGAAAGATTCCACGGAAAATTTGACAACAAGTGTACAAGCCCTCAATGAATCGGTGAACAAAAATTATCTCGACAAGTTTGAAAGCTATATCAATCAGATAGCCAAAGTAATCGAGATTGTTCCTCAAACAGCAGATGTATTATTTCTTGAAGGTTATGAAAGAGAGAGAGTAATAAGAAAATTGGTTTCTTCTGATAATAGCATCAAGAGAGCTACATTAGCTGATGGAAACGGTATAATACTGTTCTCCACAGAGACATCTTTGAATGGTACTGATATTAGTGGGGAATTATGGTATAAAGAGGCCATGAAGGGAAACAAATATATTTCTAATTCCTTTGTGGATGAAAGATTACGCCTTCCAGTGTTCACCATATCCGTTCCTGTTTTGGATCAGTCATTGAGACCGGCAGGGGTTCTAAGCACTCAGATAGGGTTTGATTATATTCAATCCATATGCCAGAATATAAAAACAGGTGAGACAGGTTATACATACATTGTGGACAAGAATGGCGTTGTTCTAGCACATCCAAACTATAAAGAGATGGTTCTCAACAAGTATAATGCAGTGACCAACATGATAGAAGGTGCTGTTAACGTTGTAAAAGGAGAAAAGGGGACAAAAGAATATATAAACAGTAAGGGAAAAGAAGTAATTGGCACTTATGATATTATACCTACTACGGGCTGGGGTATTATTAGTGAGATAGAAATGTGGGAAATAATTAAGCCTATACAAAAGGAGAAAGCAAAATATGCTGCTATAGCCATAGGCTTTTTCATAATAGCAGCTATAGCCAGCTATTTACTGGCTGCGATGATAACCAAACCCCTTCTGGCAATGGCAAAGGTGGCGGGAGAATATCAAAGAGGAGTACTTTCAAACAGAATAATTGTTAAATCAAATGATGAGATAGGAAAGCTCCAAAGAGCTTTCAATGCAATGGCGGATTCGCTGGCGGAGATATTGGCAGAAGTAAATAAAGCAGTAGAGGAAGTTAATTTATTTTCCAGAGAACTAAGTGACGGAGCCAATATCAGTGCAGCCTCCATTGAGGAAATATCCGCTATAGTAGCCAATGTGGCAGAAGGAGCTTCAACTCAGTTGTCTTCTCTCGAAGAGACAAACAGAATTGCCAATGAAGTAGCTTTATCCGTGGATAGTGTCTCTATTAGCTCCAAAGAAGTTGCTGATTATGCTAGAGAAGCGGCGGAAAAAGCTCAGGAAGGATCGGACAATATTAAGATAGTAAATGAGAGAATGGATGTTATCAAATCCAATGTGGAAAACTCTGCTGCTTTGGTTGAAAGATTGGGTACTAAGTCTTCACAAGTAAGCAGTATTGTAAAGATTATACGTGAAATAGCAGAAAGAACTAATATGTTGGCTCTTAATGCGGCCATAGAAGCAGCAAGGGCAGGAGAAGCTGGAAAAGGATTTACTGTTGTAGCTGACGAGGTACGAAAGCTCGCAGACCAAACCAAGGAAGCCTCCATGGATATAGAAAAAGTCATAGAGGAAATCCAAAATGAAACCATGGATACAGTGAATGCTATGCATGAAGGATTAAAAGATGTGGAACATAGTGTGGAAGCTATAGAAAAAACCAATGGAGCCTTTGATAAAATCATCACTATGATAAAAATTGTATCAGAGAAATTCATCCAAGTGTCAGAAGCTGTTCACCAGTTGAAGGATGAAATGGATAAGATAAATGTTTCGTTGGAAAAGGTAAGACAGGTATCCATGGCTACATCTGAAGGAACCCAGAACATTCTGGCAGGAACAGAAGAACAGGCATCTGCTTTTCAACAGATAAATGAATCTGCTGCCCGACTCAATGAAATGGCAGAAGAATTGCAAAAAACAGTAAGTAGATTTAGATTGTAGGGACAGCTGTAAGACTGTTCCTACAATACTCTTACCCCTTCATTAGAGGCTTCTACAATCTTCAACGTCCAATTTCCTTTCATAATCTTCAAATGGTTCTTCATGGTCACTTCAAAATCTTTTTCATCTTTTGACAATATGGCAATGATGGTAGGCCCTGCTCCGCTCAGGAAACTGGCCAATGCTCCCAGGGATTGGGCTTTGTCAACTATATTATCAAATTCCGGCACAAGGCTTTTCCTATAAGGCTGATGGAGCTTGTCCCTACAAGCATACTTCAGCAGTTCAACATCTCCTGTTATCATGGCGGCAGTTAGCAATGATGCCCTTCCAATATTGAACACTCCGTCTTTGAAGGCTATTTCCTTAGGAAGGACTTCTCTTGCCTGAGCAGTAGGCAATGTATATTCAGGGTACATTACAGCATATTTGAACCCCTCATAAGCTTTCTGGCGGAAATACACAACTTTTTCTTCAGCCATGAAGGAAACCGTAAAACCTCCTAAGAAGGCTGGAACAATATTATCCGGATGACCTTCCATTTCGGTTCCAATTTTAATCAGTTCATCTATTGACATGTTGGCTCCAGACATGATATTTCCAGCTATACAGCCTACAGCTATACAAGCTGCGCTGCTGCCTAGACCTCTGCAAACAGGAATGCCTATTTGCTGATGAATATCGATTAAGGGCATGGGTTTGCCTGTTATATCAAAAATTCTTTTTACAGCTGAATATATCATGTTGTTTTTATCGGGAAAATTTCTATGTGACTCAGAAAATTTCACACGATTTTCAATGTCAAGAGCCAATCCGAGACAGTCAAAACCAGGTCCCAGATTGGCGGTGGTGGCTTTAACAGCTACTTCTATCATAACATCACCGCCTTTATGAAAGAACATCCATTAAATCATTTATATCAGCAGATATGTTTTTCAGGATTATATTTCTTTTCATGGCGGTATCCGGATCTTTGAGACCATTGCCTGTCAATATGCAGACCACTGTTTTGCCGGAAAGATCGTGGTTTTTAGCGTATTTTATAAGGCCTGCCAAGCTTGCACAAGAGGCTGGTTCTGCAAATATTCCCTCTCGGGAGGATAAAAGCCTATAGGCTTCCATAATCTCATCGTCGGTGACTTTGTCTATAGTACCTTGGGATTCCTGAAGTGCAGTGTTGGCTTTATCCCAAGAAGCAGGATTGCCTATTCTGATGGCAGTAGCAATGGTTTCCGGATTTTCTATAATTCTTCCTTCTACAATGGGTGCAGCTCCTGCAGCTTGAACACCCATCATCTTGGGAAGATTATCTATCACAATATTTGCCTTATACTCTTTGTAACCCTTCCAATAAGCAGATATGTTACCTGCATTTCCAACAGGCATAAATTGATAGTCTGGTGCCTTGCCCAAATCATCACATATTTCAAATGCTGCAGTTTTCTGCCCTTCCAGTCTGTAGGGGTTAATGGAGTTTACTATGGTTACGGGTAACCGTTTAGCAGCCTCCTTCACCAGATTAAGAGCCTGGTCAAAATTTCCCTTTACCTGTACAATATCCGCTCCATATACTATGGCTTGGGAAAGTTTTCCCATGGCTACTTTTCCTTCGGGAATCAACACTATACATCTTATTCCTGCTCTAGCTGAATAAGCCGCCGCTGATGCTGAAGTGTTGCCTGTAGAAGCACAGATTACATTTTTTGAACCATCGGCGACAGCCTTGGTTATAGCAGCAGTCATGCCCCTATCCTTAAAGGAACCTGTTGGATTCAGGCCTTCATATTTGAAATAAAGATTACAATTGCCTATAATATCCTTTAAACCATTAGACTTGATAAAAGGCGTGTTTCCTTCATTGAGAGTTATTATATTTTGGCAGTAAATATCTTTTAAATAATCTTTATATCTTTCTATTAAACCTTTATACAATTCAAGCACTCCTATTCCATAGCAATTATTTCTACTTTATTACATCCCTTTTTCTCAGACAAAAGCTTTACCAGTTGATCCGGAGCCACATCCATGTACTTTGTATCAATTGTTATTGTTAAGGATGCAACATCCATTACAGGTATATTCTGGTTTATGGTAAGGATATTGCCTCTCAACTCTGCTATGACATTGATGATATCAGAAAGAACTCCTGGTTCATGGCGCAATAACATGAACAGGTTGACTATCCTGCCTCTTTCCTGAGTGGTGTAATCAAACACCGTATCCTTATATTTATAAAAAGTGCTGCGGCTCAAGGACACCATTTCGCAAGCCTGTTGAATTGTCGTAGCTTCTCCCTTTTTCAATAGCCTTTTGGCATTAATAACTTTCTCGAACACATCAGGGAGTACGTTGGAGTGAACTATTAACATTCTATCAGCAGTCATCTTCATCACCTTTCTGTACGCTAATAAAATACATGTGTATACAATATGAGCATATTTTAGCACAAATTTCAGAAGATAGCAACAAAGAATAGCAACTGTCCTGGTTTACAAAAGACTACGGAGTATTACCCTAATACTAGCAACCTATAACTTACAACCAATGATTGAAAAAATTTTGAAAGAAATGTATATTATTAATGGATTAAAAATAGCAGGAGAGATGAAGTCATGTCAGAAGTGCTAGTAAAAGAAATAAGGGACCCGTTGGTTGAGAATGTTCATAGAGGAGATATTGTTGTCGTAAATGGTGAAGGAGAAAAGATTGCATTTCTGGGAGAGCCTGATAAGGTTGCATACATGCGTTCTGCCGCTAAGCCTTTTCAGGCATGTGCAGTTGTGGAAAGCGGAGCAATAGACTATTTTGGACTGACAGAGAGAGAACTTGCGGTAATCTGTGGGTCTCATTATGCTGAGGATTTTCATGTTTTGGCAGTGCTATCAATACTATATAAGATTGGATTGGATGAGAGGTATCTTCAATGTGAACCCACCTATTCGATAAATTCCAAAGTTACTATGGGCTATGTGAAAAAAGGTATTGAGAAGAAGAATGTATTTCACTGCTGCTCAGGTAAGCAGGCAGGCATGCTGGCTTTGGCTGCAAAAGAAGGATTTGATGCAAGGACTTATTTGGATATAAACAACCCTGTACAACAAAGGATATTGGATGTTGTTGCATATTTTACTGAAATGGATAGGGAAAAAGTAACAATAGGTATAGATGGATGCGGAGCTCCTGTCCATGGCATGCCCTTAATAAATATGGCCAAAGCCTATATGAAACTGGCAAACCCATCTCATGTGGAAGAAAAGTATGTTGGAGCCATAAGAAAGGTTGCAATGACTATGACCGGTTATCCTGAAATGATCGCAGGTACAGGAGCTTTCGATACTGAACTGATGAAAGTAACAAAAGGCAGATTGGTGGCTAAAATGGGATCAGACGGAGTATACTGTGTTGGAGCCATAAGAAAGGATATGGGCATAGCCATTAAGATGGAAGACGGAAATGTAAAAGTATTGCCTTCAGTAGTGCTTGAAACACTAAGACAGCTTGAACTGATAACCAATGATGAATTGCAAGAACTAAAACCATTCCATAAGGTTGATATAAAGAACAACAAAGGAGACAGAATAGGAGAAATCATACCGGATTTCAAGCTGGTATTAAACTACTAATAGACTTAAAGCTTGAAAAAACACTATAAATAATACTTAGTATTAATAGGTTTTAAAAGCCATCTTAGAAATATTTGCAACTGGAATATAAAATTTCTGTAATTCTTTAATAAATATGACTAATTAATAGTCAGCAAAATGTTATTATTTAAAAAAGACCATTTGGTGTATTTTAGTGGATTCTTTAGTGTGTTTTAGTGTTCTAAAAAGATCCTAAAGGAATCCCCCAAAGCAAAAAGGAGTGATATATTGGATATAGTAACCGCCCTGAGCCAGGAGTTAAATATAAAGCCATGGCAGGTAAAAAATACTATAGATCTTATAGATGCTGGTAATACCATACCTTTTATAGCAAGATACAGAAAGGAACAAACAGGAGAGCTATCAGACATCCAATTGAGAGAATTTGGAGAAAGGCTTCAATATCTTAGAAACTTGGAAAACAGAAAAGCAGAGGTCATAAAGCTAATAGATGAGCAAGGCAAGCTTACAGATGAGCTGAAAGCAAAGATAGAAGCTGCGAAAGTGCTACAGGAAGTTGAAGATTTATACAGACCCTATAGACCAAAAAAGAGGACCAGGGCTTCTATAGCAAAGGAAAAAGGTTTGGAACCTTTGGCAATGCTTATATATGAACAAAAAGAAAGCGACAGAAGTCTGGAAGAAATAGCTTCCGATTATATAAATGCGGAACTGGGAGTGGAAACCTGGGAAGATGCTGTGAAGGGTGCCATGGACATAATAGCAGAGGATATTTCTGATAATGCTGATTACAGAAAGTTCATAAGGGAACTTACTTTCAACTTTGGTATCATAGGTACTAAAGGCTTGACAGATGAAAAATCTGAATACCAGATGTATTATGATTTTGCTGAACCTGTAAAGAAGATACCTTCCCATAGAGTGTTGGCAATAAACAGAGGAGAAAAGGAAAAGATGCTTTCTGTCAAGATTGACGCACCTGTGGACAGAATTATAGCTAAACTGGAAGCAAACATATTAGTGAATAATTCACTCTATGATAATATACTGAAAGATACCATAAAGGACTCCTATGAAAGGCTTATAGCTCCATCCATAGAAAGAGAAATAAGAAATGAGTTGACAGAAAAAGCAGAAGACCAAGCAATCAAGGTTTTTGCTGCCAATTTAAAGAGCTTGCTCCTACAACCTCCTATTAAAGGGAAGAATGTTATGGGATTTGACCCTGCCTACAGAACCGGCTGTAAAATTGCAATTCTGGACGATACAGGGAAACTTTTGGATACTACCACCGTATATGCCACACCTCCACAGAACAAGATAGAAGAATCTAAGGAAGAGTTGAAGAAACTTATAGAGAAGTATAATGTAGAAATAATATCCCTTGGAAACGGTACAGCTTCAAGAGAATCGGAAAGATTATGTGCAGAAATAATTAAGGAAATGGATAGGCCACTTCATTATATTGTAGTCAATGAAGCAGGGGCTTCAGTATACTCTGCATCAGAGCTGGCGGCAAAAGAATATCCCGATGTGAATGTATCGCTAAGAGGAGCCATATCCATTGGCAGAAGGCTTCAGGATCCTTTAGCGGAATTGGTAAAGATAGATCCAAAATCAATAGGTGTAGGACAATATCAGCACGATGTATCCCAGAAAAAACTATCCGAAGCTCTAAATGCTGTTGTAGAAGATTGTGTAAACTCTGTAGGAGTTGATCTCAATACTGCCACGCCATCCTTGCTCCAATATGTGTCAGGCATAAACTCGGCAGTAGCTAAGAATATAGTTGCCTACAGAGAAGAAAACGGAAAGTTCAAAAACAGAAAAGAACTTTTGAAGGTAAAAAAGCTTGGAGAAAAAGTATTTGAGCAATGTGCAGGATTTTTGCGAATACCAGAATCAGACAACATATTGGACAATACGGCAGTGCATCCAGAATCCTATGATGCTGCAGAAAAACTATTAGTAAAATTAGGTTGCAATAACAAAGAAACAAAAGCCATAGCAGAGGCTTTGAACATGATTAAGTTGATGGATATGGAAAAACTGTCCCAAGAGATAGGAGTAGGAGTACCAACGCTTAAAGATATAATAAAGGAACTTCAAAAACCTGGCAGAGACCCTAGAGATGAAATGCCAAAGCCCATATTCCATACAGATGTGTTGGAGATGAAAGATCTGAAAACGGGTATGATACTTACGGGTACAGTTAGAAATGTCGCGGACTTCGGAGCATTTGTGGACATTGGAGTTCATCAGGATGGTCTGGTACACATATCTGGGTTGTCGGATAATTTCGTGAAGCATCCTATGGATGTGGTTCAAGTAGGAGATATAGTAAAGGTTAAGGTATTGGATGTAGATATGGATAGAAGCCGAATAAGCCTCAGTATGAAAGGAATTATATAGAAGGTTATTCATAACTATTACGTTGTTAAGAATCCTTAAATACTATTGACAACCCATCTACCTAAAGTATTGGAAATGGCAGGAGGATGGGTTGTTTTTTATATAAGTTTTTTATGTTTAGTTATATTTTACAAATCCTGTCCATACTAATTAATGTAGTACATTAATTAGTATGGAGGGAAAAATGGTTAGAAAGTGCACAAGCATACTTGTGGGATTTATTTTGTCAGCATTTATTATATCCATGCTTATCCTTAATATTTCTTCATACATTAATAGATCAAATCCAGAGTATATATCAAGCATAGGTCCATATAAGATAATGAAGGTGATTACAGGCAGTATGATCCCTGCTATTGATGTTGGTGATATTATAATTGCAAAAGAACCGGATATAGACAGCCTGAGGGTGGGTGACATTATAACATTCAGAATACCAGGTAATATTCTTGTTACTCATAGGATTGTTGATATAAGACAAGATGGCAGTTTCATTACTAAAGGAGACGCTAATCTTCAAGAGGATACAGGGATATGGGTAGGTGAAAGCAATATTGTGGGTAAATATGAGTTCAGGATACCTGGAGGAGCAAGTGTAATAGACTCTTTTAAAGATTATTGCGGACTTATACTATTCTTTATGTTGCTTTCATTTATTGTACCCAAAATGAATATAAAACAAATTATTTCTGCATTTTACAGCAAAACTAGTATGTAATACAAATATGGCTGCACATCATCATATCATTGATTAGGTTTATAGGGCCATTAAGGGCTGCTGGGTAATGCAGCAGTCTTTAATTATTCAAAAATCTTAGTTAATGTTTTTATAGAAAATATAAAATCAGTATGATAAATTATAAATAACATAATCCAATAATGTACGGTGAAGTTGTAGACTTATAACATAAAATAAAAAAACATATAGGGGGTTAAAACATGATACTTATAAAAAACGGTACAGTACTTACAATGGCTGATAAGAACTATGAAAGAGGAAGCGTGTTAGTTGATAAAGGCAAGATAATTGCTGTAGGAGAGGAAGTTGAGGTGCCGGCAGATGCCATGGTAATAGATGCCGAAGGCAAAATAGTTATGCCGGGCATGATCGATGCCCACTGCCATCTAGGCATGTGGGAAGATTCCATAGGATTTGAAGGTGCTGATGGCAACGAGATGACAGATCCCGTAACACCTCATCTGAGAGCCATAGATGGTATAAATCCTATGGATAGAACCTTTGAAGAAGCTAGAGAAGGTGGCATTACGACAGTATGTACCGGTCCCGGTAGCGCCAATGTAATTGGAGGCACCTTTACCATCATCAAAACCTATGGAAAAAGAATCGATGATATGATTGTCAGAGATCCTGCGGCTATGAAAGTGGCCTTTGGCGAAAATCCAAAGAGAGTATATAACGAGAGAAAGCAGATGCCTACTACAAGAATGGCTACAGCGGCCATATTAAGGGAGCAGCTCATGAAAGCCAAAGCTTATAAGGAAAAGTTGGATAAAGCGAAGGAAGACCCTGATAAGAAGCCGGATTTTGACATGAAGATGGAAGCTTTGCTGAAGGTTATAAATAGGGAAATACCTCTTAAAGCCCATGCCCACAGAGCAGATGATGTTTTCACGGCCATAAGGATTGCTAACGAGTTTGATGTGGATATAACATTAGATCACTGCACAGAGGGGCACCTTATAGCAGATGAGCTGGCAAAAGAGGGAAAACCCGTCATCAGTGGTCCTCATTTCACAGAAAGGTCCAAGCCGGAATTGAAGAACAAAACCTATGAGTCTCCTGTTGCTCTTTGGAATGCAGGAGTAAAATTCTGCATTATGACGGATCATCCTGTAATACCCATACAACATCTGCCCATCTGTGCCGGTCTTGTAGCTAAGGAAGGCTTGGATGAAATGGAAGCATTAAAAGCCATAACTCTTTATCCTGCAGAAATACTGAAAATAGATGACAGGGTAGGCAGCATTGAAGTAGGTAAGGATGCAGATATAGTAATATTTGATGGGCATCCCTTCAATGCAACGTCCAAGACAGAAGTTGTGCTGATAAACGGCCAAGTAGTATATAGAAGATAGATTAATGCAAAAGGCTGTTTCAGAAGTATTTTCTGTACAGCCTTTTGTTTTGCAATTTTAGTGAATAATATTATAAGATATTTAAAGGAAGCTTTCGAAAAGACTGTGGAATATAGAAAACAGAATATGTTATGTGGCCGGTTTGCAGGGAGGTGAAGAGCATTATGAAGAGGTTAAAGAGTTATTTGCTACCTGTTATATGTGTTACCCTATTTGGAGAAATATATTTTTATCCTTTTAGTAGCAGTTTCAGATTTTCAGCAGGAATAATTGTTTTAAATTTAATAATTTTAATCCTAGATGATTTATCCGAGTTCATGATGGCTTTCCTATCCGGCATATCAGTTTTTTTTATCAGAAGTTTAATTGATATAGTTTTGAAGAAAGGCACCCTACAATATATATACTTGGAAAACTTTCCTTCAGCCATATATTATATGTTATATGGAACATTGGCAGTGTTACTATCAATTAAGAAGTATAAAGATAAAATTCTAGTGGGTATATTGCTTCTTTCAATTGTAGACTCTCTAAGCAATATTATTGAAGCTTTGATCCGAGATAGGCTTTTAAGTTTCAATATGGTGCAGATAATCATACTGGTAGGCTTGGCTAGAAGCATAACAGCATATATAATATACATTATGTACAAGAATCAAGAACTTTTTATACAAAAGAGAGAGCATCAAAAGAGATACAGCCAGCTTAATCTTTTAGTTTCCGATATTCAGGCTGAAATGTTTTATCTCAAGAAATCCATGGCTGACATAGAAAAAGTCATGAGTAAAAGTTATAAATTATATGAAAAATATAAAGAAGATAAGGAATTGCAGGAAGACACTTTAGATATAGCACGGGAAGTTCATGAGATTAAAAAGGATTACAATAGAGTATTGGGAGGATTTGAAAGTTTCCTTAAAAAATTTGAAACCAATGACTTAATGACTATAATAGACATTAAAGACATAATAGAAGAGAATACTAATAGATACTTAGATTCAAAGGGACTTATAAATAATATACATATAGAGTTTGATTTTAAAGATAAATTTTCGTTAAGCAAATATTATAGTCTGTTTACAATCTTAAATAATCTTATTGTTAACGCATTGGATGCCTGTGGTTCAAAGGGAAAAGTAAAAGTTTTGGAAATCAGCGATAAAGACAATATATATTTCCATGTGGAGGACAATGGCATTGGAATAGAAGAAGAAATACTTCCATATATATTCAATCCTGGTTTTACTACAAAATACTACCCTGATACAGGCAAGGCTTCTACAGGTATAGGACTTTCTCATGTTAAGAATATTGTAGAGGAACTAGGTGGAAGTATTGTGGTAGACTCAAAACCTGGTCAGGGCACATTATTTACTGTAGTTTTGCCAAAAAATTCATTGTTAGGGTGATGTTTTATGCAAAACACTTTTCTCATAATAGATGATGATATTAATATAAGGAAGATGCTTGCTCATATTATTTTAAAAAATGATCTGGGGAGAGTTGTGGCTGAGTTGGATAGTGGCTTGGATGCAGAGAGGGAAATACTATTTTATAATCCTGATGTGGTGCTGATTGATTTGCTTTTGCCTGTGAAAGATGGCATAGAGATAATCCAAAAAGCCAAGGATGAGGGTTATAAGGGCAAATTTATTATGATATCCCAGGTTGAAGATGAGCGCATGATTTCCAAGGCATATGAAAATGGTATAGTATTTTTTATTGGGAAGCCCATAAATTTAGTGGAAGCTGTAAATGTTATCAAAGGGGTTTGCCACAGTATTGAGTTGGAAAAGTCTGTTGAGTTGATAAAAAGCGCTGTAGTGGGATTAGGTGGCAGTGCTGTTGTAATCAAGGATAAACCCAGCGTAAATGATGAGATAAACAGAATCTTTGCTGATATAGGCATAATCAGCGAGTCAGGAGTGAAGGATTTAACAAGCCTCATAAAAAAAGTTATAGAATTCAAAAAGCAATATGGAAACCAGCAGTATCAGCTTTAGGATTTATATCGCATGATTGCTGAAGAACTTGGTATAAAAGATGATTCTGTTGGGGCAAAGGCAATAGAGCAGCGCATAAGAAGGATTATACTAAAAGCCCTACAAAATATTGCAGCTTTAGGATATGATGATTTTTACAGTAGCAAGTTTGTGGAATACAGCACCATACTGTTTGATTTCAAACAGGTTAAGCAGGAAATGCGATATTTGGAAAATCCCAAAGAAGAAAGAGGAAAGATAAATATAAAAAAATTCGTTGAAGGAGTAATAAGCAAACTAAATATTTAGACAATTGAAGCCCATCATGCAATATTATCCCAATGAGTGAATAATAAAAATCTTTTTTGTCACATCTTATAGAACTTTGTAGTATAGTGTAATACCTCCATATAATCAATAATGTAATAATATAAGATATTGGAGGTATTATAATGGTATTAAAACTTGACATGATTCAAACCATAGCTTTGGCAGTGGTGGTTTTATTGGTGGGTCAAGGCCTCAAGAAGAAAATAGGATTTTTGGAAAAGTATTGTATTCCTGTACCGGTTGTTGGAGGACTGATTTTTGCCATACTGGCTTTGGTACTGAGACAAACCGGGGTTTTGACATTTGAGATGGATGATACTTTGAAAAATGTGTTTATGACCGCTTTCTTCACAACAGTAGGATTTACGGCAAGCTTTAAAGTTCTGAAAAAAGGTGGCATAAAAGTATTTATATTCTTAGTAATTGCCACAGTATTAGTAATTCTTCAGAATGTTTTAGGGGTAAGTTTGGCCAAGGTATTTGGTTTAAACCCATTGATTGGACTTGCCACTGGTTCTGTGCCAATGACAGGAGGTCATGGAACATCCGGTGCCTTTGCGCCATTGTTTGAAGAAGCAGGAGCTATAGGAGCATCAACAGTGGCAATGGCTTCAGCGACTTTTGGTCTCATTATGGGAAGCATGATAGGCGGACCAATTGCAAAAAAATTGATTGAGAAACACTCCTTAACAAACCAGATCAAAAATGCAGGCAAATCCATGTCCGTTAATAACCAGGAAGAAGCAAAAAAACTGATACCAGAAAACTTCATGTCCGCTACAGTTCAGATAATCCTTGCCATGGGTATTGGTACAATAATTTCTGCTATACTGCAAAAAACAGGCATGACATTCCCTTCATATATAGGTGCAATGTTTGCAGCTGCAATAATGAGAAACATATCAGATATGACGGATTTTGTAAATGTTCGTATGGAAGAGATAGATATTATAGGAAACACATGCTTATCCATATTCTTGTCAATGGCATTGATGACTTTGAAGTTATGGGAATTGGCCGATTTGGCAGGACCTTTGGTGATAATGCTTCTGGCTCAGACAGTTTTGATGGCAATATTTGCTTATTTCATAACATTCAATGTAATGGGAAGAGATTATGAGGCTGCTGTTATCACCAGTGGACATTGCGGTTTTGGTATGGGTGCCACACCAAATGCCATTGCCAACATGGAAACCATGGCAGAAAAATACGGTCCTGCACCGGTTGCATTCTTCATACTTCCTCTGGTAGGAAGTTTGTTTATAGATTTCTTCAATGCAGCTGTAATAACTACGTTTATGAACTTTTTCATATAACTAAAAAGTTTGAATAATTTATAATGTCACCTTATAGGGTATAGTAAATATAGTCATTTATTATATATGCCAAAGGTCAGAAAACTGACCTTTGGCATTTTGCATTTCTGTGATATTATCACAAAATTAGCAGGATGAAACAAAAAATACTTGAAATTTTATGAAAACTAATTATAATATAAAGAAAAGTCAAAGATAGTCAAAGTCATATAGCTGATGTTATCACTCTACAAGATAACTAATATAAAGAAAAAAGTGATTAAATATTGGCTCCTTCCATTATATTCATTTGTAAGCCATCATATTATTGCACAATTAATTTTGACTTCCATAGAAAATCATATATCTTATCAAGTTTAATAAGACAAATTTTTCATTCCTGATACTTATTAATACAAAGTCAACAATCATTTTACAGAGAAGATAATATTTTATGTAACTTCGTGTCTATCAGATAGGAAGTCTACTTTACGTTGTTTTTGTTATTTTTATGTAAAGTAACAACATTTACCAAAATTAAAATAATAGGTTTATAGGAGGGGTTTTAGTGAGTTATAAAATTGGTTTAGTTCTAGATGAGCCTAAGATTGAAATGAGTACTGATGAATCGCGTTCTGCCGATGAGCAGAAAAGAATAACTGCAAATAAAATATATGAAGTTCTTTCAAAGAAATATGAAGTAGTTAATATTGTGGCTGATGTAAAGATAATAGAGAATTTAAAAAATAGCAATATAGACATAGTTTTTAATCTCAGCACAGGAGTTAGAGGAGAGAGTAGACAATCTCAGATTCCCGCCATATTGGAAATGCTGGGCATACCCTATGTAGGTTCCGGTATCCTTGCTCATGCCATGGCTTTAGATAAGACAGTAGCAAAGCAGATCTTTAAATATCATGATGTGCTTACGCCAAACTTCCAGATATTCCATGATGAAAATGAAAAACTTAATCCTGAATTAAAGTTTCCCCTTATAATAAAACCTGCCTGTGAAGGTTCTGGTTTTGGGATACATGGAGATAGCGTAGTTTATGAAGAGGAAGCCGTGCGTAAGAAAGTTTCTAAACTTTTGAAGCAATATCAACCGCCGATTTTAGCAGAGGAGTTTATAGAAGGAAGAGAGTTTACTGTAGGTATTATCGGCAATGGAAAAGATAAAACAGTCTTGCCTATATTGGAGATTGATTTTAAGGATATTCCTGAGGAATATGGTAAGTTCTATAGTTTTGAAGTTAAAGCAAATTTTGGACATAAAACTAACTATTATTGTCCTGCGCCTATAAGCAATAAATTAGAAGAGCAAATAAAAGCAATGGCTTCTAAAGCCTTTGATGCATTAGGTTGCAGGGATTTGGCCAGAGTAGATGTAAGAGTGAGAGATGATGTGCCCTATATTTTAGAAATAAATAGTTTGCCAGGCTTAAAGCCGGTATATAGCGATTTAACAAAGATGGCTGAAGCGGCTGGTATTTCATATGATGAACTGATTATAAAAATTTTGGAAGAGGCTATAAAAAGAATAGGGAAAGTTAGAAGAGTAAATAGTTAAAGGAGGTCGTTATATGCAAAAGAGAGTTATGAATTTTGCTGTCATAGGAGGCGGACATGGAGGTCAAGCTTTAGCAGCCTACTTAGCTTATTTGGGACATAATGTTAATTTATATAATCGCACAATAGAAAAGGTAGAAAAGATTTCTGAACAAGGTTTTATTGATATGGAAGGTTCCATATCAGGAAGAGGATATATTAACCTGGTTACAGATGACATAGAGAAAGCCATAAAGGGTGCTCACATCATAATGGTTACGGTACCTGCCAATGCTCATAGACATATTGCCAGCTTTATTGCTCCGTATATTTCAGATGATCAATATATTGTCTTAAATCCGGGCAGAACGGGAGGAGCATTGGAATTTTTCAACATAATCAAGTGTAATTATCCCGAAAAGAATCCATGCATCGTTGAAGCACAGACTTTGTTGTTTGCCTGCAGGATAGTTGAGGAAGGCAAAGTAGCTATACATAGCAAGAAGAATTGTGTTAAGATAGCTGCATTGCCTGCTGTAAGAACAAGAGAATTTATTGATATAATTTATCATGTTATACCTGAATTTGTCCAAACCTATAGTGTATTGGATACCAGTTTCAATAATGTTGGAGCTATACTTCATCCTATTCCTACCGTTTTAAATTGTGGAAGGATTGAAGGCACAAATGGAGGCTTTCTACATTATATTGAAGGCATAACTCCATCAGTGGCAAAGATAATGATGGAAGCAGACTGCGAGAGAATGAAGGTAGCAGAAGCTCTTGGCGCCAAGCCTGTATCTTTAATGGAATGGTTAGGTTATACTTATAACGCTTATGGGAAAACAGTATGTCAGGCAATACAAAAAGTGAAAGGTTATATGGGCATAAAGGCACCGGATACTTTGAACACAAGATATATATTTGAAGACGTTCCACATAGCCTGGTACCCATTGCGGATATGGGAAGATATTTAGGTATAGAAACTACCACCATAAACTCAATAATTCATATGGCGTCTATCATACATGGTAAAGATTACCACAAAATTGGCAGAAAAGTTGAAGATATGGGACTCGAAGGACTGGATGCAGAAGAAATAATGGACTATGTAGTAAATGGACAGATAACAAAGGAGGTAGTGGCTTAATGAAAAAGTATTTGGGAGCTGCAATAGGAAATTGCGTTCACGTAGGCGGTATAGTGAACTTTTTCCGCCTTGTGGAGAGAGAAGGTCATGAAACATATTTTCTTGGTGCGGCAGTAAGTATAGATAGGCTTGTAGAAAAAGTATTGGAAATAAAGCCTGACGTGGTTGCTATAGGATACAGGCTTACTCCCAAAAATGTTGAGCCATTGCTCAAAGAATTGGAAGAACATATCAAATCTAAGAAGCTAGATAATATAGAGTGGATTTTTGGAGGTACAAAGCCAGTTGCAGATGTCGCCAGAAGATTTTCATTCTTCTCTACAATATTTGATGGAACGGAAGATGTGGATGACGTGATAAACTATATCAGAGGCAGACAACTGAAGGAAGTAAAATTATACTATCCTGACAATATTGTTGAAAGAATAAATAGCAAATATCCTTACCCTGTGTTAAGACACCACTTTGGACTCCCTTCTTTGGAGGATACCATTGAGGGAATCAAAAAGATAGCGGAAGCTAAGGTTTTGGATGTAATATCCATCGGACCTGATCAAAACACACAACAGTTCTTTTTCTCACAAGATAAGATGAATAAGGATTTGGATGGAGCAGGGGGGGTACCATTAAGAAAAGTAGAGGACTTTATTGAGCTATATAAAGCTTCAAGAAGAGGAAATTATCCTCTTCTCAGATGCTATAGCGGAACAGCGGATGTATTCAGATTCGCAGAGATGCTAAAAGACACTATCCATAATGCATGGTGTGCTGTACCTTTATGCTGGTACAATGTACTTGATGGTAGAGGTACAAGGCCTGTAGGCGAATCCATAGCAGAAGGTCAGATGCTTATGAAAAAGCATGCTGAATGGAATATACCTGTGGAAGTCAATGAGGCTCATCATTGGAGCCTGAGAGATGCTCATGATACCATAGGTGTTGTTATGGCCTTTTTAGCTGCATACAATGCGAAAAAGATGGGGGTAAGGGATTATATTGCCCAATATATGTTTAATGTGCCTGCTGCATTGCATCATAAAATGGATTTGGCAAAGATGTTGGCTAAAGTTGAGCTAATTGAATCATTGGAAGATGATAATTTCAAGACTTACAGGCAAGTTAGGGCTGGATTGGCAAGCTTAAGCTCAGATCTGGATGTTGCAAAGGGGCAACTTGCTGCATCCACATACTTGGCTATGAGCTTGAAGCCTCATATTGTCCATATAGTAGGATATTGTGAGGCAGATCATGCTGCTAAAGCTGAAGAAGTTATAGAAAGCACAAAAATTGTAAGAGGAGTTATTCGTTCAACGCTGGATGGTATGGTTGATATGACTAAAGATATGGAAGTCCAAGAAAGAAAGCATGAACTCATGGAAGAAGCAAAATATTTATTGGATACAATTAAGAATCTATATGAAGAAAGTGAAGATCCATGGAGTGACCCAAAAGTTTTGGAAGATATTATTAGAAGAGGAATTATAGATGCTCCTCATTTAAGAGGCAATCCAAGTGCCAAGGGTGTTTTGGAGACAAGGATTGTAAACGGAAAATGCATGGCTTATTCAAAAAAGCTTAACAGAGTAATGACAGAAAAAGAGAGAATTGAAGAATTACTCAATGGAGAGGAGACATCCGTTGAAGGTCACCAATTTTGTAAAAAAATTGTATTGCAAAGTTGTTAATGTTAATATATAATATACTTGAAAATTAAAGACTGATTATAATCTTCAGGGACGGGTGCAATTCCCTACCGGCGGTATAGCCCGCGAGCCGAAAGGCAGATCCGGTTAGATTCCGGAGCCGACAGTTAAAGTCTGGATGGAAGAAGATTTATTTTTATGAGCAATTTTAAAAATAAGTCCCTGATATAATCAGGGACTTTTCTTTTCAAAAATATTCATATATGGTGGAGGTTAGAAATGAGAAACTCTAAACTGCAATTAACAACAAAAATTGGTATTTTGTCTGCATTTGCATTCCTTTTGTACTTAATTGAATTTCCATTACCACTATTTCCTTCTTTTTTAAAGATTGACCTGGGAGATTTACCTGCCATAATAGGAGCCTTTGCTCTTGGACCTTGGGTTGGAGTAGCCATTGAGCTTATAAAAAACATAATACATCTTTTCGTACGTTCTTCAACGGGAGGAATAGGGGAGGTAGGTAATTTCCTTACAGGTTCATCTTATGTGTTGGCTGCAGGATATATATACATGAGAAACAAGAGTAAAAAGACTGCAGTAGTTGGATTGATTACAGGTACCATTGTTATGGCGCTGGCTATGTGCGTATTTAACTTCTTCATACTTATACCTGTTTTCACCAACAGTCCTGTATCTACAGAGAATATACCTCTTATACTGACAGCCATATTGCCCTTTAACCTCATAAAAGGTGTTATTTTATCTGTCATCACATTGTTATTGTACAAGAGCCTGTCTCCAATATTGCATGCAGATATTTATAATGAAGTGGCAGATAAAAGAGCAAGATAGGTATACTTTTAACAAAAAATGAAATATAATATTTTTAAATGAATCTGATATCCGGAGCAAATTGTTTTGCTCCGGTATTTGTATTGTTCTGGAGGTTGTTATGTTAAAATTGTTTTCAAAAAGTGTGGAAGATACATATAGAATAGGAGAAAGATTAGGAAAGCTACTTTTTCCAGGAAGCATAATTTGCCTTACTGGAGATTTGGGAGCCGGTAAGACAGCTTTTACGCAGGGTATAGGAAGGGGCTTGGGGATTTCTGAGCATGTTGTAAGCCCCACATATACTATTATAAATGAATATACTTCCGGAAGGATTCCTTTGTATCATTTCGATGTCTATAGGTTGGGAAGCTCTGATGAAATGTATGAATTAGGTTGTGATGAATATTTCTATGGCGATGGAGCAACCATCTTGGAATGGGCAGATAATGTGGATGATGTAATACCCGGCGACAGGCTTTGGATAACCATAAGGAAGACGGAAAATCCAGAAGAAAGGGAAATAATAATGGAAGCTTCGGGTTTGGAATATGAGAGGTTATTAAAGGAGATGAAGAAGGATGAGGATATTAGCAATTGACACTTCTACTGCAGCTGCTTCTTCTGCCATCATGGAGGATGGAAGGCTGTTATGTGAATTTACCATAAATGACGGCAGGAAGCATTCAGAGAAAATGATGAATATTATAAACATAGCATTGGAAAACAGCGGAATGGACATAAGTCAGATAGATGCTTTTGCGTGTTCAATAGGGCCCGGTTCCTTCACAGGACTGAGGCTTGGAGCAGCAGCGGTGAAAGGTCTGGGGCAGGCTTTGAATAAACCTTTGATTGCGGTGCCTACTTTGGAAGCATTGGCATTTAACCTATTTCCCTACAATGGACTCATATGCCCAATGCTGGATGCCCAGAGAAAAATGGTTTATTCATCATTGTACAAGATAGAGGATAATAAATTACTTAAGCTTGAAGACTACAGGGCCATAGATATAGATAAACTAATAAACAGATTGATGGAATACGAGGAAAAAATAGTGGTTTTGGGAGATGGAGTTCCTATTTTTGGACAGAAGATGAAGGACGTTCTGCCTAATGTTGTTGAAGCATCTCCTGCCACATTATATCCTAGAGCTTCTTCTGTGGCTGTTTTGGCAGAAGAACTGTATAAGGAAGGAAAAACTATAAACTATAATGAGTTGGAGTTATATTATATAAGGAAGTCTCAGGCAGAGGTAGAATATGATAAAAAGGAAAAAGTTGAAATATTGCCTATGAAAAAAGAAGATGTAAAAGCAGTACATGATATAGAGTGCAAGAGCTTCACAACTCCCTGGTCATTGGAATCCTTTGAAGCTGAGATATACAACAATATGGCAAGGTATTTGGTGGCAAAAATCAACGGGGAAGTTGTAGGCTATGGAGGAATGTGGATCATATTGGATGAAGGACACATAACCAATATTGCCGTACATCCCGACCATCGCAGCAAGAAAATCGGTGATGCATTAGTGAAAGATTTGATAAGTCTGGCAAGAGAAAATGACTTAAAAAGAATGACTTTGGAAGTCAGAACGTCCAATTGGCCTGCCATAAATTTGTATAAGAAATATGGTTTCAAGGAAGCAGGAGTCAGAAAAGGATATTACCAAGATACCGGCGAAGATGCATTAATAATGTGGTTAGAGCTATAGGGCATTCTTTATGGTCAGTCGCTAGTCACTAGCCTATGCTCGCCAGTATTAGGGTATTTCTTTAGGGTTTTTTTAAAGAACACGGATTTACACGGCGGTTATCACAGATTAGCACGGAAGGTATAATATTTAACCACTTTAAGGCACTAAGTTCCATCAAAGGACATAATTAGTGTATTTTAGTGCATTTATGTGTCTTATGGTGCTTTCAAAAAAAGAACCTGTTGTGCTAATACGTATTTCTCAACAAAGACCTAAGAGGAATACCCTAATCTTAGTTTATAGCTCAAATTATCAGACATATGCCTGATAAATCCGTATATATTTCAGAAGCGATTATAAAGGTGGGAGTTATTTTGTATGGGGCAGATATGGAAATAATAAATAAGTGCCTGGAAGGAGATGATTCCGCTTTTGAGGAGTTGGTATCCAGATACAAGGGAATTGTATTCAATACATCCTACAGGATGCTAGGCAGTTATGAAGAGGCAGAAGATGCATCTCAGGAAGTTTTCATCAAGATGTATAGATACCTTAGAAGATATGATCCCCAATACAAATTCTCTACCTGGGCAATTAAGATTACTACTAATTATTGTCTTGATTTGTTAAGAAAGAGAAAAGGAGAAACAGTTCCTATAGAAACTCAATATGACCTGAAGGATGAAGGCTTCACTCCAGAAGAAGAGTATGTAAGGCATGAGAAGCAGCAGATGGTTAAAAAGGCTGTGGACAGCTTGCCTCCAAAATATAAAGAGCTTATTGTACTTTTTCATAACAGAGGCCTATCCTATTCGGAAATAATGGAGGTAACCGGAGAATCACTGACTATAGTAAAAAATAGGCTTTACAGAGCCAGACAAATGCTGAAAGATTTATTGAAAGATATGGACAAGGAAGGTGAAGGGCTATGGAATGCAGTGAAGTAAGCAACTTGATAATGAAGTATATTGACGGTGACATAAGCGAAGTTGAACTGAAGCTTTTGAATAAACATATACTTTCATGTGAAAGTTGCCATGAAGAATTTCAGATGATGACAGAAATGATAAAATGCATAAACGAAATGCCTGAGATTTCTCCGCCTTGTGATTTGGAAGAAAAAATTATGAATAGGATAAACAGAGAGAGAGAGGCAAGCAGTATGGTTAATATGCTCATAGGAGCCGCTGGCATGTTTGCCTTTGCATATTATATGATCATCTTTGTTATACTGCCCTTTATGCGGGATGCAGGTATTGGGCAAATACTGCTTGGTTATGGAGCTTTTGTCTTGGGTATTATTGACAGATATTTTATAGGTATATTAGTTTACCTGCCAATTACTATAAATAATTTGCTTACATTAAGAAAAATTCTCTTACAGGATTATATGAACATAATGATTTTCATTTCAGGTGTAGTTATGGTCCTGAATTTGGGCCTTATAAGAATCATAAATCTCCAACGGGAATAGGAGGAATCCACATTGAAAAGGAAATATATTTTAATAGCCATGTTGATTGTGACAATTCTGATTACAGCAGCTTTTTCTGCAAATGATGGAAATTCAGGAACGTTTGCCATAGGAGAAGATTTAAGAGTCAAGGAAGATGAAACCATAGATGATTCTATTAATGTATTTTTCGGAGATGTTGTCATAGATGGAAGAGTTGATGGTGATGTGGCGGTGATTTTTGGAGATGTTGTGATAAAAGGGAGCGTTGATGGCAATGTGGTTGCTGTATTTGGTGATATATCCGTTGGAGATCAGGGTATTGTAAAAGGCAGTGCTGCTGCAGTAATGGGTAAGGTAAAAAGGTCTCCAGGCTCTATTATTGAAGGGGAGATAGCCAGTGTTGAAGGACCTTTTAATGTGGGAAGAGCGGACATCCTACCTTTAATGGCTGTATCTTCAATTATCAGTCTCGTGATATTTTATGGATTGTCTGCAGTATTATTGGTTATCATGCCTGATAGAATGAGTTATATGAGCCAGAGTACTTCCTTTAAAATTTGGAGAAGATTTGGTATAGGTATTGCTGCCTACCTTCTGTTTATACCTGCCATTGTGGTATTAGCCATAACAATAATTGGTCTCTTCTTAATACCATTCTTTATAGCTGGTTTCTTAATAACAGCTTTTATAGGAATGACAGCCCTGAAGATTACTCTAGGGAGAAGAATAACAGGCAGCCTGGAAGGCAGAGGAGCCCCTTATATTTATCTTTTGGTTGGATCAATACTGATATCTGTATTACCTTTTGTACCTGTTGTAGGTTGGCTTGTGTATTTATTTGCGGCTTCTGTGGGTTTGGGAGTTGTGCTGGATACAAGGTTTGGCAAGCCTAAAGCCAGAGTTATATGATAAAAATAATTAAATTTTACTTTATATGTTCAAAATACTGTGATATAATATATTAATGTTGTTGCACTATTTTTTGTATTATAGGGGGAATAAAGTTGCTGCTTCGTGAGTTTGAAATAGATGGTTGTATTATTCGTCTTAGCGAAGTTAATGAAATATTCATAGCTGAGGTCCTTGGGCAGAATGGTGAAAAGCTGTTCTATCATGAGTTTAATAATTATGATAACATAAAAAATGGCTTTAATCAGATAATAGAAGAGAATGAAGCAAGCAAGGTTGATATAGAGAGAGTATTAAGCATTTTGGAGAATAGTAAATAAAGTTGCAGCGGGGCAGGATAATATCCTGCCTTTTGTAAATATTAATGTTCGAAGATATAACTGCTACGCAAGCATAATTTGCTGTCAACATCTCCGAATTAAACTGCAATTGCCATGAATATGGGAGAGATGAAAAGTTGAAAAAAGATACTATCATATTAGCTATCGAGAGTTCATGCGACGAAACTTCAGCAGCGTTGGTGAGAAACGGAAGAGATGTGCTGTCAAATATCATATCGAGCCAAATAAGTGTGCATAAGAAATTTGGTGGTGTGGTGCCGGAGGTGGCATCAAGGAAGCACATAGAGAATATCAGCGGTGTAATAGATACAGCCTTATCTGAGGCCAAATTAAAACTTGATGACGTAGATGGAGTTGCTGTTACTTATGGTCCTGGTCTAGTTGGAGCATTGTTAATCGGATTGACTACTGCAAAGGCCTTGGCTTATGCGAAAAAGTTGCCTCTCATTGGAGTTAATCATATAGAAGGGCATATTTATGCGAATTTTATACAACATAAAGAACTGGAACCTTCTTTTGTGTGTCTTGTGGCTTCGGGAGGACATAGCCATATAGTAAACGTTGTGGATTATGGCAAGTACGATATCATGGGAATGACCAGGGATGATGCAGCAGGAGAAGCCTTTGACAAGATAGCCAGAGCATTGGGCCTAGGATATCCTGGAGGACCACTGGTTGATAAGATTGCAAAGGAAGGAAATGCTCAAGCCATAGATTTCCCAAGAGCCTATTTGGAAGAAGGAAGTTTTGATTTCAGCTTCAGTGGTTTGAAATCTGCCGTACTGAATTATCTTAACAGCTTGTCTATGAAAGGTATGAAGACTAATGTGTCCGATGTGGCGGCCAGTTTCCAACAGGCAGTGGTAGATGTATTGTCTGATAAGCTTATTGCAGCAGCAGAGGTAAAAAACTCACCCTATGCAGTATTGGCAGGGGGAGTGGCGGCCAACAGCAAATTGAGGGAAGAGCTTAGCAAAAAAGGAGCAAAGAAAGGTATCAAGGTGCTCTATCCGGATCCCATACTATGCACCGATAATGCAGCTATGATAGGTTGTGCGGGCTACTACAAGCTGCTTAGGGGAGAGGTATCTGAAATGAACCTGAATGCGGTACCGAATTTGACGCTTTAAAATTGGTTGCGTGGTCTAGGGAATTCCTATTCCGTTTTGCTACGAGTCACGTGCTGCGTGTGGCTGGACCTCTGAGATCTTTAATTAAAACCACTAAAAGTTACTGTAGCGGTATATAGCCAATCTAAGGGATATATAATATCGCATGAGTTATTAACTTGGTGACTCTAATCTCATCTATAAGAGAGTTCTAACGGCGCAAAACGGGTATCCGTGCCATATGTTTCGTCGGTTGCGCCTAGTGGGACATCCGTGTCGCACTTACGAACTCTCTATTTTAGATTTCGCAAAGAGGCACTAGCAAAGTTAATAAAAATGTTCTCTTATATATCCCTTAGATTTTACTATGTCTTAATGAACTGCGTAGTATGTGGTATTCATTTGCCGTCCTGTTACATTCTACATGCTACGAGATCTCGGGTATTTTTTGGGTAAAAGATTTTTTTGTTTTGTATTACAGGTTGCAAAATTATATTACCCTTTAGTGTATTTTAGTAGAGTTTTAGTGTCTTTTAGTGGGTTTAAAATCCCTACATGATAATCCGTGGTTACCGACGTGGTAAATCCATGTTCTTCACAAAGACCCAAAAGGTATACCCAAAGGCTTGCAGTATGTAATCCGTAGCATGCAGCAGAACAAAAAAGGAATAACGTGACTACTTGCAACTCATAATCCGTAACCAGACAAACTACCGAAAGGAGGTCAGTATATGCAAAAGGCTCCAATACATATGATATATGAAGCTGCCATGCGATATAACATACTGGCTTTAACTAGTCGTTGCGCTACTTCCTGTGTGTTTTGCAGTCATCATCAAAACCCGCCCGAAGTAGAAGCATTTTTTGTATCGGATCTCACGATGGATGAGGCTAAGTTAGCTATGGATTTTTTGGATGGCGACAAGAAGATAATCATAGGTGAATCTGCTACCAGGTTATGTGAAGGAGAACCATTCATACATGAGAATTTCATCGAAATACTGAAGCTGTTGAGAGAAAAGTATAAAACTGCTCCTATACAAATAACTACCAGTGGAATCTATTTAGACGAGGAAGCATTAAAAGTACTAAAATCCATTGGTGATATAGAGCTCAACATATCCCTCAACAGTTGTTCCAAGAAAGGGCGTGAGAAGTTATATAAAGGCAGAAGCCTTATGGAAGCTGTTGAGGCTGTCAAGAACATAGTGTCACATGGGCTGTCTTTTAACGGCAGCATTGTTGCCATGCCACATCTGGTGGGAGAGAAGGATATAGAAGATACTATAAGGTTTTTATCTCAGTGGGGAGCTGAGACTATTAGGATCTTCATGCCTGGTTATACCAGATATAGCAAGATACCCAATCCGCCGGATGACATCTATGATAGGCTCAAGGATATAGTAGATAAAATGAAATATAAAATTAAAACTCCATTGCTATTTGAACCAACCATATTGAAGAATCTTACACCTGAAGTAGAAGGAATTATTCTTGGTTCTCCAGCCCATAGGGCCGGTTTCAAAGGCGGAGAAATAATCATCAAAGTTGGGGGAAAATCTGTGTTTTCAAGAGCAGATGCATACTACAGCATATTATCTTCAGAAAATCCTGCTATAGAATACGCAGCTTGTGGAACTATTGAAAATATGACTTTATCCAAAAAATCAGGTGAAAGAAGTGGTTTCATTTTTAGCTATGATATTGATAAGGACAGGGTTGAAACTATAAAGGGTGTAATAGCTAAAAATTCAGGAAAAAGGATAATGGTTGGGGTATCTAAATTTGGGTATAACATAACAAAGGAATGTTTAAAAAATGAAAATGTTGATATTGAAGTGATAGAAAATAATTATTTCGGTGGAAACATTGGATGTAGTGGTTTGTTGGTATTGGAAGATGTAAAGCGGAAGCTGGCAGAAAAAGAGAAGAATTATGATGTGGTTATATTACCTGCCATCATGTTTGATAGCAAAGGAAGAGATCTCACAGGAAAGCATTATAAATATTTAGAAGCAGAATGTAGTATAAATATACATATAATTACATAAATATTTATATTCTGAATATGGGATAAAAAGCTGTAACCCTTTAATAATTATGATGAAGGAATTGCAGCCTTTTTATTTTTTATTGCATTTTTTGATGCAAATTGCATAAATATTAATATTGATTATTGACATATGTTTCTCTGATTTGTATAATTGTATACAAAAATACAAAAGTGTGGGAGGTCGTTTTATGTATAAGGCAACATTAATACCCGGTGATGGAATAGGTCCAGAAGTCATAATGGCAGCAACTTCAGTTATAGAGGCAGCAGGTGTTGATATTAAATGGGATGAGAAACTGGTAGGACAGTCAGCTATGGCAAAATACAACAATCCTTTGCCTGAAGATACCATAAATTCCATAGAGACAAATAGAATAGCCTTGAAAGGTCCCAGTACAACAGAAATAGCAAAGGGCTTCAGAAGCGCCAATATTAGTCTTAGACAAAGGTTGAATCTATATGCCAATATAAGACCCATCAAGAGCATTGAAGGTGTAAACAGCAAGTTTAAAGATATAGACATGGTGATATTCAGAGAGAATACAGAGGATCTCTATATGGGTATTGAGCATATGATAGGAAAGGATGCTGCCGAGTCCATAAAAATCATAACCAGGGAAGCATCCGAGAGAATAGCCTCCATGGCATTTAGCTATGCAGTAAAGGAAAAAAGAAGAAAAGTTACTTGTGCTCATAAAGCTAATGTTATGAAGCTCAGTGATGGACTTTTCTTATCAAGCGTAAGAAATGTGGCAAGCAAATACCCAGACATAGAGTATGAAGAGGTAATAGTAGATAGCCTTTTTATGGATATGGTTATGAATCCGGAAAAATACGATATATTGGTAGTACCTAATCTCTATGGCGATTTGCTGTCGGAGATGGGCGCGGGTTTGGTAGGAGGTCTTGGCATTGTACCGGGAGTTAACATAGGAGTTGAGGCAGCTGTTTTCGAGCCTACCCATGGAACGGCGCCGGATATTGCAGGTCAAGGCATTGCCAATCCCACAGCAGCCATACTCTGTGCTGTGATGCTTCTTAGACATATAGGAGAAAAAGCAACGGCAGAGAGAATATATAACAGCGTGTGTCGTACAATAAAGGAAGGGAAATATGTGACTAAAGATTTAGGAGGTAATTATTCTACCAAAGATATGACAAAGGCAATAATCGATAATATGTAATAGGTGATCTAATGGAGTACTTCACAAGAAACCAGATATATGAAAAAATAAGACAGGATATACTTGATGGAAAATATATAAGGGGTCAAAGTCTGGTGGAAATGAAGCTGGCAAAGGAATTCGGAGTCAGCCGAACACCTATAAGAGAAGTATTGCGCCAACTGGAGCTGGATGGTTTAGTGGAGAGTATCCCAAACAGAGGTGTATTTGTATTAGGTATTACTAACGAAGATATAAAGCAAATTTATGCCATAAGGCAAAGGATAGAAGGTTTAGCTGCTTTGTGGGCGGCAGACAGAATGACCTCAGAAGACCTAAAGGAGTTGGAGAACATATATAATCTCATGGAGTTTTATACACAAAGGCAAGATGTGGATCAAGTAGCAAAGCTTAACACCCAATTTCATGAAATAATATTCAAATCAGCCAACTGCAAATATCTAAAAAATATATTGAGCAATTTTCAGGTTTATCTTCAATGGGCCAGGTATGCTTCCTTAAAGGTACACGGTCGTCTACAGGCTGCTTTAGCAGAGCATAAGGATATATTGGAAGCCCTTAAGCAGAAGGACGGGGTTTTGGCAGAAAAGAGAATAATGGAACATGTGGATAACTCAAGAAAAAACCTTGAGAAAGATAGCAGATAAAAGGGCCGTTACTGTAAATCGGCCCATTCTTCAAATAAATCATCTATTTTTTTGGTAAGCTCTTCTTTTTCTTTGCTGAGTTCATTACACTTAACATGATCTGAATAAATATCCGGTTGAGTCAGAAGCTGGTCGATTTCTGCAATTCTGGATTCTGCTTCCCCGATTTCCTTTTCTATGGCTTCAATTCTCTTTTGTTGCTTTCGTTCTTTGGCTTTCTCTTCTTTTTGCTTTAACCAGTCGTTTTTTATATCTGAAATTTTTCCATCATTTTCTTTTGACTTATTGTCATTATCTTTGAATAAGTTTCTCTTCATTAAATAATAGGAGTATCCTCCATTATAGACTATAGCGCCCTGGGCAGAGAGTTCTACTACCTTGTTAGCTACTTTATTGATGAAATATCTGTCATGAGATACGAAGAGCACTGTGCCGGTATAACCTGATAATGCTTCTTCCAATACACCTTTGGATTCCATATCCAGGTGATTTGTAGGTTCATCAAGTAGAAGAAAATTAGCCTTTGAAAGCATCAGTTTTAAAAGTGCAATTCTGCTTTTTTCTCCTCCGCTTAGTACGGATATTTCCTTAAAAACATCTTCACCCTTGAATAGAAATGCTGCTAGAGCGTTTCTTATGGCTGTTTCATTCAATCCGGGGTAAACATCCCAAACTTCATCTATTATCATTTTGTTGTGATTTAAGCTTTCTTGTTCTTGATCATAATATGCGGTGAATACAGATGTACCAAACCTTACAGTCCCTTCATCAGGTCTTATCTTCCCTGCTATTATCTTCAATAGAGTGGTTTTTCCTATTCCGTTGGGGCCTAACAATGCTATTTTGTCTCCACGCTTGATTTCCAAAGACAAATTGTTGAATAAAGGTCTGCTAAAAGCTTTGGATAGATTTTCTAGCTTAAGCACATCGTTACCGCTTCTAAATTGAGGTTCGAATTTGAAATGTGCTTTTTGTGGCAGTGTCTCAGGTTTATCTATCTTCTCCATTTTTTCCAATAGCTTTTCTCTGCTCTCCGCTTGTCTTATGCTTTTTTCCCTGTTATATTGTCTGTATCTGGCTATTATAGCCTCCTGTCGGGCTATTTCCTTTTGCTGATTTTCGTATTCCTTCTGCAATTGCTCCCTAAGTTCTTGTTTTTTTGCAACATAATATGTGTAATTGCCTTCATATTCTGTCAGCTTGCCATTTTCTACTTCAAAGGTTCTGTTGGTAACATTGTCTAATAAATATCTGTCGTGGGATATGATCATCAAAGCGCCTTTATAGTCTTTGAGAAAACCTTCCAACCATTCTACAGCTTCTATATCAAGGTAGTTTGTAGGCTCATCTAATAGCAGAATATCTCTTTTCTCTAGCAGAACCTTTCCTAAAGCTACTCTGGTTTTTTGACCTCCGCTGAATAAGGCTATTCTCTTGTCATAATCTTCTGGGGAGAAGCCAAGTCCTTTCAAAACGCCTCTTATTTTGCTTTCATAGGCAAAGCCTTCGTTGTTTTCATACTGCTGCTGTAGAGAAGAGTAGGCTTTCATAAGGGAATCCAGTCTTTCATTTTCTGTACCTGGATTTATACTGCTGATTTCTTTCTCCAGCTGTTTCATTCTATTTTCAATTTCTCTAATATCTGAGAAAACCTTCAACATCTCCTGCCATAGGGTTGTATCTGATTCAAAGTCCAAGAATTGAGACATATACCCTATGGAGATGCTCTTTCCTATATATAAATCACCTTTATCTTTTTCTTCTATTCCTGCTATTATTTTGAATAAAGTGGACTTTCCGGCTCCGTTTACACCTACCACACCTACTTTATCCTTCTCTTGCAATGTGAAGGAAGCATCTTTTATGATCATGTCTATTCCATAGGATTTTTGTATTTCTTTTGCTGATAAAATAATCATCTTTACCTCCTGTAAGGCTGTTCCATTATCTCTTTTAATTCTACCAGAAATCTTAATTTATATAAATATCATAGAGTTGTATGGAAAGAATATATATGAATTTCAGAATTTTAAAATACTTTGACTACAAATTAAATATTTGCTAATAATTGACTTTTGAAAAAACATATAATAAAATATTAACAATATAAATTGATATTGAGTATTGTTTATTATATGACTTTATATCGCATACCTTTTTAATAGGAGTTGATAGCGTGGAGAGATTTAGCAGCATATCTATGGCAGTAGTAAGAAGATTGCCTAAATATTATAGATATCTGGGGGAACTTAAAAAGAATGATGTAAAAAGAGTATCTTCTCAGGAACTAAGTAGAATAACAGGTTTTACCGCATCTCAGATAAGACAGGATTTGAACTGTTTTGGAGGATTTGGCCAGCAAGGCTATGGCTATAATGTAGATGATCTTTATCAAAACATAAGTAATATCTTAGGGCTTAACAAGATATACAAGACTGTTATCGTAGGAATGGGTAACTTGGGTCAGGCCATTGCCAATTATAGTTTCTTCGAGAAAAGCGGCTTTGTGCCTCAGGCATTGTTTGATGTGAATCCAAAGCTTATTGGGCTTAAAATAAACGACATAAGGGTTCATGACGTAGAAGAATTGGAGGACTTTGTAAGAGAGAATAATATTGATATAGGTATTATATGTACTCCAAAGAGCCAATGCCAAAAGGTTGCTGAATCCTTAGTGAGAGGCGGAGTCAGAGCTATTTGGAATTTTGCTCCTTCTGATATAAATGTATCTGATGATATAATAGTTGAAAATGTTCACTTAAGTGAAAGTTTATTTACCATATCATATTTATTGAAAGAAAAAGAAGAAGTATTAAAATCAAAAAAATTTTAGTTTTTTTAAGAAAAAGTTTGACAAACTCTTAACAAAGAATAGGCGCTTTGTTAAGAGTTTTATTTTTTATAAGCCATAGACCAGCTAATTAAAGTCAAGCATATTTTAGGAAAGTATAATTCTACATTAACATTGACTTTCTGCAATGGGTTTCAAGAAAGATTTCTCTACACTATGCACTAGTGAAATCTATGGAGGTATAAGATGCGAAAAGTAGGAGAAAATGAAGCAAATGATAAAAATAAGGATTTTCAGAGAAAAAAACAGTTAAATCGAAGTGTCTTTTTAGTAAAAAATATGATAATATTGTCAAGAAGGATGTCTTGCAGATTTATATAATTATGAAGGATTTCATTCAAAAAATAAAACAAGAGTTACAAAATTTTTATAAATACTAATGCAAAAGGAGATGTATTAAATGACTGACTTACTTACCGGTTTTAAGGCATTGAGCTTAGGGAACATTTTTATGTTCGTAGTAGCTTTTTTTCTGATCTATCTAGCAATAGAAAAAGAATATGAACCAATGCTGCTTTTGCCCATTGGATTTGGTGCCATATTGGCCAATATTCCATTTTCAGGTGCCATTGGAGAACACGGTCCCCTTACAATACTTTTTAATGCAGGAATAATAACGGAATTATTCCCATTGTTGATTTTCATAGGAGTAGGCGCAATGATAGATTTTGGACCCTTGCTTAAAAATCCTAAAATGCTACTTTTTGGAGGAGCTGCTCAGTTCGGTATATTCTTTACCATGAGCATGGCTGCCTTATTTGGATATAATTTGAAAGAAGCGGCTTCCATAGGAATAATAGGCGCTGCCGACGGTCCCACATCAATTTATGTAGCAAATAGGTTTGCAATGAATCTGTTGGCTCCGATATCTGTAGCAGCTTATTCATATATGTCTCTGGTGCCTATAATCCAACCTCCTGTAATAAGGGCATTGACTACAGAATCAGAAAGAAAGATAAGGATGCCCTATGAGGAAAACAGCATATCAAAGAAGGTTAAAATTATATTCCCTATAGCTGTTACTTTGGTAGCAGGTATAATTGCCCCCACAAGTGCGGCTTTAGTAGGTTTCCTGATGTTTGGCAATCTTCTTAGAGAATGCGGGGTAACTGAAAGACTTTCAAAATCAGCACAGAATGAATTGGCCAATTTGGTTACAATACTATTGGGAATAACTATTGGCTCAACAATGACAGCAGAAGGATTTTTAAAATTAGATACATTAAAGATAATTGGCATGGGATTGGTAGCTTTTATATTTGATACTGCAGGAGGAGTTTTATTTGCCAAGTTCCTGAATTTGTTCAGCAAGAATAAGATAAATCCTATGGTTGGAGCGGCAGGTATATCAGCCTTCCCAATGTCTGCTAGGGTAATACAAAAGGAAGCTCAAAAGGCAGATCCGTCAAACTTCATACTGATGCATGCAGTAAGTGCCAATGTTGCAGGACAGATAGGTTCAATAATAGCCGGCGGTCTTATATTGGCATTGGTAAAATAGAGGAGGTTGTATCATGAATTTATCAGTATTCTATGAAAGTTTAAAGGTAATGGCTAATGGCATGTCAGGTATCCTTATTGTTATGGCCGTATTTTACATGTTAATAACAGTATTGACAAAATTATTTCCAGAAAATCAATAATTAGCATATTTAAAAATTCAATATATATGATAAAATAATAGTTAACTTAAAAATGAGGGCATTATGATGTCCTCATTTTTTTGAAAGGAGCAATATCTGATGAAAGTATATGCCCTCATAGGACATAGCGGTACTGGAAAAAGCTATAAGGCTTTCATGGTGGCCAAGGACAGAGATATCGAGTATATAATTGATGATGGACTTTTGATTTGTGGCACCAGAATCATTACTGGCAGTTCAGCCAAGAAGGAGAAAACCAAGTTGGCCGCTGTTCGAAGAGCATTGTTCAAGGAAGATAAACATAGGGAAGCAGTTAAGGCTGCAATAAAAGAATTAGCTCCTGAGAAGATATTAATTTTAGGAACGTCCAACAAGATGGTGGAACAGATTTCAAAGTCTCTGGATATACCTTTACCCTGTGAGGTGATCTATATAAATGAAGTATCAACAGAATCAGAAATAAATATTGCAATAAAGTCAAGAAGGAATGAAGGCAAGCATGTTATACCTGTGCCTACAGTGGAGGTAAAGAAAGATTTCTCTGGTTATTTTATTGATTCTCTGAAAATATTCAGAAAGAAAGAGAAAACAGGAGATGTGACTGAGAAGACCATAATAAGGCCTACGTTTAGTTATCTTGGCAAATATGAAATATCAAAAAATGCATTGATTCAGCTGATAGAAATTACTGCTGTGAAATATGAAGGTGTCCATAAGGTCGATAAGGTGAGGATAGACAGCAAAACTGAAGGAGTCATAATAGACATAGATGTATCTTTGAACCTTATGAAAAGGCTGGATTTGATGATGAGGGATATTCAAAAAGTGGTGGCGGAAAAACTGGAATATACCACAGGTTTGAATGTTTTAGCTGTAAATATACGGACGGTAGGTCTAGTGCTTTTGGATAAAGGTATATATATTGGAGAAACCTAAGAAATGAGGGTGAGAGGCATGAAAATGAACAATATAGATGTTAAGGAAATAGATAATGGGTTGATATTAGAGAATGTCAACGATTTCAATGCAAAGCATATATTTGAATGTGGTCAGTGTTTCAGATGGAAGCAGGAGGCGGATGGAAGCTATACTGGAGTTGCATTTGGAAAGGTAATAAATGTTAAGTCTGATGAAGAAAATAAAAGGGTTCAATTGCTGAACACCAATATTCAGGATTTTCAGGATATATGGTTTGATTATTTCGACATGGGAAGGGATTATGGAGAGATTAAGAAAAGGCTTTCTGAGGATCCGGTTCTTAAAACAGCAATAAAGTACGGTGAAGGCATAAGAATATTGAAGCAACAGCCATGGGAGATGCTTATTTCATATATTATATCTGCAAACAACAGAATACCTATGATAGCAAGAAGTATAGGGCTTTTATCACAGATGTATGGACAACCCATAAATTATAATGGAGAGACATACTATGCATTTCCTACACCTGAAGAGTTGGCGGAAGCTGAACTCTCAGACATAGAAAAATGCAGAGCAGGCTTTAGATGCAAATATATTCACCAAGCCATAAAGATGGTTTTAGAGGGAGTCATAGATCTGGATCATATAAAAACTCTAGATATGGATGATGCCCGTAAGGAGCTGTTGAAGGTTCCAGGTGTAGGGGTAAAGGTGGCAGATTGTATCATGCTCTTTTCTATGGAAAAGTATGGGTCATATCCTGTGGATGTCTGGATAAAGAGGGTCACAGAGCATTTTTACCTCCATGAAGAGGTGCCCATGAAGAGAATACATGAATTTGCCAGGGAAAAGTTCGGCGATTTAGCAGGCTTTGCTCAAGAGTATTTGTTCTATTACGCTAGAGAGATGAAGATAGGGACTGGCAAGGGGGAATAACTATGATATTAGCAGGAGCCATTGCAAACGCGTTAGGAGTATTTATATGCGGAATAATAGGTACATTTATGAAAAAAGGATTGCCCAAGAGATTCGGAGATACCATCATGTACGCTTTGGGACTGTTTACATTGGCCTTGGGAATCGATTTCTTTACGGAATCAAATGAAATGATGGTGCTTATTTTTAGCTTAGTGCTGGGTACCATTATAGGTGAATTGATTGATATAGAAAAAAGATTGGAAAATATGGGTAATTCCCTACAATCCAGATTTAAGGGAGCAGGAGGAAGATTCTCTGAAGGTTTTGTAACGGCAAGTTTGCTTTTTTGCGTAGGATCTATGGCTATTATGGGATCTTTACAGAGCGGATTATCGGCAAACCATGAGGTATTATATGCAAAGACTGTTATGGACTCTATCTCTGCAATTATTTTCGCTGCTGCCATGGGATTTGGAGTAGCCTTATCTGCCGTGCCTATCTTAATATATCAGGGCGGTTTGACTTTGGCAGCATCGGCAGTGGCTCCCTATCTAAGTGATGCAGTGGTCAGCGAAATGACTGCAGTAGGGGGAGTTCTGCTTGTTGGACTGGCCTTATCCATTTTGGATATTAAAAAAGTAAGGGTAGGCAACATGCTTCCGGGTATATTTTTGCCCATTGTTATCATGATGTTTATGTAGTTGAACTATGAGTTTTAGGGGATTCCTTTGAGGTCTTTTTTTAGGAACACGAATTGCCACGGATTAGCACTGAGGGTTATTTTTGAGAACACTAGAATATACAAAAAGTGAATTGTAGTTACTGTAGCGACATAAACCAATCTAAGGGATATATAATATCGTATAGGGTATTAACTTTGAGTGACTCTAACGCTCATCGAAAAGAGAATTCTAACGGCGCAAAACGGCATCCTTGCCCTACGCTTCGCCAATTTGCGCTTATCGCAGCCTCCATGCTGCGCTTACGAATTCTCTATTTTAGATTTCGCAAAAAGTCACTGGCAAAGTTAATAAAAATGCTTTCTTATATGTCCCTTAGATTTTACTGTATACTCGCATAGCTTTAGGTATTCCTATACCGTTCTGTTTTGTCATAGGTGCTGAGAGATATGGTATTACTTTAGGGACAAGATTTTTTCTGCTTTGTATTACAGCCTAAAAAATTTATATTATACTTTAGTGTATTTTAGTAAAAGTTTAGTGTCTTTTAGTGTTTTCAAAACCCCTCCGTGTTAATCCGTGTTCCTCACAAAGACTTTAGAGGAATACCCTAAAAACCGCATGCCATGTGCCGTTTGCCAGAACAGGAAGGAATATCCTCACTACTTGCAACAGAAATACCATAGGCAACGCAATAAAATTGATAGAAGTCTCAAATAATAAGCTATAAATTAAATAAGATTAGGAGATGACTTTTATGGATCAATATGAGAGTAAGTGCCAAGCTATGGGCTGTGACAAAAGGGGTTTTTGTTCAGAAGGCTGTGAAGCAGCTGCAGGAGAAAATGATTCTAACGTAGAAGTAAAAGCGAAAAACTTCACCAAAAAAGTAATTGGAATAGTAAGCGGAAAAGGTGGCGTAGGCAAGTCACTAGTTACATCAACATTGGCAGTGCTTACAATGAGGAGAGGTTACAATGTAGGCATCTTAGATGCGGATATAACAGGTCCTTCAATTCCAAAAATGTTTGGCATAAGCAATAGGGCGGTGGCATCTCAAGAAGGTATTTTGCCTGAGAAGACCAAAAATGATATAAAGATAATGTCAATTAATCTTCTTTTGGATGAAGAAGATACGCCGGTGGTATGGAGAGGACCTATTGTTTCCAGTGTAGTGAAGCAATTTTGGAATGATGTTGTTTGGGGAGATGTAGATTATCTATTCATTGATATGCCTCCGGGAACCAGTGATGTAGTACTAACTGTATTTCAATCCATACCTTTGGATGGAATAGTGGTGGTTACAACTCCTCAGGATCTGGTACATATGATAGTTCGAAAGGCGTATAATATGGCAAAAACCATGAGAGTGCCTGTTTTAGGCATAATAGAAAACATGAGCTATGTAAAATGTCCTCATTGCGATGAAGAAATCAGAGTGTTTGGAGACAGTCATATAGATGATATAGCCGCAGGTCTTGGGATAGAGGTTTTAGGAAGAATGCCTATAGATCCTGAACTTGCGAAAGCTAGCGACAGAGGTGAAATAGAAAAGATTCATAAGGAATATCTTTCGGAAGCTATAAATTATATGGAGAAGTATCTTAAAATTTAAGAAAAAAATAATACCCTCAAATTGGGTATTATTTTTTTGAAAAGGTGTTTACTAGAACCTTTATTATTTCGCATATTATCTTAACATATTCTACTGCTTCTTGAGTACCGGAACTCACAGCTACTACGGTTTCTGATATTGTATCTCCTACCGAATCCACTGTGGCAGCAGCTTTTTCCACTCCCTGTTTCACATTTACTGCCGCTTCATCTATATTGGCAGCAATGGAAGGGAGCTTGTCCATTGCTTTGTCTATATTGGAACCATGTCTGTCTAATAGTTCTTTCACCTTTTTTAATATGGCGGATAAATGATTAAGTACAATGAAAAGGTAAACACCTAAGCCTACTGCGATTATAAAGAGTATTAAAAGACCCAGGTCTTTATAGGAAATCATATCTAGGCCTCCTCTTTGGTACCGCTGCAGCAGTCACAGCACTCTTCATCATCGCAGCATATGTCTTCTTCTGCTGCAACCTCTTCTTTTACCTCTTCTCTATTTTTCTTTATGCTAGCGATTCTTTCTTTTCCTTCTTCAACAATTTTAGATATCTTTTCTCCTACTTCGCTGGCATTATCTTTAACGCTCTGAGCAGTTTTCTTGGCTGTATCTGCAATATCTTTTCTTGTTTCTTCTCCGGATTTAGGTGCAAAAAGAATGCCTGCCGCTGCACCTACAGCAGCACCTATACCCAAGCCTACTCCTACCTTTTTAGCTGTATCAATCGCTTTAGCTCTTTTCTTTTCTTTCTTTGACTTTGCCAAAGCTTCCTTTAATGACATAATACTCCCTCCTTATTCCAAGTTATGATTAATATGTACATTATACAGAAAAATATTATCAACTTCAACAAAGTAATAAACAATTTTTACTATTAAGAAAAGTTTATTTTCCCAAAAGGTGATATATACTATAATTAGAAAATGCTGTAAGTACTAGTTTCCCATAATCGCATAATATTGCACAGACCACGGTATGTTACTGAAGCTTTATACTAATTAAGATATAACGATTAAAAAGGGGGGTGGCATGATTTTAAGAAATTTCCGTAAGATTTCTAGTTTTATTGCTTATTGCTAATATGACTGTATCCATGGATGAATGTACAACTAAAATGAGAAATAAAAGAGTTGATAAATAAAGAGAGAAATGCAGACCTTATAACTCTTCGCGACCCTAATTATGCACTGAACTACTATGACAGAATTCTACTTCTAGAGGATGGAAAGATTATGGCAGAGTTTTATACAAAAGAAATGGGTGGTATTTCTCGACAAAATATTCATAAGTATATATGGTGACGTAGAAATAATGAACCATAGAGAAAAATATGTGATGGTGAGGTTGGATACATGAAATCCGAATACAACTATAGATAAAAATGATAAAGATGACAAAGTATTCGGACAAGGATCATATAGGCTTTTAATACTTGTAGACAAGTCAGATTATCTAAATAAAGCTGCCGGTGAAATGGGCATGTCTTATTCAAAGGTACTTAATATATTGAGAAGAGCTGAAAAAGTATTAAATTGTAGCTTTTGGAAAGAGCGATAGCAGGTGACAAAGAGTGAGATTCAAAACTAACACACAATACTAGGGATCTTATTTATTAATATGAAAGGTTTATAAGTGACGTTTCATAATATTTTTCTCCAAAACATGAATTTAATAGAAACTTTTGGCTATAATATGAAAGGCTTTAATTACATGTTTTTAAATATCAAGGAAGTTTTTTATAATTATATTTTTTATTTAGTTTATAGATTTGAAAGAATTGGAGCATATATAAAGAAAAACAATGCAATAGAGAGATAAATTGAATTAATATAAGAAAATAAGCAATAAATCCAAAAAAATGCTAATTTAAATATTTGCGAAGTGTAAAACCATTATTTATTATTATATTGTGATTAGCACTCATCTTAGGTGAGTGCTAATAATGAAGGATACATATTGATTTTGAATAATAAAAGTTTAAGGAGGGTTATAAATGAACATTAAACCACTTGGAGACAGAGTTGTTATTAAAGTATTAGAAAATGAAGAAACAACCAAAAGCGGTATAGTATTACCCGGCACTGCAAAGGAAAAACCAATGCAGGGTGAAGTGTTGGCTGTTGGTTCAGGAGAATTAGTTGACGGTAAAAGAGTACCCCTCGAATTAAAGGTTGGCGACAGAGTAATATATTCTAAATATGCTGGCACAGAAGTTAAAGTTGATGGCGAAGAATATTTGATCCTTAGACAAAATGATGTATTGGCAATAGTAGAAAAATAAAGGAGGGTAAATAAATGGCAAAACAAATCAGATTTGGTGAAGATGCAAGAAGAGCTCTTGAAAGAGGCGTAAATCAACTGGCAGATACAGTTAAAATAACATTAGGACCTAAGGGAAGAAATGTTGTATTAGATAAGAAATTCGGTTCCCCACTTATCACAAATGACGGTGTAACAATTGCAAAAGAAATTGAGCTTGAAGATCCCTTTGAGAATATGGGAGCTCAATTAGTTAAAGAAGTTGCCACAAAGACAAATGATGTAGCAGGCGATGGTACAACAACAGCTACATTACTTGCTCAGGCTATTATTAGAGAGGGTTTGAAAAATGTTGCTGCAGGAGCAAACCCAATGATTTTAAAGAAAGGTATCAACAAGGCTGTAGCTACTGCAGTTGAAGAAATCAAAAAGATTTCCAAACCAGTAGAAAATAAATCAGCTATAGCACAGGTTGCTTCCATATCAGCAGCAGAAGAGTCCATCGGAGAAATCATTTCCGAGGCTATGGAAAAGGTAGGCAAGGACGGAGTTATAACTGTAGAAGAATCAAATACCTTCGGAACAACTTTGGATGTAGTAGAAGGTATGCAGTTTGACAGAGGTTATGTATCTCCTTACATGATCACAGATACAGAGAAGATGGAAGCTGTTCTTGATGATCCATATATACTTATAACTGACAAGAAGATATCCAATATTCAGGATCTTCTTCCAATATTAGAGCAGATAGTTCAACAGGGCAAGAAGCTTTTGATAATTGCTGAAGATATTGAAGGCGAAGCTCTTGCTACATTGATAGTAAACAAATTAAGAGGAACATTTACTTGCGTTGCTGTTAAGGCACCTGGCTTTGGTGACAGAAGAAAGGCTATGCTTGATGATATAGCTATACTCACAGGCGGACAGGTAATATCTGAGGAATTAGGTTTAGACCTTAAAGAGACTAGAATTGATCAATTAGGAAGAGCAAAACAGGTTAAAGTTCAGAAAGAGAACACAATAATTGTTGACGGTGCTGGAGATCCAAAGGCAATAAAAGACAGAGTAAAACAGATTAAGGCTCAGATAGAAGAAACTACTTCTGATTTTGATAGAGAAAAGCTTCAGGAAAGACTTGCTAAGTTGGCAGGCGGCGTAGCAGTTATCAAAGTTGGTGCTGCAACTGAAACAGAGCTTAAGGAAAGAAAACTGAGAATCGAAGACGCTCTTGCTGCAACAAAGGCTGCAGTAGAAGAAGGTATAGTACCTGGTGGAGGAGTTGCTCTGTTAAATGCTGTAAAAGCCGTTGAGGAATTACTAAAGGATGCTCATGGAGACGAAAGAACAGGTATCCAGATCATAAGAAGAGCTTTGGAAGAACCAGTAAGACAAATTGCAGAGAATGCTGGACTCGAAGGTTCAGTAATAGTTGAAAAAGTTTTAAACAGCGAGCCTGGAGTAGGTTTCGATGCATTAAATGAAAGATATGTCAACATGATTGAAGCAGGTATTGTTGACCCAACAAAGGTTACAAGATCGGCATTAGAAAATGCTGCATCCGTTTCTTCAATGCTACTCACAACTGAAAGCGTTGTAGCAGACATACCTGAAAAAGAAAAAGGTATGCCAGGAGCCGGAATGGGCGGAGACATGGGAATGTACTAAAATCCACTTAGTGGGCTGCATGATTTATGCAGCCCATTTTGCTTTTTGCTGGTATTATTGCATATTACAGGTATAATATTAGTTAAAAGTATAAATTCGGAGGTAAATGATTTGGAAAGATTAAATCATTTAAATGAGAGAGGATATGCTAAAATGGTTGATGTAACAGAAAAAGATGAAAGCATAAGGGAAGCAGTGGCAAAGGGTTCAGTCTACATGAGCAAAGAAACCATAAGAGCCATTATTGAAGGGAAAATCAAAAAAGGAGATGTGTTGTCTGTGGCTCAAGTGGGAGGGATAATGGGAGCAAAGAGCACTTCTGACATAATACCCATGTGCCACAATATCAACATATATGGAGCGGATATGGACTTTAAAATAGACAAAGCAAATTGTAAGATTGATATAACAGCTGCAGTAAAGACATATGGAGTAACTGGGGTAGAGATGGAGGCATTGACAGCAGTATCAGTAGCAGCTCTCACTATCTATGATATGTGCAAAGATATAGATAAAGAGATGATCATTTCGGATATACATTTGGTAAAAAAGACAGGGGGAAAATCAGGAGATTTCCATTTCACAAATATACTCAGGAATACAACTTGTAGTTAGAAGAGTATATATGGTGTAAAGTGGGAGATGATGGCATTGAACGAGGGCGCAGTGAAACCTGGAGATATAATAAAGATTATGGATTGACTTGTTGTGATAAACATATTGATAGGCATATGATTATATATAAAATAGATATATGGTAATTTGCCGGGGACTTTTGGTATAAACAATCAAATAAAACCAGTACATGCAGTTAATGTTATCGAAATAGTTTGACAATATATGAGTAAAGTAGTAGAATAAGTATGGAGAAATGTTAAATAAATAACGATTATTCATAGGCCAGCTATAAGCTAATGATAACTAAATAGTTCCTGATCTGTAACTCTAAGGGTTATTTGTGGGGTACAGGTGGATGGGTATGGATGAAATATCCATGTCTCGTGTATTGAAAGGAGTAGTATATACGCTATATATGAAAATATATAGTTGTGTTTTACTGAACTAGACTCCTTTTTATAGGGGTTTTTTTCATTATCAACTCTATTGTAAGGGGGATAAAATAATGGACATGGTAAACCTGACAATTGATGGCATCAAGACTCAGGCTCCTAAAGGCACAACGGTTTTGGAAGCAGCCAGAAGCTTGAACATCAACATTCCAACTCTTTGCTATCTGAAGGATATAAATGAAGTTGGAGCTTGTAGAATGTGCCTTGTTGAAGTTAAGGGTGCAAGAGCTTTGCAGGCAGCATGTGTTCTTCCTGTTTCAGAAGGCATGGAGGTCAAAACCAATTCAAAGGCTGTGAGAGAAGCTAGAACAACAGTATTGAAACTTATATTAGCAAGGCATGAAAGGGAATGTCTTACATGTTCTAGAAACCTTAAATGCGAGCTTCAGAAGCTGGCCGAAGATATGGGGATAGATACTGTAGACTATGAAGGTGAGAAGATTCATTATAAAGTTGATATGGCATCTCCTTCAATAGTCAGAGATCAGAATAAATGCATACTCTGTGGAAGATGCATAAGCGTTTGCAAGAATGTTCAAGGGGCAGGGGTCATAAATTTTGCACGAAGGGGTATTAAAACTACAGTTACAACTTCTTATGATAGAAGCCTTTCTGATGTTGCTTGCATTACTTGCGGACAATGCATTAAAGTATGTCCTGTAGGTGCCTTGAGGGAAAAAGATGACAGAGATAGGGTATGGGAAGCTTTGGATAATGATGAGCTGTACGTAATTGCTCAAACAGCTCCTGCTGTCAGAGTGGCTTTGGGTGAAGAGTTCGGATTGCCTGTGGGCACTAATGTAGAAGGTAAGATGGTTGCAGCTCTAAGAAGGTTAGGCTTTGATAAAGTTTTTGACACGGATTTTGCTGCAGATTTGACTATTATAGAAGAGGGAACGGAACTCATTAACAGAATTAAAAATGGTGGCAAGCTTCCGATGATTACATCATGCTCACCTGGTTGGATTAAATATTGTGAACATTATTATAGTGATTTCCTTGATAATTTATCTACATGCAAATCACCACATCAGATGCTGGGAGCATTAGCTAAATCTTATTATGCTGAAAAGATGAACATAGATCCCAAAAAGATATTCGTAGTATCAGTAATGCCTTGTACAGCTAAGAAGTTTGAATCAGGAAGAGATGAATTGACTGTAGATGGATTGAGAGATGTAGATGCAGTATTGACTACAAGAGAATTGGCCAAGATGATAAAAGAAGCAGGAATAGATTTCAAATCCTTAGAGGATGATAAATTCGATAGGGTTATGGGAGAATCTACAGGTGCAGCAGTGATATTCGGTACAACAGGCGGAGTTATGGAAGCTGCTTTAAGGACTGTAGCAGATTTATTGGAAGGAAAGGACCTGGATAATATAGATTATACTCCTGTAAGAGGTTTGGAAGGAATAAAAGAAGCAACTGTAAAGATTGGAGACTTAGATGTTAAGGTCGCTGTTGCCCATGGAACCGGCAATGCAGGAAAACTTTTGGAAAGAGTAAGAAATGGAGAAGCAGATTATCATTTCATAGAAGTAATGGGATGTCCTGGAGGTTGCATAAACGGAGGAGGACAACCAATAATAATTGACAAGGAAAAAACAGAAGAAGTATGCAGACTGAGAGCCCAGGGCTTATATGATATCGATAAGGGCATGGTACTGAGAAAGTCCCATAAGAATCCTGAAATAAAAGCTTTGTATGATGATTATCTTGGAGAAGCTAACGGACATAAGGCTCATCATCTTCTTCATACTCACTATGTAAAGAGAGAAAGGGTATAAGATAGGATGGATAAAAAGACAAGGACATTGACAAGAGCAGCCATACTACTGGCTATAGCATTAGTGTTTCAGTTTGTAAAAATGGGTCAGATAGTAACAGGCTCAGGCATAAATTGTGTTTTGATAATAGCAGCTGAAATCTGCGGATGGCCGTGGTCTGCAGCTATAGGAGCAATAACTCCTTTTATGGCATTAGCATTAGGAGTTCAGCCACCTGCTATTATTCCTGCAATTCCTTTTATTATGGTAGGTAATATTCTATACGGCATAGTATATTTTATATTTAAGAATCGCAATAGGATCATAGCTGTTGGTTTTGCAGCGATAATAAAGTTCGGATTGCTTTATGCGGCAGTAAACTATTTTATATCTGTAAAACCGCCTATTCAGGCAGCTTTGAGTTTCCCTCAACTGATTACGGCTTTGATAGGAGGGGCCATTGCTTTAATAATAATTGAGGTTTTAAATAGGACTGGGAAGATAGAGAAATAGTTCATATAAGAATGTATGTGCTAAAATTCATGAAACATTTTCATCACTTTTTCAAGAATGAGATATTGGTGACATTAGATTAAAAATAAAGATTAATTCTGCATTATATGCTGAATTAATCTTTGTTTTTTGCTTAAACTTTGTTTAATAGTATAGAAATCCTTTATTTCATATATGATTGCAGCAAATCAATCATGAAAAAGTATATTAGGAGGTTTTTATGCTAAATAATATTTTAGAACACAACAAAAGATTTGTTGAACAAAGGAAGGCTGAAAGATTAGATGAGCCTATCAGCGGACATGCACAAAAGGGCGTGATGGTGTTTACATGTATGGATACCAGACTTGTGGAGCTATTGGAACCTGCCATGGGATTTGAAAGAGGAGATATAAAAATATTGAAAAATGCTGGAAACATAATCAGAGACGGTTGCGATGAAATCATAAGATGTATAGCCGTCGGAACGGTGCTTATGGGCTTATCTCAGGTATATGTGGTAGGCCATAAGGACTGTGGAATGGCTAAGCTAACGCCTCAGGCGGTAAAAGATAAAATGATTGCTAGAGGTATTCGAGAAGAGGATATTGAATCCATAAATATTAAAGAATGGATAGGTATTTTAAAAGATGAGAAACAAAATGTTATTGAAGCTGTAAAAAAGATAAAGGAATCACCTTTTGTGCCCAAAGATATAGAGATACATGGTTTGGTTATGGACCCCAATTCAGGTGAGTTAGAGGTTATATGCTAGTAATATAATCAAACAATTAGTAATTTAATAGACACAATGGTATACAGATGCTAAAATTATATAGCTAGGCAATTATTATAAATGTTTTGGAAGGAGTAAAGTGATGGAAAAGAGATTACTTACACCAAAGGAGATTGCTCAGGCTACCATTGATGCAGGCGTAGCAAAGACAAAACTTTCTATAATGCAAATGGCCATACTTGGTATATTTGCAGGAATGTTTATAGGATTTGGTGCTACAGGTGCCATCACCATAGGACAGACTTACGCAAATATTGATGTGGGGTTATCTAAGTTTCTGTTTGCCGCAGTTTTCCCTGTAGGTCTTATGCTTGTTGTTATCTGCGGTGCAGAACTTTTTACGGGTAATAATTTAATGATTCTCGGATGCTTAAATGGTAATTATAAGTTGAAAGATGTACTGAAAAACTGGGCAGTAGTATATATTGCCAATTTTGTTGGTTCTGTATTATTAGCATTTCTGGTTGCAAAATCCAGCGTCATGGCAGGAGCAGCCGCAGAAAAAGCAATTGGGATAGCAAATGCAAAGGTTGCCATACCCTTTGGAGCAGCAATAATAAGGGGAATATTATGCAATATTCTTGTAGTGCTGGCTGTCTGGATGGCTACAGGTAGCAGGGACATTATAAGCAAGATATTTGCTTGCTGGTTTCCTATCATGCTATTTGTTCTTATAGGATTTGAACACAGCATAGCAAACATGTATTTTATTCCTTTAGGAAAGTTCTTGGGTGCTCCTGTAACTTGGGGTCAAATCTGGGTTAACAATCTGATCCCTGTGACAATAGGGAACATAATAGGCGGTGCCGTTATAGTGCCCTTTGCATATTATACCGTATATGTAAAAACACCAAAAACATCCACAAAAGTGGAGAATAATGCAAAGATGGTATAGGGTATATAAATAACTGTAGGCAGCCTTTTATTTATCAATATTAAATTTAAAAAATGAAAAAATAATACAAGGGATATATGTTATGTATAATAAATTCTTTGTATTATTTTTATTTTGGATAACTTGTTAATAAATATGTTAGCAACTTTTATTTTTTTATATTTAGAAGATTATTTATTAATTTAACTATTGAGTTCTTAATTGAATGGTGTTTCATAGGCAAATGGTATTAAGTTTTTTGCTTTGGTTTTTTTAACTCCTTCATGGGTGTTTATTATAACATAACATTCTGGACAATAATCCATTAGCATTTGCCTACAATTTCCACATGGAGAATATATAATATCACTATTATTCCCACCGATTGCTACAATACATTCAAACTCTCGTTTTCCAGCAGTTATGGCTGTACCCATAGCAATCATTTCAGCGCATGCACCATGGGCTAAATAAACGTTAACACCTAAATATATTTCACCATCTGCACATCTTAAAGCACAACCAACAGTATGTCTGTAATTTTGACTATCATAGTTTGCCTTTATTATATCTTTAGCCTTTTGAATAAGAGAAAAATCTTCTTCTTTTAACTCTTCAAACATTATATACCTCCTATATATCCTTAGTTTGTGGTATTTTACTATTGGGAAGCAACTAATATATAAATTATGTCAGTATATACCTTCATCTAATACATCATACATATAGTTATCAAACAAATCCATTAATTCTTGTGATATATGAAGTTCTCTTTCTGCTGTATTTAATTTAGCACCATTAGAAAGTTCGCGTCTATCTACTAATTTGATTTTATGTCCATTATTATAATCACAAATGAAATCTCTGCAAATAGAGATAGAGCCATGTCAATCCTTAATCTAGCTTCAAAGAGTAATTTTATCAATAATTTATCACTAATATTAGTGGTTGATTTATAGAGACTTTCAACTTCATCTTTTTGAAGAGTATTCATTTTTCTTCATGGCTCTTTAATCTTTAAAATATTTTTATTGATAGGCCTGTCTTTATTTACATGAAATAAAAAATCTTTATATACTTTATGACCTCTTGTAAAGATTTGTTTCATTAACTTTTCAAGCATATGGTTGTTGATTTCTTCTGTCCTAAAAGATAGTCATAAAAGTTAGTGACTACTGTTACGTTTAAATTAATTGTTTTCTGTTCGTTTTGACTTGGTCGGATTTAATCCAAGAACCTTATTACTCTCAAAAAATCATTATACTATATTTAATCTCAGGGGCTGCTTTTTATGGCTTAAATTACCATTGTCACAGGTTGCATAATTATGTAAACTAAAAGAAGCCGTACTGTTTTGCTGAATCTCATTTATGAGAGCGGAGGATAAAAATGGGGTGAATTGGGATAAACCCATAGGGCACTCTCTGTCCGAACCCGACAACTAACTTCGTAAGCGTAAGAGAGGAGAGTAGTATGAGGAAGAGCAAAATATTACTATTTTTTACGGTATTGGCTTTGTTTATAGCGACTCCCGTATTTGGGGATGTATTAAAAGTAGGAAGTACAGGAGTAGCCGTTAAGCAGCTTCAAACAAAGTTAATATCCTTGGGTTACCTTAATTCGAGTGCAACAGGTTATTTTGGTAATCAGACGAAGAGTGCAGTAATGAAGTTCCAGGCAAAAAATGGGCTAAAGCAAGACGGTATTGCAGGAAATCAGACCTTAAATGCTTTAGCAAAAGTTGGGACAAGCAGTACAACAAGTGTGAGCCGCGGAAGTTCCAGCTCTTATACGATCAAGGATGTCCAGACTGTACTTAAAAGCTTAGGTTTGTACACAGGAAAAATTGATGGCATCGCTGGGTCAAAGACAAAAGAAGCATTGAAAAAGTTTCAAAAGAACAATGGTTTGGTGGCAGATGGCATATTAGGTACCAAAACAGCGCAGAAGCTTTTCGCAACTCAACAGTCAGCTGCAACAGTGGCAAACAGAGGGGACGCAGATCGTAAAGAAGTTACATACAATTCTGCAAGCGATACGAAATATGGAGAATTGTTAGATTGGTGGACTGAGGTTTCAGAAATATTCTATAGAGGAGCAGAAGCTCAGGTCATAGATTTATGGACAGGTAAAAGTTTTAACGTTATGAGGACCTATGGAAGCAGACATGCTGACTGTGAAACTCTGACGGCAGAAGATACCAAAATAATGAAGGAGATATACGGGGGCAGTTGGAGTTGGAATAGAAGACCTGTAATTGTAGTGACAGGTGGAAGAAGAATAGCTGGATCTATGGCGGGCATGCCTCATGCAGGGTTGGATTCAAAACCCAAGAATGTTACAGTCAGCGGTAGAAGCGGTGGATATGGAAAAGGTACTAACTTAGATACTATTAAAGGAAACAATATGGATGGTCATTTTGACATTCATTTTCTCAATAGCCGCACCCACGGCACCAACAAAGTGAATGAAGCACATCAGAAAGCAGTAAAGCAAGCAGCAGGTTTGTTATAATAAAAAAACGCAGTACGGTAAGCTCAGGCCTATGCCTGAGCTTAAACTTTTTTTGTGGAGTTTCGTATAATGTAATAAATAATTTATAAGGGGGAAGAGTTTGTGAGTGGGGTATATTTCATAGTGAGTACTTTATTGATAGTAATTGGGGTATTGGGAATATTCATACCCGGATTGCCGGGAACAGGACTGGTGTTTATTGGTACATTGATATACGCTTGGGGAACAGGCTTTCAAGCCATTGGATGGGGTACTCTTGTTATTTTTCTGATTCTTACGTTGATGGCCATGGCAGTTGATTATCTGGCGGGAATCTTGACAGCACAGAAGTTTGGAGCCTCCAAACAAGGCATAGTGGGCAGTATTATCGGAGGTATAGCAGGGTTGACGATTTTTAATATACCAGGACTTATACTGGGCCAGTTGGCAGGAGTAATAATAGGAGAGCTTATGTTTGGCAGAAAAATGAATGAATCCATGAGATCCGGTATAGGAGTGTTTATTGGATATTTGCTGGGCAGTATGGTGAAAGTAACCCTAACTACTTTGATTATAATTATTTTTTATGTAAAAATCATATTTTAATCCCTATTGATATCATAATTGAATAAAAGAGAGCAATAATATACAGAGTATTAAGCTTTTTTTATAGTCGAATCATTGAATTGAAGTGAATATTCTGTATTTTTTTCATTCCTTTGACAAATATACATAGTTTAAATATAATTAATGAAACAATAATAAACGGCATTTTTAAATAGTGAGGTGTAAAATGATGGAAAAGTTTTTAAAGGAAGGGTTAACTTTTGATGATGTGCTTCTGATACCTGCAAAGTCAGAGGTTCTACCAAAAGAAACAGATGTATCAACCATGCTGACTAAGAAAATTAAGCTGAATATTCCTATAATGTCTGCAGGCATGGACACAGTTACTGAGGCAAGGCTTGCTATTGCTATAGCGAGAGAAGGCGGCATAGGCATAATCCATAAAAATATGTCTATTGAAGCTCAAGCCATGGAAGTGGATAAAGTAAAAAGATCAGAACATGGAGTTATTGTAGATCCATTCCATCTCTCACCGGATCATGTTATATCTGATGCTATGGAACTGATGGAAAGATACAGGATTTCCGGTGTGCCCATAGTGGATGAGAAAGGTAAGCTGGTGGGAATTCTTACAAACAGGGATTTAAGATTTGAAACAGACATGTCAAGGCCTATACATGAAGTAATGACCAAAGAGAATCTTATAACTGCACCGGTTGGAACTGATTTGGAAGAGGCTGAAAACATTCTTAAAAGGCACAAAATCGAAAAACTGCCGTTGGTAGATGAAAATGGTTACTTGAAAGGACTTATTACCATAAAGGATATAGAAAAAGCAATTCAGTTTCCTAACTCCGCAAAGGATAAGAGCGGCAGGCTTTTAGTTGGAGCAGCAGTTGGAGTTACCCATGATATGATGGAAAGAGTAAAAGCTTTAGTTGATGCAAAGGTAGATGTTATAGTTGTAGACACAGCCCATGGACACTCAAAAGGCGTATTGGATGCAGTAAAGAAGATAAAGATTAACTATCCGGATATACAAGTTATTGCAGGAAATGTGGCTACGGCAGATGCAACAAGGGAACTCATAGAAGCCGGTGCAGATGCTATAAAAGTTGGAATAGGTCCAGGATCCATATGTACTACAAGAGTAGTTACTGGAGTAGGTGTTCCTCAAATTACTGCAATATATGACTGTGCAAGAGAGGCTGACAAACATGGAATACCTGTAATAGCAGATGGAGGAATAAAATACAGTGGGGATATTACAAAAGCCATTGCTGCAGGAGCCAGAGTGGTCATGATTGGAAGTCTGTTTGCAGGGACGGAAGAAAGTCCAGGAGAAAAGGAAATATATCAGGGCAGAAGCTTTAAAGTATATAGAGGTATGGGTTCATTGGGAGCCATGTCAAGCGGCAGCAAGGACAGGTACTTCCAGGAAGATTCAAAGAAGTTGGTACCTGAAGGTGTAGAAGGAAGAGTACCATATAAAGGACCTTTGGCTGATACCATATTCCAATTGGTTGGTGGTTTGCGTTCTGGTATGGGTTATTGTGGAACACCTACCATAGAGGATTTGAGAAAAAATGGACAGTTTATAAGAGTAACGGCGGCAGGCTTAAGAGAAAGTCATCCCCACGATGTGCAAATAACTAAGGAAGCGCCCAATTATAGCTTATAGGCGGTGGAAGGCAGAATATGGAAAAAGAATTGGTTTTGATTCTGGATTTTGGTGGACAGTATAATCAGCTTATTGCCAGAAGAGTTAGAGAGCATAATGTCTATTGTGAAGTTGTGCCCTATGATATATCCGTTGAAGAGGTAAAAAGGAAAAATCCACAGGGTATAATATTTACTGGAGGTCCTGCCAGCGTATATGAAGAGGGTTCGCCTAAATGCGACCCGGAAATATTGAAACTTGGAGTGCCTGTATTGGGCATATGCTATGGTATGCAGCTTATGGCTCATTTGCTGGGAGGCAAAGTAGGTAGAGCGGATAAGAGAGAATATGGCAAGACCTTGGTAAGTCTCAGAGAAAGCAGGCTTTTTAAGGGAATAAGTCATGAAGATATATGCTGGATGAGCCATACCTGCTTTGTAGATGTACTGCCTCCGGGTTTTAAGGTAGCCGCTGATACTGATTCATGTCCTGTAGCTGCCATGTTTGATGAGGACAGAAAGTTATATGGTGTTCAGTTTCATCCGGAAGTTGAGCATACCCAGCATGGAAAGGAAATGTTGAAAAACTTCCTGTTTGATATATGCAAATTGAGAGGTACCTGGACCACAGGCAGCTTTATAGATGAGGCAGTAGCTCATATAAAAGAGAAAGTGGGAAATAAAAAGGCTATATGTGCTCTAAGCGGAGGAGTTGATTCCTCAGTGGCAGCCGTACTGGTACATAAAGCTATTGGGAACAATCTTACATGCATATTCGTTGATCACGGTCTTTTGAGAAAAGATGAAGGTGATCAGGTAGAACAAGTTTTTAAGGAAAAATTTGATATGAATTTAATAAGAGTCAATGCCCAGAGCAGATTCTTAGGTAAATTGGCCGGAGTTACGGAGCCTGAAAGAAAAAGAAAAATCATAGGGGAAGAATTTATACGAGTATTCGAGGAAGAAGCCAAAAAGCTTGGTAAAATAGATTTCCTTGTTCAAGGTACTATTTATCCAGATGTCATAGAGAGCGGGACAAAAACAGCAGCAGTTATTAAATCTCATCATAATGTTGGTGGCCTTCCTGAGGATATGGAGTTTGAGCTAATCGAGCCATTGCGACAACTCTTTAAGGATGAAGTAAGGCTTGTAGGTTTGGAACTTGGAATACCTGAAGATTTAATATGGAGACAACCGTTCCCGGGTCCTGGCCTTGGCATAAGAGTTCTAGGTGAGGTAACAGAAGAAAAGCTCCACATAGTCAGAGAGTCTGATGCAATTTTGAGAGAAGAGATTAAAAATGCTAATCTCCATAGAAGCATATGGCAGTACTTCACCTGTTTGCCGGATATAAGAAGTGTTGGTGTTATGGGAGATGAGAGAACCTATAGCCACACTGTGGCAATAAGAGCAGTTACAAGCAATGATGCTATGACTGCCGACTGGGCAAGAATACCCTATGAAGTATTAGAAAGGATATCTTCAAGAATCGTAAATGAAGTAGAGCATGTAAATCGTGTAGTATACGATATAACAAGCAAACCGCCGGCAACTATCGAGTGGGAATAGTAAAGAAAATACCCTATAAGCCTTGATATTAAAAGGTTTATAGGGTTCATGCTTTAAAAAACGTACTAAAAACGTACTATTTTATTTTTTATGTGTTATTTTATGGTTCTGAATTAAGATTTTTTTCATTAAGTTTTTCTAATCTTTCAGCAACTTCACTATGCTTATTAGGGTATAAATGGGAATATGTTTGAAGGGTTGTTTCAATATTTTCATGTCCAAGACGTTCACTTATAAGCAGCGGTGAAAAACCCATTTCAATCAATAATGATGCGTGGGAATGTCGCAAGTCATGAATTCTGATTTTTTTAATTCCTGATTTTTTACATCCTCTGTCCATTTCATGGTGAAGGTAATATTTTGTTACTTGGAACAACCTTTCATCAGGTTTATAATCATAAAGCTTGGAAGCATAATCTTGAACAAGTTCACATAAAAAAGGTGGTAATGTTATAACTCTTTTGCTTTTAGGTGTCTTTGGTTCAAGAATTAAATCTTCATCCTTCATCCTGGCATAGTTCTTATTGATGCTTACTGTTTGGGCTTCAAAGTCAAAATCATTCAATGTTAAAGCAAGTAATTCCCCTGACCTCATTCCAGTCCAAAAAAGCAATTCAAATGCAACTTTTGAAGTTGATTTATCTTCCACAGCAGCAATGAATTTCTTAAATTCTTCAACAGTCCAAAACTGCATTGAATCAGCATTTTTCTTTCCCATGCTTCCACATATCCTTGCAGGATTGGAAGGAAGCTTATAATATTTCATTGCAAAATTGAAGATAGCTGAAAGCTGATTATTTACTGTTTTCAAATACGTTTGACTGTAATTCTTTTCACTGGAAATCAATTCATTTTGCCATTTCCTAACCGTTGTTGGGGTTATAGTATTAATTGGCATATCCTTGAAATATGGCAATATTTTCAAATCAATTACATATTTCTTATTTTCTAATGTGGTTGGCTTCAATCTGCTTTGGCAATCTTCCATATACAGTTCAACCAGGCTTCCAAAAGTCATATCACAGGAAGCATGTGCTTTATTAAGAAATTCCCTTTCAAAAGCTTTAGCTTCCTTTTGAGTTTTAAATCCTTCCTTCTTCTTTTTCTTCTTGTTACCCATCCAGTCAGTGTAATAAAAGGATGCATACCAAGTACCACGTTTTTCATCTTTGTAAACAGGCATTATATCATTCCTTTCTTTGAAAAAGGATATAAAAAATAAACCCTTTATATCTCCAAAGGTCTATGATATAATACAATTGACTATATTAGGTACTATATCAAACCTTTGGGTTTATAGAGTATCAACGAAAAATCGTTTGGTGTTGCAGTCACTAGGCGATTTTTTTTTATTTGTTGTTTTTTAACCAAACCTGATAATCAACCGAATCCTTTATAGTGTTTTGTAATTCTTTAAATTCTGCTTCAGTATAAGTTGCAGCAATTTTATCACTTTTTATTGTCACTGTATATGTTTCTTTATCTGCAATTTGTGTTTTACCAATAACCTTTCCATCCTCAATAACATCTTCATAATGCCATTCGAGAACTTCAGGTTGAATTTCAACAGTATAACCAATGGCTTCTAAATATTTTATAAAGCATTGCCATTCATTTAGTTCTTTTGTAAGTTTACCATCAGGATTAAATTTCATATCAAAATATTTGCCTTTTCCAATAAGTTCAAAAACTGATACACCAAGAACATCAGCAATTGCATCAAGCATTTCAGTTGAAGGTTCTCTATGGTTGTTTTCATAATTTGCATATGTTGAAACTGGAATATCTAATTTCTTTGCCATTTCTTTTTGTTTAATACCCTTTTTCTTTCTAACTTCTTTTATTTTAGTACCTATTTTAATAAAATCATTTATTCCCATCTTTGCACCTCCTGAATATAATATAACAAAAAATATTCAATTATGCAAATATTTTTTAAAAAATATCTTGAAATATTCATTAATGAATATTATAATAAAATTACACTTAAAAAGTATTCGATAATGCAAACTTTTGAAGGAAGGTGAAAACATGAAACTGAATCAAAATAAGTTACTGCTGGCAATGGCAAATGCTTGTATAACCATAGGTGAGTTAGCAGAAAAATCTGGCGTTTCAAGACCAGCTTTAACTAAATTTACAACAGGGAAAAGCAATCCAAAACCTGCAACCCTTGGTAAACTTGCAAAGGCATTAGGGGTTAAGCCTGAAGAACTTATTGAAGATTAGAAAGGTGGTGTAACAGTATGAAAGTAACTTATAAGAAAGCTGCAAACTTCTTGACAGCAGAAGATGTTGCAGAACTTCTTGGTGTATCTTTATCAACAGCTTATCGAATTATCAAGAGATTAAATGATGAACTTAAAGCACAAGGTTTTATTACTGTTGCCGGAAAAATCTCAAAGCGATACTTTGAACAAAAAGTAGCCTTATAACAATGAATCAGCTATGGAAAGGCGGTGGTGAAGTGAACATATATGAAGAACTATTCCAAGGATTTATTATAACAAAGAATAAAAAGTCCATAGAAAAAATCAAAGGCAGAAACGATTTTAAAACCTTTAACCAAATTAAAGATGAACCTGAATTTGCTGGTGTTTTAAAAGAAAATATCGCTTTAATTGACATTGATAATACTGAAATGAGTGATTTACTTTTTAAGATAGTTCAGGACAAAAAAATTAATTGTGTTGTTATAAAAACAGGACGTGGCAAGCATTTCTTGTTTAAAAATAATAGTATTACTGCTAATAAAACCAAGTGTAAGCTGGCTATTAGTCTTGAAGCGGATATAAAGCTTGGGATTAAAGCTTCTTATGAAGTGCTAAAAGCGGATGGGAATTTAAGAGAAGTATTGTTAAATCCAGATGAACTTGATGAAATTCCAAAATGGCTTATACCTATTTCAGCTAATATTGAATTTATCAATATGGAAGCAGGTGATGGAAGAAACCAAGCATTATTCAATTACATCCTTACACTTCAATCTGCTGATTTTACAATTGAAGAAGCAAGGGAATGTATAAGAATCATCAACCAATATATTTTGAAGGAATCTTTATCAGAAAAGGAAATTGAAACAATTTTAAGAGATGAAGCATTTTTAAAACAATCTTTTTTCAAGGGAAGAACCTTCTTACATGATAAGTTTGGGGATTATTTAAAAAACAACAATAACATCATCAAAATTGATAATAAACTTCACATGTATTATGAAGGAACTTATATTCAAGATATAGATAAAATTGAAAGAGAGATGTTGAAACATATACCTTTTTTAACAGATGCAAAAAGAAAAGAAGTTCTGAAATATCTAAATATTGTTTGTGATGAAAAAGAAAAGGCTGATGCAAAACTTATTGCTTTCAAAAATGGAATATACAATATTGAAGATGATTCTTTAATGGATTTTTCACCACAACATGTAATAACAAATAAAATCGATTGGAATTATAATCCTGCTGCTTATTCAGAACTGGCGGATAAAACTTTAAATAAAATTGCTTGCAATGATAAGGAAGTAAGAATTCTATTGGAAGAATTAATTGGTTATTGTTTTTATAGAAGAAATGAATTAGGCAAAGCTTTTATTCTCACTGGTACTGGTGCAAATGGTAAGAGTACATTCATTGCTATTTTAAACCGTATACTTGGTGATAAGAACGTTGCAGCACTTGACCTTAAAGAACTTGGTGACAGGTTTTCAACAGTAACTTTATATGGAAAACTTGCAAATTTAGGTGATGATATTGGAAGTAACTTTATACCAGACCCTTCACTTTTTAAGAAGATTACAACAGGAGATAAGATTACAGCAGAGCAAAAGGGGCAGCCGAAATTTGAATTTAACCCATATTGCAAATTGATATTTTCCGCAAATAATATTCCAAGGATGAATGACAGAAGCAATGCAGTAATTAGGAGGTTAGTTATAATACCATTTGAAGCAAAATTTAGTGATACAGATAAGGATTATGACCCTGAAATCAAATATAAATTGCAAAGCCAAGAATCAATTGAATATTTAATAAGGCTTGGTATAGAAGGTTTAAAAAGGGTTATTAAAAACAAGAAATTTTCAATTTCAGAAAAAATTAAAAAAGAAGTGGATGAATTTGAAATTGAAAACAATCCGGTTCTTGCATTTTTAAAAGAAAGTGAAGAAGAAGATTTTCAAATTGAAAATGAACCTACAAGCAAGATTTATGAACATTATTGTGTATATTGTAGAAAAAATGGATTTCAAGAAATGTCAAAAACTTCATTTTCAAGACAAATGAATCAAATTGCTGGTTATACAACAGCAGTTACAAGACTTAAAGGGGAATTAAGCAGGGTATATATAAAGACTGATAATGTAACTGTAACTTAATTTTGTAACAAAAGTGTAACAGCATTTAATACTTATAAATAAAAGGTTTTATTAAAAAGTTACACTTTGTTACATTAAAATATAACTTCTTTATGTAAATAACATCATAGAAAAAAAAATAAATGAATAAAAAAAATATATATATATATTTACACTTAAATAGTGTAACTTTTGTAACAAGTGTAACACAAGGAAGGGAAGGGTGATTTTAAAATGAAAAAGCTTGATAAACTGATTCAAATGGCTGTAAATCCTAAAGTTGAAAGTATCATGGTTTATAACAAAGGTACTGAAAATGAATATTACATTGATTTAAGAACTACAAAGAATGAAAAAGGTATTGCAGTTGTTAAACCTATTGCAGACAATGAAAAATACTTTTGGTATGTATGTCCATATTGTCAAGAAATACATATTGAAAGTAAAAGATGTTTAAATATAAATAACAAAATACTATGGACAAATTGTAAATATAGGCATCGAATACTTCAATATATTTTAATTGATAGTAATTTTGAGCCAATCGCAAAAAAGGAACCGTTGGATTCAGAGTTGGAAAGAGAATATAACTTCATGCAAGAGTTTGAAAGGATGTGATTAAAATAGACCATGTATTAGAAGCAGTCAGTTCACATTATGAAGTTTATAGAGATTTATTCATTGAAGAACATAGGATGGGTAATTATAAAAAACTAACTGATAATCCTTATTATGATGAAATTAAAACGATAATTGATGCTATGAACATATTAAGAAAATATCTTGGTTGGGAAACTATCAATCTTAAAGAAGAAGTTAAATTTTACTTATAAGATGAAAGGGGAATGTAAAATGTTAAAAAAATTAAATTGGAAAGAAGCTTATGCAAACTGGTTTGAAGATGCTGAACTTCCAGAAATTAAGAAACTTAACTCTGAAGTGGACAAGCAATTGGAAGATTGGTTACCTGATGAAGTCTTTAATGAAATTTATATGAAAACTGCCGAATTAGAAGCACTTAACCAAGAAGCAGGTTTTGAAGCTGGATTCAGAGCAGGAATGGTTGCAGCTTTAAAAGCTATTACTAATGTATCTGATGATGATACCATTATAAAAATTACACCTGAAGAAGTCGCAGAACTTGTTATAAGCGTTAAAGAAATAGGTTCACCTGAAGCAGCTTTTATGGTTGCAAACTTCTTTATTGAAAAGACTGAAGCCACTGCATAATATCTAAGAATTACACAATGGCTTCACATGGTGAATTCTGAACCCCTATATACTAATTATATCATGTGAAGCCAATAATTTCAATTGGTGGTGGTGGTGATTGATGTCAAATATAGTAAAGCTTGAAAAGTTAATTTCAATAATTGGTGATGAAGCTTTTAATAAATTGATAAAGCAATGCCCAGGAATGAATGTTTATATACCAAAGAATTATGATAAAAGATTTTATGACAGGAAGCAGCGGAATAAACAATTAAGGGAAGATTACTTTGTAGATAAAATGGACATTTCTGATTTAATGGTTAAATATAATCTTTCAAAAGCAACAGTATATAAAATCATAGAAAAGAGATAAGACACTATATATAGTGTCTTATTTTTTGGGAACATACTAAATATAGTGTTTTTGCAAGAAAATAAACAATGTAAAGAGTATAATTAAATTAGGGGTTCTATGCTTGTTAGGGGGTGATTTTATGACAGATGAAGCAGCAAGAGTTAAAAGGGAATATTATCAAAAATACCAGCAAGAAAACAGGGAAAGGCTGAATAAATACCAGCGGGAATGGCGAGCAAAAAACCCTGATAAAGTTAGGGAATACAATCAGCGGTATTGGGAAAAGAAAGCACAGCTTGCTTGTGTTTGATAAATCAAATTAAGAGAAAGCAAGGTGATGGCAATTATTGAACGAAAATGAACGGTTTTTAGAAAAAAGGCGGTGATTAAATGGGAAAACTTAACAAGGAAAACATAGCATTAAATCTTTTAACTTCTCCAACTATTAAAGAAGCTGCTGAAAAGTCAGGGGTTTCAATAAGCACAGTTTACAGGTTAAGAAAGCAGCCATCTTTTCAGAAAATCTTAAACAGGGTTAAGAATGACATCTTCCATGAAGCTATGAATAAAGCACAGGGGTATTGTTTGGATTCATTGGAAACATTGAAGAACATTATGATTGATGAAGAAGCAACCGATTCTTCCAGAGTAAGTGCTGCAAGATGTATCCTTGAATTAGGTTTGACCATGTATGAAGATGAAAACATTATTCAAAGATTAAAAGAACTGGAAAGAAGGCTTGGACATGTTTAAGAGAAAAATTACATTGAGGAAAAAAATAAATAAAAGACTTGATGAAATAGATGTCTTGATTCCAAATAATAAGCCTTCTATCGCTTTTATTGGTAAGCTTCCTGATGGCAGATATGAAGTTGTAGAACATTATAACGGTAAAAATTCAAGGGGCATTGAAGTCACTCTTAAATATGTTGAAAAAGTCATTGATAGCATAGAAGAATACTTTTCACAACAACCTGATTGGAAAGTTTTCTATGGTGAAGCACCATTGGTAGAGGTTTTAAGGGATATGTTGCACAATGACCCTTGGAAAATTGCTAAAGAATTATAAATTAAAAAAATGAAAGGAAGGTATTAAATCATGAATTATGAAGAAATGTGGAATGACCTAAAAGAAGCTTTGTTGGAAAAGAAGACAGATGTAAGAGAAACCTACGGTAAAATGAACCTTCGTGAAATCAGTTTACTTTGGGTGTTACGACAGATGCAAAAGCTTGACCCTACTATTACGGATGAAATGCTTACTTATCCTGGGGATAATGCACCATTTCCTGACGGTATTTAATTCAAAGAAGAAAGGGTGAATATTATGGAATTAACATTTGAAGAAAGAGAACAGAAAGTATTAGAATCTATTGGCAAAATATTTGAAGTCTTTGATGGAATGACCCAAGATTATGTGAAATTGATAAGGGAACACCATAAAGTAGTAACAGCAGGGGTTGAATCTTCTTTACCAGGTCGTAAAACAGCAGTTGGCATGTATTCTGATGAATACATAAGTCAACATAGGGCACAAACAAAAGAAGCTGTTAAGCAATTGAAAAAGGTTTATATTGATAAAGCTAAAGAAGTCATAAACAGCATAAAAGAAAAATACGGTGTTAAGTTACCAGAACCCCCAGAAGTTCCATCTTCACCAGATGAGCAGATGCGTTATCAGTTGGAAAGGAATAACAACATTACTTTATGGAAAGCACAATTGGAAACTGCTACTGTTATGGAATTAAGAAGTCTATACCAGGAACATCAAAGCAATCCTGATTTCATGATACTTTTTAAGGCTGAATTGCGGAAGCGTGAAGATAGTGCTGATTTGCAAAAGTTAAAACTTGAAATTGAAAACCCACCAGGAGATAAGGTATTTGATAGACTAAAACAGATTGAAATTGGGTTAGATAACATCAATCAGATAGAACATTTCCCTGTAAACCTTAAAAATGGATTTAAAGGAATATCATTTAGAGATATTGATGATGATTTGGACAAGTATCCAATACCTGAAGGAACACCAGGAATTCCTTACAGACCTGTATTTGATATTAAAGAAGATTAAACTGATGGTTGGATAATATCTTGGAAGCTGCACCTTTGTTGAAATATATTCTTTTCCATTGGTGCAGCAGTTGCTTTATTCAGGGGGTGAAAGTTTTATAGAAATTAAAACAATTGAAAGACAACTTATAAAAGAATTAAAAAGAAATGGTTTATGGAATTATGGTAAAGAAGCTATTACACATACATTACATGATATTGAACGGTTTAAAAAATTTATAACTTTAATTCAAGATAATGCAATATCATCAGAAGAAAAATATTCAGCAGCTATTTATGTTAAAACTTTTAATAATTCCTTGAAATTATTATCAAACATGATTGACGAAAGAGATTTTAGTATTTTCTATAACTATTATGTACTTGATAAAAACAGAAATATTATTTCAGATGCATTGAATATTGATGTAACAACTATTAGCAGGACTAAATATAAAGCTTTAAGGGTATTGTCTATTATTCTATATCCTGACCTTAATATGTTGGATATGATTATTTGAAGGGGGGTGAAATACTTGACTAATGAAGAACTTGTTAAAGAATATCAAAATGGCAATCTTTCAATGTTAGAAGTACTCATTAAAAAAAATGAGAACTTAGTCAAGTATTTTGCCAACAAATATAGTGGGGTTGCTAAAAAGGCTTCACTGGAATTTAATGACTTGGTACAAGAAGGTTGGATTGCTTTTTTAGATGCAGTTGAAAAATATCAATATAATGATGATGAACCAGTTTTATTTTCAACTTATGCTGGTATGAGGATAAGATATAGAATACTGAATACTTTGAATAGTTCAATTTGCAGGAAAAAGAAAAGAGATGTAACTAGTGAAGAAATAAATATTTGTAGTATATCTGAAGTTATGCATGGTACTGATGATATGACAATTGAAGAAACCCTTTCAGATGAACAATCAGAAGAAGTATTTATGATGGTTGAAGATGAAATTGATAATAAAATATTAAGGCAAGACCTATTTCATGTGATTGAAACAGTTCTTGGAAAAGGTGCTGGACTTGTAAGGAATGTTTTGATTATGCACTATGGTTTGAAAGGAAAAGAAAGAACATTTGAACAAATTGGAAAGATATTTAAAGTTACATGGCAAAGCGTACAGCAAGCGGAATTTGCTGCAATTAAAAAAATTAGAAATAGTCAAGAAGGTAAAGAGTTAATGAAAAAATATCAGTGGCAAGTATTAAATTCATTTGAACATAACAGGGATAAAATAAACCAATTTGCTTCACCTGATGTTGTTTTGGAAAGGATGGAAACATTAGATGAATTGTTATATGGAGTACTTAAACAAATTTGTTGAAAGGAAGGTGAAAAAAAGCTATGAATAAAAATATTGAAGTCATTAATAAACATTTATGGGCTGTAAGGTTTAGTTTATTACCTTTCATAAAAGAAATTGAATACAGACCAGTTGAATCAATACCTATTGAAGAAGAACCAGGAAGAATTGCTGAAGGTGGAATTTTAATTTTGAATAAAGACCATCCTGGGTTCCATATTATGAAAAATCTATTCCCTAAACTGATGAAAAAGAAAGATAAGCAGCTTAAAAAAGAATTAAATAATACAAAGTTAATTAAAAATAAAACACATTGGCATAACTTATATGCTTCTATGCTTTTAGTGGAAGTTGAACGGAGAGAAAAAGAAAGGGCGGTGAAATAATGGCAACAATCAGAACTGCAATTCAAGTTCAAGATAGAATGACAGTTCCTTTAAGAAGTATAACTAATGCACTAAACATTACTATTTCAAGTTTTGAAGCAATGCAAAGGGCTTCCAGTAATGCAATAGATACAAGTAGCATCCAAGCTGCAAGAGAACAATTAAATAAGGCTGAAATTGCCTTTGATGAAATTGAACAAGAAATTAGACAAGCAAACCAGGCACAGCAACAGTTCAATAATGATATTAGGAATGGTCAAGCTGCTGCAAGTGGACTTCATAGTAAATTTATGAAGATTGCTGCAACTGTTGGTGCTGTTTTAGGTGTAAAGCAAATTATTGGCTTATCGGATGAAATAACCCAAACAACAGCAAGACTTAATATGATAAATGATGGACTTCAAACCACTGAACAACTTCAAAATATGATATTCCAATCTGCCCAAAGGTCAAGGGCTTCTTATGCTGATACTGCTGATATTGTTGCAAAGCTTGGATTGAGGGCTGGGGATGCTTTTGCTTCTAATGCTGAAACAATTGCATTTGCTGAAAACTTGAATAAAATGTTTGTAGTTGCTGGTGCTTCACAACAGGAAATGGCTTCTGCAAGCTTACAATTGACACAGGCTTTAGGTTCAGGTGTTCTTCGTGGGGAAGAACTTAATGCAGTGTTTGAAGCAGCACCTAATATTATTCAAACTATTGCTGATTACTTGGATGTTCCCATTGGTCAAATTCGTGATATGGCAGCGGAAGGTCAAATTACTGCTGATATTGTAAAAAATGCAGTATTAAGTGCAACAGAAGAAATTAATCAGCAATTTGAAAGTATGCCAATGACCTTTGCCCAAATTTGGACAATGATAAAGAATGAAGCTTTAATGGCTTTTCAACCAGTATTGCAAAGAATGAATGAAATCGGAAATAGTGAACGGTTTAATATTTTGATAAATAATCTTATCAATGGAATGGTCATTCTTGCAACAGTAGCAGCGGAACTATTTGACATCATAACTTCAATTGCTGGTGTAATTTCTGATAATTGGTCATGGCTTGAACCTATCGTTTGGGGAATTGTGGGTGCTTTCATAGCTTATAATGCAGTTGCCCTTATTACCAATGGAATTATTATGGCACAAGCATTTGCAGATAAAGTAAGTGCAGCATCTAAAGCACTTGCAACTGGTGCAACATTTACTTATACAGCAGCCCAGCATGGACTTAATGCAGCTTTATATGCTTGCCCATTGACTTGGTTTATACTTTTAATCATTGTTTTAATAACCTTGTTTTATGCAGCGGTTGCAGCAGTAAATCATTTTGCGGGAACATCAGTAAGTGCTACGGGCATAATTATGGGTGCTTTTGCGGTACTGGGTGCATTTATTTGGAATACTGTTGCGGGCGTAATCAATGCAATTATTCAATTCTTATGGACTTATTTTGTCGAACCCTGGATTGGCATTATCGAATGGGTTTTAAATGTTTTCAATGGCGGTTTTGATAGTTTTGGTGATGCGGTTAAAAACTTGTTAGGTAATATTATCAGCTGGTTTTTATCACTAGGCAAAGTTGTAACAAAAATCATAGATGCGATTTTTGGTACTAACTGGACCGCTGGACTTGAAGATTTACAAGGCAAAGTTTTGCAATGGGGTAAAAACGAACAAGCCACCACATTATCAAGGGAAGCCCCGTTTGAATTACAAAGAATTGCTTATAAAGATGCCTGGGAATATGGATATGCTGCTGGTGAAAAGTTTGAAGAAAGCATAAATCTGAAAAATATCTTGGGTGATGCTTCAAGAACATTGGATGCTTATGAACTTGGAAATCAACTTGATGGAATTTATAGTGGTGTTGATAGCACAGCACTTAATACAGCGGCCATGAAAGATTCAATGGATGCAACTGAAGAAGAATTGAAATATTTAAGGGATATAGCCGAACAAGAAGTAATTAATAGGTTCACCACTGCTGAAATCAGAATTGATGCACCAATAAATGCAAATATTGCTTCCAATATGGATTTAGATGGAGTGGTGAATTACCTTGAAGAAAAACTTTACGAAACAATGCAGGTTGCAGCAGAAGGAGTGCATGAGTAAGATATATTCTAACACCCTAAAAAGTCATTAATCACCCCCCACTTTACCAGGTGGGGGCTTTTTTTTTTATGTTATAATACTATAATAAGAGTGTTAGGGGTGAACCACCATGAAGATAAATAAAATAAATCAATCTTGCCAACCAATACCAAGCTTTATTGATAGCCCATATTTTGTGGAAGAACCTTTTAATTGGCATCTGAAGGAAGATGCACCTGAAGAATTAAAAAAGGAATTTGAAGAATACATGAAAAGTGATTATGAAGAAATCGGTGTGATACCATGTCCAAAATAATTGCAAAGGGGAAATACTTAGGGGTTGAAAGACAGGTTGAATGTTTCCTGAAAGATGGTTTATTGATTGTTGAAATTGATGGAGAATTTAACCAAGAAGCACAAAATGATTTTATTATAAAGCTGAAAAAATGCCCTGCATTAGGTGGAACATATTATCCACCTGAAAATAGTTTATTAGCAGCTTATAGTGTACTTGAAAATACATTCTTTGATGATTCACCAATAGAAATTAAAACTGAAGGTGATATTGGTAAAATTCCAACTTATGATGTTGATGATATAGTGTATTAAGGGATGGTGTATAATGTTCTATATTCCAAAAGACTGGTTAAAAGATAGAAATAATGAACAAGTTGTTCGTGATATATTGGAAAAGCATTTAGGAAATTCGGATTTAATAGCTGAAGGCTTTGAAAATGATGTTGAATTAGCTTTTAATGAATTAGAAGCTATTGGAGAAGCAATTATCATTGAGAAAATAAAAGATGGAACATTAAAAAATTGCTAAAACCTTCTAAAATCGTTTTTAAGGCATTTAATATAAAAGGATATTAATTATATTACCTTGATGATTTAAAACGAATGCAAGGCAATCCTGAAGGCAGGATAAGGGAAAATAGAAAGGAATCTGAAGCCAATGAAAATAGAAATTGATGAAAAGCAAATTGCTGAATCAATTATTAATGATTTGAAAAGGCATAACCTTTTAGGTAATACTCAAGATGTTACTATAATTTACAATGCTGAATCACAGGATATTCTTTATACTGTAAGTGAAGTTGCTGAACTGGTTAAATGTAATTCAGCTTACATTTACAGTTTAATTAAGGCAGGTTTACTACCAGCTATAAAACTTGGAAGCATGAAGGTAAGAAGAACTGCATTATTGAAATTCTTGGAAAAGTTTGAAGGCAAGGATTTAACTGACCCATTTATTATAAAGCCATTAGAACAACTTAATGAGGAAAAATAACATTTACAGCTTTATTGATGTTTTAGCATAATTATGATAAAATTATGCTAAACTAATAAAGGGGTGATAATTGTATGCCACATATTAGACCAGTATCGGATTTGAGAAATAATTTTGCTGATATATCAAGGATTGTTCACGAAACAGCAGAACCAGTATTTTTGACCAAGAATGGTTATGGTGATATGGTTGTTATGAGTATGGAAGCTTATGAACGCAAACTGTTTGAAAGTGAAATTTACTTTAAGCTGAAGGAAGCGGAACTGGAAGCAAAATCAACTGATAAACGTTTTTCCCATGAAGAAGTATTTAATGAATTAAGGGCAAGGCTTGCGGATAAGGTGGAATCTGATGAAGTATGAAATTAGATATCTGCCTTTGGCAAGTAAAGATTTATCTAATATTGTATCTTATATTGCAGATGAGTTAAAAGCACCAAAGGCAGCAATGGATTTAATTGACGCATTGGATACTTCCATATCAAGGCTTGCACAGTTTCCGTATTCATGCAGGGTATATCATCCTGAAAAATCCCTTGAAAATGAATATAGAGTATTACCTGTAAAAAACTATTTAGTGTTTTATGTGGTTAAAGAACAGGTTGTTGAGATTCACAGAGTTATATATGCTAAAATGGATTTAACCAAGCTTATAAAATGACATAATAGACACTATAAAAAATATAAGCAAAGAGAAAAAATAAGCGTACTAAAAACGTACTAAAATTTTTTGAAGCCATAATTTTTTTAATGAAAATAAAAATAATAATGGCATGAAATGCAGTAAAATCAAGGGTAGAAAATACAGAAAAAGACTTAAACATAGAGTGGGAGTAGACGTTAAAATGCCTCTGAACTCAGTGAATTAATGGGTTCAGAGGTTTTATTTTTGCTCGTGGTAGCACTTTGGATGCATTATTAAAAGTATCAGGATTTTTGATTTATTTGGTGAATTTTAGGAGCAAACAGTTCGTTTAGTTTGGCGGTCCGAAGGCTCATAGCCCATCAGTGGGCCAGCGTAATACTTCAATATATCCAAGAAAAAATCCAGTAAAGTAATTACCCTGTGGCTCTTTGGAGTTTTTGTAGCAGAACCAGACATACCACGCTTTTCTCTCTACATATTTGTAAACCGGCAACCAGCCACCTTCCTTCCCAAAAAGCCAGTAGCATATCATCGCGGCAAATCTAATAAAGCTTATCTTTTAGTTTCACATTATGAATATTGTTTCCATGGAAATAATTTTTTTAAAATCTATTGACTCTCAACTGATTTAGGTATAGACTATTATTGTTTCCAAGTAAACCAAATTGCATATAAAGGAGGATCTATTATGTATCTTGATTTAACTATTCCCATCGAAAAAGAAACCTTTAAGAAATTGCTTGAAAACGCTAATGATGACATTTTGGTCCAAAAGTTCGGTCATTTGGGAACACATTTTGATATTATGAACAAGGAGTTTCCTCTTGAATACTGCAATAGAAGGGGGAAACTGATGGATATTTCTCAAGTTGCAAAAGATGAGATTACTGTAGAAGATGTTCGCATGGAGAGAATTGAAGAAGGAGATTTTGTTATTCTCTATAGTGGAGTTTTAGAAAAATACGGGTATGCTTCAAAGGAATACTTCGATAAGGCACCCCAACTATCACATAAACTGATTCAATCCCTAATTGAAAAAAAGATTTCTATCCTTGGTATTGATATGGCAGGTGTACGAAAAGGCAAAGAACACTCTGTAGCAGACCAGCTTTTTGCCGATCATAATGCCTTTATTGTGGAGAATTTGTCTGGTCTTTCAAAATTGCTGCCATATAAAAATCAAAGTTTTGTTGTGCATACCTATCCACTGGCTCTCAAAGGCGCAAGTGGTCTTACTTCTCGAGTAATTGCTGAGGTACCTGAAATATAAATCAAAAGAAGTCTATTTTATTACGTCTATTTTGTAGATTAAGCGAGTAGTACTTTCAAAGTAACCTTCAAAGAAGCCAGCCATAAGGTTTCTGGTTGTCGCTGATAAGCAGGTAACGGAATGCATTAGGTTGACAGAAAAAGGCGCACTAGCTATAGAAATCATACTCGAGCCGGTATTTCCTGAATACCGCTTGGACACGCCGCCTACGAAGCTCCGATAAATGGTGGAATTGCAGGTTTGCCGTTTATATTGGTTGAGTTTTGCTGAAGTTAAATGGTTCCTGGAGAACTGTGGAATACTTAATTAAGTTGAAGAGAGGAAGGTTCTTTATGACTGATGTTACAATCAATGACTTGCAAAAGGCCGTGGATCGGATTCAAAAATCTTTAATTCAAATTCTAGTTCGTGAGTCCGATGATGATGCTGAAAAAAAATGGTTGATTGAGCATACATCCAATCCTGAAATAAAGCAGATTGCGCCACATTTATCAATACTAGGTCTTCATGTTTTGGAAGTTATCTTTGAAAAGGAAGGCATTAAAGGGATCGATATTGCTGGAGAATTAAAAGTTACTAAGGGTGCGGTATCTAAAGTCACACGAAAATTGCTTGATCATGGATTAATTAGGAAAGTTCGGCGTCCCACTAACTTGAAAGAGATTTATTATTACGTTACTTCTTTAGGCGCTGAACTGGCGGATTTACACCGACAAATGCATAAGGAAAAAGATAGAATTGTATTTGAACTGCTTCAAGACTATGATAAAAAATGCCAAGAGCAAATCATCGATTTTATGGAGAAGTTGGCTCAATTACGCTGAAGAACCAGCAGATTCGGAGCATGTAATAAAAGTAATAAATAGCGTAGAAATATTAAAATCTACTGTTTATATACAAAATAAATGCTTCCAATCTGTAAATGTATACCAGGAAAAGAATTCAATAATTATTATAGAATGGCTACTGCTAAATTAGTGGTAGCTTTTTATGTGACAAATTCTGTCTTAACCTCAGAATAGGTCTATTCTCGGCAATGGCATATTTTCAGGGTAGTCTGTTCCAAGCGCAGCAGCCAGAACTTCCATAAAGTGGCGGTTATCGAAGAGTTCCTGAAACCGTTCATAGTTATATAAGTATATGTACTTGTCAATTGCGCTTTGGAGAGAAGCCTCGTCAGTAGATTTATGCAAATTGAACATTTCAGCCTTTATAATGCCAAAAAGTCCGGAACGGACCGTTTTCAATGCAGTTACCGAAACGAGATATCCATTGCTCCATTTGCTGTTTAAGAAATAGGAAATGAATTTATGACTTTTAAACTTGTTGATTTAGAGCAAGTTTATATGATATAATGAAATGTTATTTACAGTGCTATAATTAGTCCATGAATATAAAATGGTGTACATATGAAAAATGTTAAATAATCCAATGAATAGTAATTGCAGGGGGTTAATATGAATGATGAAAACACAAGAAATCATTTTATAGAGGAATTGTGTGATGTATTAATGTATTATAATGATGTGATGCTTTGATATTCTATTTCACTGGAGGAATTAAAAAAGGTATATTTGCAAAAGCATAATATAAATATGAAACGTTGGTAGAATCCTTTTGTACAAGAGGCAAAGCATACTATAAGGATCCATCTATCCTTTTTATTTATTGGACGCTATACATTACAAAGCAAGATAGGATAAAGAGATAGTCAGTAAAGCAGCATATATGGTAATGGGAGTAACTTTAATTCTGCTCAAAGGCAGAAGCTATAACTAGATTTACAAGCTCCTGAGCTGCCCTGGGTAGAGGTATGTCTTTGTGTATTAGCAATCCCAGTTGTCTGGGCTTTATCTTTTCCTTTAAATCTATGGTAAATAGGCTGCCATCAGAAATAGCTGAAACGGCAGCATCCTTTACTACATAGGATATTCCTAGACCTATTTTTGCCATGTCTATCAATAAATCAATGCTGGACAGCTCTATTTCTGGTTTTACTTTCATACCCTGTTCTTGGAAAAGTTTATCAAAGGATGCTCTGGTATTGGTGTTCTTCTCCAATATAAGTAATGGGTATTGAGAAAGCTCTTCAAGGGTTACTTTCCTGCCTTTAAGAACATTAAATCTTTTTCCTGCTACAAAAATATCTTCGATTTCCTTTAATATACTTATATTAAAGCTCTTGTAATCATAGTTTTCATTTATATTCACCACAGCCAAATCCACTTCACCTTTTTCCAAAAGCTGTGTGCAGACAGGAGAGGTTCTGCTGATTATGTGAATCTTTATATTAGGATATTGAGTATGGTATCTTTCTATATAGGGCAGGAGAAAATGCCTGCAAATGGTATCGCTGGCTCCTATCCGTACCTCTCCTTCTTCCAGTTCCTTCATCTCATCAATGAGCCTTTCACCTTTAGAGAAAAGATTTACCGCTTGTTCTACATATGCGAATAGTTTCTCACCCTCAGTGGTAAGCCTTATGTTTTTAGTGTTTCTAATAAAAAGCTTTATTCCGAGTTTGGATTCTAAAGCTTTTATGGATTGGCTAACGGCAGATTGGGAAATATATAGCTTGTCGGCAGCCTCAGAAAAGCTGTTGAGTTTAGCCACATAATAGAATACCTTGTATAACTCAAAATTCACATCCATTGATTACTTCTCCTTATAAATATGATTAGAAATATTAATTGTTATAATAAATAATACTATGCTAAACTTGCATTGTAAAGAAGAATCGGTTGTTAATTTGAAATAAGTAATTAAATGAAAAGAAATGTTAAATTGCACATTTGTTATATTTTAGTAGATGGGAGTGTTTCCAGTGAGCAAGGTGAGAAGGATATTTGTTGAGAAGAAGCCGGAATTTGCAGTGGAGTCAAAAGCATTGATGGCGGATTTGAAAGAAAACCTTGGCATTAAGGGCCTTGAAGGTCTAAGGATCATCAAAAGATATGATGTGGAAGGCATAAGCCATGAGGTTTACGAAAAGGCCAAATTCACCATATTTTCCGAGCCTCCGGTGGATTATATATATGAGGAAGAATTGGAATTGGATAAGAAGGAGAAGGTTTTTGCAGTAGAATATTTACCAGGGCAGTATGACCAGAGGGCGGATTCAGCAGCTCAATGCCTTCAGATTTTAGGTATGGGCCACAAACCAGAGGTAAGAACTGCCAATGTGATTATACTTAAGGGAAATGTATCGGAAGAAGAACTGTCAAAGATTAAGTCCTATTACATCAATCCTGTGGAGATGAGAGAAGCAGAGCTTAAGAAATATGATACTTTGACAATGGAGATAGATACTCCAGATAGTGTAGCTGTTCTGGAAGGTTTTATAGATATGGGTGAAAGGGAACTTCAAGCTTTCAAAGAGGAATTGGGTTTGGCAATGAGCTTTGAAGATCTGGCCTTCTGCCAAAGCTATTTCAGGGATACGGAGAAAAGAAATCCTACAATAACGGAGATAAGGGTTATAGATACCTATTGGTCTGATCACTGCAGACATACCACATTCAATACCATAATAGAAAATGTTCATATAGAAGAAGGCAAGTACAAACAAATTCTTGAAAAAGCCTTTGATATGTATAGAAATGGCAGAAGTTTTGTTTACCGAGACAAGGAAAAACCTATGTGTCTCATGGATCTGGCACAGATGGCCATGAAAGAGATGAGAAAAAAAGGTGAGCTTGATGATTTGGAAATATCCGATGAAATAAATGCCTGTAGTATAGAAGTGGAAGCAGATGTGGATGGCAGAAAAGAAAAGTGGCTGGTCATGTTCAAGAACGAAACCCATAACCATCCTACTGAGATTGAACCCTTTGGCGGAGCGGCTACTTGTCTCGGTGGTGCCATAAGGGACCCATTGTCAGGAAGATCCTATGTATATGGAGCTATGAGGCTTACAGGAAGCGGAGACCCCAGGACGCCTGTATCCCAGACTCTGTCGGGCAAATTACCCCAGAGAAAGATAACGACTGGCGCAGCAAACGGATACAGTTCCTATGGGAATCAAATAGGATTGGCAACAGGACAGGTAGCGGAAGTCTATCATGAAGGCTTTGTGGCAAAGAGGATGGAGATAGGAGCTGTGGTAGGTGCCGCTCCAAAAGCCAATGTGGTAAGGAAAGCTCCAGTTCCAGGAGATATTGTCATTTTGATGGGTGGAAGAACAGGGAGAGACGGCTGTGGCGGTGCTACAGGATCATCCAAGGAACATGATGAGAAGTCTCTGGCTACCAGCGGTCCAGAAGTGCAGAAGGGAAATGCTCCCACTGAGAGAAAGATTCAAAGGCTTTTTAGGAATCCAGAAATCAGTAGGATGATAAAAAAATGCAACGACTTTGGTGCAGGAGGAGTATCTGTCGCCATAGGTGAGTTAGCAGAAGGGTTATATATAGATTTGGATGCAGTACCTAAAAAGTATGAAGGCTTGGATGGCACTGAGTTGGCTATATCCGAATCCCAGGAGAGGATGGCGGTGCTCATCGCTCCGGAGGATGAAGAGAAGTTTATCAAGGCAGCCCGTGAAGAAAACCTTGAAGCTGTCGCAGTAGCTAAAGTTACTGATGACAGAAGGCTGACAATGGTCTGGAAGGGAAACACAATAGTAGATATAAGCAGAGAGTTTCTAGATACTAGCGGCATAAGGCAAAGGACCAATATAAAGGTTGCTATGCCTGAAGATAAGGATAACTTTTATAAAAATTATGAGACCAAAGATGGAAAAGTTGATATAAAAAAAGTCTGGATGAAAAATCTGGAGGATTTGAATGTATGTAGTCAGAAAGGCCTTGTGGAGAAATTTGATGCCACAATTGGTTCCAACACGGTATTGATGCCCTTCGGAGGGATATATCAGGCAACTCCCAGTGAGGGACTTGTGATGAAGTTGCCTGTATTAGGCGGTGATACAACTACAGGTACGGTGATGACCTATGGATATAATCCTTATTTATCCAGTTGGAGCCCATTCCACGGAGCATTGTATGCTGTGGTCCATGCAGTATCAAAAGTTGCAGCATTGGGAGGAGATTACAGGAAAATCAGGCTCACTCTCCAGGAGTATTTCGAAAAACTGGGCAAGGACGAGAAGAAATGGGGCAAGCCTTTTGCTGCGCTGTTAGGAGCATATTTTGCTCAAAAGCAACTGGGCATATCCGCCATTGGAGGCAAGGACAGCATGTCAGGCACCTTCCTGGATCTCAATGTGCCTCCAACTTTAGTTGCCTTTGCTTTGGCTCCTATGGATGTTACAAAGGCAGTGTCCCAGGAATTTAAGGCTATTGGCAGTCAGGTTATACTTTTGCCTGTCATCAGAGATGAAAATCACCTGCCAGATTTTGAGGCTCTGAAGAAAACCTATGAAAGGCTTCGTCAACTGATTAATGCAGGATTTATTCTGTCTTCTTCCACAGTAAAGGAAGGAGGTTTGGCTGCTGCCATTACAAAAATGTGTTTTGGAAACAGAATAGGAGTGAGATTATTTGGAGACTTTGATCATGATGAGCTTTTCGCCCCGGATTTTGGCTCCATAATCATAGAAATGGAAAGAGATACGGATGTGGATGAGCTTTTGCAAGGTATAGCCTATAGGAAGCTGGGGTTAACTTGGAGTAGGCAGTCCATTTATATTAGGGAAATTGAAATAAGTCTGAAAGAGGCTTATGGTGTCTGGACTAAAACTCTGGAGACAATATTTCCTACAAAAGCAGAGAAAGCCAATAATATATTTGAAGTTGAATATAGAGGCAGAAACATTAACAAACCCAGCATTAAGCATACTTCTCCAAGGGTATTAATACCTGTATTTCCGGGAACAAATTGCGAGTATGATACAGCTAGAGCTTTTGAAGATGCAGGTGGAAAAGCAGATATAATGGTCATAAGGAATCTTACTCCTCAGGATATCGAAGAATCCATAAAAGAACTGGTAAGGAGAATAGACAATTCTCAGATATTGGCTTTACCCGGTGGCTTCAGTGGAGGAGATGAGCCGGATGGTTCAGGTAAGTTTATAGCCGCTGTATTTAGGAATGACTATGTAAAGGAAGCGGTAATGAATCTGTTATACAAGAGAGACGGATTGATCATAGGAATATGCAACGGTTTCCAGGCATTGATAAAGCTTGGTCTTTTACCCTATGGCCATATACGGGATATAGATGAGAACAGTCCTACTTTGACCTATAATAAAATTGGCCGCCATGTATCCCAACTTGTAAGGACAAAGGTAGTTTCCACCTTATCGCCTTGGTTTGCCTATTCAGAAGTAGGAGATATCCATACCATACCGGTATCCCACGGAGAAGGAAGATTTGTAGCCAGTGAAGATATGGTAAGGCATCTGGCAAACAAGGGACAAATAGCTACTCAATATGTAGATTTGGATGGAAATGCAGCAGCAAAGGTACCCTACAATCCAAATGGTTCCATATGTGCCATAGAAGCCATAACAAGTCCGGATGGGAGAATATTGGGCAAGATGGCACATTCGGAGAGGGTGGGAAGACATTTATATAAAAATGTGCCTGGTGAAAAGGAACAAAATATATTTAGAGCTGGAGTAGATTACTTTGCGAAATAACACGAATAATATATAGAAGCATATCATATAAGATTCGATATAAATCGTACTAAATATAATTTTTATAATAAAAAGTTCGAAAAAATCCTTGACGGTAAAATTGAGCATATGATAATATAATTTCAAAAGAACACTTATATGTTATTTTAGCTCATATAATATCAGGAATATGGCCTGAAAGTCTCTACCAAACAACCGTAAATTGTTTGACTATGAGTGAAATGCACAGTTCATATTTTTTGGACGGGTTTCACTGCCCGTCTTTTTTGTTACATACTAAAATGTTTAAAAGATTTGTTGATATGGCAGGTTAATATTATGAAATATACAATCCGGTTAAGGTTTTAAAATTTAATCGGATTTTTTACAAATACGGATTTTAAGGAGGAATTTCCATGGATAAAGGTCCAAAAGTTGCCATCGTTATGGGCAGCGATTCAGATTTGCCTATTGTATCAAAAACAATGAAGATACTTAAAGAGTTCAATGTGGATTTTGAAGCGAGAGTCATATCTGCTCATAGGACACCAGATAGAGCTTCTAATTTCGCAAAGGAAGCAGAAGAAGCGGGCTTTGATGTGATAATAGCTGCAGCCGGCAAGGCAGCTCATTTGCCAGGAGTTCTGGCAGCTTATACCACATTACCGGTAATAGGCATACCTATCAAATCTTCTGCATTGGATGGCATGGATGCTTTGCTTTCCATAGTACAGATGCCTTCAGGGATTCCAGTAGCCACTGTAGGTATAGATGGAGCAGAAAATGCAGGGCTGTTGGCAGTGGAAATGCTATCAATCAAATATGAAAATCTCAGGCAGGCTTTAAAACTTCGAAGAGAAGTTATGGCTCAGGAAGTTATAAAAAAAGATGAAAATTTGAAAGTAGAAGAATTTTAAATTAATTATTAGGAGATAGAGATATGTGCGGGATAGTTGGAATATATGATAGGGGTAATATAAATGCAGCCAATGCAGCATATTATAGCTTGGTGGCAATGCAGCACCGAGGTCAGGAAAGCGCAGGAATTGCTATAAATAACGACGGCATAATAACCTGCTACAAGGATATGGGATTTGTAAACGAAGTGTTTGACGAGAGGATACTTGGCTTATTAAAAGGAGATATGGCTATAGGACATGTAAGGTATTCAACAGCGGGAGCGAGCTTTGCGGCCAATGCACAGCCTATAGTCGTAAAGTATAAGAATGGTAATCTGGCTCTTTCACATAATGGTAGCTTAATAAATGCGGATTTGCTAAGAAGCCAATTGGAAGATGACGGAATGATATTTAGCACCACTACAGACACTGAAGTCATTGCCGCTTTGATAGCCAGAAACTATAAAGGAGATATAGTAGAGGCAATAAAGAACACAATGGAAATAATAAAAGGTTCATATGCTTTGACCATATTGACTGACAACAAGTTGATTGGAGTAAGAGATGGATATGGTATAAGACCATTGGTGTTGGGAAAACTTGAAAATGGGTATGTTCTGGCTTCTGAAAGTTGCGCTTTGGATACTGTGGGGGCTCAGTTCATAAGAGATGTAAGGCCTGGAGAAATATTAGTCATAGATGAGACTGGTATGAAAAGCGTAGATTATATTAACAACTTGCCCAAGAAAATTTGCTTATTTGAGCATATATATTTTGCCAGACCGGACAGTATCATAGATGGCATCAGCATGTACAAGGCGAGAGAAAATGCAGGCAGGATATTGGCTAAAGAACAGCCGGCTATTGCGGATACAGTAATATCGGTGCCTGATTCCGGTACTCCAGCTGCCATAGGTTATGCCAACGAGTCGGGAATACCTTTTTCTATTGGTTTAATCAAAAACAGGTACGTAGGAAGAACCTTCATTCAACCTACTCAGTCCATGAGAGAACTGGGAGTAAAACTAAAGCTCAATCCTTTGAGGGATAATATAAAAGGCAAAAGGGTTGTAATGGTGGATGACAGCATAGTTAGAGGTACTACCAGCAAAAAAATTGTACAGGCTTTGAGAGATGCAGGAGCATCGGAAGTTCATGTAAGGGTCAGTTCACCACCGGTTATAAGCTCCTGTTACTATGGAATAGACACTCCAAATATAGAAGAGCTGATAGGTGCCAAAAATACAATTGAAAAAGTAAGGCAATACATCGGAGCAGATAGTCTAGGTTACTTGAGTATTGAGGGTATTCTTGCCGCTGTAGGCAGCAAGGGTGAAGGTTTTTGTACGGCCTGTCTTAACGGCGAATATCCTATTTAATTGCTAAATTCTGGTCGCTAAATTATAAACTTGGAATAGTTAGTGTTCATTCAGGACATAGGCAACATTATTGGAGAGATTGACTTGCAGTCTTACAACTTTTACACTATTTATGGAAGGACATAATGTTGCCTATGTCCTGAAGTTGCAGTGGGATTTTTTATAATTGATAATCTTGTGTTAGCCATTTAGCAGAGTCATAAAGACTTAATGTTGATGCAATAAATCAGCGAACAGCAAACCTTATATACTGTTAAATTACAAAATTGGAATTTAGCGTTTTCGTGGATTTTGCGGTTAATAAAATAAAGAAGGTGAAAAAAGATGGATGATAGATTGACATACAAGAATGCTGGAGTAGATGTGGAAGCTGGATATGAAGCTGTAAGGTTGATGAAAGAACATGTGAGGAAGACATATATACCTGGCGTAATGGGAGAGTTAGGAAGTTTTGGAGGTTTTTTTATGCCAAGTTTTTCCGGAATGAAAGAGCCGGTTTTGGTATCAGGTACTGATGGTGTAGGTACAAAGCTACAGATAGCTTTTATGATGGATAGGCATGATACTATAGGTATAGATTGTGTTGCCATGTGTGTAAATGATATTGCCTGCCACGGAGCCAAGCCTTTATTTTTTCTGGACTATATTGGTACAGGCAAGCTGAATCCCAAAAAGGCGGAAGCAGTTGTAAAGGGAATATGTGATGGTTGTATACAGGCTGGCTGTGCTTTGATAGGTGGTGAAACAGCCGAGATGCCGGGTTTTTATAAGGATGAGGAGTACGACTTGGCTGGTTTTGCAGTTGGCATAGTGGATAAGGAAAGAGTAATAAATGGCGAGAAGGTAAAAGAGGGAGATGTGATCATAGGTCTTGGTTCCAACGGAGTTCATAGCAATGGATACTCTCTCGTAAGAAAGCTTTTCTTTGGAATCAATGATTATAAAATGGATCATAAATTCCCTGAATTGGATTGCATTCTAGGAGAAGAATTGTTAAAACCTACAAGAATATATGTAAAGACAATACTGAATCTTGTTGAAAAGTACAATATCAAAGGAATTGCCCACATAACGGGTGGTGGATTCATAGAAAACATACCTAGGACCATACCTAAGGGATTAAGGGCTAGAGTAGAACTAGGAAGCTGGGATGTGCTGCCCATTTTTAGGCTTATGAAGGATTTAGGCAAAATAGAGGATGAAGTATTATACAACACCTTCAATATGGGAATAGGTCTCGTGATAATTGCAGATAAGACAGAAGCAGATAGCATCATGGAAGATTTGAAGAATATGGGGGAGAAAGCATATATCATAGGAGAAATCGCAGATGGAGAGGGAGGAATAGAGTTATGCAAAAAGTAAGAATTGGTGTCCTCATATCTGGTGGCGGATCAAACTTGCAGGCTTTGATAGACAATGTTGAAAATGGATATATCAACGGGGAAATTGTTATGGTCATATCTGATAAAAAAGGTGTCTATGGCATAGAAAGGGCAAGAAAACACGGCATCAATGCTGTTGAAATAGATAAAAAGGAATTTGAAGATAGAAACGCATTCATGAAAGCTATCATAAATGAACTGGAAAGACATAAGGTGGAACTGGTTGTATTGGCAGGCTTCTTAAGTATTTTGTCTCAAGATGTTATAGAAAGGTATAGAAACAGGATAATGAATACCCATCCGTCTTTGATACCTGCTTTTTGCGGTAAAGGTTACTATGGATATAGAGTTCATAAAGCTGTATTGGAATACGGAGCAAAGGTTTCAGGAGCAACGGTGCATTTTGTGGATGAAGGGACGGATACAGGTCCTATCATACTCCAAGAAGCGGTAAAGGTAGAAGATGATGATACACCAGAGACTCTTGCAGCCAGGATTTTGAGTGTGGAACATAAGTTATTGCCACAAGCAGTGAAACTATACTGTGAAGGTAAACTTATGGTAGAAGGAAGAAAAGTAGTAATTAAAACTATGAACTAAGGGTTCAGAACTCAGAGTTATGGTATTCTTTTTGGGTCTTTTTGGAATTACTGAAAGATACTAAAAGGTTTATTAAAATATCAACTCGCATAAAAACTAATTGAGGTGATAAATTTGATAAAAAGAGCAATCATAAGCGTTTCGGATAAGACAGGGATAATAGATTTTGCAAAAAAACTCTATGAAATGGGTGTAGAGATAATATCAACGGGAGGAACTGCAAAGGCTTTATCTGATGCAGGTATCAAAGTAATACCTATTACAGATGTTACAGGATTTCCCGAGTGCTTGGACGGCAGAGTAAAGACATTGCATCCTAATATATTTGCCGGTTTATTGGCTATGAAGGATAGACAGGATCATATGGAAACTCTCAAAGAACTCAAAATAGATACAATAGATATGGTGGTAGTAAATCTTTATCCTTTCAAGAAAACCATAGAAAAAGAAGGAATTCTTTTGGAAGAGGCTATAGAAAATATAGACATAGGTGGACCTTCCATGCTTAGAGCTGCAGCCAAAAACTATAAAGACGTAGCAGTTATCACTGATCCTATGGATTATGATATGGTTTTGGCAGAAATGAAGGAATACGGAACAGTAACGGATAAAACCAGATTTAAGCTGGCTGCTAAAGTTTTCAACCATACAGCCCACTATGACGCATTGATAGCCAATTATTTATGGGACAAAGCTGGTATGGAAAAGTATCCCCAATTATTAACACTCACCTTTGAGAAGGCTCAAGATTTAAGATATGGAGAAAACCCTCACCAGGATGCTGCTTACTATAAAGATCCTCTCAAATCTATGGGTATGCTTCATAATGCTGAACAGTTAAATGGCAAGGAACTGTCCTATAACAATATAAATGATGCAAATGCCGCTTTGGAGTTGTTGAAGGAGTTTAATGAACCTGCATGTATTGCCGTTAAGCATGCTAATCCTTGCGCTGTAGGCATCGGAGAGGATATTTTTGAGGCATATATGAAAGCTTATGAAGGGGACCCGGTTTCTATATTTGGTGGTATAGTGGCATTAAATGAAGAAGTGGATGCAAAAACTGCAGAAGAAATGACAAAAATATTCCTTGAAATTATAATTGCGCCTTCATATAGTGATGAGGCATTGGGCATATTAAAGCAAAAGAAGAACTTGAGGATTTTGAAATTGGACAACATTAAATTTAGACAGGAAAAGGCATATGAGCTTAAGCGGGTATCCGGAGGTTTGCTTATTCAGGATTCAGACCATGTTGATTTTTCCGTGGAAGATATAAAGTATGTTACTGAGAAAAAACCTACACAAGAGCAGATTAAAGATATGTTATTTGCTTGGAAGGTAGTTAAGCATGTAAAATCCAATGCTATTGTAATAGCTAAGAACGGCAAGACTTTAGGCATAGGTCCAGGACAGACCAATAGAATATGGTCTGCCCAGATGAGCATTGACAGGGCTGGAGAGCAAGTGAAAGGCGCAGTTATGGCATCAGATGCATTCTTCCCCTTTGCAGATGTTGCAGAAGCTGCTGCAAATGCAGGTATATCTGCCATAATCCAGCCCGGTGGCTCAATAAGAGATGATGATTCCATAGAAGCTTGTAATAGGGCAGGCATAGCCATGATTTTTACAGGTATGAGGCATTTTAAACACTAAGGAGGTGCCGAAGTGAAGGTATTGGTAGTAGGCAGTGGCGGCAGGGAGCATGCTCTGGTATGGAAGCTGCTTCAAAGTCCAAAAGTCAATTATATCTATTGTGCTCCTGGTAATGGCGGCATAAAACAGATGGCAGAATGTGTAGATATAGAAGCCGATGACATAGAAGGATTATGCCGGTTTGCAAAGAAACAGAGAATAGATCTTACTGTAGTAGGGCCAGAGCTTCCATTGAGTCTTGGCATTGTAGATGCTTTTGAGAAAGAAGGCTTAAGGATATTCGGACCTAGAAAGAATGCAGCCATATTGGAAAGCAGCAAGGCTTTTGCAAAAGATTTTATGCAGAAATATGGGATACCTACTGCGAAATACAATACTTATGAAGATCCGGACAAGGCAAAAGAAGATATTGGCAGCTTTGGATTACCGGTGGTCATAAAAGCAGATGGTTTAGCAGCAGGCAAAGGAGTAATAATCGCCAACACTAAAGAAGAAGCATTGAATGCCATAGATACCATGATGACGGATAAGCATTTTGGAGAAGCTGGCAATAAAGTGGTTATAGAAGAGTTTATACAAGGAAAAGAAGCTTCAATTCTAGCTTTCGTAGATGGTAAAACAGCTGTACCTATGGTTAGTGCTCAGGATTATAAAAGGGTTTTTGATGATGACAAGGGACTTAATACAGGAGGTATGGGGGCCATCTCTCCTGTGCCTCACTATGATGAAAAGGTTGAAGCGGATGTTATGCAGCGAATCATAAAGCCTACAGTTGAAGCCATGAATAAGGAAAACAGGCCCTATAAAGGAGTATTGTACTTTGGTCTTATGATTACCAATGAAGGCCCCAAGGTTATTGAGTACAATTGTCGTTTTGGAGATCCGGAGACGGAAGCGGTGCTTCTTAGATTGGAAAGTGACCTGGTAGAGATCATGGAAGCTGTTATTGAAGAAAGACTTCATGAGGTAGAGATAAAATGGAGCAGTAATGCAGCTATGTGCGTAGTCATGGCTTCAGGAGGATATCCGGGAAGCTTCCGGAAAGGGTATGAGATCAATGGGCTTGAAAAGGAAGAACAAGGAATCATATTTCATGCAGGAACTAAATACATAGACGGCAAAACTGTCACCAATGGCGGTAGGGTTTTGGTTTTCGGCGCATTAGGCAGAACATTGGAAGAAGCAAGAGCCATTGTTTATGGAGATATGGAAAAGGTAAGTTTTACAGATTGTCATTATAGGCGCGATATTGGATTAGTTAAGTAGCTGCGTTGCCTTGGGTATTCCTTTTAGGTCTGGTCTCAAGTCGCTGGTCTATGGTATTAGGATATTCCTCCTAAGTCTTTTGGATTTATGTAGATTAACACAGCAGGTTTTTTGGAGCAATTTCGATACTGTAGCAAAATAGAATAAGCATATGTACAGTTCACAAAGATATTGATTTTGGTAACTCTAAAGCTCATATCCTAAGAAAAATCTAACGCCTCCCAAAGAGCCTCCATGCTCTGGAAGGCTTGGGCAGCATTCGTGCTGTCCATACGATTTTTCTAAGGATATTTCGCTAAGAGTTACGACCAAAATCAATAAATATGTTCACTTGCACATATGCTTATTCTCTAGTTACTGTAGCTTTCTTACATACAATAAAATCTAAGGGATATATAAGAGAGCATTAGAGTAACCAAAGTTAATAACCCATGCGATATTATATATCCCTTAGATTGGCTATTATGCTACAGCAACTATTTATTTGCCCTATAGTGATTCTAAAAAACCCGTCGTGTAAATCCGTGCTCCTCAAAAATGCCCTAGTGGATTACCCTAGCACGTGTGTCTCGTGCCGTGAGCCGGAACCTGGAAGGAATACCCTGTAACACCAGAGGCTAGTGACTAGAGACTAATTCTTATGGTATAATGATGCTATAGTTACTAGAAAAGAATGGAGAATAGGTTATGAGTCAACAGCAAAGAAGTACCATAAATCCATATTTTGCGTTGATGTTATCAGTTCTATCCGTATCTACATCATCAATATTTGTGAGGTTTTCAGATGCGCCGGCTATGGTGATATCTGCCTATAGGATGCTGTTTACATTAATACTTATGACACCTGTGGTACTGGTGAAACATAGGAAAGAGTTAGCTAAAATTACAAGACTAGATGCCTTGTATGCCATTGGAAGCGGTTTTTTTCTGGCATTGCATTTTGCCACATGGATTACATCTTTAAAACTTACGACTGTTGCAGCATCTACAGTTTTGGTGCAAATGTCTCCCATATTCGTTGTAATTGGTTCTTACATATTTTTTAAAGAGACCATAAATAAAACTTCACTAGTTGGAGTTATTACAGCTGTAGCTGGCAGCGTTTTGGTTGGTATGCTTGATTTCAGGATAGGAGGTACAGCACTGGCAGGTGATTTTCTTGCCCTATCAGGAGCATTATTTATGGCTGGTTATCTGCTTATAGGGAGAGAATTGAGAAAGAGGATAAACCTTTTGCCTTATACATTTATAGTTTATGGAAGCTGTACATTGATTCTGATTATAGGATGTATATTTATGGGTATACCTCTGTATCCATATTCTATGAAAAACTATGCTATATTTTTTGCTTTGGCTTTCTTTTGCACCATTTTGGGCCATACCATATTCAATTGGGCTTTAAAGTATCTGCCTGCTTATGCTGTATCCATATGCAGTTTATTTGAACCGGTTGGTGCCACATTTTTGGCGTTTTTATTTTTAAGAGAGATTCCAGGATTTATGCAAATAATTGGACAGCTTCTTGTTCTTATTGGCTTATATATATTCATTGCAAGAGGTAAGTAGGTCGGGATGATATAAAATTATCAAAAAAGATGATATTTATTTCTTAATTGTGCTAGATGGTAATGTAAAAACTTTAACAAATGGAAAATATATCAAAGGAGTAAGTGCCGTAAATTCGGCATTTTTTCCTTTTTTTATTGTCTGCTATGCATCTGCATATGAAGTTATTCTAATTCTAAGGGAAAAATGGCTGATAATTAGTAATACACAATAATAAAGAACCTTATTAATAGTCTATTTTTTTGATTCCTTCAAATTTTATTGCAAAAAAAACTACAATCTGGCATAAAATTTGCTAAAATTTTAACAATGGATATTATTTATCTGTATTAAATGATAAACAATACTCAAATTGTTAGGAGGGTATAAATATGAATTTTAATCTGACTAAAGAGCAGGAAATGGTCAGAAAGCTTATGCGGGAATTTGCAGAAAAAGAAGTTAAGCCACTTGCAGCAGAAATTGACGAACAGGGAAGATTCCCGAGAGAAACTGTTGAGAAAATGGCTAAATATTCTATGATGGGAATACCATTTCCTAAAGAACTTGGAGGAGCAGGCGGGGATACCTTATCCTATATAATCGCCGTTGAAGAATTGTCCAGAGTTTGTGCAACTACAGGAGTTATACTTTCTGCTCATACTTCTCTAGGTGCACATCCAATATATCAATTTGGAACAGATGAGCAAAAAGAGAAATATTTGAAGCCTCTTGCAGAAGGAAAATACTTAGGTGCTTTTGGTCTTACTGAACCCAATGCAGGTACAGATGCAGCCGGCCAGCAGACAGTAGCTGTATTAAAAGGCGATCACTATGTGTTAAATGGAAGCAAGGTTTTCATCACAAACGGTGGAGAAGCTGATGTATATGTGATTTTCGCAATGACAGATAAGTCCAAAGGAACAAAAGGAATCAGCGCTTTCATAGTAGAAAAGGATTTTCCTGGTTTTAGCATTGGAAAAATAGAAGATAAAATGGGTATTAGAGGTTCCAGCACTTCAGAACTTATTTTTGAAGATTGCATAGTTCCAAAAGAAAACCTTTTAGGCGAAGAAGGAAAGGGTTTTGCAATTGCAATGCAGACATTGGATGGAGGCAGAATAGGTATTGCAGCCCAAGCTCTTGGTATAGCCCAAGGTGCTTTGGATGAATGCACAAAATATATGAAAGAAAGAAAGCAGTTTGGTAAGCCATTGTCGTCTTTCCAGGGATTGCAGTGGATGTATGCAGATATGGCTACTAAAGTACAAGCTGCAAGATTTATGGTATATAATGCGGCTATTAAGAAAGATGAGAAGAAACCTTTCTCAGTAGACGCTGCAATGGCAAAGCTTTACGCAGCAGAGACAGCTATGGATGTAACTACAAAGGCAGTACAAATCCACGGCGGATATGGATACATTAAAGATTATCCAGTTGAAAGAATGATGAGAGATGCAAAGATAACTGAAATATATGAAGGTACTTCACAGGTGCAGAAGATGGTAATATCTGCAAATCTGCTTAAGTAAATGGAGGTGCGATGAAATGAAGATAATTGTTTGCATAAAACAAGTTCCGGATACCAATGAGGTAAGGATAGACCCAAAAACCGGCACCCTTATAAGAGAAGGTGTTCCAAGCATCATAAATCATGATGATAAAAACGCTTTAGAAGAAGCATTAAAGCTTAAAGATAAATATAAAGACGTACATGTAACAGTTTTGACCATGGGACCACCACAGGCAGATGTGGCATTGAGAGAAGCCTTGGCTATGGGAGCAGACAGAGCCATATTGTTGTCCGACAGAGCCTTTGCAGGTTCTGACACATGGGCTACTGCCAAGACTCTTACAGCAGCAGTTAAGAAAATAGCAGATTATGATATTATCTTCTGTGGAAGACAAGCTATAGATGGAGATACTGCTCAGGTTGGACCTCAGTTGGCTGAAGATTTGGGAATCCCACAGATAACATATGTTACTCATTTAGAGGTAAATGGCAAAGAAGTAAAAGCACACAGAGCTTTGGAAGATGGTTATGAAGTTCTAACCACCAAGATGCCATGTTTGTTGACAGCTATTAAGGAGTTAAATGAACCCAGATATCCAAGCGTTAAAGGCATATTTGAAGCTTATAGGGAAAAACAGGTTGAAGTATGGAGCGCAAAGGATATTGACATAAATCTTAACGAAACAGGGCTTAACAGCTCACCTACAAATGTAAGACGAACCTTCACCCCAAGTCCAAAAGGACAGGGAATGATTTTGGAAGGTAGCGGCAGGGATACTGTTCAAGAACTGCTTTTCAAACTCGGTGAAAAGCATTTAATATAGAGGAGGCGTAAAAGGATGAGCGTTACAATATTAAAAGAAAAATGCAGAGGCTGCAAATTATGCTTAAAAGCTTGCCCCTTTGATGCTATATATATGGATAATGGCAAAGCCGTTATAAATTCTGAAAAATGTACTAATTGCGGAGCTTGTGAATCCTCCTGCAAATTTGGTGCTATATTAGTTGAAAGAGAACAGAAAGAAGAAGTAAAGGATTTGTCTGCATATAAAGGTGTATGGGTTTATGCAGAGCAAAGACAGGGCAAATTAATGTTTACTTCTCTTGAATTGTTGGGAGAAGGCAGAAAACTTGCTGACAAACTGGGAGTAGAACTTTCAGCAGTGCTTTTGGGACATGAAGTTGATGATATATGTCAGGAACTTATCCATTATGGCGCTGACAAAGTAATATATGCAAACCATAAACTATTGCAAAACTATACTACGGATGGTTATACTAAGGTTATAGCTGATCTTATCAATGAGAAAAAATCAGAAATAGTTATTATAGGAGCTACTAACATAGGAAGAGATTTAGCTCCAAGAGTTGCAGCAAGATTAAATACAGGTTTGACTGCTGACTGCACAAAATTGGATATCGATGAAGAGCAGAGGATTCTTCTTCAAACAAGACCTGCCTTTGGTGGAAACCTTATGGCAACCATTGTTACTCCAAACCATAGACCTCAGATGTCTACAGTAAGACCCGGCGTTATGAAGAAGATGGAAAAGGATGAAAGCAGAACAGGCGTTGTAGAAAAAGTAGATGTAAATCTTCATGACGAAGATTTAAGGGTTAAGGTAGAAGAAATAGTTAAGTCTGCAAAACAGACAGTAAATCTTGTAGAAGCTCAGTACATTGTTTCCGGAGGAAGAGGTTTGGGAGGACCTGAAGGCTTCAAGTTGATGCAGGAATTGGCAGACGCATTAGGCGGAGTGGTAGGTTCTTCTCGTGCAGCTGTTGATGCAGGCTGGATTTCTCATGACCATCAGGTAGGTCAAACAGGAAAGACTGTAAGACCAAGGGTTTATATTGCTTGTGGTATTTCGGGAGCAATACAGCACTTGGCCGGTATGCAGAACAGTGATTGCATAATTGCTATAAATAAAAATCCTGATGCTCCAATTTTCTCCGTGGCTGATTATGGTATAGTTGGAGATCTATATAAAGTAGTTCCTATGCTCATTGAAGAGGTGAAAAAGCTCAAAGAACAAAAATAAAAGGAGGGCGCTCTATGGAGTTTAAGTATCTTACATTGTCAAAAGACGGCAATGTGGGAATCCTAACTATTAACAGACCAGAAGCTTTAAACGCTCTCAATAGATCCGTATTGCAAGAGCTGGATGCTGCCCTGGATGAACTAGCAAATGATAAAGATGTATATGTTATAGTTTTGACAGGTGAAGGCAAAGCATTTGTAGCAGGTGCGGATATTGCAGAGATGAAGGACATGACTCCAGAAGAGGCAAAAGAATTTGCAGAGACTGGTTCTAGAGTTTTCCGAAAACTGGAGACCATCGATAAACCTGTTATCGCCGCTGTTAACGGATATGCCTTAGGTGGAGGCTGTGAACTTGCTATGGCTTGTGACATAATTATAGCAGGAGAGCAGGCAAAGTTCGGTCAACCAGAAGTAGGTTTAGGCATAACACCAGGTTTTGGTGGAACACAGCGATTGCCTAGAATTGTGGGCACCAAGATAGCCAAGGAAATGATATTTACTGGCGGAACAATAACAGCACAAGAAGCTCAAAGGATAGGCTTAGTAAACAAGATTGTACCACCTAATACTTCTTTGCAAACTGCAATAGAGATGGCAAAAACAATAGCTTCCAAGGGACAAGTTGCGGTAAGAAATTCTAAGAGAGCCATTGACCAAGGTATTGAAACCGATATAGATGAAGGTGTCAAAGTAGAAAACCAGTTGTTTGCTAAATGCTTCGAAAGTGTTGATCAGAAAGAAGGCATGACTGCATTCATAGAAAAACGTAAACCTAACTTTAAGAATTAATGGGGGTGTATCAGGTGAAAGTATTTGTTGTGGGATCCGGTACCATGGGTACAGGAATAGTTCAGACCTTTGCTCAGGCAGGCATTGAGGTTACAATGAGAGAAAGAACTCCTGGGAAAGGCATGAATGTTATTACTAAATCATTGGATAAATTAGTGCAAAAAGGCAAGATGGCAGAAGAGGAAAAAAATCGTATACTTGGCAATATTAAAGCAGTTCAAAATCTAGAAGAAGCAAAGGATGCAGATTTGATAATAGAAGCAGCTGTTGAAGAGCTTCATTTAAAAAAGGAACTTTTTGCTGAATTGGATAAGATTTGCAAGCCCGAAGCTATCTTAGCCACAAATACATCATCATTATCCATAACAGAGATAGCAAGTGCAACAAACAGACCTGACAAAGTCATAGGCATGCACTTCTTCAATCCTGTTCCAATGATGAAGCTTGTAGAGGTTATCAAAGGAATAGCCACTTCTCAGGAAACAAGAGACAAGATATTCGAGATATCTGAAAAAGTAGGCAAAAAGCCTATAGAAGTAGAAGAAGCTCCTGGCTTTGTTGTAAACAGAATACTTATTCCTATGATAAATGAAGCAGTGGGAATACTGGCAGATGGTGTGGCTAAAGCTGAAGATATAGATGAGGCCATGAAGCTAGGCGCAAATCATCCAATGGGACCATTGGCATTGGCAGACTTAATAGGAAATGATGTTTGCTTAGCTATAATGGAAGTATTATATACTGAATTTGGCGATTCAAAGTACAGACCTCATCCTCTTCTCAGAAAGATGGTTAGAGGAAATCTTCTTGGAAGAAAGACCGGAAAAGGATTCTACGATTATAGCAAATAGAAGCAAAAGACTAAAGCCACCGGGAGCGGTTATCCGTTCTTGGTGGCTTTATTTGAAGGAAGGTGCAATGATGAATATTGCTCTCATTGGTTGCGGAGGTGTTGGCAAGGCTTTTATAAATCTGCTACAGGAAAGAGAAAAGGAGTTGGAAACGCAGGGAATTGATATATCGTTGAAATATATTATTGGAAGCAAAGGTGGCATATACGATCCTCAAGGCATTAATAAGGAAGATTTTATAAAGTATGCAGCATCAGAAGAAGACATCACAAAATATCCTGAAGGCGGAAGCAGGAAATTATCCATTGATAACATTATTGAAAATAAGGATGTAGATATATTAATAGAACTCACTCCTACCAGTAGGGACACCGGTGAACCTGGTATGACTCATATTACAAAAGCCTTGAGCAGTGGTATCAGTGTTGTGACAGGCAATAAAGGTCCCATAATGCTTGCTTATGGGAAGTTGAAGTCTTTAGCAAAAGACAATGGTGTCCAGTTGGCAATAGGCTGTACCACGGGAGGAGCATTGCCTTCCATCAATGCTGGTGTTTTTGATTTAGCGGGCTCCAGTATTCTTTCCATTGAGGGTGTATTAAACGGTACCACCAATTATATCATTCAGGAAATGGAAGCAAAGAGTATAAGCTTTGAGGAAGCTCTAAAAAAAGCTCAGGAATCAGGTATAGCAGAAGCGGATCCCTCACTGGATATAGAGGGTTGGGATACTGCTATGAAAATGTTGATACTGGTAAATGTTTTGATGGGAGAAGATAAAACTTTGAATGATATCAAGGTATCAGGCATAAAGGAGATAACTTTGAAAGATATAGAGAGGGCAAAAGCCAAAGGCAAGAAGCTAAAGCTTGTAGGCAAAGCAGTGAAGGAGAAAGAAAAACTTGTTATGTCCGTTGATTTAGAAGAAATCTCAGTTGATCATCCTCTTTATGGTGTAGATGGGAAAAACAAAGGTGTAAGATATGTTTCAGACACATTGGGAGACCTTACAATATCAGGAGGAGCTTCCGGTACAAAAGCAGCAGCTGCTTCTGTGCTCAGGGATATTGTAAATATACATAAGGGTTATAGATTTGTTTAATCTGCAACTTCTCCTATTGCCAAAACCATTGAAAATTGATAAAATGTTTGTTATAAGTACACACTTGTTTGTTACACATATACAAATCCTTATATATGCACTTATATATAGGATAAGTTTGGAGGCAGTATATATGAAGAAGGAAATAACAATAGCTATTATGGGTTTTGGCACAGTAGGATCAGGTACATACAAAATATTGACGAAAAACAGGGAATTAATCAGAGATCAAGTGGGAATGGATATCGTAGTCAAGAAGATACTGGTAAGGGACATAAACAAGAAAAGACTTGTTGAAGTTCCTCAAGAATTGATTACCACCGATGCTGAGGATATACTGGGAGATGCTGAAATAGATGTGGTGGTAGAGCTTATGGGAGGGCAGGAACAAGCTTATTCCTACATTATGGAGGCTCTTGACAGGGACAAGCATGTAGTAACTGCCAATAAGGAACTTATGGCTAAAAGAGGAAGAGAAATTCTCACGAAAGCAGATGAAAGAGGTCTCAGTGTGGGATTTGAGGCCAGTGTCTGTGGAGGTATACCAATAATTAGAGCCTTAAAAACTTCTTTGTCAACAGATAAGGTTAACAGGATTATGGGTATTGTAAACGGGACTACCAATTATATTCTTACGAAGATGTCCCAAGAAGGCAGCGAATATGAAGAAGCTTTGGGACAAGCCAAGAGCATGGGATTTGCAGAAGCTGATCCTACGTCAGATGTGGAAGGTTTCGATGCGGCATACAAAATGGCAATCCTATCATCAATTGGATTTCATACCAAGGTGGATATAAATAAAGTAAAAAGAGAAGGTATATCTAAGATAACTAAAATTGATATTGAATATGCTAATGAGCTGGGATGGACAATAAAGCTTCTTGGTATTGCCAAAGATATTGAAGGGAAGCTGGAAATTAGCGTAGGTCCTGTTATGCTTCCAAAGGATCACCCTCTGGCTCTGGTAAAGGGTGTCAATAACGCTGTGTTTATAAATTCTGAAGCCATAGGAGAGCTTATGTTTTATGGCCCAGGAGCTGGACAAATGGCAACAGGAAATTCCGTGGCGGCAGATATCATGGATATAGGAAGGCAGATTGCATTGGGAAACAATATGAAGCCAAATTGCAGCTGTTTTGCTGATAAGACTTATGTTGAAGATTCAAGGTCGAGCTATTATACAAGAATCAATGTGGTAAACAGGCCCGGGGTTTTGGCGCAGATAGCTTCTGTTTTTGGAAACTATGGAGTAAGTATAGAGTCTGTGTTTCAAAAAAAGACGGAAGCAGAAAGAGCTGAAGTTGTATGGATTACTTCTAAGGTTGAAGAGAGCAGCTTTAGAAAGGCTATTGAATTGATAAAGTCTTTAGATGTTGTGAATGATGTTTCAAGCATTATAAGGGTTGAGGCTAATGGATATTGTTAATTATATTTTTATGTTATAATTAATAAGGTATTATTACATGAACGGGAGATAAAATAATATGACAGATATTAATTCTAATGAGTTAGAGTTAAAAAGATTTAGGGCCTATGCAGAGTTGCTTTTTGCATCCTTTTCATGGGCCCTTGCAACTATTATCATCAAAAAGTACATAGGTGAAATTCCATCCTATCATTTATTGATGGGAAGGTTTGTGGTAGGCACCATTTTTATTTTCGCGTTGCAACCTCATAATGTGGCCAGGATAAAGAAGCAACATATTAAGGTAGGAATACCTTTGGGGATTTTGATATTCGGAGCTTATGCATTTGGAGTTATTTGTCTCAAATATACAAGTGCTTCTAAGTCTGGATTTCTGGTGTCATTATCTGTTTTGTTTATACCATTAGTTGAAAGCATAAGAAAGAAAACGCCACCTTCCAAATGGATTGTAATAAGTGTTGCCATGTCATTGGTAGGAATGGTTCTGATTTCAGGAATCAATGGAGGGAAGTTCAACTTCGGGGATATGCTGGCAATAGCTTCCTCTGTTGTATATACTTTGTATATTTTGGCTCTGGATAAGTATGGCAAGGATATGGAGGATACATTGCTGACATTGATTCAGTTGGCAGTAGTAGCTGTGTGTTGTATATTTATAGTTGTATTTTTTGAAGGTTTCAGCATGCAGTATATAAAGAATGGTCTCATTCCTATACTTATTATAGGTATACTTTGTACAGGGATGACTACTTTGCTTCAAACCAGAGCACAAAAGATAGCAAGCCCTGAGAGTGCAGGAATACTATTTTTAGGAGAACCACTTTTTACACTGATAATGTCATATTTTATTCTCAATGAGACAATTCTATTTAGTGGATTGATAGGAGCGCTTCTAATACTATCATCTTTGGTTATAGCGGTATTGAAGAAGATATAGGAGGGATATCCCTCCTATTTTGTTTTGATATTCTTCCAAACCTTTACTTTGCAATGTTCCTTGAAGCAGTTTTCAATTGATTTGCTTTGGTCTTCCATATTGTCAGGGTTATAGTTTTCTGGGAAATAGTAAGCATTGTACTCTCTTTCAATAATAGGATAGTTAATTCCATTGTATGTCTCGTCAATTATGTTGTGTTCTATGGCATTTGTTATGTTGTCGAATTTATTCTTATCCATTGTATACCTCCTGCATAAAAGTAGCCCATTTGTGCAACGTGAAAGATATATTAATATTCTTATCCAAAAGAATTTCATTATGCTGAAACGAAATTGGAATTATTTTCAATATTGATGGAAATTATATATTATTAGCGTATGCTTTCTTGTATAATAAGGAAGAAAAACTATCACTGTAATTCATGGGGAGTTTAAGGCTTGGAAGTATCCATCGCCTGTAATTGCTTGTGCAATTAATTCAGTTGTTATAAAATAAAAGAATGAAACAAAAAGGATAACATTTCTGGAGGTTAAGATGAATAATCTTTTGGATAGTTTGAATAAGCAGCAGAGGGAAGCGGTAGTCCATACTGAAGGACCTTTGCTCGTATTGGCCGGCGCTGGCTCAGGCAAGACAAGGGTTCTAACTTATAGGATCGCATATCTTATAAACGAGAAAAATGTATATCCTTCCAATATCCTTGCCATTACCTTTACCAATAAGGCTGCAAGGGAGATGAAGGAGAGAGTGGAAAATCTTTTGGAAGGTTCATATGATATGTGGATTTCTACATTCCATTCTGCCTGTGTAAGAATTTTACGAATGGAGATAGAAAAGCTTCAGGGATATAAGAAAAACTTCATTATATTTGATACAGATGATCAGGCAAAAATTATTAAGGAATGCCTGAAGGAACTTAATTATAATGAAAAGAATTTTCCTCCCAAAGAAATGATATCTTCCATATCTAAAGCCAAGGATCAGTTGATGACTCCTGGAAAGTTTATGGATAGGTATGGTAGAGATTTCAGATTGAAAAAAGTAGCGGATATATACTCTCTTTACCAGAAAAAGCTAATGGAAAATAATGCTCTGGATTTTGATGATATATTGTTTAAGACTGTAGAGTTGTTTCAGAATAACCCGGATGCACTTCAACGCTACCAACAGAAGTTTAAATATATAATGGTAGATGAGTATCAGGATACTAACTACTGCCAGTATATGCTGATAAACTTGTTGGCTAAAAGCCACAGAAACCTATGTGTTGTTGGAGACGATGACCAGAGCATTTATAGCTGGAGAGGCGCAGATATAGGCAATATACTGAACTTTGAGAAGGATTTTCCTGATGCAAAGGTAATCAAGTTGGAGCAGAATTATCGTTCTACCCAAACCATACTGGATGCAGCAAATAGCGTCATAAGCAAAAACTTCGGCAGGAAGAGCAAAAGGCTCTGGACAGACAATGGAGAAGGTAAGGCCATAATTTATTATAAAGCTATGGATGAAAGAGATGAAGCGGACTTCATAATAGGAGAAATAGACAGATTGGCTTTCCAAGAGCAAATAAGCCTTAACAGTTTCGCCATACTTTATAGAACCAATGCTCAATCTCGTGCTCTTGAAGAAATGTGCATGGCAAGAGGAGTACCCTATAAAATTGTCGGAGGACATCGCTTTTACGATAGGATGGAAGTCAAGGATATCATAGCTTATCTAAGGGTGATACAGGATCCGGAAGGAGATTTAAGCATAAAAAGAATAATAAATGTTCCAAAAAGAGGCATAGGCAAGGCCACCATTGACCAGTTGGAGGACTATGCAAGGCAAAACGGCGTTTCTTTTTATGAGGCGCTACTTTTTGCTGATAATATAGATGGTATAAGTAAAAAAGCCAGAAACAGCATTAAGGATTTTGTGAGGCTTATAGCTGAACTGATGGATATAGCAGAAAATGAAAGCGCTTCTGAAGTGATAAACCAAGTTATCTTAAAAAGCGGGTATCTTGAAGAGTTGGAAAAGGGTGATGATGAAGCCCAAGAGAGAGCTAGAAACATAAAGGAATTGATCTCTGCAGCTCTTGAGTATGAGGAAAAAAATGAAGACAACTCTCTGACGGGTTTCTTGGAGAATATGGCACTGATGTCAGATATAGATGGCTTGAAGGAGGACAGGGAAGGTATAACAATGATGACAATCCACAGTGCCAAAGGCTTGGAATTCCCTGTAGTATTCATATGTGGCCTGGAGGAAGGACTTTTCCCGACTCAAAGAGCTTTCTTCGAAGAGCATCAGTTGGAAGAGGAGAGAAGGCTCATGTATGTGGCTGTAACCAGAGCTAAGGAGAAGCTCTATCTTACATCAGCCTTTGAAAGGACTCTCTATGGAAGTACATCCTACACCATGGAATCAAGATTTTTGCGAGAGATACCGAAGGATTTGATAATGAAAGTTTAGTCGCTGGTCCCTAGTCGCTAGCCACTGGTATTAGGGTAGCACTTTGGAGCATTAGAGTAAGTTCTGAAAGTGTGAGTAATAGTGCAGGACTGTTAATCTCACAAGAATACTTTAATACAGGTTCCAGAGATTAGAAGCCAGCGACCAGCGACTGACCCGAAAGGAATACCTTAGGCTTGCGACTAGTGACTAATAGAAGGGAGGAATAATATGGATGATGCCAAAAAGAGGATAGAAGAGCTCATTGAGATAATAAATCATCATAATTACAGGTACTATGTTCTTGATAGTCCGGAGATAAGCGACTACGAATATGATCTTCTCATGAGAGAGCTTATGAACTTGGAAAAAAAGCATCCTGAGTATTTAAGGCCTGATTCGCCATCCCAAAGAGTTGGAGGAGAGGTATTAAAAGGATTTAACGAGGTCATTCACAGCACCCAGAAGCTTAGCTTGGGCAATGTGTTTAATGAAGGTGATATAAGGGATTTTGACAACAGAGTGAAGCGAAGCCTTGGAACAGACGATGTAGAATATGTGCTGGAAATGAAAATAGATGGTCTTACAGTGGTGCTGAACTATGAGAATGGTATTTTTGTCAGAGGAGCCACAAGAGGTGACGGTATAAGAGGCGAAGATATAACTGCCAATCTTAAGACTATTAAGTCCATACCTCTGAAGCTTAAGGAGCCTGTGGATCTGGAAGTCAGGGGAGAGGTATTCATATCCAAAAAGGACTTTGAGAAGTTGAATGCATTAAGGGAAGAAATGGAGGAACCTCTGTTTGCAAATCCAAGAAATGCTGCTGCCGGCTCCCTTAGGCAGCTTGATACTTCAATAACTGCAAAGAGACCTTTAGATATTTTTGTGTTCAATCTCGAGTCCATAAAAGGCAAGGAGTTCAAAACCCATGTGGAAGCATTGGAATATCTCAAGTATCTTGGATTCAAAACAAGTCCCTACCTAATAATATGTAAAGGTTGGCAGGATATATATGAGCAATGTATGGAATGGGCAGATAAGAGAGGAAATCTAAGCTTTGAAATAGATGGTTTGGTAATCAAGGTAAACAATCTGGAGTATAGAGACATATTAGGCAGTACTACCAAAACACCCAGATGGGCAGCAGCCTACAAGTTCCCTCCAGAAAAGAAAAAAACAAGGCTTAAGGATATAATAGTTCAGGTAGGGCGTACCGGAGCCATAACACCTACAGCAGTGCTGGAGCCTGTAAGGATAGCCGGTTCTACCGTAAGCAGGGCTACATTACATAATGAAGATTTTATAAAAGAAAGAGGCATTATGATTGGAGATATGGTGATTCTCCAGAAGGCAGGAGATGTAATACCTGAAATAGTTGAAGTAGTTAAAGAAGATAGAGATGGAACCCAGAAGCCCTTTGAGATGCCAAGAACATGCCCTGCATGCGGTTCGGAAGCTGTGAGAATAGAAGGGGAAGCCGTCATAAGGTGTACAAATGCATCATGTCCTGCTCAATTGAGGCGAGCCTTATTTCATTTTGTTTCCAGGGATGCCATGAATATTGAGGGTTTAGGCCCTCAGATAATTTCTATGCTGATGGATAGAGGCTTTGTAAAGGATGCTGGTGATTTGTATCTTTTGAAAGACAGGAGAGAGGAACTCATACAGATTGAAAGAATGGGCGAAAAATCTGTGGATAATATGTTGAGCGCTATAGAAAAATCTAAAAAGAACAACCTTGACAGACTTTTATTTGCCCTTGGAATAAGGATGATTGGTCAAAAAGCTTCTAAGATTCTTGCAGAAGCTTTTGGTACTATGGATAGAGTAATGAAAGCCACTTATGAGGAACTTGTATCCATTGAAGAAATCGGTGACAAGATGGCAGAGAGTATTCTGGCATTTTTCAGGGTAGAAGAGAATTTGAGTTTGATAGATAAATTGAAGAAACTTGGACTCAACATGGAGGCAGAGAAAAAAGAGATTATAGAAAACGAGTATTTCAAAGGTAAAACTTTTGTTCTTACAGGAGCCTTGACCGATTTCACAAGGGATAAGGCCAAGGCCATAATAGAAGGTTTCGGAGGAAAGGTTTCCGGAAGCGTCAGCAAAAAGACTGATTATGTGCTGGCAGGAGAGGATGCCGGCTCCAAACTCCAAAAAGCCAATGAACTTGGTGTCAAAGTGATAGATGAAGAAACCTTTAAAAAATGGATAGAAAGGCGGGAATGATATGATAGATAAAAAAGATTTGCATTATGTAGCATCTCTTGCCAGGCTTAAACTCAAGGAAGAAGATGAAGAAAAGGTAAGAGAAAAATTCAGCATGGTTTTGGATTATGTGGGTATGCTCAATGAATTGGATATAGAAGATGTGGAGCCTTTGATAAATGTCAACGGCATGTCAAATGTCATGAGGGAAGATGAAATCAAAGAATCTATGGACAGAGAGACTTTGCTTGCCAATGCGCCTGAGAAGATGTATGGTTGCATAAAGGTAAGCAAGGTAATAGAGTAAGGAGAGGTGAAAATGTTGGAATTGCATAGTCTCACTATTCATGAAATAAGAGATATGTTGAGAGCAGGCCAGATTTGTTCAAAGGATATATTGGACAGTGTCTATAGTCGTATCGAAGCTTTAGATGATAAGATAGGTGCTTATTTGACATTGACCAAAGAGGAAGCATATGAAGCTGCAGCAATCATAGACAAAAAAATAGCAGAGGGAGAAAAGTTAGGAGATTTGGCCGGAATTCCTATGGCCATTAAAGACAATATATCCACAAAAGGAGTAAAAACCACATGTGCTTCAAAAATGTTGGAAAACTATGTGCCTCCCTTTGATGCCCATGCCTATGAAAAGTTAAAAGAAGCAGGAGCAATTCTAATAGGTAAGACAAACCTTGACGAGTTTGCCATGGGAAGTTCTACTGAGAATTCCGCATTTAAAATCACCAGGAATCCCTGGGATTTGGAGAGGGTTCCCGGAGGTTCCAGCGGAGGTTCTGCAGCAGCTGTTGCATCAGATGAAGCCTATTTTGCATTGGGTTCTGATACAGGAGGTTCCATAAGACAACCTGCATCTTTATGCGGAGTAGTTGGATTCAAGCCTACCTATGGTGCTGTATCCAGGTATGGATTGGTGGCTTTCGGTTCTTCCTTTGATCAGATAGGGCCTTTCACAAAGGATGTGGAGGATTGTGCCATACTTCTGAACCACTTATATGGACATGATAAGAAGGATTCTACCTCACTTAATGTGGAGTTTGGAGATTTTACAGAGGCATTGAATAAGGATATAAAAGGCATGAGAATAGGTTTGCCTGAAGAATACTTCGGAGAAGGTATTGATCCGGAAGTTAAAAAGCTTGTGCTGGATGGAGTTAAGGTATTGGAAGGACTTGGTGCCCATGTGGAGGAAATCAGTCTGCCATATTCCAAATATGCCCTTCCGGTGTATTACATAGCTGCATCTGCAGAAGCATCATCAAACCTGGCAAGATACGATGGTGTGAGATATGGCTATAGGGCAAAGGATTACAGCAGTCTGGAGGAATTGTATGTAAACAGCAGAAGCGAAGGCTTCGGAGAGGAAGTTAAGCTCAGGATCATGCTGGGTACTTATACCCTGAGCTCAGGATACTATGACGCCTATTACAATAAGGCACTGAAGGTAAGAAGGCTTATTAAACAGGAGTTTGAAGAAGCCTTTGAAAAATATGATGTGCTGATTTCTCCCACATCTCCTACCACTGCTTTCAAAATAGGAGAAAGGACAGATGACCAACTGGCAATGTACATGTCGGACATATGCACCGTGCCCATAAATATAGCAGGCATACCTGCCATATCGGTGCCCTGCGGACTTTCTAAAGGATTGCCTGTTGGTATGCAGATAATGAGCAAATCTTTGGGAGAGGCTTCTATAATAAAAGTAGCCCATGCTTTTGAGCAGAATACTAATTTTACTAAGAAAAAACCGACTCTGTAAGGTGGTGTGAGTTATGAATTATGAAACGATTATAGGTCTTGAAATACATGCGGAATTGAGTACAAAAACCAAAGCATTTTGCAATTGCAAAAATGAATTTGGAGGAGAAGTCAATACCAATTGCTGCCCTGTCTGCATGGGCTATCCCGGAGCTTTGCCCGTATTGAATAAAAAAGTTGTGGAATATGCTGTCAAGGCTGGTTTGGCATTAGGTTGTGAAATCTCCTTATATAGCAAGACGGATAGAAAAAATTACTTCTATCCTGATTTACCGAAAGCATATCAGATATCCCAATATGATACACCATTATGCAAAAATGGGAAAATAAAAATTGAAGTAGATGGGAAAGAAAAATACATAGGAATCACAAGAATACACATTGAAGAGGATGCAGGAAAGCTTATACACGGTACAGAATCAGAGGATTATTCCCTGGTTGATTTCAACAGAAGCGGAGTTCCTTTGATAGAGATAGTGTCAGAGCCGGACATACGAAGTCCATTGGAAGCCAGACTGTATCTTGAAAAACTCAAAGGTATACTGGAATATCTGGAAATATCCGATTGCAAAATGCAGGAGGGTTCCTTAAGATGTGATGCCAATATATCCATAAGACCTGTAGGACAGAAAGAATTCGGTACTAAGACGGAAATAAAGAACATGAACTCGATGAAAGCACTGCAGAGGGCTTTGGAGTATGAGGAAGAAAGACATAAGAAGGTGCTTTCAGAAGGCGGTACCATTGTCCAAGAGACCCGCAGATGGGATGAAGCAAAAGGCATTACGGTATCCATGAGAACCAAAGAACAGGCTCATGACTACAGATATTTCCCTGAACCGGATCTGGTGCCTATAATTTTGACAGAAGAATGGATCGAAGGCATAAAGAAGGATTTACCGGAATTGCCTGACGAAAAGAGAAAAAGATTTGTGAGGGAATATGGCATTCCTGATTATGATGCATCTGTTCTCACTCTAACAAAGGAGCTATCCGACTTTTTCGAAACATGTGCTAAAGGACATAAGAATCCTAAAGCCATAAGCAACTGGGTCATGGGAGAAGTCCTTAGAATAATGAAGGAGAAAGAGCTCGAATTAAAAGACCTGAGGATAAAGCCAGAATTCTTGAGAAAGTTAGTAGATTTGGTTGATGAAGGAGTACTGAGCAGTACAGGAGCCAAACAGGTCTTTGAAGAAATGTTTAAGACAGGTGAAGAACCAGAGAGTCTTGTGGACAAATTGGGATTGAGACAGATAAGCGATGAGGGAGCTATAGTTGAGTTGGTAAAGAAAGTTCTAAGCGAGAACCAGAAGTCCGTTGAGGATTATAAGAATGGAAAAACCAATGCTCTTGGATATTTGGTAGGACAATGTATGAAAGCATCTAAAGGGAAAGGAAATCCTCAGATCATAAATAAAATTCTCAAGGATTTGCTGTCTTAAATTGCATAGGATTATCATATTAATAGATTAGTAAGCTCATAAGTTTGACGGTCATTCAAGGGATTTTGTCTTTTGAATGGCCGTTATATGAATTTCATGTATATCTTATGTTAATACCATAATAATTTTATAAAAAATTTTGGAATTGTTTAATATATTGAAGCATTGGTATTACTTAGCTGCATTATTCTTAATTTGTAAATTATTTTGATTTATATATTTCATGTGGATAAAATATATTGAAAAAATCAATATATTCGTGTAATATAATTATAATTAAAAAAAATAAAAACTTTGTAATGTTTCTATTAATTTTACTCAATTTTTTTAGTTTGCTGTAGTACAGCATATGCTGTTGCTGCATAATATTATTAAATTCTGGCGTAATATGACGCCTAAGTAAAAAAAAGGGGGATGAATTGATGAAAAGATCACTTACATTGGTGCTCGTTATGCTGCTTGCACTCAGCTTAGTGCTTACAGCATGCGGACCAAAGGCTTCTCAAGAACCAGGAACATCAACTGGTGATGAGACTACATCACAAGGACCAAAAGTATTGAGGTTCGCAATAGGTTCTGAACCTCCGGCACTTGACCAGCAGATAGCTACAGATACTTATGCTATTATGCTTGGCAACCATCTCTATGAAGGTTTGGTAAGAGTTCAAGACGGTAAAGTAGTTCCAGGTATGGCTGAATCCTGGGAAATCTCCGAAGATGGCCTTACCTATACTTTCCACCTAAGAGATGCAAAATGGAGTGACGGACAGCCTGTAAAAGCTCAGGATTTCGAGTATGCTATTAAGAGGCTCTTAAATCCTGCTACAGCTTCCGAATATGCATTCCAAGGTTACTACATTGAAAACGGTGAAGCGTACAACAAAAATAAGATCACAGATCCTGACCAGGTTGGAATTAAAGCTCTTGATGACAAGACTTTGGAAATCAAGCTAGCAGTACCTACTAAATACTTCTTGGCTTTGACTAACTTCATATCTTTATTCCCTGTAAGACAAGACTTCGTTGAAGCACAAGGCACAGCTTATGCTGCAGAAGCTGACAAGATCCTTTACAATGGACCATTTATAATGACTGAATGGAAGCATGAAGAAAGCCTTACACTTGAAAAAAATCCTAATTACTGGAACAAGGATGCTATAAAGATTGACAGAGTGGAAATTGCAATAGTTACAGACAGCAATACTGCAATGGGTATGTATGAAGCTGGAGATCTTGACTTCGTTGGACTTCCTGCAGCAAGGGTACAGGAATTCGTTGACAATGGTCAGGCTAAATTCTACTATGACGGTTCAGAATTCTACTTCCAGTTCAATGTTAAGGGAAGAAATCCTGAAGTTGGAAAGTTCATAGGAAATGCTAACTTCAGAAAAGCTTTTGCTTATGCTATAGACAGACAGAATTATGTTGATGCAGTTTTGAAGAACGGTTCTGATCCAGCCACAAGATATGTATTACCATTACTATCTGGTGTAAATGATTTGTTTGCTAATGAATATCCATTGGAATTCTATCCAAAGAATGCAGATCCTGCAAAGGCAAAGGAATATTTGGATAAGGCATTGGCAGAAATAGGCACAACAATCGATAAGGTTCCTGCTATTGAATACTTAACTGACGATTCAGACAGCGCAAGAATATCAGCAGAAGCTATTCAGGATATGATAGCTAAGAACCTTGGAATTAAGCTAGAAGTAAAACAGGTTCCATTCAAGCAGAGACTTGAACTTATGAATAAAGGTGAATATGACCTTGTATTCGCAGGTTGGGGTCCAGACTACGATGACCCAATGACTTATCTTGATTTGTAGGTAATCGGCGGAGGACACAACAACACAGGTTGGGAAGATCAATATTATACAGATCTGATCAACTTCTGCAAGACTACAGGAGATGTACAGGCAAGAGCAGAAAAGATGTTCGAAGCAGAAAAGTACTTGCTCGAGAATGGTCCTATAGTTCCTGTATACTTCAGAAGAAGAGCATGGGTTCATGTTGACGGCTTAACTGGATTAGTAAGAAACTTCATAGGTGCTGACCCAGACTTCACAATGGCTGACATTGTAAGAGAAGAATAATCAAATAAAGAAATATAAATATGCAAGACAAAGGTATATGTTAACATATACCTTTGTCCCATGTTTAAGACAAAAAATTTTTAAAATAATCACAATTATTTCACAAAAAAGTCACAAATTAAATTTAGATTTGGAGGTGCCTAAATTTTGGTTAGATACATTGGAAAGAGATTTGTAATATCGCTTATTACTATATGGATTCTGGCAACCTTGACGTTTTTTCTAATAAGATTATTACCCGGCGATCCGTTCACAAGCGAAAAGATAACCCCGGAAATAAAGGCCAACATGATGAAATATTATGGTTTGGACAAACCGTTGCCTGTTCAATATGCCACATATATGGGCAATTTGTTAAAGGGTGATATGGGTTATTCATTAAGATACAAGAATAGAGAAGTCAACAACATAATAGCTGATGCTTTCCCTGCTTCAGCAGATTTGGGACTTCGTTCCTTAGTTTTTTCTGTCATCCTCGGACTCATACTTGGTATTGTTGCTGCCCTTAATCATAATAAATTCTGGGATTATGCCTGCATGGTTATTGCGGTAATAGGTGTTTCGGTGCCCAGCTTCGTTGTGGGTTCTTTAATACAATATCTATTCGGAATAAAATGGAAGCTATTGCCAGTCGCTCAATGGAAGAGCTTTGCGCATACAATTATGCCTACCTTTGCTCTGGGATTGGGAACATTGGCTCTGATTGCCAGATTGATGAGAACCAGCATGCTTGAGGTAGTAGGACAGGATTATATCAAAACAGCAAAGGCAAAGGGTCTGTCTCCTGCACAGGTAACCATAAAGCACCAGATAAGAAATGCTATTCTTCCTGTTGTTACCGTATTAGGTCCATTGGTAGCTTCGCTATTGACAGGTACCTTTGTTATAGAACAGATATTTGCCATTCCAGGTCTTGGAAGGCACTATGTTGTGAGCATACAAAATCTAGACTATACTATGGTTATGGGATTGACTATATTCTTCGGGGCGTTCTTGGTTTTGATGAACTTCCTTGTCGATATAGCCTATGGTTTAGTTGATCCTAGAATCAGAGTAGGCAAGTAAGGGAGGACAATGATATGGAAATAAGCAAAGAAAAGTTCAGACATGTCGGGATAAATGAAGAAAAAAGCCAATCTATTGTTCGTCCCAGCATGACCTACTGGCAGGATGCCTGGAGAAGGCTCAAGAAAAATAAGATTGCGATGTTAGGACTTATTATAATAATTATAATGACAATAATGTCTATTATTGGACCTATGATGGTTCCATATCATCATAGTGATAATAACTTGAGCATTACAAATCAAGCTCCAAATAGAGAACACTGGTTTGGTACCGATGATTTAGGAAGAGATATTTGGGCCCGTATATGGGTAGGAGCCCGCGTATCCTTATTCATAGGTTTGATGGCAGCCCTTCTGGATACATTGATAGGAGTATTGGTTGGCGGTGTGTCAGGTTTCTATGGCGGCAAAGTTGATATGATTATAATGAGATTCATAGATGTTATGATAGCCATACCAAGTATGATATTCATAATTCTTATCATGGTTATAGTAAATGCTGGTGTTGGTGCAATAATTATTTCTTTCGCCATAACAGGATGGCTTAGTATGGCCAGACTCGTAAGAGGCCAGATACTACAGTTGAAGGAACAGGAATTTGTTCTTGCTGCAAGAACATTGGGAGCTAATTCTTCAAGATTGATATTGAAGCATTTGATTCCTAATACTTTAGGCGTTATAATAGTCAGCTTGACCATGAGAATACCAAGCGCAATATTTACAGAAGCATTCCTTAGCTTTATAGGCTTAGGCGTTAAACCTCCTACACCAAGCTGGGGACAGCTGGCATCAACAGGTGCAGCAGTTTTGAGAGTATATCCCTTTAGGTTGTTTATACCAGCATTCTTCATTAGTATCACTATGTTGTCATTGAATTTATTTGGTGACGGATTGAGAGACGCTCTTGATCCAAGACTGAGAAAGTAGGAGGTGTAAGAGTATGGAAAGAGAGAAAATACTTGAAGTTAAAGACCTGCATGTATCCTTTGACACATATGCAGGTGAAGTTAAAGCTGTAAGAGGAGTATCTTTTTATTTGAATAAAGCCGAAGCAATAGCTATAGTTGGAGAATCCGGTTGCGGCAAAAGTGTAACTGCCCAATCCATTATGAAGCTTATACCAATGCCTCCGGGAAGGATTAAGAGTGGAAATATTATTTTTAATGGTGTTGATATTACCAAATTTTCCGATAAAAAGATGGAAGCCATAAGAGGCTCAGAAATGGGAATGATATTCCAAGACCCTATGACATCCTTAAATCCAACTATGGTAGTTGGTAAACAGATAGCTGAAGGCTTGATAAAGCATCAGCATTTAAGCAAAAAAGAGGCTATGACAAGAGCCGTTGAAATGTTAAAACTAGTTGGTATTCCTAATCCTGATAAAAGAGCAGGTCAATATCCTCATGAATTCAGCGGTGGCATGAGGCAAAGAGCTATGATAGCAATAGCATTGGCTTGCAATCCTAAACTTCTAATTGCGGATGAACCGACCACTGCTCTTGATGTTACTATACAGGCTCAGATTTTGGATTTGATGAAAGAATTAAAGTCCAAATTGGATACTTCCATTATATTGATAACCCACGATCTTGGCGTTGTAGCGGACATGGCTGAGAGAATAATAGTCATGTACGCAGGAAAAGTTGTTGAAAGCGGTTCTGTAGAAGATATATTCTACGACCCGCAGCATCCCTATACATGGGGACTTCTAAAATCAGTGCCAAGACTTGACGCAGAAAATAAGGAACAATTAGTACCTATCACTGGTACACCGCCTGATCTTTTCGCCCCACCAAAAGGATGTGCCTTTGCTGCTAGATGTAAATATTCAATGGAAATTTGTTATGAAGAGCAGCCATGTGATATGGAATATAACAAAGACCATTTTGCAGCTTGCTGGTTAGGACATCCAGATGCACCTAAGGTTGAAAGACCTATTAAAGGAAGAGGGGTGAAATAATGGAGAACAAGAAGTTAATCGAAGTAAAAGACCTGAAAAAATACTTTAATGTAGGCAACAATGCAATTCTAAAAGCAGTTGATGGACTTAACTTCTTTATAAGAGAAGGAGAAACTCTCGGTCTTGTTGGAGAATCCGGCTGTGGTAAGTCAACAGCAGGAAGAACTATAATAAGGCTATATGAAGCTACAGGCGGAGAAGTAATCTTTGATGGTATAAATGTTCATAAATTAGATAAAAAGGGAGCTAAAGATTTTACAAAAAAAGCTCAGATGATATTCCAGGACCCCTATGCATCTTTGGACCCAAGAATGACAGTTGGTGATATCATTGGAGAAGGTATAGATATTCATAACCTATACACAGGTAAAGAGCGAATGGAAAGAATATATGAACTATTGCACACTGTTGGACTTAATAGAGAGCATGCCAACAGATTCCCTCATGAATTCTCAGGAGGACAAAGGCAGAGAATAGGTATTGCCCGTGCATTGGCTGTAGAGCCTCAGTTCATAGTTTGCGATGAGCCAATTTCAGCTCTCGATGTTTCCATTCAGGCTCAGGTTGTTAACCTTCTTATAAATCTACAAAGGGAAAAGAAGTTGACTTATCTCTTTATAGCCCATGATTTAAGCATGGTCAAGCATATTTCCGACAGAGTTGGAGTTATGTATTTAGGCACAATGGTTGAGTTGGCATCAAGTACAGAGCTTTATAAGAGACCTACTCATCCTTATACTCAGGCTCTTATGTCTGCTATCCCCATTGCAGACCCGGATGTCGAAAAAGCCAGAAAGAGAATACTACTGGAAGGCGATGTACCTAGCCCAATTAATCCTCCACCTGGATGCAGATTTAAGGCAAGGTGCAGATATGCTACAGAAAGATGTTCACAGGAAATCCCTGAATTCAGAGAGATAGATAAAGATCATTTTGTAGCATGCCATAATGTATAAATATTAGAACGATGAACTATGAACTAAGATTTTGGTAGGGAATGGCTATGCCATTCCCTACTTCAATACATAAAAAAATACATAAATATTATGAGAACCAAGGGGGAGTCGTATGAAAAAAAGAAGATATATGCCTGTTGCTTATACCATAATAGTTTTTATAATTATATTTTCTTTCCATACATATCAAAACTTAAAGGTGATAACTTCTTCAACTTCGGAAAAATGGGCAAGGAGCATGTATATTGATAAGAGCCCATATAAGAAGCAAGCAAGCGTAGCTATAAATGAAGATGCTATTTGGATACTTATCGCTAAGGAAGATAGATTTACTAGGACTGCTATTGATAAACATAAGGCAGTTATAAGTGAAGCACATGATATATTGATACCTAGGTCTCAGTTGAATAAGTTGGTTAAATATCAAGGCATAGGACCGTATATATTCTGGACTGAGAATTTTGAGCTATACATGTCAAAGGAACAGGCTGACGGAAGCTATGAAGAAAAAAGCTTGATCTCGGAAAACGTAATGGATTTCAATGTTATTGAGTATGATGGGCAGAATTTTATTGCAGTGGCTTGTGACATGGGTTTAATGTACTATAGAATAGACCAACAAGGTTTGGTTCAACTTGGAAATACATATGCCATTGAAAAACCTCTTTATGTTTCGACGGCTATAGACGATTCTGGCATATTTCATACTGTTGCAATTAGACAAATCTCCCCCATGCTAAAAGAAGTTGTATATCTACACTTTTTCGATAATCAGTGGTTGCTGAAAGCACAGAAGGTCGAAAATGCGCAGATTTCAAATGAAAGCGTAGGAAATCTGGAAATTGGACTTGATAATGATTATGCATATATTTTTTATGAGAACAATGTATGGAATAATGCTGGGCAGACTGCAAAAACCTTATATGCAACATTACCCTTGAATGCAAATGATCAAATTGAAATGAAGTTTAAACCTTTAAAACCCATGGGAAGGGAAAGTCAAAATGATGAATATGTCAGTGAAGTTAGATGCCCGGGTATTCAGCAAAATCAATTGACTGCGGTTTTTATCGAGGATTATTATGATGAGGCAGGCAGTGGCTTCCGGATTCTCAATGTTAGCTTTAAAGATGGTGTTATTACAAGTCAGTTGCCTGTTACAAAGACAATGGATTTTATAAAAGAAATAAATATAGCTAAGGTTGAGGAAGATGAGGCTCTAGTGTTTTTAAGACCGGCCGGGGAATTCAAATATGATATATGGTTTACAGAAAGCGGAGAAGAATATGCATCTGTTTTAGAAAAGCCCACAAAGGAGGATTATTTAACTGCTATGGCAGAAAGCGTATCTCCTTTTATAAGCGGTATTATTTTGGCGATGATAAAGGCATTTGAATTTTTACCTGCAATATTATGGGTTGTTATTGTTGAATTTTTCGAAATCAAGAAATTTACCAGTAAGCCTAAATTAAATTATCTGATAGCCATGGCTATTTACATGATAATTAAGTTGGCTACAACAAACTCCTATTATAGAGGATTGGCATATTATAAGATGCCTGATTTCATGAAGCCTGTCATTATCAAGTATTCTATTATGATAATGATAAGTGCAGTTGCATATTTATTAGTCAGATCTTGGAAGAAAAATATTGCTGATTTCCATATAATTTCTGAATTTTTGCTGTTTGCTGCTTATGATATACTTATTACAGTATTTCTGTATGGACCTTATATAATATAAGATTGAATATTTCCCAGGAAATACGAAAAAGCGACAACTTATATTTAAGCTTGTTGCTTTTTTGTTTTGTCTGTCATATATGGGTCTATTTGTCTTTCGTCAAAGGTTTTTTTGCAGCATCGCTGTTTATTATTTTGTTTTCTACATAAAACTCACAACCAGTTGAAGTGGTATTGGAAATCTTCCCTACGTGATCCAAGGTACACATACCATCCTTTTGATGTATGCAATTTTCAATACAATTTATGAGAATCAGGTTAAACACCTCCTATAATAATTTTCTCCATTTGGTCAAAACTAATGTATCGATATTAAGGTAATTTATAGGATAAGGAGGTTCTTTATTGACTTTTGAGGATTTTTCTGTGACAGGAGCTTTATATCATATAGTCAGCATCATTGATTTGGAAAAAACCTTGGCTGAAGGAATACATCATGATGATAAGATAACCTATTTTGATAAATATTATGATTTCCATAGTTTTTTTGATCAATACAGAACTGACAATATACCAAACTGGGTTATAAGAAAAAAGGCAATTTTTGCAAGCATGAATTTTAAGGAAGGTCATAATTGGCATTCTCATACGGCCTTGTTGAAGGTAAAAGTAGATACTAAAAAATGCTGGGTTTGCAATGAAAATAAAGCAAATATTTTGTTTGAACCTTTCATTTTGCAGCATATCAAAGGTTTTGAGGAGGCAAAGAAGTTTATAGAGAAGCAAGGTAAGAAATTAGCTGAGGAATATTGGATGGATTCTCTAAGTTTAGAGGACAATATGAGAATCAGGAGGGATAAAGAAAAGGGATATGATGCAGAAGTTTTGATTTTTCATGATATCCCTCCAGAAGACATAGAGTGCTTGTATATTATATCAGATCATAGCATAATGTCGCCCAATGAATGGTTGCATTATTTCAACACTGAACTGCTCTAGGTTTATCAGCTCTTATAGGTATCAGGCAGCGAAGGACAGTTAAGCTTAGTATGGATTAGTATGACATTTAAGGAGACAGAAGCTTTGCTAAATGGGAGCGTATTCAAAGGAGCAGTCTGCATGACCAAAGAGAGTATTCAGCATTGAAATAGTCGTCAATGATTTTGAATTTGGATTTATCTATTTTATATTCTATCCTCTCCAAAAACACCGGAGGGGCTTTTTTTGATGTGTTGATAGTTTTTGGAAGATTTATTATTTCCTCATCCAATATGGGATAGCTTTGATTTATAAATATACCACTTTTTAATATCATATTTCTAAAGGAAGATGAAATCATCCTGTCTATGTCATATATGGCAGAACTATCTGCGCATTTTCTAAAATTGCTAAGGGAGGAGAAGATGGCACTTATATCCTTAATAGAGTACTTCATGTTGTTATTTTCAGTTTTCAGGAATATACCTTCTTCTTCGTTCCAGTATTCTTTGATAGCCATAAATAATGTATTAGAACAGGATAGATAATTGGGAAAGCCAAAGAGAAGATATAGTCGGCTTAGTGTAGATAAAGACAAAAGTAATGTAAAAAAAGAGCTTATTTTAGTATCATTAGGAATTCTCATTATTTCTCCTTTAGATGTTATCCTTTCACACAATTCCTGACCTAGAACATTTACAGTATTATATATTAAGGCTTTGCTGAAGGATGTATATTCGTAGATATTGATGAGGCTGTCACATAACTGGCATAGAATGCGAGAAGATGTATAAAGAGAGTCTTTCATTGCTATATGGCATAAGTCCGGCAGAAGACTATCCAAAGCTTTCTTGGAGTTAGAGCTAAGCTTTAAGTAATATTTTGTGCGGTTTATGAGATCTTGGGTCAAAGCAGCAGCTTCACAGGCATAATATTGGGATAACATGTTGAGGCTCATTTCGTCCATTTCTAAAATATCATTTCCCAATGCATCTGTTTTGTGCTTGCATGAATACAGCAAATTATCATTAGTGAGATTGTCATACATGAAGTTTAGCTGGGCTACAGATGCATAAGCGAGGAAATAGATCATTTCATCTCTGTTTCTTATGCTTAAGGTACCATTAAGAATCTTTCTTGCAGAGAGATTCATTGCAGTTACCGAAAGAGCTTGGACCAAAGGACTTATAGTTCTCTTCACCTTTTTATCTTTCCAGACATATGTATTAAAATCAAAAGGATTTGAGGGTTTATTTACATATTCAGGTATTGCTTTTTTATATAGTCCTATATTAATTGTAATATTAGAGTATTTTGATCTTTTATCTGTGATGGATTTTGTTATGCCGCACCCTGAAAGCAAAGAAAAGGATACGGTATTTAAATAGGCCATGTATTCTAAGTATTTTGCAACACTTTCATTGTCATAGAAGCTTTCCAACCATATCACCACCTTGTTTGGTTATATTGAAATATATGCCTATGTCAGCTCGGGTATTCCTTTAAAGATTGGTCACTGGTCTCTAGTCGTTGGAATTATGGTATCCCTAAAGGGTTTTGTTGCGAGCTGCGTAGCCAAGGGAAATTCTCTAGGGTCCTGCTATGAGTTACGTGATGTTTGGGATTCCTTTTGAGCTTATTTTTTGGGAAAGCTTTTGTAGGATTACAACTATTGTATCTTAGAAAGTTACAATGACTATGGAAAAAGCATTTCAAGAAAGCCTTCCTTGATTGTTATAAAAACTTTCAAAGTAAGCCTTTGTTATAATACTGTAGTATCTAAACAATATCTTTTAGTGTTTTTAATGAAACTTAGTGTCTTTTAGTGTTCTAATAAATTCCCTACGTGTTAATCTGTGGAAGCCAACGTGCAAATCCCTGTCCCTGCAAAAGCCCCTAGAGGAATACCCAAAAAACTAGTGTTTCGGGTCACGTGCCAGGAACCAAGAGAAATATACTAGACAACGCAACAAAATTACCAAATACTGCGTCAATATGTAAAATGCAACATAATGCAACAAATTTGTTACCAAACTGAAATATAAATTATGAAGGAAAAGAGATAGTAAAGTCGAATTACTATGTTGAAAGCCAAGGAAAAGGAGGATTTTCATGAAAAAAGCAACAATTTTTGTTATAGCAGTATGCCTTATTATGACATTAACAACAGGCACTGCTTACGCAGCAAAACTTCAAAGCCAAAAGGAACCTTCTTTGTCCATGCAAGTCATGGGTAAGACTCTTACTGGCATTGATCCGCCCCTCGTGCAGAGTGGCAAGGTATATGTACCCATGAGGGCTGCTGCAGAAGCTTTAGGGTATACAGTTACATATAATCCAAACACAAAAATCATGGACATAAAAAAAGGCAGCCAAAGCATAAGGCTTACCATAGGAAGTACCAAAACAGTTATAAACGGTAAGACTGTGAAAATAGATAAAGCGCCATTTTTAAGCAATGGTAGAGCTTATGTGCCCATAGATTACATAAAGACAGCCTTTGGGGTGACAGCTAGGTATGACAGTAGTAAAAAAATAGTAATTATAGGAGAAACTGTTAAAAATGATGAAACTCAGACAATGGCTGGAGAAATATATGTATTAGGCAAGAAGGCAGACAAAGAGTTTGCACCATTGATAAAGGACAACCATGTTATGATACCTTTAAGACCTGTAGGTGAAGGCCTTGGTTATAATGTTGTCTGGAACATAGATACTCAAACCATGTCTTTGAGGAAAAATGGGCAGGCTATGGCTGTAACAATAGATAAGAATAAGGCGGTAGTAAACAGTAAAGAAGTACCTATGGACTATAAGACCATAATGGTAAACGGAAGAGCCTATGTACCTCTCACATTCCTTGAAAAATACATGGATTATGCCTTTAATTATGATAAAAACACCAATGTTTTAAAAATAAGCCAGAAAGCAACAGCCAGAATTCAAGATATAAGATTTGATGACAGCGGAGGCTTCCCACAGTTAGACATCATTGCGGATAATCCTGTGAGTTACAGCTACTTTATGCTATCTAATCCTGACAGGATGGTGATAGATATTGATAATGCCATTGCTGCTACTGAATTTGAAACCAAAGATATTAATAGAGATGAAATTATAAGAGTAAGAATAGGACAATTCAGCACCAATCCAAATGTTGCAAGAATAGTAGTGGACTTAAAAGATCAGCAAAAGGCAAAGGTTGTGCAATCTGGAGATAAGAAAAATGTGTCTATAGTATATGCGAATGTTATTCAGCCTGTAACTGTATCAAAAGAAGGCTTCAGTCATGTTGTGACCCTTAAGGGAAGCAAAGCGATAGATACCAGGGTAACTAAGTTGGAAGATCCAAAAAGAATTGTTATAGATGTCCAGGGAGCCGTGATGGAAGGTGCAGAGCAAAATATCGAAACAGGCTCGCCGTTGGTAACTGCCGTCCGTACAGGACAATTTGATGTAGGGACAACAAGAATTGTGGTAGATGTCAAGGCGGATGTATATTATGATATAAAAACCGATGGAAATGTAGCAAAGATTTATATTTCGGATATGCCATATTCCTTTATTGGTTATGACAAGTACTATAATTCTTCTTTAGTATACTTGAATAACAATAAGGAAGCAGAATATAAATTGAGCTTTAATGAAGAAAACAGAATATTAACGGTGGAAATCAAAGACGATATTGAAATTGACAATGATAAATTTGGAATAAACGATAATTTGATTGAATATATACAGCTTTCAAAGGAAAGCACAACGGGTAAGATTATTACAAAGGCAGAGTTCAAGCTTAAGGGTAATGTAGAATATGAGCAAGTATCCATTGATGATTCAAAACTCGTAAAGATAAAACTAAAATATACACCTAAGGCTCCTAAAGACATTCTTGTGGTGATAGATCCGGGACATGGAGGCAAAGACCCAGGTACAATAGGTATTGATGGAGTGACTTTTGAAAAGAATTTGAATCTTGATGTTGCAAAGAGACTGAAAAAGAAGTTGGACAGTATGGGTTTCAGAACAATAATGACAAGAACGGATGATACTTATACAACCTTGCAGCAAAGAACTGATTTGGCCAATGAGAGTTATGCAGACTTTTTCATGAGCATACACTTTAACTCAGCTACAAGCAGTGCACGTGGTATAGAAACATTATACTATCCTAATACACCCGATGAAGTCTATCCTATAAGCAACAAGAATATGGCAGCCATATTCCAGGATGAGCTTATAAAAACATTGAAAAGAACATCCAGAGGGACAGTTGCAAGACCTAATCTTTATGTGCTAAATAAGACTAAAATGCCTGCTATTCTGGCAGAACTAGGTTTTATTTCTAATAAGGAAGAATTGGCACAGATAAAAAAGGAATCCTATAGAGAAAATGCGGCTAATGCTTTGGCAGCTTCCATAGTGAGATACTTTAAGGAAATGCAAAATATCGACCTGGGAATAGATATTGCTGCAATATATTCAGGAAACATACCGGTTCAGCAAAAAAGTGATGCTACTGGGGAAAATGTCGAGGTAGCAGAAAATGTTAAAGCTAATGAAAGCAATTAAAACTTCGGGCAATAGCCCGAAGTTTTTTATAATGCTATTAACGGAAAGCATAAATTTTAGTTTATGCTTTCCGTTAATAGCATTTCAAGAAAGGTTTCCTTGTATTGTCAAAAAATATTTCCACAGGGATTCTTTATTGTTATTGTAAACTGCTAAATAAAATAAAACTTTTTGCATAATAAACGCAAGATAGTAACTGATTTCTAGTAATGAATATTATACTTTTATATGATACAAAAAAATAAAGCAGCACTTACATTACTGTAAGTGCTGCAAAATTTATGAATGAGGGGGAGGAATAAAGAGTATTAGCACTAATTTACCAATAATCCTTGTAATGTAATTATATACAATAATCATGAACAATGGTATAGTATAGGCCAATTTGTTACAACAAATTTACAACTTCTAATGTTTTTCTACATTCATCAATTGTGTATTTTTATTGTGAATTCTTGCAGGTTTAGTGTGGATACTTCCAACGGAAAGGAATATTTTTCAGTTTCCAAATGCTTTCATGGAAGCTCTTTCTTTTAACTGAATAGGAAGAATATTATAGTTTAAAATAATAATCTGAAAATCTTATACATATATGATAAAATAGAATATGGATGATATTAAAAAGGGGTTGAAAACTGTGGGAGAAATGATTAATGTTACTCTGGATAATGGCCTTGCCTATCAATACCCTAAATTCACCACATTACTGGATATTGCAAAAGATGTACAACATGAATATAAATACAGAATCATGGGAGCCATAGTAAATAATAATCTGAGAGAATTGGCATATGCTTTGGAAGAAGATTCAGAAGTTAAGTTTGTGGACATTACTTCTTCCTATGGGAATAGAATATATACAAGGAGTTTAAGCTTTTTATTCATTATAGCTGCAAAGGAAGTTATAAAGGGCTGTAAAGTAGCAGTGGAACATTCTCTTAGCAAAGGACTGTATTGTGAGATACATGGCTCAGGTCCGCTAACTAAAGATGTGGTAAGACGTATTGAAGAAAAGATGAGGGAAATAGCAAACAAGGACTTGCCTTTTGCAAAGAAAAAATACTCAAAATCAGAGGCAGAGAAGCTGTTTTCTCAAACGGGTCAATATGATAAATTAGAGCTGTTGAAACATAGACAAAAAGACTCCATTAATATATATAGTTGCATGGGATACTACGATTATTTTTATGGATATTTGGTACCTTCAACAGGATACCTGGATATTTTTGAATTGCTTTATTATCCGCCCGGTATAGTATTGCGCTTCCCTACAAGGGATAATCCAAGGGAAATTCCTGAGTTCTTTGACCAGCCGAAGCTTTTCAGCATATATCGAGAGTTTGAAGAATGGGGAAAGATAATGGAAATAGAGAATATCAGTCAGTTAAATGACTATATACTAAAGGGAAAGGTTAATGAGCTGATATGGATAGCAGAAGCCCTTCACGAGAAAAAACTAGCCCAAATTGCAGATAATATATTTTCCTCTCAAGAGAAGAAAAAGCTCATATTAATATCAGGTCCATCTTCATCAGGAAAAACAACCTTTACGCAAAGGCTATCCATACAACTTAGGGTAAACGGCCTTAAGACAGTGGCCATATCTATAGATGACTTTTTCAAAAACAGAGAGGATACACCGAAAACTCCTGAGGGAGAATATGATTTTGAAACAATAGAAGCAATAGATATTGATTTGTTTAATGAAATTATTAACAAACTTATAGCTGGAGAAGAAGTTGAACTCCCTTATTTCAATTTCCATACAGGAAAGAGAGAATGGAGAGGTAGAAAGCTGAAAATATCTGAAGATCATATACTGCTTGTAGAGGGCATACATGGGCTAAATGAAAGGCTTACTCAGCATATTGACGACAATAAGAAATATAAAATCTATATAAGCCCTCTTACACACCTTAATGTGGATAATCACAACAGGATACCTACATCGGACCTTAGATTGATAAGAAGAATGGTAAGGGACTATCAATTCCGATCCACAGATGCGCTGACAACCATAAGGAGATGGGATTCGGTGAGAAGCGGAGAGGATAAATATATATACCCATATCAGGAAGCGGCAGATATAATGTTTAACTCATCTTTGATTTATGAGCTCAGTATATTGAAAAAAACTGCTATGCCTTTACTAGAGAAAATCGATAAGACCATGGTTGAATATGTTGAAGCAAAAAGGCTGATGAAATTTCTTGATTACTTGCTGCCTGCAGACTCGAAACCTGTGCCTAGCAATTCCATCCTCAGAGAGTTCATAGGCAACAGCTGCTTTAATGTGTGAGAAGTAAGGTTTAGGAGGGAAATTATTATGAAACTTGTCCACCTTGTACAGGTGTTTAATGATGTGGAAGCGGATATTGTAGAAGGATTATTGAAGGATTGCGGTATTGTTTCCATCAGAAAGTATAAGGGAGCAAAGGGATACATGAAAGTTGTAATGGGTACTGCTATGGGCGTGGACATCTATGTAAAACCTGAGGATTATAAGGAGGCTAAAGAAATACTGGAAAGCATAAATCTTAATGAAGAGTAAGATTTGTATGCTAATATGCTGTTAAACGGGGGATAGTAAATGGTTGATGTTATGAGTTTTATCTCTACACTGGAAAAGGAATGTTCTGATTTCAAGAGAAATCTAAATGACATTGGTGTTGAAGAGCAAATAGATATAATTAAGATGGCTTGTTCTCACGTTTATCCGGAGGATCATATAATTGAAGAGTTTAGTCAAGCTAAGAAAGACAATAGAAGCTTAGTGATAAAGTTTGGAATGGATCCTATGGATACTGACATTATGATAGACCATATGGTTCCTATAGTTCTTCTCAGCAAGCTGCAAAGGATGGGTCATAAGATCGTATTTCTAATTGGAGACTTTACGGCTCTAATAGGGGATCCTTCAGATATGAGCATTAAGCAGAGAAAGCTCAATAAAAAGAAAATAGAAGCTAATGTAAAAGGGCTTAAGAAGGATTTATATGGATTTATTGATTTTGCAAAGACAGACATATTTTATAACAGTTCCTGGCTTAATGAAATAAAGCTTCCTGATATTATTGAGATAATGCTGAAGCTGGAGGTTTCTCAAACTCTTAAGCGTGAAGATTTCAGAAAGAAACTGATGGATGACGAGGGTATTACATACGCTGAGCTCATATATTCATTTATAATGGGAATTGATTCGTTGCATATCAAACCGGATTTGGAATTAGGAAGAGAGGACCAACTGGACAACTTGAAACTGTGTAGGCGAATGATGGAAGCCAAAGAGATGAAACCGGAAGTCATTATGACAACCTATGCTCTTCCGCAGGGAGATCTGTTCTCCATAGATGAAGACCCAATAGAGATATTTAACAGGATCGCAAAGCTAGATGATAAAAATGTGTTGCAATGGTACAAGCTTCTCACAGAAATAACTCCAAAAACTGTGTTGGAGTTGGAGAATGCTATAAATAATAACTACATTAATATGCAAACAATAAAAGAGATACTTGCCAAGGTAATTGCAACTAAGCTATTTGGACAAGAAAAAAGCAGCCTAGCATATATCGAGTATATAAAGGGTATAGTGAAAAATGCTCCTACTAAAGAAATCAGGATGATACATGGAAGCAAGATGAGCATAGGAGAGTTTTTGGCCGCTTCTACAGATTTAACATTGCCCCAAGCCGAAGACATAGTAAGGACAGGGGGAGCTAGAGCCTTAAGCTGTGATGGAGATTGTCTTACATATGTATTGAATAGTGATGAAGATATAAGTTCGATATTTTTTGACAAATTTTACATAATAGTAGGAGACGAGCTTGTGCTGAGAATCAGAAAATGATATTGACATTTAATCAAAATATTGCATTCATATATTTTTCTCCTGAACAAAAAATATTATAGATATAATACAAAAAGGGGTGAATATATGAAGCATTCAAGAAATAAGCTCGCTATAATGCTTATCATAATTGGCATAGTTGTAGCTTTTTCTGGATGTATTACACGAAGAGTGCCGGATACAACGAAAGATAATACTAAAAATAGAAGTGGAAGTTATAGCCCCCAACTTGGAACACCGGCAACAGAATCGGATAATATTGCACAAGCCGTGCAAAGAGTTCCCGGTATCAAAAATGCAATCGCAGTAACCAACGGAGATATAGCATATATTGGTGTTAATTTAGATACAAACAGAGGAATAGATAACACTTCAAAGATAGAAAGCATCAAAGAAGAGGTAGCCGATGCAGCAAGAAATGCTGATCCTGATATAGACAAGGTGTATGTTAGTGCTGATGCAGATTTTGTTGAAAATATCACAAGGATATCAAATGATGTAAGAAATGGAAAGCCTGTTGAGAGTTTTAGAGATGAGCTTAATGAGATTGTTAATAGAGTAACACCCGAAAAGCATTAACAGTTTAGTAAAAAATATAAGCTTAAGGTATAAAAATTATGTTTACTATGCCTTAAGCTTTATATATTTTTATTACAAAAAACATGCATAAAATTATAAGTTTTATATAAACGCGCTTGATATTTAACAAACAATTGATGTATGATATAAGTATTCAAAGTATTTGTTTGGAGGGGTTGCAATGGATAAAGAGGAAGCGGTAATAAGTATTCATAAGTTGAACTATGTATATCTTGCTATGAATAAATGCTTAGTGGATGATTGGGAAAAGATAGTTCAGCTTGGAGGTCTAACATATCCTCAGTCAAAGCTTCTTATAATACTTAGAGAAAACGGAGAATGTACTATGTCGAAGATTGCGGAAAAGGGTCTTTGGCATATGTCTACAGTAACTGAACTGGTAAACAGAATGGAGAAAGAAGGTTATGTAGAAAAGGCAATAGATCATATTGATAAACGGGTAGTAAAGGTGAAAATAACACAGAAAGGTATTGATGTACTGGATAACACCAAGAGATTGTATTATAAGCATTCAGATGCCTATAGTGCTTTGCTGGATATGGATAAAAAAGAGTTAGATGCTGCCTTTGATACCATTGCTAAAGTATGCAGGACAATAAAACATATTACAGGACCCTGCCCCCTATCTATGGCATTGGAGAAAGCGGAGCATCCGACATGTAATTGCATTGATATAATGAAATGCGTGTATGAGGAGTGAGAAATTATGAAGCCAAAAGCATTGAAGAAAGGGGATACTATAGGCTTGATAGCCCCGGCAAGCCCAGTTCTAGAAAGTAAAGCTAAGGCTTGCATAGAGTGGGTAAAATCTTCTGGATATAATGTCAAATGGGGAGAATCCATATTTGCATCAAGAGGATATCTTTCTGGCGATGATGAATTGAGAGCCAATGATATAAATATGATGTTTCGGGATGAAGAAGTAGATGCCATATTTTGCATCAGAGGCGGGTATGGTACCATGAGACTTCTTGATATGATAGACTATGATTTGATAAAAAATAACCCTAAAATTTTTATAGGTTATAGTGACATAACGGCTTTGCATACCACATTTTATCAAAGAACCGGTTTGATAACATTCCACGGACCTATGGTAGCAAGTTTTGCAAAAAAAAGATTGGACAAACTTAGCGAGGATTACATGATGAGAGCATTGATGAATCCAGAACCCTTGGGTGATATAATCAATCCTCCGGATATTCCCATAAGGGCATACAATGGTGGATGTGCCAAAGGGAAAATAGTTGGAGGCAACCTTTCCATCCTGGCAGATACCATGGGTACGCCCTATGAGATAGATACAAAGGACAAGATACTTTTCATAGAAGATGTGGGAGAAAGACCCTATAATATTGACAGAATGCTTCTCCAGCTTAAGCTTGGAGGAAAGTTCAGGGATGCTGCCGGTATAGTTATAGGAGATTGGGCAGATTGCGTGCCGGAGGAAAATGAAGAAAGCCTTACAATTGATGAAATCATTGAAGACATTGTAGTTCCATGCGGCAAGCCTATACTATCAGGTTATAAGATCGGTCACTGCTCACCTAATATAACCATACCTATAGGTGCACAAGGCTTTATTGACTGTGAAAATATGAAATTTTCAATTACCGAATCGGCAGTAGTATAGATAAACATATTGAGATTTAATTTATAGCTGATCTAGCAACTTATCAACAGCCTCGACCAAATCAGGGTCAAGGCTTTTTGCTTTTATCAGCTCTTCTTTTCCTTCATCGATATTACCTGTATCTATATAAAGTAAGCCCTTTAAATAATGGCCTCTGGCTTCATCAAGTTTTATTATTTCTTCACTATAGTCAAAGGCTTCATCATATTTGTTTTGAGAAGCAGTGGCTATTACTAAAGACCACAGAGTCCTCAATCTTATATAATCATCTTTTGGGGCAAGACTTAAAATTTCTTTGCCTAATGCATCAGCTTCTTTATATGAGCCTTTAGACATAAGTCTATCCAATTCTTCAATTTTAAGTACGGATAGATTTTGAGAATTATTGAATCCATAAACCAGTGAGGAAATTAGAATAACAAATGTAAGAATGATGAAAACAGATCTCTTCGACCTATGTGAGGATGTACCTCTTAATTTTACAATACCTGCTGCAAGGAACCCACCTAATAGGCCGCCCAGATGGGCAAAGTTGTCTATGCCTGATTGGCTAAAGCCATAGACAATGTTTATAAGTATTGTGATTATTATATTACGTCCAAAGTAGTCCCTAAAGAGCCTGGGATATTCAACAGCGAAATACAAGAGAGCTCCTAGAAGACCAAATATAGAGCCAGAAGCACCTACACCGGCATTGGGAGAAAACATGAAGCTTACTACATTGCCGAATACACCTGACAATAGATATATTATTAAAAATTTACCATTACCATACAATATTTCTGTAATGTTTCCTACCCAATACAAGGAATAGCAGTTGACAAGTAAGTGCATGATGCTTGCATGCAGGAATATGGGAGTGATAAAACGCCAATATTGACCTGACATTATATCTAGATTTACTTTGGCTCCAAATATATGTAATGCTTCATTAAAATTAATATTTTTTATTATGGAATAAACAGATACTATTATATATACTGCTACATTTATAACGATAAGCCAGGTAGTAAAGATTGCCTTGGGAGGTTTTTCATATATTGCATAATTTCTATTTTCCTCACTATATTCCATATCTTCCATAAATGTTTCCTCCAATACTTTTCTGTTATGATTTACTTTATATCATACTATTATAATAATCAATAGAAATTCAGCAATAATGATAAAACCCAGTTCTTTTTTGGTACTTAAGATATGGTGGAAATAAGGATTTTGTTATAGTAATATATACATGTAGAACTTGTATTGCAGTAAAAATAAAGTTTCGGGTATGTTAATTAGAATAAATAGGTAATAATAAATTGTATAAAGTTAAGGACAATAGAAGAAACGGAACAGAAAAATAGCAAAAATGCTTGATATGAACTTCCATTGTGTTATAATAAAGTGGTTAAAGTAGGATTATTGTGCCATAAATATAACTTAATATATAAGGAGGATACCGATGAGCTCTAAATTAGAGAAATTAGAAAACAATGTGGCTACGCTTGAAATTACAGTTTCAGCTGAGAAATTGGAAGAAGGAATAGCAAAGGCATATATAAAAAATGCTAAAAAGTTTAATCTACCGGGTTTTAGAAAGGGAAAAGCACCAAGAAAGCTTATTGAAAAATATTATGGTGAAGGAGTATTCTACGAGGATGCAATAAATGAAGTATGTCCTGAAGCTTATAATGAAGCAATAAAGGAGCATGATCTTCATCCGGTGGATAGACCATCAATTGATATAATCGATATCGAAAGCGGAAAAGGAATAGTATTTAAAGCAGAAGTGACTGTAAAGCCGGAAGTTCAATTGGGAGAATACAAGGGAATAGAAGTTGAGAAAAAAGAGTATAATGTTACAGATGAGGATGTAGCCAAGGAACTGGAAATTCTAAGAAACAAGAATGCAAGAATAATTGATGTTACTGACAGACCTGTTAAGATGGGAGATATAACAACTATAGACTTTAAAGGTTTTGTAGATGGTGAGCAGTTTGAAGGTGGCACAGCAGAGAACTATAAGCTTGAGATAGGTTCAGGGCAGTTCATACCAGGGTTTGAAGATCAATTAGTAGGGGCAACAATAGGAAATGAAGTTGATGTAAACGTGACCTTCCCTGAGGATTACAGAGCCGAGGAATTGGCAGGTAAACCAGCTGTTTTCAAGGTTACTGTAAAAGAAATCAAAGAAAAGGAATTATTGCCTTTAGATGACGAATTCGCAAAAGATACAAGTGAGTTTGATACTTTGGAAGAACTGAAAGAAGACATAAGAAAGAAAAAGACTGAAGAAGCTGAAAGACTAGCAAAGCATGAATATGAAAATAATGTGATTAAAAAGGTTGTTGAAAACGCTCAGGTAGATATTCCTGAAGTTATGATCGACAACCAGGTTGAAGCAATGCTTGATGATTTTGATTATCAACTAAGGTATCAAGGTTTAGATTTGGATACCTATATAAAATATATGAACATCAATTATGATGAATTGAAAGAAACCTATAAGGAAACTGCAAGGGACAGAGTTAAGACTCAACTTGTATTAGAAGCAGTTACTAAAGCAGAAAATATAGCAGTTACAGATGAAGAGCTGGAAGAGGAGATTAATAAGACTGCCAAGATGTACAATCAGGATGCTGAGAAATTTAGAAAATCATTAAAAGAAAGGGATATTGAATATATCAAAGAAGGATTGGAAGTACAGAAAACCATCGACTTCTTAGTGAAAAACAGTGTTGCTAAATAGCAACGAACATTGGTTAAGGAGGGTTTTTCATGAGTTTGGTTCCTATAGTAGTAGAACAGACCAATAGAGGAGAACGATCCTATGATATCTATTCAAGGCTGTTAAAGGACAGGATAGTTTTTTTAGGAGATGAGATAAACGATGTAACCGCATCTTTGGTTGTAGCACAATTATTATTTTTGGAAGCAGAAGATCCTGATAAGGATATTAATCTTTATATTAACAGCCCTGGCGGATCAATAACTGCAGGTATGGCAATATTTGATACAATGCAGTTTATAAAGCCTGATGTTTCAACAATATGCATAGGTATGGCCGCAAGCATGGGAGCATTCCTTTTAGCAGCAGGGGCTAAAGGTAAAAGATTTGCATTGCCAAACAGTGAAATAATGATACATCAGCCACTAGGTGGAGCAAGAGGTCAAGCTACTGATGTTATCATTCATGCTGAAAGACTTATAAGAACGAAAAAGACCTTGAACAGGATATTAAGTGAAAAAACCGGACAGCCCTTGGAAAAAATTGAGAGAGATGTGGAGAGAGATTACTTCATGTCATCAGAGGAGGCTAAGGCTTACGGTATAATTGACGATATTCTAATAAAGAGAAAGTAAGAGAGGTGTATATATGGCCAAATTTGAGGATAAGAAGCAACTCAAATGCTCCTTTTGCGGCAAGAATCAGGATCAGGTCAGAAGACTTATTGCAGGACCGGGAGTTTATATTTGTGATGAATGTATAGAGCTTTGCCAGGAAATTATAGATGAGGAATTTGAGGATGAAGTTGATCTTGAGGTTAAGGATGTGCCAAAACCAAAAGATATAAAGGAGTTCCTGGATAAGTATGTAATTGGCCAGGATGAAGCAAAAAAATCATTGGCTGTAGCAGTATATAATCATTATAAGAGGATAAACTCCGATAATAAATATGATGATGTAGAATTACAAAAAAGCAATATTGTACTGATTGGACCTACAGGTTCCGGCAAGACTCTATTAGCTCAGACTTTGGCCAAAATGCTTAATGTGCCTTTTGCCATTGCTGATGCCACTTCTCTTACAGAAGCCGGATATGTGGGCGAAGATGTAGAAAATATATTGCTTAAGCTCATTCAGAATGCAGATTACGATATTGAAAGAGCCGAAAAGGGTATTGTGTATATTGATGAAATAGATAAAATTGCCAGAAAGTCTGAGAATCCTTCCATTACAAGGGATGTATCCGGTGAAGGCGTTCAACAGGCCCTATTAAAGATATTAGAAGGTACTGTGGCCAGTGTACCACCCCAAGGTGGCAGAAAACATCCTCACCAGGAGTTTATACAGATAGATACTACAAACATTTTGTTTATTTGTGGTGGAGCCTTTGATGGATTAGACAAGATAATTATGAACAGAACAGGTAAGAAATCCATGGGCTTTGTGGCTGATATTCAAGCAAAAGAAAATAAAGATGTGGGAGAGGTACTTAAGAACGTTCTACCGGAAGATTTGTTGAAGTTTGGTCTTATACCGGAGTTCGTAGGCAGGCTTCCAATAATAGTTACATTGAACTCCCTTGATAAGGAAGCATTGATACAGATATTGAAGGAACCGAAGAATGCTTTGGTAAAACAGTACAAAAAGCTATTTGAGATGGATAATGTAGATTTGGAATTTGAGGACGAAGCATTAGAGGAAATAGCAAAACTTGCACTGGAAAGAAAAACAGGAGCCAGAGGACTCAGGGCTATATTGGAAGACATCATGCGGGATGTTATGTATGATATACCTTCAAGGGAAGATGTCGATAAATGCATTATATCCAAAAAAACAGTCCTGGAACACGAACAGCCTCAAATAGTATATCTGGAACCTGGAACCAAAAAGACTCCAAAAAAGCAAAATAAAAGAAGCGGCAAACCCAAAAGAGAAACAGCTTCATAAATAATGAAAGTATAAAACCATCGAGGTATTAAAACTCGGTGGTTTTTTTGAATGAAATTTTTAGCAGTGCAAAATCTACAGGATAAAAAGAAACATAGAATCCAATAATATTAATGACAGCTAATCAATTGTGAGGGAGGCAAAAATATGTCTCAAGTTTTATTTTTTGTACAGTTATTCTTTCTCGTGGTAATGGGTTTATATTTTTTAAACATGCTCAAAGGACAGCAGGGAAGCAAAATTGTAGTGGAGAAAGAATCAAAAAAAGAGTTGGAAAAATTGCAAAAGATGAGGGAAATTAAGCTCACCAAGCCTCTTTCAGAACTTACCAGACCCTCGAGCTTTGATGACATTGTGGGTCAGGAAAATGGTATAAAATCCTTGAAGGCTGCCTTATGCAGTCCAAATCCACAGCATGTGATAATATATGGTCCTCCTGGCGTAGGAAAAACAGCAGCAGCCAGACTTGTTCTTGAAGAAGCCAAAAGAACAAGAAACAGCCCGTTCAGAATGGATGCCAAGTTTGTAGAAATAGATGCTACAACTGTTAGGTTTGATGAAAGGGGAATAGCAGATCCATTGATTGGCTCTGTGCACGATCCCATATATCAGGGAGCAGGAGCCATGGGGCAGGCAGGTATACCGCAGCCAAAGCCTGGTGCTGTAACGAAAGCCCATGGAGGAGTTCTTTTCATAGATGAGATAGGAGAACTCCATCCTATTCAAATGAATAAGCTGCTGAAGGTTTTAGAAGATAGAAAAGTGTTTCTGGAAAGCGCATATTACAATTCCGAAGACCCTAACATACCCTTTCATATACATGATATATTTCAAAACGGATTGCCTGCGGACTTCAGGCTAATAGGTGCCACAACCAGAGGTCCTGAGTCAATACCACCGGCACTAAGATCCAGATGTCTTGAAATTTACTTTAAGGCATTGAGCCCTGATGAAGTAAAAAAAGTATGTGAGAATGCTTTGAAAAAAATATCCTTTGATATGGAAGATGGTGTACTTGATGTCATAGCAAAATACGCAACTAACGGTAGAGAAGCTGTAAATATCATACAAACCGCAGTAGGCATAAACATAAATGAGGGAAGAAACAAGATTCTTGTATCAGATATAGAATGGGTTATCAATAGCGGTCAATATGATCCACGTCCGGAAAAAAAGATTTGTCAGGAACCTCAGGTGGGATATGTAAATGGATTGGCTGTATATGGTCCAAACATGGGAACTATACTGGAGATAGAAGCATCAGTTTCCCCTGCCGATAAAGGCAAGGGCAAACTTACGGTTACAGGGATAGTGGATGAAGAAGAAGTAGGCTCCAATGACGGTAAAAAGATAAAAAGAAAAAGCATGGCAAAATCCTCTGTGGAGAATGTGCTGACAGTTATGAAAAAATACTTGGATGTGAATCCATCAGATTATGATATTCATCTGAATTTCCCCGGAGGAGTGCCTGTAGACGGACCTTCAGCAGGTATAGCTATTGCAGTGGCAGTATATTCAGCCATAACTGATACCCCTGTGGACAATAACATAGCAATGACCGGTGAGATATCAATAAGAGGAAAGGTAATGCCTGTAGGAGGCATAGTGGCAAAGGTGGAAGCTGCAAAGGCTGCAGGTGGAAAAAAAGTTATAATACCCAAGGACAATTACCAAGATATATTGAATAATATAGGAATAGAGATAATACCTGTAGAGGATATAAAGCAAGTAATAGAAGTAGCCCTAAAGAACGGCAAGCAAAGGATCAAGCCTCTTACTGCCATACCGGATACCGGTTTGTTAGCAGCTAATGGCGTAAAACCAATGCAAAACAATGCCAATATTACTTCGATACAGTGAATTATCAGGGTACATTGGAGAAAGAGAAATGGTCCTTGGGAGAGTGTGAGGCCCCATTGCTTTTCGAGGTAGTGTGGGGTCTCCTTCTTTTGAATCATATTTGCTTATGGCTCAAAAAATGGTTGCTTTAAACAATTTATAAATATATAATATACTAGACATGGGGGAAGAAAATTATTACAACATAATCATTATACAGGAGTGATCGTAATGTCGAGCAACGTTAAAAGACTGCCTCTCCTTCCTCTAAGAGGGCTGAGCATATTCCCATATATGGTTCTTCACTTTGATGTAGGCAGAGAAAAATCTATAAAGGCATTGGAAGAAGCCATGATAAATGATCAGCTTATATTCCTTGTAACACAGACGGATGCAAATACGGATTTGCCTGAAGAAGATGATTTTTACAGGGTAGGAACTATATCAAAGGTAAAACAACTTTTGAAACTTCCTGGAGATACCATCAGAGTTTTGGTGGAAGGGATATCCAGAGCAGAAATACAGTCCATAGTATCCGATGACCCATTTTTCCTTGCAGATGTAGTTGAGTATAGCAATGACATAGATGAAGAAGATCCGGAAATTCAGGCATTGAAGAGAAGCGTTACTGACGCTTTTGAAGAATATGTTAAGCTGAATCCCAAAATTCCACCAGAAATACTCGTAACAATTTCTACAGTGGAAGATGCCGATAGGCTTGCTGATATCATAGCATCTAATATGACTATAAAAATAGAAGAAAAGCAAAACATACTTGCGAAGTTTGATGTGAGAGACAGGCTGGAGAGCCTTTATGCTGTAATAGTAAAGGAACTTGATATTCTTGAACTGGAGAGAAAAATCAATAACAGAGTAAGGAAGCAGATAGACAAGACACAGAAGGAATATTATTTGAGGGAACAATTAAAGGCCATCCAGAAGGAATTGGGAGATAAAGACGGTTTTGAAGAAGAGATAGAAGAATACAAGGATAAAATGTCAAAGATGGAGCTGCCCGAAGAGGTAGTCAACAAGGTTGAAAAGGAAATAGACAGGCTTAGCAAGATGTCACCGGGTTCACCGGAGTCTGGAGTAATTCGTACTTATCTGGACTGGATTTTTGACTTGCCTTGGAATAATGAGACAGAAGATAATCTTGACATAAAAAATGCAAGAAAAGTTCTTGATGAAGATCATTATGGAATGAAAAAAGTGAAGGAAAGGGTATTGGAATACCTGGCTATAAGGCGACTTTCAAACAATATGAAAGGGCCCATACTATGCCTTGTAGGACCTCCGGGGGTTGGGAAGACTTCAATAGCCAAATCCATTGCCCGAGCCATGGGAAGAAAGTTTGTAAGGATGTCTCTTGGTGGTGTGCGAGATGAAGCAGAAATCAGAGGACACAGAAGAACCTATATAGGAGCTATACCTGGAAGAATTATATACTATATGAAACAAGCAGGTACTAAAAATCCTCTATTCTTGTTGGATGAGATAGACAAGATGAGCAGTGATTTCAGAGGAGATCCGGCTTCTGCTTTATTGGAGGTATTAGATGCAGAGCAGAATAAGGATTTCAGGGATCACTATCTTGAACTGCCCTTTGATTTATCAAAGGTAATGTTTATAACGACGGCAAACACCACAGAAACCATACCGGCGCCGTTGTTGGACAGGATGGAGATAATACAGTTATCCGGTTATACAGAGGAAGAAAAGCTGAATATAGCAAGCAAATACCTTTTGCCCAAGCAGATTAAGGAACATTCATTGAAGCCTGAAAATATATCAATGTCTGAAGCAGCCATAAGAGATGTAATAAACAAATATACCAGAGAATCCGGTGTAAGAAACCTGGAGAGAGAACTGGCAAAGATTATAAGAAAAGCTGCTACAGAGATAGTTGAAAAGAATAAGAAGACAGTAAGAATCACCCCGGCAAATCTTAAAAAGTTCCTGGGAATACCAAGATACAGATACGATGTGGCCAACTTGAAAAATGAAGTTGGAGTTGTGACAGGACTTGCATGGACGCCTGTAGGTGGTGATACGCTGTTTATCGAAGTCACCACCATGCCCGGCACAGGAAAGCTGGAGCTTACAGGACATTTGGGAGATGTGATGAAAGAATCTGCAAAAGCAGGTCTTAGCTATATTCGCTCTAGGACAGATAAACTTGGCATAGATAAGGACTTTAGCAAAAATCTTGATATACATGTCCATGTGCCGGAAGGTGCAATACCCAAGGATGGACCTTCTGCCGGAATAACCATGGCTACAGCTTTGGTATCTGCCTTGACCAACATACCTGCTAGGAAGGATGTGGCCATGACAGGAGAAATCACATTGAGGGGCAGAGTCCTAGCTATAGGTGGCTTAAAAGAAAAGGCTTTGGCAGCTAACAGAGCAGGAATAAAGAAGGTCATTATTCCAAGAGAAAATGAGAAGGATTTGGAGGAAATCCCCGCTAATGTAAAGAAAGCCTTGGAATTCATATTGGTTGACAATATGGATGAAGTGCTGGATCAGGCTCTGTACAGAGGTGAGGAAAATGATAATTAAGGATTGTAGATTTCTCATCAGTGCTGTATCAAGCAGCCAATACCCGGAAGGGAACCTGCCGGAGATAGCTTTCGCCGGCAGGTCCAATGTGGGTAAATCATCCTTGATTAACTCCCTTTTAAATCGCAAAAAGCTTGTAAAAGTCAGTTCAAATCCGGGAAAGACCAGAACCATCAACTTTTTTATGATTAACGAAGAATTGGTTTTAGTTGATCTTCCCGGCTACGGATATGCGGCAGTTTCAAAAGCTGAAAAGCTTAAATGGGCTTCCATGATAGAAGAATACCTTATAAAAAGGGAAAACCTGAAATCTGTTGTGCTTTTGGTAGACATACGGCATAAGCCTACATCAGATGATAAGATGATGTATGATTTCATAAAGCATTACAGAGGAAGAGCAGTAATCGTAGCGACAAAGAGAGATAAAATAAGTAATAATGCTGTATTTAAAAATATAAAGATAATTAAAGAGACTCTAGGAACTGATGAAAGAGATATAATAATACCCTATTCTTCAGAAACCCATAGTGGAAAAGAGGAACTCTGGGAAGAAATAGTGAGGTCCATACAACAATCATAGTGTATTTTTCAATTATTAAGGAGGGGGACTCTTGGATGTAACCCGTTATTTAGTATATATTTTTGTATTTTTGATAGTAAACACACCCATTTATCTTCAGCTATACAGAGTTTTTCTCAAGGATAAGAATCCCTTTGCAATCATAAGCCTTACTGCTCTATACTGGTTTGGAGCCATTTTTACAGAGAACTTCATACCGTTTATTGCAGTATCACTGCTTCTGTATTTCTATCATCTCATCAGAGATGAAGATGAGAGCTATATGAGAGATATTAATGTTTGGAAGTTTGATGCAAGCAGCATACTGAATGTAACAGTTATGACATTGATTGTAAAGACGCTCCTTACAGTAGTAAATGCCATATATATCAGCATCCTGAGTCACTTTATAAATGGTGAGGTTCAACCTCAGGAAGTAGTTACTGATTTTTATGAATCCGGTTTTTTGATAAGGTTTATTTTGTTTTTTGTTATTGTAATATTTGCACCTTTTGTAGAAGAGTATGTCTTTAGATATTTTTTATATGATAAGGTTTTTCTGCCCAGAATGCCTAGAGGATTTGCAGCAGCTTTATCAGCGGCTATATTTACCATAGCGCATTATAATTTGAGCGGAATACCCACTTTTTTTGGATTGGCATTGTTTTGCATACGAATGTATGAGAAGAAAGGATATTTCGCTGCAGTGACGGCACATATGGCATTCAATCTCAGCACCATAATATTGCTTATATTTGCAGGATTATAACGAGGCCAAGATATCCCCATCTTTGTAGATTCAAATATTCAATTTCACTTTTGACGAAGTAGATCCAACGATTGTTAAATTTACTAGGCAATAGTCGATGAGGGTGAAATAGAAGAAAGGATAGATAAAAGGACAGGTAGCTTAAAGCAAAAGATACCTGTCCAATCTATATCCTGGGCATTATTATGGAATACCTTTTCCTCCACTATTGGTTCACTTCCTTTCTTTTTTCAGAACGGGCAATAAGACAAAATATAACAGAGAAGACTGCATATACGATTATGAGGGATATGCTTATTTCTTTCCATACAATTCTGTGAGAAATGGAAAGTATGGCTGTGTTAATTATTATAAGGGTTATATTCCGGAGTTTTTTATTTGGTCTATATAGTGAATCTGTTATGGAAATGGCTATAGCAATCATAAGCAATTGAATTATTGATGCTAAGTTAGCCTTTGTCATATATATAATCTGTATTCCCATAATTAGCAGAAGCAATAAATACATAATATATTTGTTCATATGGATCACCTATTATAAATCATTATAAAGCCGACATAATCTCTTAGTTCGGTTATTACTCCCATATATTCAATATTTATACTCCCATTCCTGCTTCAATTTGGTTAATGATACCATTATTTTATAATTGCTTTTTCCTCATATTCAATAGATGTATTTTCGTAATATGTAAAGCAAATTCTTTTTTCAATTTTATTCCCCTTTTTTTAGATTTTGATAGTTGCTACTATAAGTAAATCCGTAAAATTAGAATTTTTATTTCATAATTCACAGATATATCTTCCATTCTTTTTTTTGCTATATATACCTAGTCAAACATATCTATGAAACTATATGCTTATTATTTATATTAACTTTGCAGATTCAATATTGATTTATTGTCAATTAACCCGTGTTATATATAAAAATATACTAAAGGTCATATAAGCATATTTAGAGGAAAGGGACAAGGCAAATTTAAGCAATACCCTGTCCCATGTGTTTAATTATTTGGCATCAGTATTTTTATATTCTTTTAGTGATTTTGCAATAATCAATATTGCTAAAGAGTATGCAACAAATCGTATAATATAATCAGCGAACATAAGAATGTCTGCTCGGCGTAAAGAGAAAGGACCTATGATCATATAAGGTATTAAAGAGATTGCAACAGCACTAATAATATCTATAATCAGTTTTTTCATATTTTAAAGCCCCATTTTCTATTACCATGTAAATCGTTTGGCAACATCTGCTATAGCATACCAGTTGCTTGCATTACTAAGCTCAAAGTTTATGGTTGCCGAGTCACCTATGCCAATCTTAACGCCGCCGCTAACAGTTGTAGTTCCGTGCTCATAGAAATCGCCATCAATTGAATAATAGATTGTATTTGCATTTTCAAGATTTGTATAAACACTTCCGCCAAAAGCATAGCTACGGCCTTGATAACTTCTGCTCATATCAACGTTCAGTATTTCTATAATTCCGTGAAAGGAACCTCCTTCGCTTGTTCTGCAATAAAATCTCATTGAAGGTTTATATTCTGAAGTTACTGTAAATTGATTTGTAATGGTTCTATAAGTATCGGCCATTATCTTTATTGGATATCCGTCTTTTGACATAATAGTTGTTATAGGACTTCCTATGATTTTTTGAGCTTCAGCAATAGAAATATTTTTATCAATTGCCAGTTGTTTTACAATTTCATCATATGTCATTACATCACTTATTACTGTATCAGTGGAAAGATTATTAATATTTATTGTCTGAGGATTTAAAACTTTGTTAGAAGCATAAGTTGGAGCTATACTGAACATAAAAGTAAAGGCAATTATAAGAGTAATTATAAAAATAAATTTTTTCATTTTTTCATCCTCCTATATATTATTTTCATAAGTTTCATAGCTTTTATCATATCAGAAAACCAACGGACTCACCCCCTTCCATAAAAGTAGTCTTCTTCAGCTTAATAATATACTTCGCTGCTAATTACGGTTTGGGTTTCCCAGTCGCTGCCACTATAGGCAGCAATGTTTAATTCATTTGTATTCTACTTATATAACGAAATGAAGAAAGTATTTTGGGACACTTATTTTACGCTATTTATTAAATATATAAACTTAATACAATTTTACCACATTTTTCTCCTAAATTGCTTGTATTCAAATATTAAATGTTCAAAATGTAAAATAATATAATTTTATGATAAGAATGATGAGGTGGGAATGACAGATATTGAAAATGCTGTATAATAAATAGAAGAGACAGATACCGTTAACCAACCAGACCTGTTCCAAAGGCTTTAAGGATATTTCTCATTTTGCCCATTATGTTTAAGCCATTATCCATAAGGAGTATTCATTATTTCACTTTCCATGCCTTTTTAACTTCATTCCATTATTATTATATCTTCATATTCGATATGTGAATTTTGTTATAGTCTTAAGTAGTGGTGTAAATTTCATGGAATATACTTGACAAAAGTAACCATGATATGATTTCTACTTTATTAAGAAAACCAAATCAATAAAGTAAGGAGGTCATACCATGGTTACTAATAATAGAATGGCACCTTTAGAACAACTTAGCAAGTATGTTGTTGAAAGAGATAAGGATTTTTTGAAAGAAGCATTAACATTACTTATTAATGCCTTAATGGATGCAGAAGTTACCTCTATAATTGGTACTGAAAAATATGAACGAAACGGAAATCGTAATAATTATCGAAATGGATATGGCCAAAGAGAATGGGATACTCGTGTTGGTGCATTACAGTTAAGCATTCCCAATTTAAGGCATGAAAGTTATTTTTCGAGTCTTTTGGAGCCAAGAAAAATGTCAGAAAAGCTTTGTAAAATGTTGTCTAAGAGGCTTACATTCATGGAGTAAGTACCAGAAAAGTGGACGAGTTGGTAGAAGCTCTTGAGTTGTATGCATATTCCCAAATCGCCAAACAGTTATTCGACTTGTAGGAGCAATGCTTATAGAACATGATGACGAATGGAAAGTAAGATGGCGTTATTTCAGTTTAGAATCTATGGCAAAGCTAATACCAAAAAAAGAGTTTACATTGACATCGGTTGCTTTATTACATAAATAATGGAAGAAAATAATAAAGTAGAAATCAATTTACACAACTTGACAAGACACTATCGACTTGAAAGACTACTATTTACTACAGTGACAATAAATAATCATAACAACATGTAAGTATTATATTATAAATGCATTAGGATTAAATTAACCATGTATCATATTCATCATTAAAAACACAGTAAATATTGGACAAATTAAAAACCATATAAGCATGTTGAGAGGGAAAGGGACAAGGCAAATTCAAGCAATGCCCTGTCCCATGTGTTTAATTATTTCGAATTAGTGTTTTTATAATTTTAAGTTGATTTTGTAATAAGCAAAATTACTTAAGGGCATGAAAACAAGTCATATAGTATAGTCAGTGAGCCAAAAAAGTCTACAAGGCATAGAGAGAAATGATTTTTGTCATATAAGATATTTAAGAGTTTTTAAAATAATGTTATTATTAATATCCATGTTTATCACAATATGTTATATAGGCACCCATTACTCTTCCACAGCAACAAAAATAGAATCCATTTTCACAGCCACAATCTTTTACATCATCAGGGGATTTATAGCATCTTCTATGGCTTGTACCATCATGACATGTGTGGGGGATGTACATCAAATCATTATTTGTATTAGTTAAAAATTTATATTCACTCAATGTTTCAAATAGGCTAATATTGTTTTTTTTCATCATTATAGGGGAATTGATGTTTGCTACATAAATAATAATCAGTATTCATTTTCTTACCACAGCAGCAATAATTAGTTATAACTTTACAGCCGCAACTTTTTGTATATGTTGCTACATCGCAGTTCCTATGGTCAGAAGTTCCATGACACGGATGGCTAGAGTTGGCATAAGCATTACTAGCTGATATATCTTTTGATCTTTGAGCATCAAAATACTTTTCTGTTTCGTGAAGTTCTTCAAGAAGCTTATCAAAATCATTTAAGATGCTAGTATTATTGTGGTCAATTAATGCATAAGCATCTATAGTAGAAACAAATACAAAAGTGAATATTAATAAAAGATAAACTATTTTTTTCACTGATTTCATGATAATTTACCTCCTTATTAAACATTGTTCTTTGTATTAATATTAATTATATCAATCTTTGTTATATCTTGATTTATTTAATTTTTATATCTAAACCAATGGACTCACCCCTCTCCATAAAAGCAGCCTTCGGCAGCATTAATAATCTACTTCGCTGCTTATTACGGTTTGGGTTTCTGAGTCGCTGCCGCTATAGGCAGTGACATCTGCAACTACTCGATATGAATATCCCTTTGGGACTGTCGTTGATTTGGAGAGTGTAAGCCTATAGCTGCTGCTTGACTGATACCAGCTGTTTATGACTACCCAATCTCCATTTTTATATTGCTGCAATTCTGCTTCAATAGATACTTTTGTGACTATGCCGCTGTATCCCTCTACATAGCATTTAACCTGAGCCTGTCCTGTTGAAGTAATATTTAATTTGCTTTGAGACTCATAAATATAAACCATTTGAGGCGTTATGATGATATTGCCCTGATGAGGGTGATCATTGCGACCTGCATCTGCATAGGCAATGCCGGAAGAACATAAGAGCAAAGCTGTACACAGGATTACTGTTATTAATTTTTTTAAGTACATATAAATACCTCCTTCATTTGTCTTCTACTTATATAACGAAATGAAGGAGGGGTTTTGGGACACTTGTTAAAAAAATTTTTTGATTTATTATTTTACACTTTCCGCCATTTTTATTAGTTCATCTTTTTCTATGGCGTCAGATGAAAGATTAAAAAGATATTCGTCTTTAAACCACATGATGCCATTTCTTCCTTTGTTTGATACATAATAGGCTTCATAGCCTTTTATCCACATCTTTTCCATGGTGGTTCCCTCTGTATCTATGATTATTTTATCGTTTGTAATATATATCTGTTTAAATATTATTTCTTGTCCTTCCTTATTGCTATAAATAATATGAATATCAGTGAAGTAATCCTCAACGCTTGTTTTCTTAAAGCCTTCGGGTATATATTCCGGCTCTGCCGGTACCATAGTTATATCCTCCGGCTGTTTATCATGCTGGAATGAGAAGGAGGTCAGTTTTTGATATATTTCTATGATGACGTTGAAGAACTTCGTTCTCAATGCTTCCACGCTGGCTATGGTTGTTAAGGTTACAAGGCATATGAGGAGTATTATGATTGCAATGCGCCTTGTTTTATAGATAAGTCCCCTTACAAGAAAATTGCTCTTCTCCATTGCTATAAGGTTCTTCATCCTGCGGTCAAAGCTTTTAGAGAAGGTATGTCCGATTTCTTCCTCAGGGGGTATCTGTTCAAGCTGAAGTTTCTCTGCTTTTGGTACCAATTCATAAAGCATGACATCTGTTATTTCAATATTATTCATGCATATCTATCCTCATTTCTTCCAGAATATTAGCAAGCTTTTTCTTACCTCTGGTTATGCGTTTTCGCACATTTTCCTCTGATATGGACAGTATCTTTGCAATTTCTTTGTCCGTATATCCGTGGCTATATTTGAGCTTTATCACAGTAGAATAGTTTATAGGGAGCATTGCAATAGCCTCAGCAATTGAACTATTGCCAATCTCTTCAAGGCTTTTGTCTCCTTCTGCAGCCATCTCACCTATACCTGATATGACTTCATCAAATGGGATGGCATATTGCCTTTTTCTTTTCCTGTATATATCTATCGCCATCCTTTCAACTATTATAACGACGAAGCCTTTGGTTTTGGGACACTTGATATCATTTATTTTATCTAAATTTTCTATAATTCTTAAAAATGCCTGATGAACAGCATCCTCTGCCAAATGCTCATCCTTTAATATGCTGTTTGCTACATAATACATTGTTTGCCTGTAATTCATATAAATCTGCTCAAACTTAGATTTATCCTCAGAGCTTTCAATGATAGACAGATATATATAAAGCATAAGAAACCCCTTCAGCCTCAATATTTATTAAATATGTAAACTTTAATACAATTCTACCACATTTTTCTTCTAAATTGTTTGTATTCAGATATTAAATGTTCAAAATGTAAAATAATATAATTTTATGACAAGAATGTTGAAGTGAGAATGACATATATTGAAAAGGCTATATAATAAATAGAAGGGACAGGTATGGTTAACCAACCGAACCTGTCCAAGAGGCTGTAAGGATACTTCTTATTTTGCCCATTATGTTTAAGCCTTATAGATAAGGAGGATATATTATATTATTTTCTATGCCCTCTTAACTTTATTCCATTATCATTATATCTTCATATTCGATGGGTGAGTTTTCATAATTAGTAAATGTGTTTATTATATTTTTATAGTTTTCCTTTTTGGGCCCATCTGTAATAACGTAGTATTCTCTTAGTTGAAACAATTTCCACTCATTTTCTTCCTTTTTGAAAATGTACATCTTATATAAGCTGTTGTAGCTATTATCAATGGGTAGCTTAAGAAAAACGCTTTTGCTGCTATCCTCTAAGCCTGTATAGACTTTGGATATCTGATATTTGATGGGTTTTTCTATTGATAATGCAAATAATCCATTGTTGTTTTTTATATTATCTATTTTTTCTATATATGATTGGCTGAAGTTTGGGTGGAGTATTTCCTTGACTTCTTCTTTATACTTATCAACCTCTAAATTCTTGAGCTGCACTAATACCAAGTTTTTTTCATTTTGAATTACTGTTTGAATGATTTTATCATTTTCAGTCATTGATGTTTTAACTTCAGAACAAGCCAATATGAGCAAAGATAGAGATGTCATTAGTAAAATCAATATTATTACCTTCGTAAGAGAAGCAAACTCTTTTTTCAATCTTATTCCCCTTTCATTAAGTTATTGTAACAAAGAAAGCAGTTGCCATTTATTATTAATTACATGTAAAGGGTATCTTTCAGCTTTTCAAAAATTTCATTTTCTTCAATGCTCAGCTTATTGGGATGCTTCATCAGTGTACCTAAAGTTACATTATATCCTTGTCCCGGTTTCAATACTTCCTTAGAGGAATCTAAATCCCCTGCAGTTGTATCACCCCAGATAATAGAGGATGTCATTTCATTAGGTATGTAGAATTTGAAACCTACTTGAACATCTTCTGTTGTAATGTTTTTTAAATAGACATTGTATAATAAATTACAGAAGTCATTATCAATTACTTTCTGGTTCATGTGAGTTTTATTAAAAATTACTTGGCTTTCTCTTATTTCTACTGATAGATATTGCTTGTAATCTATCTCTGACTTATTTTCATTAATACAGGCTATTATATCATGAACAGTGGTTTGCCATCCTGAATACTTGGGACTGAAAAACAATATCAATAATAATATTATTGCTGTCATGGCTGCTACTGTAAGCATATCCTTAAAGTCGTAATTTTTAACATCATAATTCACAGATCCATTCTCCATTCATATCATAAATATATACCAGACAAACATGGTAATTATAGCTTTAATACCGTGTTTGTCTGGTTATCATAAAGGGCTAATTACAGTGAATGCTTAATTGGAGTCATTAGGATTATCTTCAAGGCATTTTAGCATAATATTTCTCATGGTTTCTTCTGCTAAGTCTTTATCTTTAAATTCTACATTCATAACAATGACACCAACTATTTTAGGATCATCTTCTATGTTAGTTGCAACATATGAGGTAATATATTTTTTATCTGATGTCATATCACTAACCCCACCAATTCCGCTTATTTTACCGTCAATAGATATATCCTTCAGAGCAGACACAATGGCATTGGTTACATCTTTTGATGCAACTTGCTTTAAGGCAAGTTGTTTATTATTATTAATTTTAATCTTTACTATATTCTTTAAGCTTTCATCAACAAAGGGTTTGTACAATGTTCCTTCATTCAATAAAGCAGATATAGAAGAAGCTGTCTGTAATGGTGTAATAGTAAATCCTTTACCTATAGAGGCAGCAGCAAGATTTAGATTATTTAATTCTATACCAGAATCATGGTTTCTTAGCCCAAATAGCTCCAAGTTTTCGTAGAATTTTTCTTTTCCAATTTTTAATGCTGCTTCTATTGCTGCAATATTACATTTAGATTCGATTCCCTGTAATAAGGTCTGTTTTCCATGTCCTTTAAAGTTCCAGCAATAAAATATTTTCCCGTCAACATTTAGACGCCCTTTACAATCATACATATCTTTAGGTTTAACGGAGTTTTCTTTTAGAGACATTGCAAATGTTAATATTTTAAATATTGAACCCGGCTCAAACTCCTTATAAACGTCACCATAACCAGCTAAGATTTCACCAGTATTTATATCCATAAAGAGTATGGACTCAATAGAGTCTTTTGGTATAAGTTCAACTTCATTATCAACAATAGCTTGATATTTACTTTTACTTTCTAAATCGTAATTTATTATACTAGATTCTGTATCTGCATTAGTGATGGATGTAGCATATGTAAAGCCGATAACTGCGGAAATAATGGCAATGCTTATACTACACCATATAAATATTTTGTTTCTTTTAATAAGCATATATGACCTACCCTCTCTTAACTGTTATTAATTATTTATCGTCTAAAATTCTAGCTGGATTTGTTATAGATATATAGTTTTCATGAACCCAACCTTCCTTTCCCTCATTTTGTCCGGATTCTACGTAAACATAAAGGAAAGGTGTATTTCTTGTCGTATCATTATAAACTGCAACATCATCATACTTATACAAGGAACCTAAAGATGGATAATTAGTACCAGGACCACTTCTCAAACGAACTCCATTGCCTGTGATATAGCCTAATCCCAGAAATTGCAATTCTCCAGGTTCTACTATAGAAGCAGCTTCTATGCCATTTTCATTAAGAACTATAGCTGTTGGAGCTATCTCCTCTGCAAATGCAATCCCAAACGATGACATAACAATTATAACTGATAGTAAAATGCTAATTACTTTTTTCATTTGAAAAACCTCCCTTTATATATTTTATATAATTTTCTTATGTGTAATTTTCGCTATACCAATGGAATCACCTCCATTTGCCTTTTACCTATATAACGAAATGGAGTGGGTGTTATGGGACACTTGTTTTGTTGAGCTATATAATTTTGCTCTATAGCTGTTTGTTGTGAGTACCTTTTCTAATATGAGCAGCCTTTTTTCTTAACAATTTTTTTCTATCAGGGTAAGAACTACTTTATATTGTGTTTATATTTGATGGCTCTTAATGGTTTATCATTTATGTCATATGAAGTGATACTGCTGATAACATCTGTATATATATAGAAGCTACCTTTTTCTTTTAAAAATTTATCTTGATCATATATTAATATAAAATAGCCTTCTTCATTTATTGGAGGTTGCTTTACTTCTCCATTTATGAATTGAATTTCAATCTTTTTAATCCTTTTATCAAAAACACGTCCGCCTATAACACAACGATCTGTGTTGCTATCATAAAAGCCAATCTGAGTGAAAGCATTCTTTGCTCTAATAACATACTCTTCATCATCTTTACTTTCATATGTTGTGAAAGCATTATTTCCTATGCTTTGAACCTTTTTATTAGATATAATGCTACAGATTCCAGTATTATATTGATTCAAGATGGGATTTTGTAGCCTTCTATCTTTAAAGCTATAGACAGTGTAAATGGAGTTTTTGTACGCTTTCTGTTTGCCAATTGATATATGCTTAATGTTTTTATAGTTCTGGTAAATTAAGGTACTAATATAATATTCATTTTTAAAGGTGTAATTAGCAATATGAGTCATTATACTATATACGGAAAAGATAATAGACGAAATTATAATAATAAATGAAAAAGAGATAAAAATGTAAGAATGTATTTTTTTCATATGTTCCTCCAGAAATAATAGAATAACACAATATTTACGCTATAACATTGTGTTATCCCGTCATTATTTTATTTTATGAACATTAACTGTTTCAGTTACCAAGTTATATAATGATAAACTTCATACCAGTTCTCTATTCTATAAAACTCTGTTTCTGCTTCATCCATAGCGTAGGTTTCAATATAATCAAGTTCATAGTTATTTTGAAATCTAAGCTCTTTGTAATATGTTTTGCTTGATATAATGTCACGCTCACCTGATATCTTCCAAACTTTATATTTAGTGACTATTCTATCTATAACAGTGTCAAACATATAATCGGGGGAAATTATATCTGATGAAATTGCTATATTAGGCACAATTTCTTGTATAGCGGAAGTTGATTCTGTTTCATCAGCAAAGATAGCAGCGCTCGATAAAAATGAAATCGTCATTGTAAGCATAAGTAATATTAAACTTTTTCTCATAGGTAATACCTCCTCAAGTTTATTACTCATATATATTCAAATAATTCTAAATCAATGGAATCACCCCATTTGACTTTCACCTATATAACGAAATGAAGGGGGCGTTTTGGGACACTTGTTTTAATATTTTTATAAAAATTTTTGTTGCAGCTTTCTGGCATTTTTATAGTCCATGGTATAAGACGAAAAAACACTTCTATCTACACCTTCTTTGATAAAGTTATTTTTAAATTTCAATAGTGTAGTACAGTTGAATCTGATCAGGGCGAAAATCTGCCCAGTATTGGTCTTCTGTTAAGCCTAATGCTTTAATATATTCTTTAATGAAAGTTTTTCCTTCTTTATCCAGTTTTTATCAAATATTTCTTTTTCTTTTAAATACAGAGCTTTAGCTTTCTCAACGGAAATACCTAATCCCTCATCTTTGCCAATTTCATATAATATTTTTATTTTAGCTCTTCTTTTGATGACTTCAATATAATTATCTGAATCTTTAATTGCTCCGTCTATGTTATAAAGTTTCCTATAAATTTCAACTTCATCCTTGTATATTTTATATCGTTAGCTTTGGCAACAACTTCTTTATTATCCGAGCTAATGTAATCTTTCATAATTTGTGCTAATTCTAATATCTGGGATATACTCAGAGGCATTATTTCATGGTTGCTGACTGGGTTAGCTATTAAAATGAAAGTAAAAATCAAAATGCCTATCATTGTAAAATTAAGCTTTTTTTCATAACTTTACCTCCAAATCAAGAACTTATAGATAATAAGTACGTCTAATTACTATAATGAACAATAGCAATATAATCACTGTTAATAATAAAAAATGTAGTGTTTTGATTCCTGTTCATAATATATAACGAAATGGAAAGGGTATTTCGGGACATTTTTTCAATAAAATATATTAGTTTTAATGCAGTTTGCCATATTTTTCTTATAAGTTGATTGTATCCAGATATTAAATATCCAAAAAAGTGGAATAATATATTGAGAGTGAAAAGGAAGATAAAGTGATAATTACTGAGAGAGGACCAGAGCGGCTACAAAAAAGAAGAAAAAACAGCCATAAATACGTCAAATAAACCGGAACTATATAATAGCATTTTATTCCGAAGTTTAATACTTCTTAGCAAAGTGCTATGATATTAGCTGGTTAAAAAGACAAAATAGGAGGCTTGCTTACAAATGATTAAAGACATACTGCATTTTATGTTAGTCATAGTGCAGATTTTAGCTCTATTATATGGATTCTATTACTTTTCAACTTCTATATATGGTATTGCGGAGAAGTTCAGCAAGAAACCTTCAAAAAATTACTTGCCTTTAAAGAAGTTTGCCATATTTATACCTGCTCACAATGAGGAAAATGTAATAGGAAATATAGTAGAAAACCTAGGGCATTTAAATTATCCCAAGGAGTACTATGATGTATTTGTCATAGCTGATAATTGTAGTGATAACACCGCCAAAATAGCTGAAGAAGGCGGAGCCAATGTATTGGTAAGGTATAATGAAGAAAAAAAAGGAAAAGGTTACGCTCTTCAATGGGCTTTCAGAGAAGTATTATATAGAAAAGATGCGGATTACGATGCTGTGGTGGTGTTCGATGCTGATAATCTGGTATCAAGGGATTTTCTAAAAGAAATGAATAACAAGCTATGTGATGGGCATAAGGTTCTTCAGGGTTACATAGACAGTAAAAATCCTGAAGATTCCTGGATTACCACCAGCTATTCCATTGCATTCTGGTCATCTAACAGGTTGTTTCAGTGTGCAAGGGAATATTTAGGTCTAAGCTGCCAAATAGGAGGTACGGGATTCTGTGTAGATGTAGATATATTGAAAAGAATAGGCTGGGAAGCTACCTGTCTGGTAGAAGATCTAGAATTTACAATGAAGCTTATGCTTAACGGTATACGAGTTGGATGGGCTCATAATGCTGTGGTTTATGACGAAAAACCTCTCACCATGGCCCAATCCTGGAGACAAAGGAGAAGATGGATGCAGGGCTTTGCAGATGTATGTTCCAGGTATTTTATCAAGCTTCTTGTGAAGTCAATAAAAGAAAAGAATTTTGCCTTATTTGATTGTGCTATTTATACTCTTCAACCTTATATGATAATAATGGTTGGAATGACGTTGCTAATACCTGCACTAAACACTTTTGTATTTGATAATGAGATGCTTATAATTACCAGCAGATTTTTCCCTAATTTCTTCAAAGCATTTGGAGTGTTGCAATTTTTGCTGATACCCATAGGATTGCATTTAGATGGCAAGTTCAATTATAAGCTGTTCTTGTACTATCCCACATATGCCTTGTACTGTCTCACTTGGATTCCAATATCCATACAGGGAATAATAATGAAGAATAATAAGGAATGGAGTCATACTCTCCATACTAGGACTTTATCAATTCATGAAATTGAGTGATTAAAAATATTATTATATAGATAAAAACTATGGCATAGGTAAATATTTTTTTCAGGGGTTTAAAATGGATAAAAAGACAGGGGTTATATTAACAGGCATATCTGCTGCCTGCTTTGGTTTTTTACCTGTATTCGCCTCACTGGCCTATAGAAATGGAGGCAATGGGGTTACGTTGATATCTGTGAGGTTTTTATCTGCAGCAGCAATTTTATGGATTATTGTTCTTTTAAGGCATAAGCAATATAAGCTTGGAAAATTAAAAATAATTCAATTGTTTGCGTTAGGAGTTTTTGGGTATATATCGGCTACAGCTGGCTATTTTTCTGCATTGGATTATATTTCTGCTCCTTTTGTAGCTTTGCTCTTTTATTCAAATCCCATAATTGTATGCGTTTTATCCTTCTTTATCTTCAAAGAAGAGATAAACACCAACAAAGCCATTGCTTTGTCATTGTCGCTGCTAGGACTTGTACTAATAGTAGGTTTTAGCATTGGCAATATTCATATAAAAGGAGTACTTTTGGCTGTTTTGGCTGCGTTTTTATATGCAGGATATATTATAGCAAGCGGAAGGATAGTAACCGGTGTAGATCCGATTGTTGCAACAACATATGTTGTATCATCCTGTGCTATTGTTACGATTATTTTTGGATTTATAACCAGTTCCTTTGTAAGAATAAATTACATAGTTTTCATTTATGGATTTATTATGGCGTTTTTTTCTACAGTTGTAGCCATACTGTTCTTGTTTGAAGGCATAAAGAGAATAGGGACTTCTAATGCGGCAATTGTGAGCAGTATAGAGCCCATAGTCACTGTGTTGGCCAGTACATTTATTCTTGGAGAAAGAATGACTATGCCACAGATTATTGGCGGTATTATGGTTATCATGGGTATTATGGTGTTGCAGAGACCAATAAAACCAAAAGAAATAAAGGACTTTGAAAACAGCATTGAAGAATAATGCTGTTTTTTTGTTGCAATTCAGCATACAGAAATTATATAAAAGATTTTTCATTTATGATAAAATTGTATCGATACAGTTATAATGGAATTAAAGTCGGGATGAGATTAATATAGTATCCTACTGAGAGGGTGGAAGCATGATTTTAGATTTGAAAATAGATAAAAATGTGCAGGAACCTGTATATTTTCAGATATATGAGCAAATTAGGGATTTAATAGCCAGCGGAGCATTAAAAGGAGAAAGCAAATTGCCTTCCATAAGGGCCTTATCCAAGGCATTGGGAGTAAACTCTGTAACAGTGGTTACAGCATATAATATGCTGGAAAAGGACAGATATGTATATAAAAGACAAGGAAGCGGGACATTTGTTATATCCAAGGGAGAAGATTTTCTTTTAAATAGGGAACAGCCTATGTATTTCGAACCCGGTGAATTGGACATGGAGAATGAGTACGATGATGAATATATTGATTTCTCCATATCGGCTCCTGATCCTAAGCTGTTTTCGGTGAAGGATTTTCGACAGGTGATGAACGAAGTTTTAGAGGAAGATGGTGCAAGGGCTTTCATGTATCAGAAAAGCGTAGGCTATAGACCGTTAAGAGATGCATTGGTTGATTATGCAGCAAATTACGGAATAAATTGCAAATCTGAAGATATATATGTGGTATCAGGAGCTCAGCAGGGAATAGACATCATGGCAAAGGCTCTGGTAAAAAGCGGCGATTGTGTATTTGTTGAACAGCCTACCTATAGCGGAGCCATAGCTGCTTTTAAATCCAGGGGAGCCAAGCTGGTGGAAGTACCTCTTCAGAAAGACGGACCGGGTATAAAGGAATTGGAGAAACTGGTAAGAATATATAAGCCGGTTTTATTTTATGCTATGCCTAATTTCCATAATCCCACTGGAAGCATATATTCTGATAGAAAGAAAAGATACATGCTTCTTCTGGCTAAAAAATATGATTTTAGAATTTTGGAGGATGATTATTCAGGAGATTTGAACTATACAGATCAAAAATTACTTCCCATAAAAGCCTATGATAATAATGATCGGGTGATTTATCTCAAAAGCTTTTCAAAAATATTCATGCCAGGTTTTCGTTTAGCTTACATGGTAATACCGGAAGATATAAGGAGGAAAGCCGCCGATGCCAAGATAGCTTCAGATATTTCAACTTCTGGACTCATGCAGAGAATATTGTGCAAGTATATACAGAAGGGCATATTGGAAAAGCATATAAAGTTTTTGAGAAAAGAATTTAGTGTAAGGTATTTGGAGATGGTCAGAGCAATAAAGAAGACCATAAGAGGAGCCAGCTTTTTTGAGCCAGGAGGAGGTTTAAATCTATGGGTCAACCTGCCTGATGGAATAAGTTCTCAGGAACTTTATGAAAATTGCAGGGATAAAAAGGTTATATTTTCACCGGGAACCTTTTATTTCAATGATGAGAAAGGCCAGTGCTATATGAGGATGAGCTTTGCTGCTACTAATATTGATGAAATATGGAAAGGATTATCCATCATCGGTATGGAGGTGGAGAAACTCAAAAATAAGTATTGACAACATAAAAATTAAATCTTATCCTTATATTGTAAACCAAACAAATATTTAAGGTTAACAATAGAAAGGATGATTAACATGAAACTTACAACAAAAGAAATAACCATGGTGTCTCTTTTTGTGGCATTGATCACAATTGGTTCTAAGATTACCATACCATCACCAATAGTGCCTTTTACATTGCAATGGATGTTTGTTGCTTTATCAGGAATGCTGCTAGGAGCAAAGCTAGGTGCTATAAGCATGGCCGTCTATATTATACTTGGGTTGATTGGTCTTCCTGTTTTTGCTAAAGGAGGAGGCATAGGTTACGTAGTATCTCCTACTTTTGGATATCTTTTAGGTTTTATCGCTGCGGCATATATTATAGGTAAAGCGGTAGAAGGGATGAAGGATATAAGATTTGCAGGAATTTTTGGTGCAATGGTCTTGGGCTTGCTGGTGGTTTACACCATAGGTGTATCCTATATGTATCTAATGCTCAATTTTTATATTGGCAAATCAATTACAATATCAAAGGCAATTTGGACAGGCGCATTGATTTTTGTGCCCACAGATTTGCTTTCAGCCGTAGTTTGTTCATTATTGGGTGTCAGGGTTGGAGGACAAATAAGGGCGATAATCAGTAATTAGTGCATTTTGAAATTGAATATTATTAGATTAATTAAGCTACAGCTCAATATCTAAAGCTTTTAAAACACCTTTTAGTTTAATGAGAAAACACTGTTATTTTTTGCCTGAAATACCCCCTAATTAATATTTGTAGTTTTTTTAGCTGAAGTATAGAATTAAATGTTGATAGCTGATATGCATTGGCAATGTATTTAAGGGGGTTTAGCACTTTGAAAGTAGGTATCCCAAGAGCACTTTTGTTTTATTATTACTATCCTCTATGGAAAACATTTTTTGAAGAATTGGGATGTGAGGTAGTCACTTCGGGAAACACCACTAAAGAGCTTATAGATAAGGGAATAAAGGCTTCGGTGCCCGAAATATGTGTACCTATAAAGATATTAAATGGTCATGTTCTGGAACTTTTGGATTCAGGTGTGGATTATGTGTTTATACCCAGGATGATGAGCATTAGGAAAGGTGAATTTTTTTGCCCGAAATTCATGGGCCTTCCTGATATGGTAAGACATAGCCTTCCAGGCGCTCAGGGAAAAGTTCTGTATCCGAAGATTTCATCCTTGTCCGATGATATATCTGATGATGCATTATACCTTGAACTAGGAGAAGCTTTGGGAGTATCACATAAACAGATTAAGGAAGCATTGAAAGAAGGAAGGGAAGTCTGGAAGAAATTCAGGAATAAATCTAAAGAAGGTCATACGATTGCAGAAGCAATGGATTATGTAATGACGGGCAAAGAACCGGAAAAGCAGGAAGATTGCACAATTACAATAGGTTTGATGGGCTATGTCTATGATGTCTATGACGAATTTGTAAGCATGGGGATAGTAGACAAGTTGAAGGATATGGGGGTTAGAGTGCTAACCTTTGAGATGATGGATGAGGAAATGTTGGACAGGGAGTTGGATTTTATGAAGAAAAGGCTCTTTTGGACCTTTTCAAATAAACTCCTCGCTGCTGGATATAAATTTCTTAAGGATAAGAATATTGATGGTGTAATCCATGTTACAGCCTTTGGCTGTGGCCCTGATTCATTGATTGGCAAACTGATGGAGATAGATTCTATTGAATACGGTAAGCCTTTTATGACCATAAGAGTAGACGAGCATACAGGAGAGAACCATCTTTTGACTCGTATAGAAGCCTTTGTTGATATGATTCAAAGAAAAAAGGTAAAGTCCTTAAAGGAGGCAGAGTAAATGAAAGTAGCTTTTCCCTATATGGGAACCACAGTAATATATAAGAAGCTTCTTGAGCTTTTAGGTCATGAAGTCATTGAGCCTCCTGAACCAACTCAAAGAACCATTGACCTTGGTGTCAAGTATAGCCCGGAATTTGCTTGTTTTCCTCTTAAAGTTGTTTTGGGGAGCTACATAGAAGCTGTGGAAATGGGAGCTGAAACCATAGTTACGTCTGGTGGCCATGGTCCATGCAGAGCAGGTTTTTATGGAGAAACCCATAAAAAAATATTAAAAAATTTAGGATATGATGTAGATATTATAGTATTTGATGCTTATAAAAGAGATAAAATGGGAACAATTAAAAGGGTGTTGAAGGTAAAAAACGGTAAATCCTGGATAACTGTATGGAAGGCTATAAATGTAGTGTATGCTATGGCCAAAGCCCTTGACAGGATTGAAAAGCGAATTGAAAAGATGAGGGCTTATGAAGTCCATAAAGGTGAGTGCACAAAAGCATGGAAAACCATCAAAGAATGGTTTGACCATGACGTGAAGACCATAAAGGATGTTGAAATGACAGAAATGAAAAGCCATAAGCTCCTTGATGAGATAAAGCTGGTAGAGGTTCCTGAAGAAGAAAAGATAAGAATAGGCATTGTAGGCGAAATTTATGTGGTAATGGAACAGTCCATTAACCTAAGGATTGAAGAAACACTAGGAAACTTAGGTGCAGAAGTGGAGCGGTCCCAATATCTTTCTGAATGGATAGATTATAATATTATGCCTGGGGCTGCCCGCAAAGAACATGAGTTGTACATTTTGAAAAAGGGTGAAAAATATATAGAGGAAATTATAGGAGGACATGCTAAACAGACTGTAGGACATATAGTTGATTACGCTGAAAGAGGTTTCGACGGAGTGATACATTTGATGCCTTTTGCCTGCTTGCCTGAGCTGGTTAGCCAAAGCATAATACCAACCATAGGCAAGGAACATAATATACCTGTATTAACATTGTCCATTGATGAACAAACAGGAACTGCTAATACGTTAACCAGGTTGGAAGCCTTCATAGACCTTATAAGAAATAATAAAAGGACAAAAACTGCATAATGGAGGAAGCATATGGATAAGGTATTTATAGGTATTGATGTAGGTTCAGTCAGTACCGATATAGTTGCTTTAGATGTAGAGGGAAATATACTTTCGACCCAATATCTGAGAACAAATGGACAGCCTATAGAAGCTGCAAGAAAAGGGTTAAGAAATTTGAAAGAAGAATTCAAAGGTGATATTGAAGTTCTTGGGGTAGGAACTACAGGAAGCGGAAGACAACTGACAGGCATTATGGTAGGAGCAGATGTCATAAAGAATGAGATAACAGCCCATGCTACAGCTACCATTACTCTTGTACCGGGAACAAGAACCATATTCGAAATAGGAGGACAGGACTCCAAGATTATTTTTCTGAAGGACGGAATGGTAACGGATTTTGCCATGAATACAGTATGTGCTGCGGGAACAGGTTCTTTCTTGGAGCATCAGGCAGAAAGATTAGGCATCCCCATTGAGGAATTTGGAGATCTGGCCCTTACAGCCAAGAAAAATGTGCGTATTGCAGGGCGCTGTACAGTATTTGCAGAGTCGGATATGATAGCCAAGCAGCAGTATGGTTTTTCAAAGGCTGAGATAATCAACGGCTTATGCGAGGCTTTAGTAAGAAACTACATAAATAATCTTGGCAGAGGAAAGAAACTGGAACCACCTTATGTTTTTCAGGGGGGAGTTGCTGCCAATAAAGGTATAGTAGCAGCCTTTGAAAGAGAATTAAACCATGAAGTTATTGTTCCAAAGAATCATGGCGTTATGGGAGCCATAGGAGCTGCAATTCTGGCTAAGGAGTATATTGAAAGGACCGGCAGAACCACAAACTTTAGAGGTTTTGAATGTACAGATCTGGATTTCACTCCAACCAGTTTTATATGTGGTGGCTGTGATAACTCCTGCGAAGTAATAAAGGTTGAGATGAATGGAAAAGCAATGGCCATGTGGGGAGATCGCTGTGGCAAATGGACTAATTCCATAGCATAAAATATGTGTTTCCGTTAAGGAACATTTTAAACAATACCGAGGTTTATATTTTAATTTAAAATAATGCATATAATATGCCCTTCCATAATAACTTTATATAAGAGATAGAGTTAGATGGGAGGGGTTTTTATTAAACATAAAATCATATTATTGACAAGAAAAAGACTTATGATTTATGCATTGATTCTTGTTGTACTTATACTAGCTATTGTTGGAATAACATACTTATTTAAAAATAGGGAAGAACCTACGGCTTCATCCAATAGCTTCATATATCTTCAATATAAGGATGGAAAGTACATAGGCAACGAAAAGACGGATAAGGGAAATATTCAAGTAGAAGTCACCATTAAAAAGAATAAAATAACCGAAATAAGGATTTTGGAGTTTCCACAAGAATATTTAGCAGAGAACAAAGAATTGGAAAAGCAAACTGCAGAAATTATTGATAAGATAATAAGAACTCAGGAAATCATGAGTTCGGAAGACATGGAGAGATCATCTTATGTAATCAATAAGTTTTTAAAGGCAATTAGGATTGCCGTAGATCAATCATTACTTCAATAGAAATTGCTTTGTATAAATAAAAATGGATTCAAAAAACCAGTTGGATTCGAGAAAATCCGACTGGTTTTTGGTTCTAATGTGCTTGTTGGCATTTTGGGCAATAACCATAAAAATAAAGCTGCTGCTTTACCAGGTTATAACCGGTTTTTGACTTAACCTTGTCTAGTAAGTCATCTATCATGACGTCATCAACATCGTCTACCCTTCCGCATTTTAAGCAGTGAATATGAGGATGCTGCTTAGTGTTGGCATCGTATCTGGAACTTCCTTCTCCAAGATCCAGCTCCTGAATGAGCCCAATGGATTTAAAAACTTCCAGAGACTTGTATACTGTAGCCAAACTCATGGTAGGGTACATCGGAAGGAGCTGATTGTATATTGCTTCTGCACCAGGATGCTCCTTGGTGTTTTTTAGTACATTATATACAGCCAATCTTTGAGGTGTAACTTTAAAACCATGCTCTTTCAATATTTTTGTAATCACAACCATAATATGCCTCCGGAAAAATATTGTATATTCAACAGAATATTATAAATAATAGAATTTGTCAAGAGATAAGTATTGTTAATTTATAAGTATACGAAAATTAGTATCGAATGGAATATTAGAATTAATATATATGCTATATTTATTAATAAGCCAAATTGAGTAAACATGAATATAATCACATAAAAATGAGGATTGATTGGATTAGACATTAGATAAAATGTATATATATAAAATTTTCTTCAAATTTATAATTTAATATTGCATAATTATACTTAGATTATTATAATTATTATTAATATTTTAGGTGAGGTGTAGATATTATGAAATTGTTGAAAGAAAAAGTGGTGCTGGCTTATTCTGGAGGACTGGATACTTCTGTTATCATACCATGGTTAAAGGAGAATTATGATTTGGATGTTATAGCCTGTTGTGTGGATGTAGGTCAAGGGGATGATCCTAAAGTTGTGAAAGAAAAGGCTATAAAAAGCGGTGCATCAAAGGTTTATTTTGAAGATGCGAAAAAAGAGTTTATAGAAAAATATATTTTTCCTACGTTAAAGGCAGGAGCGGTTTATGAAGGGAAATATCTCTTAGGTACATCTTTTGCAAGACCTCTTATAGCAAAAAAACTTGTTGATGTAGCTGAAAAGGAAGAGGCGAATTATATAGCTCATGGATGTACCGGTAAAGGTAATGATCAGGTTCGTTTTGAGCTTTCAATTAAATCCATGAGACCTGAAATGAAAATAATAGCTCCCTGGAGAATTTGGGATATAAAATCCAGAGAAGATGCAATAGAATATGCTGAGAAAAGAGGAATACCTGTACCGGTTACAAAAGATAAGCCTTACAGTATGGATAAGAACATCTGGCATTTGAGCCATGAGGGAGGAGATCTGGAAGATACATGGAATGAGCATTCTACAGATATGTATATGATGACTATACCACCTGAAAAGGCCCCTGACAGGCCTGTATATATAGAAATCGGCTTTGAGAAAGGAGTTCCTGTGTCATTAAACGGTATATACTATGATCCTGTATCCTTATTGGAAAAGCTAAATAAGATCGGTGGAGAAAATGGTATCGGAATTTCTGACATAGTTGAAAACAGGCTTGTTGGAATGAAATCCAGAGGAGTTTATGAGACTCCCGGAGGGACTTTGCTTTATACGGCCCACAAAGAATTGGAATACTTGACATTGGATAGAAACACAATGCAGTTTAAAGAAATAGTGGCACAGAAGTATGCTCAACTGGTTTATGATGGATTATGGTTTACTCCACTAAGAGAAGCATTGGATGCCTTTGTAGATTTTACTCAGGAATGTGTTACAGGAGTAGTTAAGCTGAAGTTATATAAAGGTTCCTGCACCAATGTGGGTTCAAAATCACCTTATTCCTTATACAACAGAGATTTTGCAACTTTTGGGGAGGATGATGTTTACAATCAGAAGGATGCAGAGGGATTCATAAATCTTTTTGGTTTGCCCATAACAGTAAAAGCATTGATGAAGAAGAAAAATATGGAGGAAATGCTCCAAATACAGAGCAAGAAGGTAATATGAAGTTATGGGGTGGAAGATTTGAGAAAAACACAAGCCAATTGGTAGATGCTTTTCAAAACTCCATCAGGTTTGACTGGAGAATGTACAAACAGGATATAAGGGGGAGCGTTGCCCACGCAAGAATGCTTGGAGACAAAGGCATAATCCCTCGGGAAGATGCCAGGTTGATCATTGATGGTTTATTGGAAATACTGGAGGATATAGAATCAGGGAAGATTGAGTTTAAAGAGGAGGCTGAGGATATTCACATGAATATCGAAAGCCTTCTTATACAGAAGATTGGGGATGCAGGCAAGAAGCTTCATACAGGAAGAAGCAGAAATGATCAGGTGGCGTTGGACTTCAGGATGTATCTCAAAGATGAAATGGATGAAATTATTCACTTGATTAGAAAGCTGTGCGGGTTGTTGCTGAAAAAGGCTGAAGAAAATCTGGATATAATTATTGCAGGTTATACTCATATGCAGAAAGCCCAGCCAATAACTTTAGGTCATCATATTATGGCATACTTTCATATGTTCTGTCGTGACATGGAAAGATTCTGCGATTGTTATAAGCGGACAGATATAATGCCCTTGGGAAGCGGGGCCTTGGCAGGTACAACATATGACTTGGACAGGGAGATGGTAGCAAGGGAGCTGAACTTTGAAAGCATAAGTGAAAATTCAATGGATGCAGTATCTGATAGAGATTTTGCTATAGAGTTCATAAGTTGTTGCTCTATAATCATGATGCATCTGAGCAGATTTTGTGAAGAGCTTGTGCTTTGGAACAGTCATGAGTTTGGATATATTGAAATGGATGATTCCATGGCGACAGGCAGCAGTATTATGCCTCAGAAGAAAAACCCTGATGTGGCAGAACTCATAAGAGGAAAGACAGGGAGAGTATATGGTGATTTGATGACTATTCTGACCATTTTGAAAGCTCTACCCATGGCATATAATAAAGATATGCAGGAGGATAAGGAAGCAGCCTTTGATGCTGCGGATACTGTTAAAGGCTGTATAAATGTGTTTATTCCCATGTTTGATACAATAGTTTACAACAAGGAAAGGATAGCTGAAAAGTTAAAGGAAGGTTTTCTAAATGCCACTGATGCAGCAGATTATCTGGTAGGAAAAGGTGTTGCTTTCAGAGATGCCCATGAGGTTGTGGGCAATATGGTAAACTATTGTATTAAGAATAAAAAAACACTGGAGGATTTAAGTCTGAAAGAATTCAAGACATTTAACTCCAGCTTTGAAGCAGATGTTTACCAGTATATAAAAATGGAGAACTGTGTAATAAGAAGAAGCACTATAGGAGGACCATCTCCGGAAAGGGTTTTGGAGGATATTGAAAAGGGGAAAAGATATTTAGGCCTATTGTAATAATTTAATGGAACATACAGCAATTGAGTTGGTTGAAATTGAGTATCATTTAGAGTATATTAACATTGAGGATACTTTCATGACTGTTCTATGCTGTATTTATTCCAATAATTATTATGATATGGAGGCTTATTGTTGTGATTACTACTATAAAAGGTCAGAAATCAACCCTGACGCAGATGGTGGAAGAAGATTTGAAAATGATGCATACGTGGGCATGTGACCCTCTCATAACTCAATATTATCATAAATGCTTATCCGAAGAAGTGAAGTCATTAAAAAAAATTATATGCAGTCATGATAAAAACATTAAAGCTTATACTATCAACACGGAAGACCATGTAACCATAGGAAAATTGACAATTGAGATAGCTGATGACAATACTGCAAATATCGATATGCTTATAGGACAAAAGATATATATTGGGAAGGGTTATGGAAAGGATGCCCTTAGGGTTGCAGTGAAACACTGTTTTGAGGATTTGAATCTAGATTCCGTTAAGATGGTTATAAAACAAGGAAATGTGAGGGCAGAATACTGCTGCTGGGCCTGTGGAATGAGAGAAGACAAGTATTATATTCCTGAAGAAGAGAACTCTGACACTTTCAGAATGATTATCTATAAAAAGGATTACACAGGATATTAGGATGGAGAGATACACCGTTGGGGCTATTATTTTTGGAGTATCTCAGAAAGAAAAAGCGGGTATAATCCCGCTTTTTTTATAATGTTTAGGGAAATATAAATTTCCTTAATTTGTACTTTCCGTTAAAAGCCTTTCTTATAGTTCTATTCTGGCTACAATTTTATACTCTTTGCTTTCATCCTTATCTCCAATGAAGCACCATTTCGCAGGGATGCCTAAATCTTTGGCCAAACCTTCTGTTGTATACATCATAATGCCTGCATCTACATAATTTTCTATGTTTTCTGGGTTGACTATAGCCAAATATGCCTCACCGTCCCTCAAGATAAAGCGGCAAGGCTGCATATTCTTATAGGAGGGAGCATTTCTTACAAAAAAGAATATATCTCCAATACCTCTGCTTTCAAGTTCATCGAAGGATACTTCATTTCCCCATTCATTTATATATACTATTTCACTAACTGCAAGCCTTGCATTATCGACGCCCTTATCTTCGATTATTTTGTAACCATAGGGGCTTGTAGAAGTGTTTTGGACATATAAGGATGGGGATTTTTGCTTTAATGCTTTTTCATCTGCTTTGCCAAAAGCAAGTATATAATTTATGTTTCCTTTTTCATCATTCAATAATTCTGATTTTATGGCATGAGATACATTTCTTATGTTTACCCAGCAACTTCCCAATTCCATTTCAAATAGCTTTTTTACTACTGACTGCATGAAATATGCGCCTAAAAATTCAGTTTCTTGATTATCGTTGTACAGTTTCAATCCTATGTAATGTGGACTTTTGATCATTACTCCGCTATATCCGCCTACGCCTTCCAGTTTATTGAATACTTCTTGACCATTTTCAAATAGAAACAGTGAAAATCCCTTTTCTCTGCCTACGGCAGTATTTATTTCGTTCAGATATGCTCTAATATCACCCAGGATAAAGTTCTCAACATTTGAATCTTCGTAATCTCTTATTGATTGAAGATTAACCAAAAAATCTTTGAAATTCATAAAAAAGCCTCCTTGGAAATTAAAACTATTACATTATATATTAATCCAACGTGGGTTAAATATCAACAATCATTGAACAAATAGCTCTAAAATGAATATATAGCAAAGCCTGTTGACTATGTGCAGTATTTTGTTTAAAATATATCAAAGGACAATAAATAAAATAATATGTCGCATAAGGGAGTAGTTGCCGCAAAGATTGCGGGGTAATGTCAACATACTGATGGAAACATCTGGCATACCTTAAACAATGAGACTTATGTGCAGTTGTTGCTGCACATAAGTTTTTGTTATGTTGGAAATAAATATACTTTCCTGTACGATAAATATAAACTCTTATCGTATATGTTGTCTCTTATGCTGATAGAAATATGGAAGGGGATAATAATGGGAATTATAACAATTGTAATGATTGCAATCGGACTGTCGATGGATGCTTTTGCTGTATCTCTGAGCAGTGGTATATCCATTAAGAATCTTAAGCCACAAAACGGGGCAAAGGTAGCTTTGTTCATGGGTGTATTTCAGGCTATAATGCCTTTGATAGGTTGGGCTCTAGGAATAGGATTCAAGGAATATATTGAAAAATATGATCACTGGATAGCATTTATACTTCTAGGGTTTATAGGTATTAAAATGCTTAAAGAGTCTATGGATGAAGAGTGTGAGTATGTTTCAGACCCATTGGACAATAAGGTTTTGCTTATGTTGGCTATAGCAACAAGCATCGATGCTCTGGCGGTAGGGGTAAGCTTTGCTTTTCTGAGTACTTCCATATTCAGTTCAGCTATAATAATAGGACTCATAACATTTATGATTTGCTATATAGGTGTTTATCTTGGAAACAAATTCGGTTGTATATATAAGAAAAAAGCGGAGATTGCAGGAGGATTAATACTTGTTCTCATAGGTTTCAAGATATTGGCTGAACATACAGGATTGACTACAATAGTTATCAATATGTTCAGATAAGAATAATTTTTACGACTAATGTACAAAATTAGATAGTATATTGTTATAATATAGGCAACAACAATATGAAAGAAGGGGTTGCTCATGGATATTAATGAAGAATTGATTGAGAAATTGGTTCAAACTAATAATGCAAATATAGTATTGCTTGTTATGGATGGTTTAGGAGATATTCCAAACAAGGAATTTGGATGGAAGACTCCGTTAGAGTATGCCATAACACCAAATATGGATAGATTGGCCAAAGAATCTGCTCTTGGAAGACATATTCCCGTATTGCCGGGTGTTACTCCGGGAAGTGGTCCGGGGCATTTGGGACTGTTTGGTTATGACCCCATAAAATATGAGATCGGCAGAGGAATGCTCGAAGCTGCAGGTATGGATATGGATATAAAAGATGGAGATGTGGCAGCAAGGTGCAACTTTGCTACAGCCGATGAAAATGGTGTTATAACCGATAGAAGAGCAGGAAGAATTTCTACAGAGAAATGTCAGGAAATATGTTCGATACTTAGCGAAAACATTAAGTCCATAGATGGGGTTGAAATAATTATAAAACCTGGCATGCAGCATAGATTTGTAGTTATGTTCAGGGGAGAGAACCTATGCGATAAGCTTACCGATTCTGATCCACTGATGGAGGGTAAAGAACCGTTAGCCGTTGAACCTCTTAATGAACAGGCTAAGTTTACCGCAGAAATTGCAAATAAATTCTATCGTCAAGCCCGCGAGGTAATCAGGGATCTCAAACCCGCAAACTCACTTTTGATGAGAGGATTTTCGGCTAAGCCTAGGATTCCAAGGATGCAAGATAGATTTGGACTTAACCCTGTTTGTATAGCCCATTATCCAATGTATAGAGGACTATCAAAGTTTGTGGGCATGAATGTCTTAGATGCGGGGAATACACCGGAAGATGCATTTAGAGTATATTCCGAAAACTGTTCCAAATATGATTTTCTATTTATACATATAAAATATACAGATAGCTTCGGAGAGGATGGAAACTTCAAAGAAAAGGTAAAGACCATTGAAGCGGTAGACAAGGCTCTTCCAATTTTGTTGGAGAAAAAGCCTAATGTGTTGTGCATAACAGGAGATCATTCAACGCCAGTACCTATTAAAGGGCATAGCTGGCATCCAGTGCCTGTAATGATACATTCTGAATATTGCGGTTTTGATGATGCAGACAGATTTACAGAAAAGAACTGCAACAAGGGAAGCCTTGGCATGTTCCAGAGCAAGTATCTGATTAATTATCTGCTTGCCAATGCTATGAAACTCTCTAAGTTTGGAGCCTGATAAAGGAGTTTTCCACTATGAACAAAATCAAGTTGCTCATAAGATATATAGGAGATAGAGAAGTTTCTGTTTTTAAGAAATTATTAATTCTCGCAGGTTTTCTCTATCTCATATTCCCCATGGATATTGTGCCTGATGTATTAATAGGTGTTGGCATATTGGATGATGCAGCTGTATTATTGTTTATCTGGAATGCTATTAAATCCGAGTTAGAGGAATATGCTGAGAAGGTTTCAGGTATGAATGTAGACCACAGTAAGGTTATAGAGGTGGATTTTAGAAAGGAAGATGATGATTAGCAGGAGTGGTTTTGTGAAAAGGTTGCTGATGGCCTTATACCTATTAATGTTTATTATTATATTAGTTTCATGTACAGGTTTTACGGAAGTTGACCATGGGGAGGTTTTACAATTAGAAGAGACAAAGGTTGAGGAGCCTGATGAGATAAACTCAATTACAATATCTATGGTCGGAGATATGCTTTTTTATGGAACTGTAGATTCCTACATGAAGAAATATGGAGACGGCTATGTCCTGGAGGGATATGGGCCTTTAATGAGAGAGAGCGATATAGTTTTGGGCAACTTGGAAACATCCATATCTTACAGAGGTGAGCCTATGAAGGATAAGCAATATACCTTCAGAGGCAGACCGGAAGTATTGAAGGTATTAAAAGAAAGCAATTTCCATGCTGTAAGTATTGCCAACAACCATGTATTGGATTTTGGCATAGAAGCATTCCTAGATACATTGGATAACTTGGAAAAGTACGAGATTCTCTATGCCGGAGGAGGCAGGAACAGAGAGGAAGCTGAGAAGGGGACTATAATTGAAAAGAATGGAATAAAGGTCGGTTTTCTAGCTTTTACAAAAGTTGTTCCTGTTGTGGATTGGTATGCGGGAAAAAATAAACCAGGTATTATTGGTGCATACAAAGTCCATGAACAGGAGGTTGTAAGAACCATCCAGGAAATGAGGGAAAATTGCCATGTGCTGGTGGTATCTGTTCATTGGGGTCAAGAAGGTACTACAACCATAAGGGATGAGGAAAGGTACATAGGACATAGTATGATTGATGCAGGAGCAGACATAGTCATGGGACATCATCCTCATGTAGTTCAAGGGATTGAGATATACAAAGATAAGCCTATTTTCTACAGTTTGGGAAATTTCATATTTACCACATCTAAGATGGATATAAGCAATAAAACCATAATGGCTAATGTTAGAGTTGACCAAGAAGGGAATGTTTTAGATATTCATGTTGTTCCAGGGACTATAGTAAATGGAAAACCTACTCCCATGGAAGGCATTGAAAGGGATAATTTTATTAAATATTTAAATGGTTTAAACGTAAACTATGTATTGCATTGATTATCGCCTGGGAGGTAGAAAATGATACTATTATTGGTTTCTATAGCCCCATCAGCAGCGCTCATGTACTTTTTCTATATGAAGGATAAGTATGAAAAAGAACCAAGACATCTTCTTATAAAAGCTTTTCTTTTAGGTGTCATAGCTGTAATACCTGTATTGTTGGTAGAAATGAGATTGAACCTGTTTGATATGGAAGCGGATAGAAGCTTGGTAGCCGTAAGTTATACTGCTTTTATTGTGGCAGGACTTGTGGAAGAAGGTTTTAAGTTTCTGGTTTTCTATATGCTTATCTGGCGAAATCATGAGTTCGATGAAATGTATGACGGTATAGTATATAGTGTTTTTGTATCTCTTGGCTTTGCTACTGTTGAAAACATAGGTTATGTGTTGTCCACCGGATTTAGCGTGGCACTGTTAAGATCTATCACTGCAGTACCTGCCCATGCCTTGTTTGGCGTATCCATGGGTTATTATTTAGGTATAGCCAGATTTGCCAGAGTCCAGCACAGGGAAAAGTATCTTGGTTTGGCATTATTAGTTCCTGTGATCCTTCATGGGATATATGACTTTATACTTATGAGCCAGAGATACTATATGTTGACTGTATTTATAATATACATCGGATACCTTTGGAAAAGAGGTATGAGCAATGTGAAGGAGTTGGTGGAGTGCTCACCCTATAAGAACTTGGAAAACGATGAAGATGAAAATAACTAATGAAAGTATGCTTTTCTAGCAATAAAAAGAAGCCTTTCTCAGAATTAATGTGTGGGAAGGTTTCTTTTTGTGTTTTTGAAATAAACTTTGAAGGGGAACATGAAGGATTTTATTACCTAGCGTAGAATATGATAATTTGGTGTTAAAAATCACATGAGAAGGAGAGTGTAAAATGAATACAAACTTAAGAAAGAAACTAAGTATTCTGGTAGTACTTTCAATGGTAATTAGCTTAGTATTCGGTTCTTTTGCCGGAGTATACGCAGATGACAATAAAGTTACCATAACAATAGTACATACCAATGATACACATTCAAGAGTTGAAGCAGGTATTGGATTTGCAAAAGTTGCTGCTAAAGTAAAAGAAATTAAGGCAGCAAATCCAAACACATTAGTAGTTGATGCAGGAGATACATTCCATGGTCAACCCTTTGCTGTTATATCAAAGGGCGAAAGCATAGTAAAGATTATGAATGCCATTGGTTACGATGTAATGACTCCAGGAAACCATGACTTCAACTATGGTCAGAATAGACTTTTAGAATTGGCTAATATGGCTCAATTCCCAATCATTTCAGCAAACCTGTTAAAAGCTGATGGAACAACTCTTTTGAATCCCTATGTAATAAAGGAAGTAGGAGGACTGAAGATAGGCATATTTGGTCTGTCAACTCCTGAAACAGCTTACAAGACTAATCCAAAGAATGTGGAAGGCTTGACCTTTGCTGATCCCGTAGAACATGCTAAGAAAATGGTAGCAGAACTTAAGGAGCAAGGCGCGGATGCTATAATTGCATTGGTTCACCTCGGAATTGATAAGGAATCGAAAGATACATCTTATCTTGTTAGAGATAATGTAGAAGGAATAGATTTGATAATAGATGGTCACAGCCATTCAACATTGGATTCAATAAACAATGAAGGAAAAGCTACGAAAATAGTATCAACAGGCGAATACAACAATAACTTAGGAATAGTAAACATGACATTTGTAGATGGAAAATTGACAAGTGTTGAAGCTTCATCCTTCAGCACTGAAGATGCAGCAGCATTGGAAGCTGATGCTAGTGTTGCAGCTATTATAGAAGAATTAAATGCAGCAAACAAAGAGCTGACATCAGTTGTTGTAGGGAAGACAGATGTAGTACTTGATGGACAAAGAGAACATGTAAGAGGAGGAGAAACTAATTTATCCAACCTTATAACCGATGCTATGCTGGCAATTTCAGGCGCAGACATGGCCATAACCAATGGTGGTGGTATAAGAGCATCCATTGATGTAGGAGATATAACAATGGAGGATATTATAACAGTTCTTCCATTTGGTAATTATGTAGTAGTAAATGAATACACAGGAGCTCAGATAGTTGCGGCTTTAGAGCACGGAACAGCCAACTATCCTAATTTGGCAGGCGGCTTTGCACAGGTTGCAGGCGTAACATTTACACTTGATCTAAATGAGGAAGCAGGAAAGAGAGTAAAAGATGTAAAGATAGGCGGACAACCTATAGATTTGGAGAAAACATACAAAGTGGCAACAAATGACTTTATGGCAGCAGGCGGAGACGACTATACAATGCTTAAGGAAGGGAAATTGCTGTTCCAACTTCCAGGTCTTGATGAAGTACTTATTGAATATATAAAGGGGCTGGAAGCAATACCTGCAGAGGTAAGACCGAGAATGAATGTTATAGAGAAAGCTACAGCAGAAGAAGCTGTAGAAAATGTTGTTACAGAAAAACCTACAGTAGTAGAACCTAAAGAAGAAGCTGCTACAAAGACATATGTGGTAAAACCAAATGATGTACTGTGGAAGATAGCTGAGAAATTTGGCTTGACTTGGGAAAAGCTTGCTGAATTTAACAAATTGGATAATCCTCATCTAATTTTCCCTGGACAGAAATTATTGGTACCTGCAAATTAATGTTTCAATAATTGAAGATAATTCTAGAGTTTTGTAGTGAAAAAAGTTTATAAACAAAACTTTTGGGTCAGGTTTGATATGCCCTGTTTTTCAAAAAAAGGGAGGAATTCAAGCCTGACCCTTAATTTATATCTTCTTGTTGCATATTAATCATTATCTAGTATAATGAGTATATTAATACATTTTGGGGGAAGACGATGGGGAAGAAATATTTATATGTTGTGCTTACAAGGCCAAACACTATAATATCAAAGATTATAAGATTTATTAAAAAGGATGAGTATACTCATGCTGCCATTTCATTGGACAAGGATCTTGAGGAAATGTATAGCTTTGGGAGGAAGCATACATTTAATCCATTCATCGGCAAGTTCAAAAAAGAACATCTTAATAAAGGTATATATAGATTATGTAGGAAGTTGCCGGGCATAATATTGGAGATTGAAGTATCAGAAGAACAGTATGCGAAAGCAAAAGCTTTGATAGAACACTTCATTGTTCATGATAGTTATTATAAATATAATTATAGAGGGTTAATAGATAGCATTTTAAATAAGGAAGCATGCTATCACAATAGGTTTCTGTGTTCGGAATTTGTATATCATGTTCTTAAAGAAAGCGGTATTGTGAATTTAGGCATATCAAGAAATCTTATCAGACCACAGAATTTTCTTGCTTTAAAGAGCAATATAATATATAAAGGTGATTTGAAAGAAATCATTGAAACAGATAGCCTTTGGAATATTGAAAAGTTGAAAGCAAGTATTTGGGGTATTATATTTGAATAAAGGATGGGAAGGGCGAAGGACACCAACTTCGCCTTTTTTCATGCTTCCGACATAGCTTGGCTAGATGCTGGAAATTTCTAATTTTATAGAAATTATATTTTAATTGTTATACAATGAAGTATATGGATTTTGTTAAAGGAGCTTGCAAAATGTTGGAGATAGTCGGATGGATAAGATTAATTTTAAATTCTCTGTCTGAAGGAGTTTTGATAATCGATAAAGATTCAAAAGTTGTTTATATTAATGATGCATATACTAAAATCACTGGGGTAAAACATGATGACATTATTGGAAAACCTTTAAGTTCTGTAAGAAAGGGTGCTCAACTACCTACTGTAATAAAAACAGGAAAAGAGATTCTAAGGGTTTTACGAAAAGAAGAGGATAGCGAATACTTTGTTAATATGTATCCTATAGTATTTGAAGGAGAAATTATAGGAGGAATATCCATAGTAACTGCTATTGACGATGCTTATTATTTAAGTGAAAAACTAAACCAGTTAAGAGACAAAAATAGATTTTTGTTAAAAGCCCTTCAATATTCTAGTAGTGCAAAATATACATTCGATGACATAATAGCAGAAAGCAAGTTATCTTTAAAAACTAAAGATCTTGCCATGAAAATTGCAAAAACAGACAACCCTGTTTTGCTACAAGCAGAAACCGGATGTGGTAAGGAATTATATGCTCAAGCTATACATAGTGGCAGTTCAAGAAAAGACGGCCCTTTTATAGCTGTTAACTGTGCAACATTGTCACCTGATTTGCTGGAAAGTGAATTATTTGGCTATGAGGAAGGTGCTTTTACAGGAGCTAAGAAGAAGGGAAAAGTTGGCCTATTTGAAATGGCAAACTATGGTACATTATTTTTGGATGAAATATCAGAAATGGAATATTCTCTTCAAGCAAAACTGCTAAGGGTACTTCAAGAGCAAACAATAAGAAAAATTGGTGGTACTAATGAAATAAAGGTAGATGTTCGAATAATTTGCGCTTGCAATGTGGATTTACTAAAATATACTAATGAGGGCAAGTTTAGAAAAGATCTGTATTTTAGAATTTCTACTTTTCCCATATTTATAAGTCCTCTACGAGAAAGAAAAGAAGATATTTTACCTCTTACTGATTTAATGCTAAAAAATATAAGTATAAATTTGAAAAGAAATATTCAAATATCCTCAGATGCTCTTAATGTTTTAATGAATTATAATTGGCCGGGAAATATTAGAGAGCTTAAAAATGTATTGGAGTTTTCAGCTACCTTTGCACAAAATGGAACTATTCAAGTCCAACACTTACCGGAAGTTATCCAAAGAAGTGTTCTTAATTCTTATAGTTACAACGCTGCAAATGAAAAAAACTTAGCAGAAAGAGTTAAAGAGTTCGAAAAAAATGAAATTGAAAGAGCATTAGATTTATTTGGCAATACTGTAGAAGGTAAGAAAAAGGCTGCAAAATATTTGGGTATTTCTTTAGCTAGCTTATATAATAAGCTAAATTATTAAAAAGCAAGGAACTGTATTTCTAAAGCATTAGAAATACAGTTCTATTATTTTAGAAATGTTTGATTTTTGTAGATATGTTGCATTTCAGGTTTTTTCATACAGGATTGAAAATAATATATTCTAAATTTCTATAAATTTATAAATTAAGTTAGCCCTGATCTTAAGTATTTAGCCTATTTCAGCGGTTTTGCTTTTGGCATCATATTTGCGATTTATTTTCATGAAATATAAAAAAAGGAGATGACTATATGCTTTCGTTAGTCGCATTTTTAACAATTTTATTAATTCTGGTATTAATTCTTACTAAAAAACTTTCTCCACTAGCATCTTTGATAATAGTACCAATTATAGCAACTGTAGTAATAGGCCAAGGAGCAAAGTTAGGTACTTATGTGGTAGATGGTATTAAAAGTATTGCTCCAACAGGAGTAATGTTCATATTTGCCATTCTTTTCTTTGGAGTATTGACAGATGCAGGAACTTTTGATCCAATAATCTCAAAAATTTTAAAAACCGTTGGCAAAGACCCAGTAAAAGTTGCCATAGGTACAGCCATATTGGCTATGTTAGTACACTTAGACGGTTCAGGTGCAGTTACTTTTGTAATTACTGTTCCTGCTTTATTGCCATTATATAAGCAACTTAATATGAGTAACAGTGTACTTGCTACCATAGTAGCTTTAGGTGCCGGTACAATGAACGTAGTACCATGGGGTGGTCCTACATTGAGAGCAGGAAGTGCATTGGGTGTTGATTCAACTCAAGATTTATTCGTGCCAATACTTATTCCGTGGGTTGCTGGTATAATAACTGTATTAATTATTGCATTTATCTTAGGCAAAAGGGAAAAGGCAAGACTTGCAAGTGAGTTAGAAAATATTAAAGTAGATGTACAATATGATGTAGAAAACAATGAACTAAAAAGGCCAAAGCTTTTCCCAGTTAATGTTTTACTAATAGTAGCAGCTTTAGTTCTGCTAATCAAAGGAACATTCCCGCCTGCTGTTGTATTCATGATGGCTACCGCAGCGGCTTTGTTAATAAACTATCCAAAAGTAAAAGATCAGAAAGAAAGGGTAGATGCACACGCTAAAGAAGCTCTAATGATGGCTAGCTTATTGTTTGCAGCAGGTTCTTTTATAGGAATAATGAGTGGAACTGGAATGATTTCTTCCATGGCTGAATCTTTAGTAAATATTATTCCAGCTTCCTTAGGATCAAAGTTGCCATTGTTAATAGGTATATTGGCTATGCCTTTAAGCTTGTTATTTGATCCAGACTCCTTCTATTTTGGTGTATTACCTGTAATAGCCACAGCTGCAGCAGAGTTTGGAGTTAGCGCTGTAGATGTTGGTAGAGCAGCAATTCTAGGTCAAATGACTGTAGGTTTCCCGGTAAGCCCTCTTACTGGTGCAACATTCCTGTTAATTGGTTTGGCTGGGGTAGACTTAGGAGATCACCAAAAGAAAACTATACCATGGGCATATTTAATATCGATAATAATGCTAGCAGTTTCATTAATTATCGGTGCAATAAGTCTGTAATATTGAAAGGAAGAAGAGACGATGAAAAGTATTAGAATTGGCGCTGGTGCAGGTTATGCCGGTGACAGGATTGAACCTGCGGTAGAATTAATGGAAAAAGGCAATATTGATTATATTGTATTTGAATGTTTAGCAGAAAGAACAATAGCAATAGCTCAACAGGAAAAAATGAAAGATCCGACTAAGGGATACAATGGGCTATTACCTGAAAGAATGAGAAGGATATTGAAGCTTACTAAAGAGAAAAACATTAAGGTAATTACTAATATGGGTGCAGCAAATACAAAAGCTGCTGTAGAAGTTACTAAAAACATAGCAAAAGAGCTAGGTATAACAGGATTAAAGATAGCCGGTATACTAGGTGATGATATATATGACAGCATAGATAAATATAAGGACAATGAAATTCTGGAGCTTGGATGCAAGTTAAAAGACCTGGATGGGGAAATACTATCTTCAAATGTATACTTGGGTGCTGAAAGTATAGTAGAGGCATTGGAAAATGGTGCAGATATAATAATTACAGGTAGAGTTGCAGACCCTGCTCTGTTTATGGCTCCAATCATATACGAATTTAAATGGAGTTTAGAGGATAAATTTAAAATGGGACAGGCGGTTTTAGCCGGACACCTATTGGAATGCGCCGGCCAAGTAACGGGAGGATATTATGCAGATCCTGGATATAAAGATGTGGAAAATCTACATCTACTAGGTTTTCCAATAGTGGAGATAGATGAAACTGGTGAATTCATTGTAACTAAAGTAAAAGGTTCCGGTGGAAAGGTTTCATCAGCCACATGTAAAGAGCAAATGCTATATGAGATTCATGACCCATCAGCCTATTTTACTCCTGATATAGTAGCAGATTTCTCTAAAGTAACTTTTGAAGATATAGAAGACGATGTGGTGAAGGTAACTGGAGCAAGCAGCAAACATCAGCCTGAAACCCTTAAGGTGAGTATCGGCTACAAGGATTGCTTCATAGGGGAAGGTGAAATCAGCTATGGAGGGACTAATGCGATAAATAGAGCAAAACTGGCAGCAGATATTGTTGAAAAAAGATTGAAATTAATTGGAGCTAACATAGAAGAATACAGAGTAGATTATATAGGATATAACTCATTGTATAAAGATAGCATATCCAGCCCAATTAAACCTGAGAGCTTTTCAGAAATAAGGCTTAGAATCAGTGGTAGAACTAAGGAAAGAAAAGATGCTGTATTAATAGGTAATGAAGTTGAAGCATTATATACCAATGGCCCTGCTGGAGGCGGAGGAGCTACTAAAGCAGTAAGTGAAGTTATATCGATTTGCTCAATATTTATACCTAGAGACGCTGTTGATGTAAGAGTGATATATGAGGAGGTATAGAAAAATGAAGTTAAAAGAAATAGCCCATTCTAGAACCGGTGACAAAGGAGACATATCAAATATATCATTGATAGTATATGATATGAAGGATTATGAATTGATTAAGGAAAAAGTTACTGCAGAAAAAGTGAAAGAATATTTCAAGGAAATATGTCATGGCGAAGTAAAACGTTATGAAATAGACAGCATTGGGGTATTAAACTTCGTATTGGATAAGGCTTTAGGCGGTGGAGTAACTAGAAGTTTAGCCTTAGATAAGCATGGTAAATCCTTAAGCTCAGCACTGTTGGAAATGGAAATATAAAACCAGAAGGCGTTTTATAGCTTTTAAATAAGCTATGAAACGCCTCTTTTTATTGGCAGGTACGACGAAGGATGGATGTAACATTCTGGTGAAAGTTCTATATGCAGACGTTCTTATGTGGACAGGTATTATGGATATCAGGAAATAATAGTCTGTCTTCTGCGTGACCGTGCTTCCACATAATCATAAAATGCTTCGAGCCTTGTCTGATAGCCGGCTTCTCCAGTCTGTTCATCAACGATGAGATACAGAATAGGTATGTTATAATCTTTTTCTATCTGGGGCAGTATAGAACGGGATACTATTTCAGGCATGCATCCCATTGGATAAATCTGAACCAAGCCATCATAGCCGGAAAGAGCATAATTTACAGCATGCCCTAGACATTGCTGGGTATGACCTCCTATAAGCACCGGAAGATAGGGTTTAGATAGTCTTTTTTCCAGTTCATAAGGTATTTCTCTTCGCAGCGGCTTAATAAGATTGTTCTCCGCCCAATCTTTAACAGTCATTGATCTGTGAACTTCTGCACCCATATTTCCTAATCTTTCTTCTGCATTAAGGTTGGAGAAAGGATCTATTATTGTATAAATCTCTCCTATTATGCCGATTTTTATTGGACTCACATCTTTATCTATATCTAAAGCTAAGAGTCGATTTTTTGTAGCATCTATTAGTCCTGAAATTTCCTTTGTGCCCTTTGCATTAAGCACCTTGGATTTGAAGTCATGGACTATGCTGTTGACTCTCGCCTTGTCCTTTGTTCTAGGTCTTACGTAATATTGTACCTGATTTAATTCATCGATTTTTTCACAAACCTTATAGGCATCCATAAATACTTTATAAGTTTTGCTGCTTATTTTTCCTCCTAATTTTCTCAAGTTATTGATGAACTTTCCTATGCCTTCCTTTGGAGGATCCAGAATTATCATATCCACATCATAGCCCATATCTTGCAATATGAGCTTTTGCAGAGGTCCATAATAACCGAAACGGCATGGTCCGCAGCTTCCGGTTATGACAATTGTGTCTGCGCCTGCTTCTATGCTTTTTATATAATTTCCAAGCATTATCTTAAAAGGAAGGCATATTCCTTCCGGGGATTCTTTTGCACCCATTCTAAGGGTGTTGTCCGTACTATAAGGTGGTATAATGCTTTCTATACCTAAATCATCAAACATAGCTTTTACTGCAATATATGCTTCGCCCATATGGGGATAAGTCAATTTCAATTAGCTTGCCTCCTATCTATAAGATCAAAAAAAGCTTCCAATCTGGTATTGAAATTTGCATCACCTGTATGTTCATCAAGGGTCATAACCATGAAAGGCTTGTTATATTTCTTTCTACCCAATCGTTGGATTAGCTCGATGGATAATGAATCAATGCCGCAACCAAAGGACGTGAGCATCAATATTCCATCTATATTATTGTTTTCAAACATGTATAAGGCACTTCCTATCAGGTCCTTACTGCTGCTCCAGAACATTCTCTTTTCAAAAATCCGGCATTTTTCTTCTATAGTCTTTTTTTCCAACATTTCAGGCAATATAAATTTAATACCTCTATCGGATAGTTTGTCCAGAAGGTTCATGTTGATGAAGCTGTCATAAAGAAGGTATGGATGAGTAGCTATTCCCACCAAAGGACCGCTATTGTTCTTGGATACATCAGTTCCATCAATATATTTGCAAGGCAATTCTCCCTTCAGAAGGCAGTTATCATATATTATCTGCTCTCTAGCGGCCTTATCGGCAGCCTTTTTTATTTTGTAAGGATTTTTTGTGAATACCGTACCTAGTTCATACAAAGAATTTATTAGGCTTATCCTGCTCTTATACATGTTGATCTCTACATCAATAAGTTTAGGCAATCCGTTAATAGAGTACTTCACCATCTCAGGCAAACCCCCGAATTTGGGGCATATGTATTCTCTTGGAACAATGCTGGTTAGCCTGGGTATCAGCATATAATCAACCTTGTCTTTGAGATATTCTGCATGGCCGTGATATACTTTAACGGGGAGACAGGCATCATCTATGCAAAACCTTGACCCCAAATTCAATATTTCCTTGTTTGTAGGTGGAGACGGTACCACCTCTGCACCCAGTTCCATCAAGAATCTCTTGGCAAAGGGATAAAATTTGTAAAAATACATACCTCTAGGTATACCTACTCTAACACTCAAAAAAATCACCTCTTCACAGCTAGTATTATTGACTGTGAAGAGGTTTTTTAAACATAGATTTGGTTGCGCGACCTAGGGGATTCCTATAGGGTCCTGCTGCGTGCTACGGGCTACGAGGACTCGGGTATTCCTTCTGGGTCATTTTGATGAACACGGATTTACACGGCGGTAACCGCGGATTAATACCGAGGGTTATTTTTTGAGAACACGAAAAGACACTAAGGATTCACTAAAATACACTAAAGGGTAATATAAGTTTACAAATAGTTGCATGAAGCAGAAAGAATCAAATCCCTAAAAAATGCCATAACACTAGAGACTAGCGGCTAGTGACCAGTCTTAAGGGGAATGTCCAAACCCTTGTGTTCTGCAGCCCGCAGGAGGACCAAAAGGAATACCCTAGGCCTCGCAATCAATGTTATATTAACCGCTATAGTAACTAAAGAATAAGCATATGTGCAAGTGAACATATTTATTGATTTTGCACAAACTCTTTGCAAAATATCCTTAGAAAAATCGTATGGGCAGCACGGATGCTGCCCAAGCCTTCCAGGGCATGGAGGCCCTTTGGGAGGCGTTAGATTTTTCTTAGGGTATGAGCTTTAGAGTTTAATAAAATCAATACCTTTGTGAACTGCACATATGCTTATTCTGATTCGATGTAGTATCGAAGCAGTAAATAAAAACCTCAGAGAAATGCTAACTAACTCGCAACCAGAAACTCGAGAGAAGACAGAAGAGGAATCCTTAGGCTCGGCACGTGAACATCAAATAGGAAATCCGTACAATATCAATCCAAGTCCGCCGGATATAACTATTGCCAGTATGGGGCTTATCTTCAGCTTATATACTCCTAGAAAAATCAGTACACCGATGATTATACTTTTAATATCCACAAAGGATACTTTTCCTATTGTAAAACATGCAGCGGCTATGATGCCAAGGACTGCAGGTCTTATTCCTTTTAATACCCATTTGACCCAGTCAAGATGCTTAAACTTATTGAAATATATGGAGACAATAAGTGCCAATATTGTAGGAACCAAAACTACTCCTATTGTACCCAGGACTGAACCCCAAATTCCTCCAAGCTTGTAGCCTAAATATGTAGAAGAATTAACTGCAATAGGTCCGGGAGTCATTTCTGCTATTGCCACTATATCAATGAACTCTTCCGGGCTTATCCAGCCTTTATCCAGAATTATATCTTTCTGAATCATGGATACTACCGCATATCCTCCTCCGAAGCTGAAAGCTCCGATTTTCAAGAAAGAGAAGAATATTTTCCACAATATATTATTCATTATTTAGCAACCTCCTCTCTGAAAAAGAAGAAGCCTAATATGCCAGATACTATTACGGCTGCGATGGGATGAATATTTAAAAATGTCATGCCCAGAAGGGTAGCCAGTGATATGAGAAGGTTCTTAGATTTTAAACCTATGGACTTTGCCAGCTTGATTACTGCAAATATTATTAAAGATACAACTGCAGGCCTTATACCTCTAAAAATGTTCTGAACCACTGCACTATCCTTTATGGTGGTAAAGAAGACTGCTATGGCAAGTATTATAAGGAAAGATGGTAAAGCTGTTGCCACAACTCCTGTTATGGCTCCAGGTATTCCTGCCATACGGTATCCTACATAAGTGGCAGTGTTGGTTGCAAGTGGTCCGGGTAGGCTATTGGTAAGGGCAATAGCATCAAGAAATTCATCTTCACTTATCCATTTTTTATTCTCTACTATTTCTCTCTGTATTACAGGAACCATGGCATAGCCGCCACCTATGGTGAAGCAGCCGATCTTAAAAAATGTGACGAACAGTTGATATAGCATTGTATCACCTACTTTTATTGATATACACTCTAATATTATGCCATAAGATGTTTACTGTCAAACTTCCTTGGGTGGCTAATTTCCTATTTTGCACAAAAAGAATGTATTATTGAGAAATGTGAAGTATAATATAAGTATCATTTTGTACATAATCAAATTTTATGCAGGAGGTTGCTTAAATGAAGGAAAACATAATTAGGGATATTAAACTTGCTTCATCAGGTCATAGGAAGATTGAATGGGTAAAAAGAAATATGCCTGTGCTTTCTAAGATAGAAGAAGAGTTTATTGAGGATAAGCCTTTTTCAGGTAAAAGAATTGTGATGTCAATACATTTAGAGGCCAAGACTGCATATCTTGCAAAAGTTTTAAAAGCAGGAGGAGCAGAGGTTTCCATAACAGGAAGCAATCCGCTGTCCACTCAGGATGATGTGGCTGCAGCTTTGGCAGAGGACGGGCTTCATGTATATGCCTGGTATAATTCCACTGCTGAAGAATATAATGAGCATCTCAATGCAGCTCTTGACATAAAACCCCATATAGTCATAGATGACGGGGGAGATTTGGTTCATTTGTTACATAGCACAAGACAGGAGTTAGTACGCGATATATTGGGAGGATGCGAGGAAACAACAACAGGTGTGTTAAGGCTGAGAGCAAGAGAGAAGGCAGGTCAGCTTTTGTTTCCTATGATTTCAGTAAACGATGCTTATTGCAAATACCTTTTTGACAATAGATACGGTACCGGTCAATCTGTATGGGACGGAATAATGAGAACCACCAATCTTATTGTAGCAGGCAAAACTGTGGTGGTCATAGGTTATGGCTGGTGTGGAAAAGGAGTAGCAAATAAAGCAAAGGGTTTAGGGGCCAATGTGGTGGTCTGTGAAGTGGATCCTATAAAGGCTATAGAGGCATACATGGATGGTTACAGGGTAATGCCTCTCATTGAAGCTGCTTCCATAGGAGACTTCTTTGTAACTGTGACAGGATGTACTAAAGTGTTGACAAAAGAACACTATGAGAAGATGAAGGACGGAGCCATACTTGCCAACGCAGGCCATTTTGATGTGGAAATATGGAAGCCTGATTTGGATAGATTGGCTGTTGAAAGGAAAATAATGAGAAACAATATAATGGGATATGTAATGAAAGACGGCAGAGTTATAAACCTTTTGGCAGAAGGAAGACTGGTGAATTTAGCAGCAGGAGATGGACATCCGGCAGAAATAATGGACATGAGTTTTGCATTACAGGCTTTGAGTGCTAAATATATAAATGATAATTATAATAGTCTGGATAAGAAGGTATATGATGTGCCTGATGAAATAGACAGGAAAGTCGCATTTATGAAGCTTGAAGGTATGGGCATAAAGATTGATGAATTGACTCAAGAGCAAGATGAGTACTTAAAAGGATGGGGAGAATAAATGAGTTTGTTATTGATAAATGCCTCAGTAATAACATGCGATGAAAATGGAACTGTAATAAAGGATGGGGCAGTAGGCATAAAGGATGGAATCATAGATTATGCAGGTCCAGTACAGGGCGTTTTAGCAGAAAACTATGAAAGAGTCATTAATATAAAGGGCAAAGCTATAATGCCCGGATTTGTCAATGCTCATAATCATGCTGCAATGACCATGTTCAGGAATTATGCAGACGATTTGAAGCTTATGGATTGGTTGTTCAATAAAATATTTCCTCTGGAAGATAAGCTAACAGAGGAAGATGCTTATTGGGCTTCTTCTTTGGCCATGCTTGAAATGATAAAAGGAGGCACAACTGCCTTTTGTGACATGTATATGTTTATGGACAAGACTGCAGAAGCAGTAGCTCAGTGCGGTATGAGAGCGGCTTTGGGAAGAGGATTGCAGGGGGAATCTGTTGAAGGTCCTGATCACAGAGTATCTGAAGCCCTTGCGCTATATAAGAATTTTCATAACAGTTGCAATGGAAGGATTAGGGTGAATCTGGCAGCTCATTCTGTTTATACCTGCTCTTTTCCTTATCTTGAAAAGGTGGCTCGCCTTGCTCGGGAAATCAAGGCTGATATACATATACATCTTTCTGAAACAACAGATGAGGTAAAAAACTGCATAGAAAAGTACGGTGTGTCACCTGTTAAACTTGCGGATAAAGCAGGGTTGTTGAGTGAGAGAACCATAGCTGCTCACTGTGTTGTGGTTGATGAGGAAGATATGGAATTATTGAAAGAAAAAAAGGTCAATGTGGTGCACAATCCAGGAAGCAACATGAAGCTTGCCAGCGGGATAGCTCCCATAAAAGCCATGGCAGATTTGGGAATAAACATAGCTTTGGGAACGGACGGTGCATCTAGCAATAATAATTTGGATATGCTGGAGGAGATGAGGGCAGCAACCTATCTTCAAAAAGTTATCACTAAGGATCCTACAGCACTTCCTGTAGATCAGGTTCTTAGAATGGCAACTGTAAACGGTGCCAGAGCATTGGGATTTGATAACGTTGGAGAGATAAAGAAGGGTGTGGCTGCAGACCTAATAGTGATAAACACAGATAAACCTTGGTATTATCCAAAGTATAATGAAAAATCTGCCATAGTATATTCGGGAAACTTTTCTGATGTCGAATTCGTCATAATTGATGGGAATATTGTAATGGAAAAAGGTCAAATATTGACTATGGATGAAGAACGTATATTATACGAAGTCCAAAAAAGAGCTTATTAATAAACCACTAAAAGACACTAAAATTTCACTAAAGGACACCAAAGATTATAAATAATATGCGTACAATGATTATAATTGCAATAAATCAAATCTAAGTGATATTACTGATGGATTGTGTTGTCTAGAGTATTTCTCTTTGGTATTTGATCTTATCTACTTCACACTAAGGTATTTATTATTTATATTAGCCTTTAGTGTATTTTAGTGGACCTTTTGTGTCTTTTAGTGTTTTTTAATAAAGCCCCAAAAGGAATACCTAAGTTCACGCAGCACGTAGCTCGTAACAGGACGGAAAAGGAATACCCTAGGCACCGCAACCAATAATGTATAAAGGGGGGAAGTAAGGTTGAGAAAGTTTATGGCAGTGCTTCTGTGTATGGCAGTATTAGTTGCCGGAACAGTATTTTATATAACGTCTATATGGACTCAGGTTCCATACGCAGAGGATAAGAATTATTTGATAATAGGCTCTGAAATAATAACAGATGTAGAAGAACCATTGATAGAGAACGGATATATACTTCTCTCTTTCAATGCAATAAAGAAACATATTGACCCCAACGCATATTGGGATGAAAAATTGGAGAAGGTGGTTTTTACCACTAAGGACAAGCTTATTACAATGAAAACGGACAAGCTTACAGCCATGGTAAATCAAAAACCCATTGATTTAAATGTGCCTGCCAGGGTTGTGGATGGAATACCATATATACCTATAGAATTTCTGAAGGATATATTGAATATTCATGTAGAGCTTGTTGATGATACAATTGCTATAATAGATTTTACCAAGGATACTGTAGTCACAGGTGGACTTTTGAAGGAAAGAGGACTTAAAAAGGATAGCACATTGTTCTCTCCATATGTTACAAAGCCTTTGCAAGAAGGAGATAAGGTAAGGGTCTTCCAGCAAGTGGGGGATTGGTATAAGGTCAGGACGAAGAATGGTATATTCGGATATATAGAAAAACAATATTTAAGCATAAATGAGGAAACCGTTACTGAGCCATTGCCTCAGGAAGCAGTAATAGAACCCTTTAAGCCAGAGAAAGGCAAAATAAACATGGTGTGGGAGCATGTTATCAAAAAGAATCCTGATGTGAGCAAGCTTAAAGCCATGGAAGGATTAGATATTGTGTCTCCTACTTGGTTTGCCGTAATAGATGGAAAAGGAAATGTATCAAATAATGCGGATATGGAGTATGTGAAATGGGCGCATAAAAACGGTTATAAGGTGTGGGGGTTGGCTACCAACGATTTTAATCCCGACATAACCCATGAGTTTTTGAATAATACGGATACAAGAGAAAAGATAATCAGTCAGCTCCTTGTATATGCAAAGCTTTATAAGTTGGATGGAATAAACATTGATTTTGAAAATATATACGAAAAAGACAAGAACATGCTTACGCAGTTCATGAGAGAGCTATATCCCCTTTGCAGAGAGCAAGGCCTTACGCTTTCTATGGATGTTACCTTCATATCAGGAAGCAGCACTTGGTCCAAATGCTATGACAGAAAGGCATTGGCAGAAGCAGTAGATTATATGGCTGTAATGGCCTATGATCAGCATTGGGCTTCAAGCCCTAAGGCAGGTTCTGTTGCTCAGTATAAATGGGTTGAAAGCAATCTTAAAAAGATACTGGAACAAGTTCCAGCAGAAAAGGTTATACTTGGAATGCCTTTCTACACAAGACTATGGGAAGAAGAAAAAGTGGATGGAAAGGTGAAAGTTACATCAAAAGCTTTATCTATGTCAGCGATACAGAAAATACTTGATGAGAAAAAACCGGAGATAATATGGGATGAAGAAAGCGGTCAGCGCTATGCTCAGTATACAGAGGGTGGAAAAATTTATAAAGTTTGGATAGAAGATGCGGAATCCATTAAACTAAAATCCTCTTTGGTTAACAAGTATAATTTGGCAGGAGCCGCAGCTTGGAGGAGAGGTTTTGAGACTGAAGATATCTGGCCTGTTATAGCTAAAAATCTGAAGAAGACGGATAGTAGCAGCCAAAGAGCTCAGGCTAATTGAAGAATACGGATTCACATGGATTTATCCACGATTAACAATGAGGGTTATTTTTTAAGAACACTAAAAGATATAAAAATTTGCTAGGATATACGTCTGAAGCAGGACGGAAAAGGAATACCACAGTGACTAATCATCACATGTGGTATTTTTTTGATTTATAGTATGATATAATTGTAGCATTGAAATCGGAGAGTGATAAATTGGCTTATACATACATATTAAAATGCTCTGACGACACATACTATACAGGCTGGACAAAAGATTTGGAGAAAAGGCTTAAAGCCCATAATAGAGGCGTAGCATCAAAGTATACAAGGACAAGGCTTCCGGTAAATCTTATATACTATGAATATTTCGATTCGGATAAGGAAGCCATGCGTAGAGAAGTTGCAATAAAAAGATTATCTCGCAAGAAAAAGGAAGAATTAATTAAGTTCAATAATATAATGAGGAGGAATGGTCATGAATAAAGAAACAATGCTGGAAAAGAAAATTTGGGCAGTGATAGGTGCTACCCAAAATACTGAAAAATTCGGATACAAGATATACAAGAGGCTAAAGGAAAAAGGATATGAAGTATATCCGGTAAATCCGGTTTGCGAGGCCATTGACGGTGACATATGTTATAAAAACCTTTCTTCTCTTCCCAAGGTGCCGGAAGTAATAAATATGGTTGTGGCACCTGAAAAAGGAAAGACTTATATTGAAGAGGCAGCTGCATTGGGGATTAAATATGTCTGGTTCCAGCCAGGCACTCATGATAATGAAATTCTACGCTTAGCAAAAGATAAAGACATGGAAATGCTCTTAGGTTGTGTTCTTGTTGCTACAAATCAATAAAATTTGGCAAATGATTGGGAATACCTTACTCAACTGACCTTCACCGAGGCGAATTTTTCGCTTAAGGAAGTTTCTTTTTATGGAGGTGCAAAATAATGATAGTTGGGACAGCAAAAATATATCTGCATGCAAACTGGGTACATTCCCTTAAAGAAAAAAGAATGGTAGTAAAAAGCCTTATCGATAAAGTAAAGCATAAGTTTAATGTATCAATTGCTGAAGTAGAAGATTTGGATGTGCATCAGTCTATAGTCATTGGAATTGCTTGTGTTAGCAATAGTACAAAGCATTCCAATCAATGCATTCAAAGTGTAGTTGAATACATTGAGCAGAACACTGAAGCTGTAGTGCAAAATATTGAAGTTGAAATTTTGTAGAAGAGAGCTCTGTTAATTGGAAATTATCAATTGCTTAAAAGCTCCATTAGATGTGATATAATTGGATAGAGAGCTAAACTGTCTATGAAAAGGTGGGTTAATATGAAAAAAGAAGAGGTTAAGTCCAGCGTACTTTTGTTGCTGACAGCGGCTATATGGGGCTTTGCCTTTGTTGCCCAAAGAGTTGGCATGCAGCACGTGGGAGCATTTACATTTAATGGTCTTAGGTTTATATTGGGAAGTATATCCTTGTTGCCATTATTGTATATTAGCAGTCGTAAATCAAAAGAATCAGACGGTGATAAAAAGGAAGTTTCTAACAATACCAGTGTTATTTTTGCAGGACTTATAGCCGGAAGCGTTTTGTTTTTTGGAGCATCTCTACAACAAGTAGGTTTGATATATACAACAGCAGGTAAAGCAGGTTTCATCACAGGTCTTTATATTGTTTTCGTTCCAATTTTAGGATTATTTCTCAAACAGAAGACCAATGTTGCTACTTGGCTGGGAGTTCTAGTTGCAGCTGTTGGATTATATTTTTTGAGTGTAAACGAAGGCTTTTATATTGAATTTGGCGACTTGCTTGAAATAATAGGTGCAGTGTTCTGGGCTGTTCATATTCTTGTTGTTGACCATTTTACGAAGAAAGTGGAAGCATTAAAATTATCCTTTGTACAGTATGTTACATGTTCCATCCTAAGTCTTATTACTGCATTTATATTTGAAGACATCAGTTTGGGTGTTATACCTCAGGTCATAGTTCCTTTGCTTTATGGAGGTATCATGTCTGTCGGTGTTGGATATACATTGCAGGTTGTTGCTCAAAAGCATGCTAAGCCTTCTCATGCAGCAATAGCTATGAGCATGGAATCTGTATTTGCCAGCATAGGCGGATTGCTATTGCTTGGTGAAGTGATGTCATTGAGAGGATATTTAGGTTGTGCATTAATGCTGGCTGGTATGTTATTGTCACAATATGACAACTTTAAAAAGGATAAATTAGAAGTTTCATCATCGGTATCTGATTAGTGAATGATATTCATATTATAGGTGGTAAATGAATGACAGGCTATGGTCTTGTTCTGGGCGGCGGAGGAGCCAAGGGTTCTTATGAGATAGGGGTATGGAAAGCTCTTAGGGAGCTGGAAATACCTCTAGTAGCCGTTGCAGGAACTTCTATAGGGGCGTTAAACGGGGCCATGATTGTTCAGGATGATTATGACAAGGCTTTTGAATTATGGACCAGTATCTCAATTAAAGCCATAATAAGTGTGAATGAAAGACTATCGGATTTGGATACTCGGCAGAAGACAGAAGACACCATAAGCCTTATAAAAGCTGCCATCACTTCCGGTGGATTGGATGTGACTCCTTTGAAAAAGCTTCTAAATATGGCTGTAAATGAGGAAAGAATCAGAAAATCTCCTATGGATTTTGGAGTAGTGACTTTTTCATTGACAGACAGAAAACCAGTAGTCATCTTTAAAGAAGATATACCGGAAGGAAAAATTGTGGATTATCTTTTAGCCAGCGCATCCTTTCCTGCTTTCAAGCCTATGGAGATAGGCGGGAAGAAATTCATTGATGGAGCCGTATATGACAATTTGCCTGTATCGCTTATGCTTCAAAAAAAGATATACAATGTAATATCAGTAGATGTTTCTGGCATAGGACGGGTGAGAAAAGTTAAGACCAATGACTTGAATATTATACAAATAAAAAACTCTGAAAACCTGGGTCCAACATTGGCTTTTGATGTGGAAAGAGCAAAAAGAAACATGGAAATAGGCTATTATGATGCCATGAAGGTTTTTGGAAAATATAAAGGCAAGTATTATTTTTTTAATGATACAAGGAACCATATAAAACTGGATGAAAGCCATATAAAACTGATATATGCCTTTCTTGGAATGGATTGGGATAAAAGGCTCAGTCCTCAAAACAGACTTATAATATATAAACTTATAAAGGTTCTAAAAAGTTACTCTTCTGAAAGGAAATTAAAAGACACTGACGGAATAATCTCTGCGGCAGCTGAAGTGTCAGCAGAAGTCATGGGAATAGACAGGTGCAGGGAGTACTCTCTAAATGAGCTGATAGATATTATCATAGAACAATACAATTCGAAAAAAGCTGATATAGCCTTAGCGGATTTTTCAAAAATAATGGAAGAAGATATATGGAACGTTAATAACTATAGTTTTACAGAGAAGATGAAAAAAATCATATCTGAAAGCAAGTTCGCGGCTTTATACAGTGCGGATATTAATGACTTATCTGATAGAGCAATACTATATCGAAGGCTTTTGGCCCTTACTTTTCCCAAAATATGTATCACAAACATATTTATCGCTATGATGATTAAGTAATGAAGAATTTCTTTAGCTAAGTAGGAGGGATCAATGATGGAAGAGAACTTTAATATATTAGCTAAAGATTGGACAAAGAATATACCGGAAAAAAACTATGAAATTGCAGCTGATATAATTGAAAGGCTTAATATCGGAGAAGGCCATAATGTATTGGATGTGGCGGCAGGTACAGGAATACTATATTCTATTCTTAAAGATAAAGGTTTATCAAATTATGTGGCAGTGGATATTGCAGATAAAATGGTGGAAGAATTTCTGAATATTTACCCAGGAACAGATGTAAGATGTCTTGATTATGAGAAAAAATTGATGTTTGAATGTGATTTTGATTTTGTAATTATATTCAATAGTATACATCATTTTAATGATTATGATGCTATATTTGAAAACTCATATAATAATCTAAAAGCAGGAGGAAAATTCGTAATTTGCCATGCAAGGACAAGAGCTGGACTAAAAGAGCACAGGCGAAAAATTGGATACGTTTCAGATAAGGAAGAGCCTATACCAACAGATGAAACACTTATAAATCTTTGCCAAAAGCATGGATTTGGGGAATTTATAATAGATGATACAGAGTACTTTTACTTTTGTTGTCAAAAATTAGACCAAGATGAAAAAATATTTGAATTATAGTAAAGATGTGTTTTTTTTAATAATTTGATATGATAGAATCATGGTGGACAGAAAAAATTTATGGTATGGGGGCGAATATGAGAGATTTAATTTTTGGCCTAATAGGCGGAACTGCTCTTCTCATGTATGGTGTTGACAAGATGGGAGAAGGGCTAGAAAAAGCTTCAGGTGAAATGATGAAGAAAATGCTCTCTATATTGACCGGTAAAGTTTGGAGCGCTTTTTTGGTGGGAACAATTATAACTGCACTGGTACAAAGCAGCACAGCGGTGACAGTTCTTACAGTAGGATTTGTAAATGCAGGTCTTATGAAGCTGCCCCAGGCAGTGGGTATCATTTACGGCGCAAATATTGGAACCACTATAACTGCTCAGTTGATGGCTTTCAGCTTTAATTTCAAATTGACGGAGATAGCGCTGCCTGTTTTAGGCATAGGATTCGCAATAGGATATTTCTCAAAAAACAAGACACTTAAGAACTTTGGCGATGCTCTTATGGGCTTTGGAATGATGTTTTTAGGGCTTAAGATTTTGAATCAAGGAATACCTTTCATGCAGCACAATCCAACTCTCAGATACTTTTTCGAAACATACGCTTCTATTCCAATTGTAGGTATTCTGCTTGGGGCAGTGGCAACTGCTTTAGTGCACAGCAGTGCAGCCACAGTAGGTTTGGTAATGATTTTGGGTCAAGCAAGCCTGCTAGACCTTACATCAGCAGTGACCATAATGCTTGGAGATAATATTGGAACATGCATATCAGCACAATTGGCAAGCTTTTCTGGTAATATTCATGCCAGAAGGACGGCCTGGGCACATACACTTTATAATGTTTTCGGCGTCATATTAGTATCTTTGATATTACCTTATTTTGTTCGCGCAATTGAAGTTATAACTTTATACTTTCAACCTAACGGAGATATAGGATCTCAGATTGCTAATTCTCATACATTTTTCAATGTTTTCAGCGCGTCAATCTTTCTACCTCTTACAAAATATTATGTTAAGTTTCTTGAAACCGTTATTAGAGGCAAGGAATTGGATCATGAACCTCAATCAATCTATTTAGATAAACTTTTGATGGATACACCTGCAGCAGCTTTTAAAGCTACAATATCGGAGATTACAAGAGGTGCTGAGCTAACAAGAGTAATGCTGAACAATGTTATGGAGGCTCTGTTCGAAAATGATAAGGATAAGATAGAGCTGGTTAACAAGGATGAAGAAGTTGTAAATCAGTTACAGAAGGATATAACTGTCTATATGGTGGAATTGTCAAAAAGACCTCTTTCCGATGCAAATTCAATAATAGTGCATGCTATGATTACCAGTATCAACAATATTGAGAGAATGGGAGATCACATATCAGATATAGCAAAATTGGTAGAAAGTAAGATAAACAGAAATCTGGTCTTTTCAGATGAGGCCATTGATGAACTCAAGCAGCTAAAAGAATTGATCATATGGATGTATGACAATATCATAAACTTATTAAAGGAAAAAAATGAAGAACTGGCAAAATCCACTGCAGAACTTGAAGATAAAGTGGATGAATTGTGCAAGGAATTGGCAAACAATCATATAATTAGGTTGGAAGCAGGAAAATGCAATGTGGAGGCAGGGGTAATCTACTTAGATATAATAAACCATTTTGAGAGAATAGCAGATCATATTTATAAAGTTTCCCTTTTGTCAAAAGATGAGCTTCAAGGCATAGCCAGATCTACAGATAAGAATGCAGTAGAAGCTTAGATTGGAGTTTTGTGACTTATAGGATGATGATATATGGATAAGTTTTTCAGTATATATTATAGCGGAGAACCTTTTCAGATATTTTCACGAGTACATATAGTTTCACTATCAATAATTCTAATTATTATACTTCTTATATATTTTAACGCTGAGAGACTTAGAAAGAGCAGAGTTGATAGATTTGCAAGAAATTTTATTGCTACAGGATTGATAGCTACGGAATTGTCCTTTCAATTGTGGTGTGGGATTAAAGGCGTCTGGACAGTGGAATACAATCTTCCTTTTCATCTCTGCACCATTTCTACAATAATCTGTGCCATAATGTTATATAAAAATAGCTATAAGATATATAGACTTGCTTACTTTTGGGGACTGGGAGGAGCTATACCGGCACTTTTGACACCGGACTTAAGTGGATATGGTTATCCGCATTATGTGTTTTTTAAATTTTTCATACTCCACGGATTAATAATTATAGCAGTAGTTTATATGACTTTTGTGTACAAATATAGGCTTGATATAAAGTCAGTTTTTAGAGCATTTGCATACATAAATATTTTTGCATTGGTTGTGGTACCTGTAGATATTATTACAGGGGGTAATTACCTGTTTTTATGCAGAAAGCCGGATGCTATAACACCTCTTGATTATTTAGGTCCATGGCCTTGGTATATTATCCCTATGGAATTAGTAGTATTGGCCATGTTTTTTGCCTTTTATCTACCTTTTGCTATAAAGGATCATGTGGATAGGTATAAAAGTGCCGGTTCAGGATTGAGTTCAGGGTTATGATAACTTAAAATATATCTGTAATAATAGTTATGGCGGAAAGTATATTGACAAAAATTCTTGATAATCATATAATATAACAAATCAATATGATAAATCCTATGAAGGGAAGCAAGTAAGCTTGGAAACAGATTTACAGAGAGCTGCAGAGGGTGGAATTGCAGTAATTATGTCTAGGCCGAATGGGTCCTTGAGGATTTTGGCGAAATGGCAGTAGCCAATAACGTGGGCTTCATGTTATAGAAGCAGGATATAAAGTCCCTTGGGATGGAGTATCTGTAATGAGGAGAAGCATTTTGCTTCTTGAATTAGGTGGTACCGCGTTTATTACGCCCTATAGATTTTATCTATAGGGCTTTTTAATTACTTAATATACGGAGGTGTAGTTTATGGAAAATGCAAAAAAGGTCATATTAAGTGGAATCCAACCTTCTGGAGATCTTACCATAGGAAATTATTTGGGAGCTATAAAAAACTGGGTTTCTTTACAGGACGATTACGACTCATACTATTGCGTTGTTGATCTGCATGCATTGACAGTAAGGCAGAATCCAGCAGAATTGAGAGCCAGAACTTTAAAAAACATCGCAATATATCTGGCATCCGGTCTTGATCCAGCTAAGAATACAATATTTATTCAGTCCCATGTACCTGCTCATAGTGAGGCAGCATGGTTGTTAAATTGTTTTTGCTATATGGGCGAGCTGAGCAGAATGACTCAATTTAAAGATAAATCTCAAAAAGTAGGTGAAAGCGTCAGCGCAGGGTTGTTCACATATCCGGTACTGATGGCTGCGGACATTTTGCTGTATAATACGGATTTGGTGCCTGTAGGCAGCGACCAGAAGCAGCATATAGAATTGGCAAGGGATTTGGCTATCAGATTTAACAATCTATATAGCCCCACATTTAAAGTACCTGATGCATATATAGGAAATGTGGGAGCCAGGATAATGGATCTGCAGGAACCTCAGAAGAAGATGTCTAAGTCTTCGGAGAATCCTAACTCTTATATATTGATAATGGACCCGCCTGATGTTATCAGAAAGAAAATAAGCAGAGCTGTTACTGATGATATAGGTGTAGTGAGATTCAGCGAAGAACAGCCGGGCATATCGAATCTTATAAGCATATTGGGCGCTATAACAGGTGAAAAACCTCAGGAAATAGAGAAAAAGTATGAAGGCATAGGGTATGCTCAATTTAAATCTGATGTAGCCGAAGCTATTGTAGAAGAGCTTAGCCCGGTTCAGGAAAAGGTAAAACAGCTTTTAGAAGATAAGCCATATATGGAAAGCGTCTATAAGAACGGAGCAGAAAAGGCAAGCTATGTTGCAAATAAGACGTTGAGAAAGATGCAAAAGAAATTGGGATTAATACCCAGATAGGGTATAATGAAGAAGTGATAAGCCTCCACAGTTGGGACTTGAAATAAGTTTTTCTAAAAGATAAAATTAAAGCAAATGAAGAGTCTCAAATTACTGCATGTGGAGGTTTATCATGAATACTGATACGAATCAATTATTTTTGGCATTTGGACTCACATTATTTGCAGGTCTGGCTACCGGTATTGGAAGTTTACTAGCTTTTTATACAAAGCAGACAAATAAGAAGTTTTTATCCGGGGCCTTAGGTTTTTCTGCAGGTGTGATGATATATGTTTCCATGATAGAAATATTTGTAGAGGCCAGAAAATCCTTAGAGGCCTATTATGGATCACCAAAAGGATATTGGGTAACAACTATAGCATTTTTCTTAGGTATAGCTTTGATAGCATTGATAGATAAATTTGTACCCAGCACTGAAAATCCTCATGAAATGAGAGATGTAAAAGAAATGGATAAGTCCGAGGAAAAGCAGTCAGACCTGTTAAGGTTAGGATTGTTTTCTGCGTTGGCCATAGGAATTCATAATTTCCCTGAGGGATTAGCATCTTTTGCAAGTGCTATGCATGACCCTGCTTTAGGATATAGCATAGCAATAGCAATAGCTATCCATAATATACCGGAAGGAATAGCTGTTTCAGTACCTGTCTACTTCGCTACCGGTGATAGAAAGAAGGCATTTATGTACTCTTTCCTTTCAGGTTTGTCTGAGCCCGTAGGAGCAATTGTAGGCTATTTACTTCTTATGAGGTTCTTTAATGATGCAATTTCCGGTATAATATTTGCAGCAGTTGCAGGAATTATGGTATATATATCCTTGGATGAACTTCTTCCTACTGCTGAAAAATATGGAGAACATCATATAGCGATTTATGGTCTTATTCTTGGCATGATGGTTATGGCTGTTAGCCTTTTATTGTTTGCATGAAGATCCAATGGATACATTTTAATAAAATAAATGAGTAGAATATGATTGAACTTAGAGCAAAGTGTAAGAAATCTGCAATTAAGAGATGATCAGATATGAAGTATATAGTTAAGTTTTTATTTCATAGAGCATGTTTTCTGGTTCTGGCCATATTAGTACAACTCTTTGTTTTCATAGGTGTAATAGTTAAATTTTATGATTATTTTGCTTACTTTTATGCAGCAAGTTTAATAATAAGTTTAGTAGTCATATTGTTCATATTAAACAGCAAGAGTAATCCAGTATATAAAATAGCTTGGATTATTCCTATTTTGTTGTTTCCGATTTTTGGGGGATTGTTTTATATATTCATCGGCAACAATAAGTTGAGTAAGAGAGCCCGGCAGAGGATGAAGTCAATATCTGATAAGACAAGAGAGGCTCTGAAACCAAAGCAGCAAATTCTAGATGAAATGAAGCTGAGCAATGAAATTGCAGCCAATCAATCAAGGTATATACAAGACTATGCCTATTATCCTCCTTATTGCAATACATTTACCGAATACTTATCCATAGGCGAGATAAAATTTGAGAGGCTGAAGGAAGAGTTAAAAAAGGCCAAAAAATTCATATTCTTAGAATATTTCATTATTGAAGAAGGTATTATGTGGAATAGTATTCTCGATATACTAAAGGAGAAAGTAAAGGAAGGCGTAGATGTAAGGGTAATATATGATGATGCAGGCTGCATACTCAAGCTGCCCTATGGCTACGATAAAAAGCTTGAAAGCTTGGGTATAAAGTGCTGTATATTTAATCCCTTGGTGCCTTTGCTATCTACCAGGTTTAATACCAGAGATCATAGAAAAATTGCAATAATAGATGGACATACAGGTTTTACCGGAGGAATAAATCTGGCGGATGAGTATATAAATGAATATGAGAGGTTTGGACATTGGAAGGATACGGCCATAATGGTTAAAGGAGAAGCTGTCTGGAGCATGACGGTCATGTTCCTGTCCATGTGGGATTATTTAAAAGGTATAGATGAAGATTTCGAGAAATTCAAGCCAGATATTGCTTCTTGCCAGAAAGGCTGTAGGGATGGATATGTTCAGCCTTATGCTGATAGTCCTTTAGATGATGAAACTGTTGGTGAAGTAGTATATCTGAATTTAATAAACAAGGCGAGGAAATATGTCTATATTACAACTCCTTATCTAATCATTGATAATGAAATGATAACTGCGTTGACTTCCGCTGCAAAAGGAGGCGTTGATGTACGCATAATTACTCCACATTGTGGAGACAAGTGGTATGTTCATGAGGTTACCAGATCCTATTATAAGATTCTAGTTGAGGGTGGTGTTAAAATATATGAGTATACTCCCGGATTCATCCATTCCAAAACCTTTGTGGTAGATGATGAATACGGCGTAGTAGGTACAATAAATATGGATTACAGAAGCTTATTTCTTCATTTCGAGTGCGGAGTTTGGATGTATAATTGCAGCAGCGTAGGTGACATAAAAGAAGATTTCATCAAAACTTTAGAAATGTGTCAGGAAATCACATTAAAGGATTTAAAACAAGTTAAGTGGCACAAGACTCTCATAAGAATGATTTTGAGAATATTTGCTCCATTGATGTAGTTAAAGGCAATGATATAGCAGCGTGTGTAAAGAGGGGATAAGATTATGATGAATCTGCTTGTTACTTTAAATTCAACATATATAAAACCTTTGAAAATTATGTTGAAATCTCTTTTTATGAATAATAAAGAAGAGAAATTCGATATATATTTAATGCATTCAAGAATCAGTGATGATGAAATTAAGGATCTGGACAATTACATCGAAAGCCATGGAAGCTCACTACATGTAATCCATATTGATGATAATTGCTTTGCAAACGCTCCTATACTTTTACATTATACAAAAGAAATGTATTATCGATTGCTGGCGTTTAAGTTTTTGCCTCAGGATATGGATAGGATATTATATTTAGATCCTGATACCCTTATAATCAATCCTATTGATAAATTGTATAATACTGATATAAGTGACTATTTGTATGGAGCAGCATATCATGATAAGGTAACGGTTAAAGAGATAAACAAACTAAGGCTTTATCCATATGTAATAGATGCTTATTATAACTCTGGAATATTGCTGATGAACCTGGATAATCAGAGGGAACTTATTGATGAGGAAGAAATATATGAATTTGTACGGGAGCATAGGACTAAGCTTATCATGCCTGACCAGGATATACTTAATGCATTATATGGAAAGAAAATAAAGGCTTTGGATGAGAAGTTATATAATTACGATGCCAGATTTTATCGCTATTATAAGATAATGAGCGGCGGAGAATGGGATATGGACCGAGTAATAAGAAATACTGTAATTCTTCATTTCTGTGGTAAGAGAAAGCCATGGCAAAAAGGTTACAGTGGAGTGTTCCATTCGTTGTATAAACACTATGAAAAATTAACTTTCGAAGCAGTATGAATGAAAAAGTGCAACGCAAATAAGTTGCACTTTTTCTATTCCTTTTCCTGAAGCTTGCCTGCTTGTTTCAGCTCTTTTAACACATCTCTAATCATTATGATTGCCAATATAAAAGTAAAGAAGTCTGCTATTGCCTGACTTGTTTGTATTCCTGTAATGCCTATTATGCGAGGTAATATTAATATGGTAGGTATGAAGAATAAGCCTTGACGGCCTGATGCCATGAGAGAGGCTTTCCATCCATAACCCAGAGATTGCAGAGTCATGTTGACTATTACTGTAAATGAACTGAGAGGCATAACCAAACATTGAAATCTCATTGTGCGTGTACCTACATTGATTACATCCACATCATTAGCTCTGAATAGGCTTATGATATCTGGAGCAAATATAAAGCCGATGAAACCAAAAATAGCTAGTGCTATAAAACCGACCTTAGCACAGAACCAAAAGGACTCTAAAACCCTGTCATATTTTTTAGCTCCATAGTTAAATCCGCATACAGGTTGGAAACCTTGACCAAAACCTATCAATGCAGAGTTAATGAACATGACGATTCTTGTCACAATGGATACAGCTGCAATGACAGAATCGCCAAAAGGTGAGGCAGATATATTCATAAAAATGGCTGCCAAACTTGCGAGGCCTTGCCTATAGAAAGTGGGCATACCTGTCTTTATTATCTCTTTATACATCTCTGGTGAGAATTCATAATTAGATATTTTAATCTTAATACTTCCGTCTATGTAATTGCATTGAGAAAATAAAATAAAAAAACTGATTAGCTGACTGATGATTGTAGCTATGGCAGCACCGGATATTCCCATATCAAATGCAAAAATAAAAATTGGGTCCAGTATTACATTTAGGACACCGCCTGTAGTTATTCCGACCATTGATCTCACAGCATTTCCTTGTGAACGCAATATATTATTCAAAACAAAAGAGCCGCACATATAGGGTGCGCCAATCAATATGTATTTGCCGTAATCCTTGGCATAAGGTGCGATAGTCTCAGTAGCACCAAGTAAAACAACCAGCTTATCTATAAACAATAGCCCAAATAAAGCCAGCAGTAACCCCATGACCACAGCAGTGAAAAAAGCTATTGCACCTGCTTTTTCTGCACTTTTTACATCTTTTTTTCCTAAGCTACGAGAAATAAAGCTACCACAGCCCATACCAAAGGTAAAACCGATGGCTTGTATTATTGACATTAGGGAAAACATAACACCTACGGCGGCTGCTGCACTTGTGCCGATTTGGCTTACGAAGTAAGTATCTGCCATATTATAGATAGATGTAATAAGCATGCTGATAATAGTTGGTACTGCTAATTTGGGAATAAGTATATGTATAGGTGTCTGAGTCATCATGGTAAATTTTTCATTATGTTCCATAATATAAACCCTCACAGAATATTAGATTTTTATAATATAAATATAAAAATAAATATAAAATCATCAAATATTATAACATATATCTGTCACAATAGTACGAAATAGGTAAATTTATTATCGTATATTGACACATGATATACTATTTGATAGAATTAACTATACCGTCCAGACGGTAGAAAGGAGTTTGAAAGCCATGGAGGTTTCCTTGAAGGAAAAAATACTGTGTGCTGCAAACAAAGTCATCGAAAGAAAAGGCCTAAGCTGTTTCACATTGGAAGAGGTAGCTAAGGAAGCTGGAATCAGCAAGGGCGGATTGTTGTATCATTATCCTAGCAAGGATAAACTGATACAAGGATTAATACAATATTATATGGAACAGTTTGATAAAAGATTTGATAGTAACAGATGGCTCACATCTTTAATAGAGGAGAATTTCAGTTATGATTCAATTGGTAGCACTTGTATGACAGGATTGCTGGCAGCGGTAGCAATGAATCAGGAATTACTTAAACCGGTAAAAGAAAACCGCAAAGAGTTGCTGGATAATGTTTATAAGCTTAAAGATCCAATTATGGGAATGATCATATGTCTTGCCTGTTATGGTATGGCATTTTCTAGACTATTTTGCATTGATGTATTTTCTAAGGAAGATATGCGAAGAATCCATGATAAATTGATGGATTTGTCGCAAGAATTGTTGTAAGGAGGGGAGCATATGTTACCCAACAAAAAAGAAAATTTGCCTAAATATATCGCTATTGCGCTTATAATTACATTAGCCATAAATATGTTGACATCTTTTATTTCACAGTCCGCATTTCAAGAAATTGATTACAGCACATTTCTTAAAATGATTGATGAGAAAAAAATCGAGTCAGTACAGATTACTGAGGATAAGATAATAATAGTGCCAAAAGCAGATAAGGATACTCCATTAGTGGAGAGAAAAGTGTACTATACCGGTATATTGAATTATCCAGGACTTGTAGATAGGTTATATAATGCAGGAGTAAGCTTTAAACCGGTCAATGAGAAGCAATCTCCCATCATGAACTTTATAGTTTCCTGGGTATTGCCATTTGCAATATTTTATTTGTTCAGCTCCATGCTTATGGGATCATTGAGCAAAAGGATGGGAGGAGGTGCCATGTCCATAGGCAAAAGCAATGCCAAGGTATATGTGCAAAAAAGCACAGGTGTTACCTTCGATGATGTGGCCGGACAAGAAGAGGCTAAGGAATCTCTTAAGGAAATTGTAGATTTTCTTCACAGCCCAAGCAAATATACAAAGATAGGAGCTAAGTTGCCCAAAGGTGCCCTTTTGGTAGGACCTCCCGGTACGGGAAAGACTCTTTTGGCAAAGGCAGTGGCAGGAGAGGCCAAGGTTCCTTTCTTCTCCATATCAGGATCAGATTTTGTAGAAATGTTTGTTGGTGTAGGTGCAGCAAGGGTTAGGGATTTGTTCAAACAAACAGAAAAGCAGGCGCCATGCATAGTATTCATTGATGAAATAGATGCTATTGGCAAGAGCAGAGAAGGTACCATAGGAGGCAACGACGAAAGAGAACAGACATTAAATCAGCTTCTTGCAGAAATGGATGGTTTTGATTCTTCAAAAGGGGTTGTAATACTTGCAGCCACCAACAGGCCGGAGGTTCTTGATAAAGCGCTGTTGAGACCTGGCCGTTTTGATAGAAGGGTAATAGTTGATAAACCAGATTTAAAAGGCAGGGAAGAAATACTAAAAGTTCATGCAAAAAATTATGTAATGGATGAAAGCGTAAACCTGAAAGAAATTGCTTTAGCAACTGCAGGTGCTGTAGGAGCAGATCTAGCCAATATGGTCAATGAAGCAGCCTTAAGGGCAGTAAGAATGGGAAGAGACAAGATACGCCAGGATGACCTGTTTGAAGCGGTGGAAACTGTAATAGCCGGTAAAGAGAAAAAAGATAGGGTTATGACGCAGAATGAAAAGAATCTGGTTGCTTTCCATGAAGTAGGCCATGCATTAGCTTCAGCATTGCAAAAGAAGACGCAACCTGTCCACAAGATTACTATAATTCCAAGAACCATGGGTGCCTTAGGATATACTATGCAGATGCCCGAAGAAGAAAAATACCTTATGTCAAAGGACGAAATATTAGAGCAAATAGTTGTCCTTCTTGCAGGGAGAGCCGCTGAAGATTTAGTCTTCAATGAAATAACCACAGGAGCTTCCAATGATATAGAAAGAGCTACTCAACTGGCAAGGCAGATGGTAACCATATATGGTATGTCTGAAAGATTTGGCATGATGGGGTTGGAATCAATACAGAACAGGTACCTAGACGGAAGGCCTGTTATGAATTGTTCTGATCAGACAGCTGCAGAAATAGACGATGAAGTGCAAAAAATCCTGAAAGAATGTTATGAAAAAGCAAAGACTCTACTTAAGGATAATATGGAAGCCTTAGGTAAGATAGCTTCATACCTTATTCAAAAAGAAACCATAATGGGCGATGAGTTTATGGAAATTTTGAATTCTATTTCCCAAAAAGAGGATTAAATGAAAATATGATGTTTTTTTTATTAAGACTTTCACACATAATGCACCTTAGATATATTAGTTGTAAGGTGGAGATAGTGTGGAAGATTTATTTTGACAATGTGGATGTAATTGAAAAGAATCTGAAGTATTTTATGGAAAGCAATAGTGATATATGTGAGGCTTATGAAAACTATGGCAGACTAGTACATGAAAAGGGTGGCCCACTAGATGAAAAACACGATGGCTTATTAAGATAGTCTTGTCTATAGAATGCTAGTATGAATATGCATTAGAAACCCATATAAAGGAAGTTATTAAAAGTGGCTGTACTCCGGAAAAATAGAACATGCAATGATGCTTGTGATTCCAACCTGTGATTTCCCCAAAATTATGAAAGGATTGCTAATACTAAGGCATATTTTGGGGGAAGATATATAATAGCATAGTATTAAAATAGGGAGGAGTATAGCCGATGTATGGGAGCATTCTGGAAAGAAGAATCGTAGATTATGATGGCCACAGCATGGTTCTTGAAATTGCAGACTCTGAATATAACACCATATATGACGGATACAGCGATGATATAGCCATGGAGATAGTAAATAATTACTTGCAGTACAGAAGTGATGACGGAAGACCGTCAAATGTCCGCATACAACATGATGATGTCAATAATATAGTGAGGATTTATGCTGATATTGACTATTTAGATAACGACCATACAACATATCGGGGGCATTGGGAGTTAAGATAAATATTGTTCTACAAGTATTGAACCTTCTACTTTCATATAAAGAGGTAGAAGGTTCTGATTTTTTATTTTTAAATTAGTACTGTCAAAACTCAATAGTCTTTTTGGCATCGATTATGAGACTCATATATTTCAAATTGATTCCATTGTTATATTACTTATATACTTATCAAAGCTGTTTCATGCAATGTCAGGTGAAGCATAATTGCAGCATTTTCTTATTTTGGTTCTATTATTTCTATTGCCAACCAAGAAATGGTATGGGGTATATGGATTTTTATTTATGGCGTATTGTTTGCCATAATATACACTTTTTGCTAAAAGCCTTTCTTATCTTTATTTCAGTTTGCTTTTTAAAGCTTGCAGCTGATTTTCCAAATCAGAGATTTGACGCCTAATTTCTTCCTGATTTTCTTTACTTGCCTTTTGAGCTGCTTTAGTCACAAATAGGGAACCAAGAGCAGTGAAAAGATTGCCTAACACATTATTATCATCTTCACTTAATTCGTCTCCAACACATATGGTTATTAAAACAGCTATTATTATAAAAAGATTGGAATTAATAAAAGAAGAATTTGACATAGCCTGGCCCCCCTATCTTCAATAATATATTATGGATATAAATGTGATTTGTTACATGGCATAATTGTAAAATATTCTCACCATATGATATTATACATTTTAGAAGGCTAATTTAATTATGACATAATAGGTTGAGGTATTGATGCTATAAAAGCTATATATGAGGACTCATCATTTTACTGGGTTAGAATTAAAAATCTATGATCAACTGTAGAATATGACTACTGTAGTTGGAGGATAGGTAATGGAAAGCAAAAATAAAGGATTATTAGCATATATATTGGTATGTATTCTTTGGGGTTCTACATATATTGCAATAAGGATAGGAGTTCGTAGTTTTCCTCCGTTTCTTTTCGGGGGCATAAGATTTTTAGTAGCAGGTTCATTGATATTATTATACGGGCACATAAAAAAACTGAAATTTCCTAATGACAAAAAGGATTATATTAAAATTTCCATAGCAGGTTTGCTTATGCTTGGATTAAGCAACAGCCTCATTCTAATTGCTGAAATGAGGATAAATTCAAGCACAGCGGCACTTCTTGTAGCCATAACACCTATATTTATGGCTATTATTGAGCTATTTATCCCGGGAGGGAGCAGAATAAGCTTGTTTGGTTGGATGGGAATGCTTATTGGTTTTGCGGGGGTTGGGGTGTTGTCTTTAGGAGGAGAAGGTTTCGATACAGATATTGCAGGAATTATGCTTGTAATTCTTGCTGCCCTTGCTTGGGCTTGCGGTTCAATACATTCAAAAAGAACTGTTGTTGGTGGATCTATTATAATACATATCGGTGTTCAGATGTTGGCCGGTGGTATGGCCCAGACCATCATGGGCATCATTACTGGTGAGCTATCCAGATTACATCCTGAATTTACAGGAATTTTGGCTTTGATTTATCTTGTGATATTTGGGTCTCTGATAGGTTATACATCTTATATCTATCTAATAAGTGTTTGGCCTATTTCTAAGGCTGGAACCTATGCCTATATAAATCCAATAGTGGCTATGATACTTGGCTGGTTGATTCTTAAAGAGCCTGTAACATTGAGAATGATTGTTTCTACAGTTTTAGTGTTGGCTGGAGTAGTAATAGTCCAGAAATCTAAGGTAGTGCAGAAGAAAGCAGAAGAAGTAATATGTCAATAACCAATTTATGATGATAATCTTTGTTGGAAACCAAGAAAAATCCAGAGACTCTTATTAAGAGGCTTTGAACATGGGGGCATTTATGGATGCGACCGGAATAGTAGAATTCAAATTGGCTGACAATATACTTTTAGGAATTATGCTCAGTGAGGGAATAAAGACCATGATGGGTATAAAGGCAATAAAGCATTGGGAAGCAGGAGATACTCCAAGATGCCAGATAAAATATTTATGAGACTAGGGGGAGTTATATGAGATATTTTCCTATAGTATTTATAGTTTTTTTCATTCTTTTCTTGATTGAAGTCATAACAACCATCAAAAAAAGGTCAGAGGCAGGAGAAATGCTTATATATGCAACATATGAAAGCAGAGCATCAGAACCATTTAATCTAATAGGTGGTTTTATTATTGTATTATTATATTTATGGATTTTATATAAGCAATTAAAGAGAGTAGTACCTTTACTTTATCCTCAATACTTGGATAAGTGGTATCAAATATTTAATCGTGAGCTTTTAGAGAGGATAAGGGAAGGCTTTGTGGAAAAAGGAATGTTGTATGAATCACAAATTATTGCACAATTCAGCGGTTTTATGTATTTGATGTTATTCATTTCCTGGATAATCATAACTTTTATCTATGCCTATGATTACTTTGGGAAAAAGGGGATTTGTGATAAGGCAATTTTTTTAGGCAGATCATCATTATATAGCTGGAATAAAATTAGCTGTTATGAATGGGGAGAACATTACTATAAAGGGAATAAGGGTTTAAAAAAACTACATATATCCATAAAAAATGGTAAAGTAAGCAGAATGTTAACAGGCAAGGATGAAATGAAAGTAAATTTGGCTGTCAGAATAGAAGATTACGAAAAGGCTGATAGTATTTTACAAGAAAGAATAACAAAATGTGAAGAAGCTGTTAATGATAAAGCAGGAGCAATATAAAATATAGTGAAAGCATATAAGAGGATAAAAGCAGGTGAATAGCATGATAGATGTTGATTTCTGTATCAATTCTGATAAGGCTATCATAACTGAATATAAAAATCACTGTTATTTTATGCCGCATATTCTCTTAAGAAAATATATATCCCATTACACTATAACTTATTCATATAGCCTAAATGGAAGCACAAATAATGAGCCATCTGATGAACTTACGATTATACCTGACGGAAGCGGATGTATTATATTTGAATTTGATGGAAGAGAATTAGATGGAATATGCTGGGGGCCAACATCAAAGCTTGTGAGAGTAAAGCAGGTTGATTCAAGCCATGATGAAAGAATGTTCTTCATTGAATTTTTACCTGGTGGATTGCATGCCTTGACAGGTATTCATCAAAAGGAACTAAAAGATATGCAATGTCCTTTTTATGACATTGATAGCAAGCTTTCAAAATCTTTGAGAAATGCCATTGAGTTTTCAAAAACCGCAGATGAACTTGTTTTTAAGGTAGATAGTATTTTGATTCAGGCAATGGAGGGAAACAGAAAAAATCTTAGATATATTTTATCTGTCATAGACAAAATCAAGCATACAGGTGGAACAATTCCCATAAAAAAGCTTGCAGAAAGTGAGTATATCAGTGAAAGACAGTTAAATAGGGTATTTGAAGAAACTATTGGGTTAAGTCCTAAGATGTTTTCCAGGCTGGTCAGGATAAATAAAGCAATAAAAACATATAAGGATTGTATCATGTCAAATTTTACTTATATTGCATATGAATCTGGTTTTTTTGATCAATCTCATTTAATAAGGGAGTTTAATGAATTTTGTGGGACTACCCCAAGCAATTTCATAAAAAATATGTCTGTTTTTTACAATGAACCATTTAAATATTGAGATATATTTAAGTCAGATAAACTTATTCAGTAAAGGGGAAGTGTAACGTGAAGTATGAGTTTGAAAACAAAAAACCAGAAGCATTTGTTGCCAGCTGGGAGGGACAGTATGAGGTTTTTAATTGGGTCGAGTTTCTTACTGGCATACCTATGCCTATGTTTGTAATCACCACCTATAAAGAAAATGGATTGCCTAATGCCTGTTTGCACTCCTGGTCTTGTTTTTCAGGGGATGGGGGAGGGCATTTTTGCATAATGTCTGGCATTCCTCTAAAATATGGGCATACCATCGAGAACATACTAAGAGATAAGGAGTTTTGCATCAATTTTCCCAACAAGGACATCTGGGAAAGCTGCCATAAAACAATTGAAAATAATATATATGAAATTGATGAGATAACGGAAAGCGGACTGACGGTGGAAAAAGCCATATCCATTAATGCGCCTAGGATTAAAGAGTGCTTTTTAAATCTGGAATGTACTTTAGAATGGATTAAACCTTTATATGAAGGCAGCCAGTATGGTGTCATATGTGGACGCATAAATCATATAGCTATGGATGAGGAATATTTTGATGAAAATAGAAAAGGTCGTTACGGCGAAAGCGGATATATTATGAATATACATTCTCCCATGAATCCTATAACAGGAGAAACATTGGAAAGCGGGTTAGGCTTTGTGAGATATGATAGTGTAAAATAAGAGATAATGTTCCCAAAGAAGGGAGAAAATCATATGATTTGGTTATGAAAATGTCATTAGCTTAATGACACAGGTAGAAAAGAGTAAATCATTAAAAATATCTTTGAGAATCATGCACATAATGATAAGGTGATTATAATTTTATCCAGATGCTATAAGGATAAAAGCAATAGTTCAGTAAATTCCGATCAACAGAGCGCAACAACTGATAAAAACACTTTTGAGTAGGCAATGTCGATAGAACAAAAGGTTGATATTGTAAATAAGATAAACAGGAGCAATAGAGTTTCAATCGTCTCTATTGCTCTACTATTATTTTATAGGCTATATCAAACAATTCTTTAAGATTCTTTTTGTTTGTAGTGTAATAATATCTATTTTTTATACTAGGCTCAAAATTAAGTATGCCGAGATTTAAAAGTAGATTTAAATGGTAGGATAGAGTTGCTGTTGATAGATTAAAATGTTTAGCCAGCTCCCTGTTATACCAGGGACGTTTGCTGGTCATACTGATAATTTCCAGCCTGGTTTCATCAGAGAGTGCTTTGAACAAATTTATACATTGCTCTTGATTTAATTTATGATTAAATTTGTGTTCGATGGAATGACCAAACAGTATTATGAAAGTATCGTCAACATAATAATGAAAAAGACCTAAATCTATGTAAAAGCTTTCAATCATCCTTAATTTTTTTTCTTTAGTTATAAATTCAGTATAATCTGCTAATCCTATGGTGTTTAAAAACTCGATAGGATCATTTTGAAATAATTTATTGTGCTTTTCACATTTACTCTCCATAAATGTATATACTTCTTCCTCAAAGGGTTGGTAATATAAATTATAAAAGATTTCGTATACTTCTATAACCTTATTTTTATATTCCTCAGGATGATTCTTAATTTGCATAAAAAGTAAAGCTTTCTCTTCATCATATGTATCCATTAGAGCATTTTTTATTAATACATCTTCACTGTCGAAAGGCAACTCTAAATCGAATCGATTGTATATAAGCTCAACTAACTCGTTTGGTTCTAAGGATTTTATATAATCTATTAGCATCAAAGGTTCTTTAAAACCTTTTTCAAGTATTACTTCAATGGAAGCATCTATCATTTCTATAGTAATGTTAGCGATAAATATTAAATCATTTCTGTATATGGGAGATATATTGTCATCAACATATTTAAGCCAATTTTTTACTCTTTTGCTTGGGGCAAAATCTAATATATCTCTAGACAGATTTTCCCGAAGTATATTTTTATCCCAATTGATTTTATGATATCTATTGATTGTATATTTGAACATAGATTCCACAAATTCAATAGCTCTATTATGTTCAATTTTATAATCCATCTGTTCATCTCCTTTCGATTTATTAAATAATATCACAACGTATTCTAAAAAGAAAGAAAAAATATAATAGAAAAATTTCTAATAATATAAGAAAAATATTGAACATAAATAAAATTTAATATATATTATAATCAGACAATAGATTAAAACTATAGTTTGCTCTTGTATCATTCAATATTTATATAATTGATGAAGGGGGATGTTTATGGTTAGAAAGAGATTTATGGGTATTAGCGCTGTATTATTGATAACTGTTTTTATTTTAATGGCCTGCACTGATGAAGAGACTGCTATTGCTGCAGAGGATGCTGCAACTTACGGAATAATAGAAACCCATATGTCTACAGAAGAAAAGTTAGAGGATTTTTATTATATGTATAAGCTTTTAGAGGATAACTATCCCTTTTTCAATGTTAATAAAAGGCTATATAACGTAGATTGGTTAAAGAATAAGAAGAAATATGAGAAAATGATTAAAATCACAAAAAATGATGCTGAATTTTTTGTGGCTATAGACAAGATTTTAAACGATTTAAACAATCCTCATACCCATGTCTTTAATGGCAATGTATATAGAAGCTATTATAAACATTTTTATCCTGATGAACACCCGGTGTTAAATTACGAAAAATCAATGAAACGCTATGGTTTTGATGGGAATGTTGAGAATATAGGCTTAGATTCGGATTTTGATTTTTTGGCTACAAATGATGAAGTATTGAAAACAGCCATATTGATTGAGAATAAAGTGGCTTATATGAAGATAGATTCTATGTCTTATAACCATATAAAAGAAGATTATGCAAAAGTAGAGAAATTTCTAAAAGAAGTGAAAGATTATGAAAAGCTGATTATTGATATTCGAGGCAATACGGGAGGCTTTGATGATTATTGGAAGAATATTGTAGGTTTTTTAATAGATGATACATTGAAAGCCGAATACTATTGCTTTTATAGAGGGAATTACAGAGATAAATATGATTTATACAAAGTTCCTTTAAGTAAACCCATTAGAAAATTAGATGAAGAAGCACTGAGAAAGTTCCCATCTGAAGTAAAGGAAGATTATGATTATTACACTAAGAATTTAGTTATAGTCAAGCCTTGGAATATACTTGATTTCAAGGGCAAGGTTTACTTGTTGGTAGATAGATATGTGTTTTCATCAGCAGAGAAGTTTGCTTCGTTTGCAAAAGATTCCGGGTTTGCCATATTGATAGGAGAGCCTACCGGAGGAGACAGAGTTTTTGCAGAGATACCTTTTGCTTATTTGCCAAACAGCGGTCTTGTTATTAGGTTCAGTGCTGAACTGGGTATAAACAATGATGGCACCATCAATATGGAAACCAAGACAACACCACATATTCGCGTAGATGCTACTCCAAATGAAGACTTTACTAAAGATGCGTGTATTCAAGCGGCAATAAAAGATTAAATGCTGTATTACTGAAATACTAATGTGATGTAATGGGTAATCAGTATGTTAGAAAATATTGACACAAGTTAGAAAAAATTCTATAATTGAATAAATATTTAGACTATTAACTAAATTAACCTATTGTGTTAGTTTTACTTTGCCAAAAATCTATGAATAAAATTCCAATATAGCGTTAGTACAGGTTTGATAAAGCAAAAAGAACTTATATTGCTCAAAATTCAATGGCTTGGCGCAATAGGTTAATTCATGGTTATAGTTGATATGTTAAAAATAGAAAAGCAGGGGGTATTTTGATGAAAGCTAAGAAGTATTTGTCTTTATTTATTACATTAATTTTAGTTGTAACATGGTTAGCTGGATGCGGTGGTCAGAATGGTCAAAAAGATGGACAAGCTAACCAAGAGGTTGCAAAAGTTGAGACAGGTATTGATAGTGAGCAATATTTTAATGGTTATCTTGTTGCAGAACCTAGTACGTTAGATCCATCAAAAGGAGCGGATAATTATTCAAATACAGTGCTAAATAATGTATTGGAACCTTTGACTAGGTTGGAAGAAGATGGAAGTTTAAACAATGTATTGACACCAGCAGGTGCTGAAAGTTGGAATATTAGTGATGACGGTACTGTTTGGACTTTCCACTTAAGGGATAATAAGTGGTCTGATGGAGAGCCAGTAACAGCACATGATTATGAATATGGCATTAAACGTTCATTAGACCCGGCTACCGGTTCACCTTATGCATACCTTTTGATGCCGATAAAAAATGCATCAGATGTAAATAGCGGGAAGCTTCCGGTAGATGAACTTGGTGTTAAAGCAATTGATGATAAAACTTTAGAGATTAAACTTGAATATCCTACCCCATACTTTGGAGAACTAACATACCAAAGGGTAATGATGCCGCAGAGAAAGGACATAGTAGAGAAGTATGGAGATACTTATGGAACAGAGCCAAACACTATAGTATATAATGGACCTTTTATTTTAAATGAATGGATACATAATAGTGAACTTAAATTTACCAAGAATCCAAATTATTGGGATACAAGCAATGTAAAATTGGAAAGTATAAGCATGAAGATAATAGCCGAGGAAAATGCCATATATAACTCCTTGTCCAATGGTTCCATTGATTCTGCAGGTGTAGGCAGCCCGGAATGGATAGAGAGATTCAGTGCAGAAGAAAATTTGAAGCACATTGAGACTATTGAACCATCAACATACTATTTGTTTTTCAATACCAATGATAAAGTTTTTAAAAATGCAAATATAAGGAAAGCCTTTTCGCTGGCTATTGACAGGCAAGAACTGTCAAATGTAATATTCCATGGAATAAATGCTCCTGCTTATGGATGGGTACCACCAAGCATATCATTGGGAAATGATGAGTATAGATCAATGGTTAAAGAACCCTTATTACTTCTTGCAGAAGAAAATCCTGATTCTAAAAAGTTGCTTATTAAAGGATTAGAAGAATTAGGAATGGATACCGATCCTAAGAATCTAACTGTGAAGATATCACTGGGAGGAACAGATCAATGGTTTAGAACTTATGGTGAATATTTGCAGCAAATGTATAACAGAAATCTTGGTGTTAATATCACAATCGAACAGTTAGAGTGGCCGATATTTAATTCCAATGTTATGAAAGGTGAATTCCAAATAGGTTATATGGGTTGGGGTGCAGAATATAATGATCCGGCATCCATGTTGAGCTTATTGAAATCTGATTCTAATGCAATAGCAACAGGCTGGAAAAATGAAAAATATGATAAGTTAATAGATTTAGCAGCTGCAGAGATGGATGAGCAAAAACGTCTTGAGTATTATAAAGAAGCTGAACATATCCTATTATACGAAGAATCGGTTGTGGCTCCATCAGTATATCCAAAATCAAATACATTCAGATATAAATATATTAATGGTTTGGGAGTTACTCCTTTTGGTACATCTGGATGGAAGTATGGCTATACCCAAGGAAGGTAATAGATAAAATCAAGATAGCAGTTTGTTAATTAACAAACTGCTATCTTAGAATTTGAGGAAGGAGAAAATGAAATGACTAGATATATAATTAAAAGAGTAGGTTATATGTTATTAACCCTCTTCATCATAATTACTATTACTTTTTTCCTAATGCATAGCATACCAGGAGATCCATTGGCTCATATGGCAAAAAATTTACCTGAACAAATTAAGGAGAACTATTATAAAAAATATGGTTTGGATCAACCGGTAATGGTTCAATATGTTAAATTTTTGAAAAATTTAATTACAGAAGGGGATTTAGGCCAGTCATTGAGATATCCTGGAAGATCTGTTACAGATACCATATTAGAGCATTCAAAGGTGTCTGGAAGATTAGGAGCACAAGCAATCATTATCGGGATAACTATTGGCATTATTCTTGGTGTTGTTGCTGCGTTGTTCAGGAACAAATGGCCTGATTATCTCATCATGTTTATCGCAATTCTTGGTGTAACAGTTCCTATATTTATAATAGCATCAATACTACAGTATAGTTTCTCTGTTAAGTTTAAAATATTGCCTACCACCGGATGGGGAAAAGTAAAACATACAATTCTTCCTACCATTGCTTTGTCTTTTGGTTCAATAGCAACTTATGCCAGATACATGAGGTCAAACGTTCTGGAAGTAATCAATCAGGACTATATTCTTACAGCTCAAGCAAAAGGAGTAAGTCCTTTTAACATAGTGATAAAGCATATTTTAAGAAATGCCATTTTGCCTGTTATTACTATTATAGGGCCAGAGATAGCCGGAATATTTACAGGTTCATTTGTAATAGAGAGGATATTTGGAATCCCAGGTCTTGGTTCATATTATATAACTTCTATCAATGATAGGGATTATACAATGATCATCGGAACTACCGTCTTCTATGCGGCATTGTTTGTAGTAGCTCAATTGATAACTGATATATTGTATGGAATAGTAGATCCAAGAATACGAGTATCAGAGAAAGATGAATAGGCGGGAGGTTTAATTATGGAAACGATTTCTAAGGAGAAATTTAGAAGGATTCAGATAGACTATAAGGAATCAGAGAAGATAGCCAGGCCACAAATCGGCTATTGGCAGGATGTATGGAGAAGGTTAAAGTCCAATAAGGTTGCCATATTATCGTTGATTATCTTGGTTATTATTGTATTTATGACAATAATAGGTCCATATTTGAGCGGATATGATTTTAAAGAAATTGATTCTGCAAAAATAAATCAAAGACCGAGTAAGGAAAATTGGTTTGGCACCGATGAATTGGGAAGAGATATATTCGCAAGAGTGTGGAAAGCAGGCAGAGTGTCTATGGTAATAGGGATTACAGGGGCACTTATATCTGCGGTAGTTGGTACCATGTATGGAGGCTTTTCAGCGTATTTTGGCGGAAGGGTAGATACAATAATGATGCGAATTGTAGAAATACTTATAAGCGTTCCATATCTATTGGTGGTAATTCTTATTTCTATAATAACCGATTCTAGAAGCTTAGGTACCATGATGATATCTTTGACTTTGACCGGATGGTGCGGGACAGCGCGCATGGTTAGAGGTCAAATGCTGCAATTAAAATCTCAAGAATACATATTGGCTGCTGAGGCATTAGGGGTAAAACCGTTAAAGATAATTATGAAGCATTTGATTCCTAATGTATTAAATGTACTGATAGTATCAATTAGCTTTGATATTCCAGGATATATATTTTCAGAGACATTTCTATCTTACATAGGGCTTGGAATTCAGCCTCCCAATACTTCTTGGGGTGCATTGGCATCAGCTGCCCAACGAAACTTTATATTTTATCCTTATCAATTGTTTTTTCCAGCATTGATGATTGCGTTGACTATGCTAACTTTCACACTTTTAGGTGACGGTCTAAGAGATGCATTAGATCCTAGACTGCGGGAGTAGGGGGAGGAAAGAAAATGGATAAGATACTTGAAGTAAAAGACTTAAATATATCATTTCATACGTATGCCGGGGAAGTGAAGGCAGTAAGAGGAGTAAGTTTTGATTTAAATAAAGGTGAATCATTGGCATTGGTTGGGGAGTCGGGTTGTGGAAAGACGGTTACAGCTAAATCCATTGTAAGATTGTTAAAGGAACCTCCAGCAGAGATAAAGGAAGGTTCTAAGATAATATTTAATGGAAAAGAAGATGTTGTAAAGATGAGTAAAAAGAGGTTAAGGTCTTTTAGGGGAGAAGATGTAAGTATGATATTCCAGGATCCTATGACCTCGCTGAATCCTACAATGACCATAGGACAGCAGATAATGGAAGCATTAATGATTCATAAGGGGATGCAAAAGAATGAAGCTAAAAAGGAAACGATAAAGTTATTGGAAACCGTCAATATACCTAATGCTGAGGAAAGGATAAATCATTATCCTCATCAGCTTTCCGGAGGAATGCGACAAAGGGTTATGATAGCCATGGCTCTTTCATGCAATCCTAAAATTCTAATAGCTGACGAACCTACGACTGCATTGGATGTAACCATACAAGCTCAAATAATGGATCTGCTAGGCGAATTAAAAAATAAGTTTAATACTGCAATAATACTTATAACTCATGATTTAGGAGTTGTAGCTAATTTCGCCGATAAAATACAGGTCATGTATGCCGGAGAGATAGTGGAAAGAGGCAACAGGGAAGAAATTTTCTATAAGAGTATGCATCCTTACACTTGGGCTTTGCTAAATTCCGTTCCACGATTGGATACCGAAAATAAAGAGCAGTTATATGCTTTAAGAGGTACTCCGCCAGATTTAATTTTGCCTTTAAAGGGATGCGCTTTTAGTTCCAGATGCGAATACGCGATGGAAATATGTTTAGAAAGAAAGCCTGTAGAAACCCGATTATCAAATACCCATAGTTTGTCCTGTTGGCTGCAGCATCCTGATGCGCCTAAAGTTAATCGTGCAGAAGTTTTGCGAGGTGAAATGAATGAGTAATGAAAATCTAATTGAAGTAGTAAATTTAAAGAAATATTTTAATGTAGGGAAAAATAAGATATTAAAGGCGGTAGATGATGTAAGCTTTAATATAAAAAAGGGAGAAACTCTGGGGCTGGTAGGAGAATCAGGTTGTGGGAAAACCACTTGTGGAAGAACTATCTTAGGGCTTTATGCTGCTACAAGCGGTCATGTTTATTATTGCGGAAAAGATGTACATGCTATGGATTTTAATGAAAAGATTAAATTTAAGAAAAATGCCCAGATAATTTTACAAGATCCTTATGCATCCCTAGATCCAAGGATGACCATAGGAGAGATAATTGGAGAAGGCATAGATGTGCATTTTAAATTAACTCGTATTGAAAGACAAAGGCGGATTAATGAACTGCTGGATACAGTTGGATTGAACCAAGAGCATGCTTCCAGGTTTCCACACGAGCTTTCTGGTGGGCAAAGACAAAGAGTCGGCATAGCAAGAGCACTGGCAGTAGAACCTCAATTCATAGTATGTGATGAGCCTATATCGGCATTAGATGTGTCTATCCAAGCTCAGATTGTTAATCTATTAGTAAGATTACAAAAGGAAATTGGGCTTACATATCTATTCATATCCCATGATCTATCTATGGTTAAGCACATTTCAGACCGGGTGGGAGTTATGTATTTGGGCTCTATGGTAGAACTGGCTCCAAGTTTTAATATATACCAAAAACCATTGCATCCTTATACAAAAGCTTTAATATCAGCTATACCAATTCCTGATCCTAAGATAGAAGATGAAAGAAAAAGAATTAAATTGGAAGGGGAAGTACCAAGTCCTATAAATCCGCCAGAAGGTTGTAAGTTTTTCAAAAGGTGTGTTCAAGCAACTGATAAATGCAAAAATGTTAGTCCACAGTTAAAAGAAGTAGAAAAAAACCACTTTGTAGCCTGCCATCAATGTTAGAGATTGATGGAGGTTAGAATTTTAAGGAGGAGTTGGATGTTAGATAAGAACATCATAGAAGATATATTTAATGCAGTCATTTCCAATGGCGGAGATTTTGGAGAAATATTTCTGGAAGACAATTACACTACAGAAATATCCACTATTGGTGGTCACATTGAAAAAGGTATGAGCGGTAGGGATTTTGGTATAGGTATAAGGATATTTGATGGGCTTAATAGCATATACGTTTATACCAATGATCTGTCAAAAGATAATTTAATAAAAATGACTATAAAGGCTACTATGGTTCTTAAGAAAAGCAAAAGAGATATGGTTTTAAAATTTGATAATCCCACAAGACCTTATATTCATAAGTTTAGCATACTTCCCAGAAATATTGAATTGTCAAAAAAACTTGAGCTGATGAAAATAGCTACTCAAGGGGCAAAAAATTATGGACGAGAAATAACTCAGGTGCAGGTAAACTATATAGATCAAGAACAAAACGTGTTGATTGCTAACACTGAAGGGGTATATGTAGAAGATAAAAGAGTTAGAACCAGGATGTTGATAATGGCAGTAGCAGAATATGGAGGGCAATTGGAAACGGGTTATGTAGGGCCAGGTGCTTTAATGGGTTTTGAATTCTATGATACAATCGATATAGAGGAATATGCCAGGGAAGCAGCCAGAATTGCCAAAACCATGGTTTATGCTGATTATTCACCGGTTGGAGTAATGCCGGTGGTGATAGATAATGGTTTCGGAGGATTGATGTTTCATGAAGCTTGTGGTCATAGCCTTGAAGCATCATCTGTGGCAAAAGGGGTATCCGTCTTTTCTAATAAATTAGGTCAAAAGATTGCATCAGATGTGGTAACTTTGATAGACGATGGTTCTATTCCAAACTTCTGGGGGTCTTTGGGTGTTGATGATGAAGGAAAGAAAACTCAGAAAAATGTTCTCATAGAAAATGGGGTTTTAAAATCTTATATGGTGGACAAATTGAATGGAAGAAGAATGGGGATAGAATCTACTGCTTCGGGCAGGAGACAATCTTACAGATTTGCTCCTACTTCAAGAATGACTAATACCTATATAGACAGTGGAAATAATACTAAAGAGGAAATAATAGCAAATACTGAGAAGGGATTATTTGCTAAACAGATAAATGCTGGTTCCGTAAATCCTGCAACCGGTGATTTTAACTTTTCCCTTTCCGAGGCCTATTTGATAGAAAATGGGAAAATTACAAAACCGGTAAAAGGAGCTACCCTTATTGGCAATGGAAGCAAGATATTGATGGATATAGACATGGTGGCTAACAATTTGAAGATAGACCAAGGCTATTGTTTTGCAAGCAGCGGCGCAATTTTCATAGGTGCAGGCCAGCCGACTATCAGAGTTAAATCTATGACAGTAGGTGGAAGGGAGGCTTAATAATGGACATAGATAAATTATTCAGCAGGGGAAAAGAACTAGGAATTGAGGAAATGGAAGTATATATGGCAGAAAAGTGCTCTACTAAATTTAAAGTATATAAGGGAGAGCTTGAAAATTATAATCTTTCCAAGGAAGAGGTTCTGTCATTAAGAGGTATTCACAATGGCAAAATGGGCTATTCATATACTGAAAGATTGGCAGATGATTCTATAGATGATTTGTTATTTAATCTTATACAATATGCCGAATGCAATGAAAGGGAACATACAGAAAAACTTTCAGCACCAGTGGAAATAAAAAGGAAAAGTAGAATCAATAGGTTGAAACTATATGAAGAAGACAGGAAGATAGCTTTTTTGAAATCTATAGAAGAGCTGGCCTATTCTATGGATGAAAGGGTCTATTTGGTAGAAGATTGCGATTATGAGGAATATGAAAGATCCATTTATATTAAAAATACAAAGGGACTTGAATTAAAGGATAGTTATGGCGCAGGCATTATAAATTTATCTGTAGTTGCTAAGAATGGTGAGGATACTCAAACAGGCTACATTCATAGGGTTATAGATGATTTATCACAAGAATATAAAAATGATTTGATAAATGAGGCTGTTCGAGATGCAATAAATATGCTTGATGCCTGTTCAATTCCTTCGGGGGACTATAAAATAATCCTTAGAAACAATGTAGCAGCAAACTTATTTAGTACCATGTGTCCGGTGTTCTTAGCAGATGTGATTCAGGAAAACCTATCTTTGATGAAGGGCAAGGTAGGTAAAAAGGTAGGTTCAGATTTATTAGACATCATTGAGGATCCATTGATGGATAAAGGTTTTTCATATAGAACTTTTGATGATGAAGGTACGCCTACTTTTACTAAATATATTGTCAAAAACGGAGTTTTGAAGACCGTTCTTCACAACAATAAAACAGCAGAAAAAGAAGGTGTTAATTCTACCGGCAACGGTTTTAGAATTTCCCATAAGTCTTCTATAGGAGTCCTGCCTATTAATATGTATATAGAGAAAGGCAGTTATTCTTTAGAAGAAATGATAATGTCCCTGGAAAAAGGTTTATTGATAACTGATATACAGGGGTTGCATGCAGGGATCAATACTATATCAGGAGATTTTTCTTTATACTCCAATGGATTTTTGATAGAACATGGAAAAGTCATAAAACCTGTAAATCAAATTACTATAGCAGGAAATTTCTATGATATGATAAAAGAAATTCAGGCTTTAGGAGACGATGTGAGATTTTCAACACCTGGTATTTATTATTTCGGCTCTCCATCAATGATGATAGATAGATTAACAGTATCAGGGAACTAAGCTAGGCTTATGCTGGCTTAGTTTGTTTATATTAAGAATTCAAAACACTTAAGTTCTAATTTTTATTATGAATTAAATTTTATGAATATGCCTATGCAGGTTAATCAAAAGTAAAGGTGCTTATAATGTCTAATACTTTATGTTGCGAAGAACTACCTTAGGTTGTAAATTTTGTAAAAGTAATATATAATATTAATATAGCCTGGTAAAGTATGTTTAAACCTGATAAAATTTTGAAGCAAAATGAAGCTTGTCAAGTAACTTGGCAATCATAGAAGGAGGATTCAAAGCATAATGGATATTATAAAATATGCAAGATCATGTATGTGTAAAAAGGTGGCTGTCAAATATTTTATATTAACTGTTGTTGCATGCAGCATAATATTGGCTGGAAGTAATATTACAAATGCCGAAGAATTTATGGAATATGATAAAACTTCAAATATAATAGTATATATGAAAAGCACAAAGACAAATAATTTGGTATTTACAATCAACGGTGTAAGTGAAAGTAAGAGCAATAAATTTAAAACAGCTTCAGAAGGAAATAAGCTGGTTTGCATAAACTTAAAAGTCACTAATGATGGTGTTAAACAGGAGCAATTGACATCTAAAATGATGTTTAAGCTATATGATGACAAGAGAAATATATATAATATTGTTTTACCTGAAGGAACGGATAGTATTAATGGATTGCTTTCAGCAGGTGAAAGCAAAGAAGGAACGGTTTGGTTTGAGGTTCCGAAAAAAATTAATAAATTTGAATTATGTATTGAACCTCCAAGGATGAGCCAGAAAAAAGGAATGCTGGATATTGAAACAGTGGGCAAATCCAATGACAATAAGGGGCAAATTGCAAAAGAAAGCGACTCGGGCTCAGCGATTAATATAGCAATAAATAATTTGGTTTTTGATATCAAAGAAGTATCTGTATCCAGGGGAAATAATTTAGGGGATGCAGGTGAAGGATATTGCTTTTTAAATATTAACTTGTCTGTGAAAAATAATGGTTCAAAAGAAGAGCAAATGACTTCACATATGGTATTTAAATTAGTTGATGCGAATAATCAGGCATACAACATAGTGCTCCCAGAGGAGAATGGTATAAATGGCATCTTAAAACCCCAAAAGGAAATAAGTGGAGAAATTTCATTTAGAGTAAAAGAAGGAGAACGAAAGTTCAAATTGGAAATAAAACCATGGACAATGAAAGAACTAAAAGAGTATGTAGATATAAACCTTTAGTATATAAGTATAAATAAGACTATAAGCTTGAAATATAGAATCATTTGATGCTAACAAGTGTAAATGCAGCACCTTAAAATGGTGAATCATTTACACTTGTTTCATTATAAGGATAGTTTAAGGTTGCTTGTGTCCAGAAAAGTAAGGATACAGCCCTATATTGGTTGTATAATACCGCAAGCCAATCTCTTTCCTGCGTTTCCCGATGGCTGGCTTCGGTAATCATCAGGACTCTGGTGTATGATAACTGATTTTCCAATTATATCTCTTACCTTGAATCTATCAGTGAAAAAACACATCAAAGCTCTTCCGTGGTTGGAGAAAACTACGGGAAAGTCTCCAGCATGATTGCCATGGGGCTGGTTATCCGGGTTCCAATGATCTCCTGCTGCCTTAAAAGGATCATCAGGATCTCCGATCTCGCAATTTCCGTACAGGTGTATATGAAAGCCATGGGGACCTATAGGAGCTTCATTTCCCATAGCAGGCTTGTAATTGGGAAGCCCTCTTACAGATACACATACCTGTACACCACCCTGAACATCTGTGAAATACACCATACCTGACAAGGCTGGTGCTAAAGGTCCGCCTCTGATGATGGCTGAAGCAGTTGCCATAATTTTGTTCACCTCTTAAAAATACTGATATATAGTCATAATATGCAGAATAATAGTGGTGTGAACAATAGATAAATAAGAAGGAATAAAAAATATAGCTTTTAGAATAAGTTTTGACAAATTGATAAGATGGGAGGTAAATAAATGGCTTACATGAAATTTAATGTTAATTTGACTCCCGGGTAAGCATATAATATGCTTAAGGATTTTGACTATGCAGATTTGGTATACGATGAGCTAAAAAGTTCGGGAAGTGGTAAGTATATCGCTATTATGGTTTTCGAGAATTATATATTAGAATAATTTTTTAAAATTTTGCAAATAGCTTTTGCTATTATCATCAAATTATATTAACATTAAATATGTGGGGATTTATTACCATATTACACAGAGAAAGAGGGAGATGTTTTGCTTAGGAGTTTGCTTAAAGAACTGGTAGAAGCCCATGGCGTTACAGGCTTCGAGCATGAAGCAGCGAAAGTCGTGGAAAAGTACTTTCTACCCTATTCAGATGAGATAAAAATTGATAAAATGGGCAGCCTATATGCAATAAAAAAGGGAAAGGCTGATAACCCAAAGAAGATTATGCTGGCAGCTCATATGGATGAAATAGGCTTGATGGTAAAGAAAATTGACGATAAGGGATTTATTCAATTTACAAATGTAGGGGGAGTAGATCAAAGAACCTTGCTGACTCAAGAAGTCATCATACATGGAAAAAAGGACTTATTTGGAGTCATAGGCAGCAAGCCACCCCACATTCTTGAAGCCAGTGAAAGGGAAAAATCCGTTAAGATGGAAGACATGCTGATAGATGTAGGTCTTCCAAAGGAAGAAGTTGAAAAGTATGTTTCAATTGGAGACTCAATCACAATAAGGCGCAAGTTGCTGAACTTGCAGAATGATATGGTGGCTGGTAAAGCTTTGGATGACAGGGCTGGTGTTGCAGTCATGTATGAATGCTTGAAAGAATTGAGCCATATGAAACATGATTGTGATGTTTACGCTGTCGCTACAGTTCAGGAGGAAGTTGGATACAGAGGTGCAATTCCTGCCACATTTGAGATATCTCCCGATATAGGAATTGCTATAGATGTAGGTTTTGGGTCCACTCCAGAACTGCCAAAAGATGAAACTGCTGATTTAGGCAAAGGGCCTTGCATCGGTTTTGGTGCCAATATTCATCCAAAGGTCTATGAAAGATTGGTGAAGGTAGCAAAGGAATACAACATACCTTATCAGCAGGATATATATCCTGGAGCTACAGGCACAGATGCGTGGGGAATGCAGGTTACCAGAGGTGGAGTTTCCACAGGCTTGATATCCATACCTCTAAGGTATATGCATACCTCCGTAGAAACTGTCCAAATTAGTGATATTAAAAACGCCGGAAAGCTTTTGGCATATTTCATAGTCAGCTTAAATGGCGAGGATTTGGAGGAAATGCTATGCTATTAAAAAGATTAACTGATGCTTGCGGTATGCCCGGTGGCGAAGGTGAAGTAAGGCAAATAATATTGGAAGAAATAAAACCATATGTTGACGATATAAAGGTTGATAGATTAGGAAATGTGATAGCAACTAAAAATGGCAAGCCTGGATACCCAAAGGTTATGATAGCTGCTCACATGGACGAAGTAGGGCTCATGGTAAAGTCCATAGATGATGGAGGATTTATAAGATTTGAACAGGCAGGAGGATTGGATGAAAGAATATTGGTATCCAAACCAGTGCTGGTGGGAAAAAATAAAATACAGGGTGTCATAGGTGCCAAAGCAATACATTTGCAGGAAAAGGGCGAAAGGGAGACTCCATTAAGAACAAAGCAGCTGTATATAGACATCGGTGCCAAGTCAAAGGAAGATACGGAAAAGCTGGTGAAGCCGGGAGATTATATAGCTTTTGACAGTGAATATGTGGAATTCGGAAATAATCTGATAAAAGCAAAAGCATTGGATGACAGAGCCGGATGCGCAGCATTGATAGAAACTTTAAAACATAATTATGATGTTACTGTAGTGGCTGTTTTTACAGTTCAAGAAGAAATTGGATTAAGAGGTGCAACAGTAGCTGCATACAAAGTTAATCCAGACATTGCGTTAGTTCTTGAAGGAACTTTATGCTCAGATGTATCCAACGTGCCTGAGCAATCCTATATAACAAAGTTGGGGGCTGGTCCTGCCATATCCCTTATGGATTCCAGAACCATATTCCCTAAGAACTTGGCTAAAAGAATATATGACATCGCTGTCAAAAACGGAGTAGATATTCAATATAGATTGCCCTCATCAGGCGGAAATGACGCAGGAGCAATACATACCACAAGAGAAGGAATACCCTGTACAGCAATTTCTGTACCGTGCAGATATATTCATTCGCCATCTTGCGTAATGAGCAAGGATGATTTTGAGGGACTTAAGAAAATAGTAAAACTATTCCTGGAAGATATAAAAGAGGGGGAATACATCCGTGATTAATAAAGATTTATTGAAAAGATTATTGGAAACCTTTGGCCCATCCGGCAACGAAGAAGCCATAAGGGAAGTTATCAGGGAAGAAATAAAAGGCTATGCAGATGAGATAAAAGTAGATGCCCTGGGAAATCTAATAGCAGTAAAAAAGGGCAACGGTAAAAAGATTATGGTAGCCAGTCATATGGATGAAATAGGAATCATGGTTACCAATATAGACGACAACGGTTTCATTCGCTTCACAAATATAGGAGGAGTTTCACCATATACTGCACTATATCAAAGAGTAATGTTTGCTGATGGCACCATGGGTGTTGTAGGCGTGGAGAAAATTGACAACATGAAGGATCTTACATTGAGTAAAATGTTTATAGATATCGGTGCCTATTCAAAAGAAGAAGCCATGAAGAAAGTAAATGTAGGAGATGTGGCTTGCTTCTATGCACCTTTTGTTCAGGATGGGGACTATATCATGTCCAAGGCTCTGGATGACAGAATAGGTTGCTATGTTGCCATTGAAGCATTAAAAGCTCTCAAAAACAGTCCCAATGAAGTATACTTTGTATTTACAGTGCAAGAAGAAGTAGGCTTGAGAGGAGCCAAGACTGCTGCCTACGGTGTAGATCCTGATATGGGTATAGCATTGGATGTTACTCTGACAGGAGATACTCCTAAAGCTAAGACTATGGAAGTAAAGATGGGTAAAGGTACTGCTATAAAGATTAAGGACAACAGTGTATTGGCGCATCCAACAGTAAAGAAACTTATGATAGAGACAGCTCAGGAAAACAATATTCCATACCAGCTTGAAATATTGGAAGGTGGAGGTACAGATTCAGGAGCAATTCATCTGACAAAATCCGGAGTACCCTCTGGAGTTATATCGGTACCATGCCGATATGTTCACTCTCCATCAGAAATGGTATCAGTAAAGGATGTAGAAAACTCAATACAATTATTGGTAAAAGTACTTGAAAAATAACATATCGAAAAGTATTGACAGCAGGAATAAAAATAGTTAGAATTCTAATAGTAAGAATTCTAACTATTTTTATGTGTAGGAAAATATATTTTTCTACAGTAGAGGAATGCAACCATCCAAGGCAGGTCCTAAGGATGGGAAGCAATACTTTCTATGGAGGCAATTATGGATAAAACTATATTTAAGGAGCTTTTTAATTCTTTGTTTGAATTCATGCCTCTATATCATCAGACCATAGGATGCATATATCATAAGGATTATGGTATAGAGCCCAGTTTAAACAAAAGCCAGCAAAAAGCTCTTTTTATTATTCAAAAAAAGGGCAGAGTAATGCCATCTTCCCTTGGAAAAGCAATGGACATGCAAAAAGGAAGCCTCACAACATTGATTGATTCTTTGGTGGAATATGGGTTTGTTAGGAGAGAGGCGGATTGTGAAGATAGAAGAAAACAATGGATCATTCTGACTTCTCAAGGTGAAGAATATATTTCAAAACTGATGTCCTGCTTTGAGAAAGAATTTGAGAGGATTTTTGAAAAAGTGGATTCACAAGATATTTATAAGTTATTGGAAAGCATTGAATTTGCTAAAGAAATTCTAAAAAATATTAAAGAGACAGGAGTAATGATATGCAAGTAGTTGAGAGAGAAAGGTTACTGGGAGAAAAGGAAATACCGAAACTTTTACTTAAGTTTTCTATACCTGCTATAGTAGGTATGGTGGTAAATGCCCTTTACAACTTTGTTGATATGGTATTCATAGGTCAAGGAGTAGGTCCTTTGGGAATAGCCGGAGTTAGAATTGGCTTTCCACTAATGGTTATAGGTATGGCCTTTTCTATGCTTATAGGTATAGGAGGCAATTCTCTTGTATCCATAAGGCTTGGACAGAAGAAGAAGGAAGAGGCAGAACTGATATTGGCCAATGCTTTGGTCAGCATGATAATTATAGCAGTGGCGCTGACTGTGTCGGGACTCTTATTTATGGAGCCGCTTCTCAGAGTATTTGGAGCCAGTGATGCTGTGATGCCTTATGCCAAAGGATATTTCACAATCATAGTTTACGGAACCATATTCCAGATGATTGAAATGGGCATGAATAACTTCATACGAGGAGAAGGAAACCCGAAGGTTGCAATGACAACCATGCTCATAGGAGCAATACTTAATACTATTCTGGATCCAATATTTATATTTGCATTTGGATGGGGTATAAAAGGAGCAGCACTTGCAACTGTTATATCCATGGCGGCTTCTGCAATATTTGTAATGTATTATTTCCTTTCTGGCAACAGCTTGTTAAAGATAAGGAAATCTAATCTGAAGTTAAGATTTCATATTGTAAAGTCCATTACTACTATAGGATTGGCTCCTTTTGCTATGCAATTGGCGTCCAGTTTAGTGGTAATTTTCATGAATAAAGGCTTGGCTCAATACGGAGGAGACATTGCTGTATCAGCCATGGGCATTATAAATAATGTGGTATCACTTTTTACTATGGTTGTCTTTGGAATTAATCAAGGTGCTCAACCTATAATTGGATTTAACTATGGAGCTCAAAAATATGACAGAGTAAAAAGCACCTTGAAATATGCCATAGGAGCTGCCACAGTGGTCGTTACCATAGGTTTTATAGCAACTCAATTATTTGCTCCGCAAATGATCGGAGTTTTCACCGACGATGCTGAGCTTATTAATGTGGGTGCCATGGGAATGAAGAGAGTTATGATATTTATGCCCATAATCGGTTTTCAGATTGTTAGTTCTGCATATTTCCAAGCTGTTGGCAAACCAAAGCAATCTATGTTGTTAAGCCTTTCACGTCAAGTGCTTTTATTGATACCTATGATATTGATACTGCCTACATTTATGGGATTGATGGGACTCTTTACGGCAGGTCCTGTTGCAGATTTATCATCATCTATACTTACAGCAATTTTCCTATACTTCGAGTTAAAGAATCTGAACAGGAAGCATCAGGATGAGAAAGTTGAGCCAAAAGCTCAGTTTGGTGAAATCTAGAATTTAAGTCAAAAGGTTTGCAGATCATGGCCTACAATCATATTAAATGATTTGTAGGCTGTTTTAGTTGAGTGATATGCCAGCATATGGTAAAATAAAATAGGAACTATTTTTGAAAGGATATTCTTTCTTATAAAATTCAAGAAGAAAATAACACCTTGCCAATACATTGCAAGGTGTTATAAATTAATATAATTACTTATATAACGGCAACCCGCACCAAGCGGTGTGGATTACCCAGTATGCTAAAAATAAACTCAAAAAATATTTAATATAATATGTAAAGCATTACAAATTTAGTGATTAGTGTTATAATGAGTTAAATGTTTCATAACGGTAAAGAAGGGTGATTGCATGGAATTGCTAATAGGTATTTTCATACTTGTAATAATGGGAATACTGCTTTCAAGATTAGCAGGAATTATAGGGGCAAACTTATTTAAGTTCTCTCAAATATACGGACATATTCAAGAGAGTTATAGAAAGTTAAAAAAAATGGCATATAAATGAGCAAAATGAAATCCATAAAATATGGTGCAATCATTAATCTATAGCAATGTATTTAATATGTGAGCTAAGTATGAGGTGTAAAGTATATATTATGATAACATGATGATTGACAAGTTTAGGTATCGTTATTATAATATTTGTTAATACTATTAACAGCTATGAAGGGATGCGAAATACAGAAGAGTTTCAGAGAGTCGGCGGCAGGTGGAAGCCGATACGAAACTGTATGGAGGAACCTCCCGGAGCATCCGCCCGAAATCTTATGAGAGTAGGCTCGGACGGCACCCACCGTTATTGGGCAAGAGCTGGCCAGATAGGCAAGCAGGGTGGTACCGCGGAATTCAATCTTTCGTCCCTATATGGGATGAAAGATTTTTTATAATGCCAGGAAAATATAAATTTTTAATTTATACTTTCCGTAAGAGCATTTCAAGAAAGGTTACCTTGATTGTTAAAATGCTTCCAAAGGAAGCCTTTCTTATTTATCTAAAATTACAAAGAAAATACTGGAGATATTATAATTATTTTGCATCAAATATATCCCAATATTTAAAGTTAACAAGCAAAGGTAAGTTAGTCAACACAATAATATAAGGAGGCATAAAAATGAAAACAGTATATGTAAAAAGCTTGTACAGAGATACCGACAGCTATGCAGGAAAGACTGTATCAGTAGCAGGTTGGATAAGAAACATAAGGGTATCAAAAAGTTTTGGTTTCATAGAACTTAATGATGGCAGTTTTTTCAAGAATGTTCAAATCGTTTTTGGTGAAGAACTGGAGAATTTTAAGGATATTGCAAAGTTAAACATAAGTTCATCGCTTTATGTGGAAGGTCAACTGGTATTAACTCCGGAAGCTAAGCAACCTTTCGAGATAAAAGCAGAAAAGATAGTGATTGAAGGTCTGTCTTCACCGGAATATCCTTTGCAGAAGAAAAGACATAGCATGGAATACTTAAGAACCATTGCTCATTTGAGACCGAGGAGCAACACCTTCTCTGCCGTATTTAGGGTAAGATCTTTGGCAGCCTATGCAATACACAAATTCTTTAACGAAAGAGGATTCGTGTATGTCCATACTCCAATAATTACAGGCAGTGATGCTGAAGGTGCAGGTCAAATGTTTAGAGTAACTACATTGGATATGGAGAACCCACCCAGAACAGAGGATGGGAAAGTTGACTACAGAGAAGACTTCTTCGGCAAGTCAACAAATCTAACCGTAAGCGGTCAGTTGGAAGCAGAAGTATATGCTTTAGCCTTTAGAAATGTATATACTTTCGGACCAACTTTCAGAGCTGAAAATTCCAACACTCCAAGACATGCGGCAGAATTCTGGATGATTGAACCTGAAATAGCCTTTGCGGATTTGGAAGACAACATGAAGCTGGCAGAAGATATGATGAAGTATGTTATAAACTATGTATTGGAGAATGCTCCAGAGGAAATGGCATTCTTTAACCAGTTTATAGATAATACTTTGCTTGATAGATTACAAAACATAGTTGACTCTGAATTTGGAAGGGTTACTTATACAGAGGCAATAGAATTGCTGAAAAAATCCGGTAAGGAATTTGAGTATCCTGTTGAATGGGGTATGGACCTCCAGACAGAACATGAAAGATATCTGACTGAGGAAATATTCAAAAAACCTGTATTTGTAATCAATTATCCAAAGGAGATAAAAGCCTTCTATATGAGGCTTAACGATGACAATAAGACTGTGGCGGCCATGGATCTTCTGGTGCCAGGTGTAGGAGAAATAATCGGAGGCAGCCAGAGAGAAGAAAGATATGATGTATTAGAAAAGAAGATGGAAGAATTCGGCCTTGATAAGGAAGACTACTGGTGGTACATGGAGCTTAGAAAGTACGGTGGAACTAAGCATGCTGGCTATGGATTGGGATTTGAAAGATTGATAATGTACCTGACAGGTATAAGCAACATCAGAGATGTGATACCTTTCCCAAGAACAGTAGGAACAGCTGAATTCTAATGCTGTAGCTTACAGAACCGTTTCCTTAAGAAATTCAGGGACGGTTCTTTTTTAACCCAGACTTTCTGTAATGGGATTCAAGAGAAATTTTAATAAGCAAGCAGCTATGGTATAATGTGGATATAATTCATTTTTCGAGCAGATATTTTGTTGATGCATATCGATATATTGGTTTTGAAGGGAAAGTGAGAAATGAAATTATTTATATGTGACTTGGAAAGTAAAGATTTTGGAAAGCTAATTCCTGACTTGCCTGATGACGATAAGGTCATTTTATATGATGAGAGTATCCAGCATTGCATAGGATGCTTCGGCTGTTGGATAAAAACACCTGGAGCCTGTGTAATACGCGATAGATATGGAGATATGGGTGAATATTTATCAAAATCTCAAGAAGTTATTATCATAAGCAGATGTTGTTATGGTGGATTTAGTCCATTTGTAAAGAATATATTGGATCGAAGCATTCCTTATTTGCATCCTGATTTTGTAATTAAGAACGGAGAGATGCATCATAAGAGACGATACAAAAATGTTATAGATCTTAATGTGTATTTTTATGGTGAAAACATAACAGAAAAAGAAAGACAGACTGCCCAAAAGCTAGTGAAAGCTAATTCCGTTAATCTGGATTGTAATATTGGCAGAATTTTATTCTTCAAAAGCATTGAGGAGATGGAGGGGCAGATACTATGAAAATAGCTTTTATATACGGAAGTCCCAAAGCAAAATATAGTGCATCAGCTTCATTATTGCAGGAGTTGAAGCCTCTTTTAGAGCAAGATGATATTGCCATTTCAGAATATAACTTTAGAAAGCCTTTATTGAATAAAGAAGAGATAGAACAGTTGATAAATTATGATATTCTTGTATTCGCATTTCCATTATATGTAGATGGAATACCGTCTCACTTGCTTAATTGTCTTATCCAACTAGAATCTTTTTTTACATCTGCAAATAAAAAAGATATAAAAGTATATTCCATAGTAAACTGTGGTTTTTATGAAGGTCATCAGAATAAGCTGGCGATGGAAATGATGGAGAATTGGTGTTCAAAAGCAGGGCTTAAGTGGGGACAAGGGCTTGGAATCGGCGGAGGTGGAATGATGGTGATGATAAAAAATGTTCCAATGGGGCAAGGACCAAAGAAGAGTTTGGAGGAGCCATTTAGACAGTTAGCAAATAATATATTGAATGGCGCATCAGGAGAAAATATATTCGTCTCTCCCAATATTCCTAGAATCTTCTATAAATTTGCGGCAGAAATAGGATGGAGAAAATCAATAAAAGCAAACGGATTGAAGAAGAAAGATTTGTCTGCCAGAAAATAAGAACATGGAATGATTGCAATTTTTATACCATAGACGAATGTTTGTTAACTTCTTAAGTCAAGGGAAGGTGAAAAAATGGATAAGGATATGGAATTAAAGATAATAAAAAACTTTAAATCCAGGAATATAGATGTGGCATTTTTTGAAACCTTGGAAGAGGCTAGAGGTAAAATAATGGAATTGATACCTTTAACTTGTTCAGTTGGAATTGGAAATTCTCAAACTTTGAAGAAGATGAATATTTCAGAGCTGTTGAGAGCAAGGGGAAACATTGTATTTGACAAAACACAGGCCCAAAGCCAGGAAGAAAGTAAAGAGATTAAGAAAAAGTCCTTATTGTCTGATTGGTATATTACAGGTACTAATGCAATTTCAACAGAAGGGCATATAGTAAACATAGATCATAGTGGAAATAGAGTAGCAGCTATGATATATGGACCCGATAATGTAATAGTTGTAATAGGAAGAAACAAGATATGCGATACACTTGATGATGCAGTACATAGAGCTAGAAGCATATCAGCTCCGTTGAATGCTAAAAGAGCCGGATATAATCCACCATGCTTGGAATTGAAAAAGTGCATAGATTGTAAAACCGCTGAAAGGGTTTGTTATAACTTAGTTATTGTAGAAGGTCAGTTTGCTAAAGGTAGAATGAAACTGTTTATAGTAAATGAAGAATTGGGGTTTTAATATTTTAACAGATTAAGTTAAGACAATAAATAAAGCTCATTGGGGATTGTCAAAATTTATAAGTATTGATTTTTGCTTCTAAAAAATCTAAGAAGAAAACGACTATGGTAATATGCGGATATAACTTTGTAGGAGACCATACAAAAAAATTATAGAGGCTAATAGCAAAGAGGAGGCATTAATATGGACAGGCTCTATGAAAGGCCTGATATTTATGACTTAGCATATACTGAAGAAACTTATAAGATACTAAAAGAACATTACATGAAGATGTTTAAGGATTGCCAAATTTCAAGTATATTAGATTGCAGCTTTGGAACGGGAAATCTGACTATTGTATTGGCTGAAATGGGTTATAAAGTATCAGCTTCGGATATAAGTGAAGCTATGCTTGAAAAAGGAAGAGAAAAAGCATTGAAGAAAGGGTTGGACATAGAATTAAAACAGTGTGATTTCAGAAATCTATCTAAGAATTTTCATGATAAATATGACTGCGTAATGAGTACCGGAAACTCTCTGCCTTATGTAAAGAATGATGAACTGGAAAAGGTATTAAGAGAAATGGACGCCCTTGTTAGAGATAAAGGTTATTTATATTTTGATATTCGAAACTGGGATAAAATAATTAGGACCCATCAAAGATTCTATTTTTACCCTCCTTTCTTTAAAGATGATATACGAATTAATTTATTTCAGATATGGGATCATAATTCTGACGGAACCATCACGTTCAATATAGTGTATTCTTTTGAAAAAGAAAACAAGGTTATCCAGCGAGAAATATTTGAAGAAATTTATAATCCTGTATCAAAGGATTTTATTATCAAAGTATTAGATGAATTAGGCTACTATGATTTCAAAATTAAACCTTATCCTTATATAAGAGAAGTAGAGCTTGAAGATGTGGATTGGTATTGTTTGTTAGCAAGAAAGAAATAGTTGGACACAAAAAAGTACATAATAAGATTACTGGGGGATTCGGAATATGAATGGCACATCGCAACAGAACAAGGCAAAAAAATTATACATAATAATTGTTTTAGGTGTCATAGTTGTACTGGGAATAGCCTTATACTTTGCATGGCCATTTCTTTCCTCCCTTGGTAATCCGGATAAAATAAGAAATATGATAGATAAAGCAGGTCCATGGGGACCCTTGGTATTCATATTGATACAAATATTACAAGTTTTAGTTGCACCTATACCTGGACAGGTGGCGGGGTTGGCGGGAGGTTATCTTTTTGGTCCCATATGGGGCTTGATATACACAATGATCGGTGCAACCATAGGGTTCACACTTATTTTTATCCTTACTCGGAAATTCGGACGGCCCTTTGTCGGATGTTTTGTAGATAAGAAAAATCTGGATAAGTTTGACCATCTAATTGAGGGCAAGAAAGGAAAGTTAGTAATTTTTTTAATTTATCTTCTGCCGGCATTTCCAGATGATCTCATATCATTTGTTGCGGGGCTTAGTACTATACCCATTCGTTCCTTGGTGATCATTTCAGTATTAGGACGATTGCCGGGTTATGCAATACTGACCTTTACCGGTCATGGTTTGACATTTAAAAATTTAAGTCCTGTCATAGTTTCAATTTCTATACTCTTAATATTGCTTGCTACAGCATGGTGGAAGAGAAAATGGCTCCAGGATTTTGTATTGCATAATAACAAGATTCTTTTTATCAAAAGGCATTGGAAAAAATCATGGCCTATCATATTATTATGGATTGTTGCAATAATTGTAGCAGCTATAGCTATTTATGAAATTGCCGGCCTTATATTATATGGGAGATATTAGATATAATTATAAGAGGGTATATAATGTTATTTAGGATAATTGTATTAATATTATGGATTATATTTGCAGTATTTTTAAAGAGAGTCTCAAAGGATAAGTCTAGGTTATCAGATGAATTATTGTCGCTAGTTTTAGTCAGTTATTATTACAATTAATCTAAATATACGATATATCACTTATAATCAGCATTTTGCTTACGTTTATATTAACTGTTTCATTAGTTATTAATCATAGAAGTTCAAATAATTAGGACAAGCATTATTACAGCATTTATATAAGTAGGTGTATTCAATAATTTTATTTCTTAAGGGGGATATCATGACAAAGCTATATATAACAAGACATGGACAAACAGAATGGAATCTAGAAAGAAGGCTACAAGGGAGGATGGATTCCAAGCTTACTCCATTAGGAGAAATTCAGGCTCAATGGCTAGGGGAAAGATTGAAGGATGAAAAAATAGATGTGATTATATCCAGTTCAAGTGGTAGAACCATAGCTACAGCTGAAAATATCAGAGGGAAAAGGGAAATTGAGATAATTCCAAATGATAACCTGAGGGAAATATATCTTGGACAATGGGAAGGAATGCTGTATACAGAGGTTGAAAGGCAATGGCCGGAAGAGCATAAGAATTTCTGGAACTTTCCACATCTTTATAAACCTATAAATGGTGAAACATTCTCACAGGTTATAGACAGGGTGGGCAATGAGATAGAAAAGATAATAACTCAATATAAAGACAAAAGCGTGCTAATTGTCACCCATGCGATTGCTCTAAAAGGTATTATTTCATACATTGAAAAGAAAGACTTAAAGGATTTTTGGAGCGGAGCTTTTATGCAGCCTACATGTTTAAATATATTAGAAGCAAATAAAGATAACAGAAAGTTTATATTGATGGGTGATACTTCTCATTATAAGGTGGAAGAGGAAGCTATTTAAACAGTTTTATATGATATCTATCTAAAAATGTAAAATGTGAACTTGCTCTGAAAGGAGGTTGAGATTATATGAGTAACATAATTGTTATTTATCGGTCTAAATACGGATCCACCAAGAAGTATGCTGAATGGTTAGCAGAAGAGTTATCTGCTGATTTAATTGAAACAAAAAAAGCTTCAATCGAACTCATTGAAAAGTATGATGTTGTTATTTTAGGCGGCGGCATATATGCTACGGGTATTGCGGGAATTTCTTTCCTTAAGAAACATTATGAAAAACTTAAGAATAAGAAGCTTATAGTGTTTGCAGTAGGAGCATCTCCATATGATGAAAAAGCAATGAAGGCATTGCGGGAACATAATCTTAGATCGGAGCTTTCAAGGATTCCAGTTTTTTACTGTAGAGGAGCATGGAATGAAGGAATTATGTCATGGAAAGATAAAGTGCTTTGTAATTTATTGAAAAAAGCTGTTGCGAAAAAAGATCCAAGTACTTATGAGCCATGGGAGGCTGCATTGATGGAAGCCATTGGACGTAGCTGTGATTGGACAGATAAAGAATATATAAAAGGAATTGTGGAGTATGTGAAGGTAAATATAGAATTATGAAATCTTTAATATAGAGGAGAGGTAATATGGGGTTAAAAGAACTTTGGTTAGAAGAAGAGAAGAAAAGCTTTCAAGGTTGGGATTTTTCCTATATAAATGATAGAACAGAAGAGGAACCGTTGCCTTGGGATTATGATAAGATAGTGCGACAATATTTAAATCCGGATTACATGCTGCTGGATATGGGTACCGGTGGAGGAGAATATCTATTGTCTTTAGGTCATCCATATAAAAATACCTGCGTTACAGAAGGATATCCTCCGAATGTTGAATTATGCATGGAAAAACTTGAACCCCTTGGTATTGAAGTAAAGCAGGTAATTGATGATTCACATCTGCCCTTTGATGACAACATGTTCGACATGGTAATAAACAGACATGAATCTTTTGATGTTAATGAGGTACATAGGCTTCTTAAACCTAATGGATTGTTCATAACTCAGCAGGTAGGAGGCAAAAACAATAAGGAATTGTCAAAGTTTTTGATTGATGATTTTAAGGAAATCGTAAGCAGCAATTTTGATCTTAATAATAATGTTGAGCTGGTTCAAAATGCGGGATTTACTATATTAAAATCAGATGAATACTTTCCTTACATAAGATTTTTTGATATTGGAGCTTTGGTTTATTTTGCAAAAATAATTGAATGGGAATTTCCCAATTTTTCCGTGGAAAGATGTTATGAGAAACTGTGTCAATTACAATCAATACTTGAGAAACAAGGATTCGTGGAAAGCAGAGAGCATAGATTCATTATTGTTGCCAGAAAAACACAAAAATAACATGACATATAGATGTCATGTTATTTTTGTTAAAGTATGCAATGAGGAGATGAATGGGAGTTGATAAAGGTGCCTGATAAGTTTGATTTCAAGAAAGAGTTTAAGGATTTATACATGCCCAAGAGAAATCCTGTTTTGGTGGATGTGCCTGCTATGAATTTCATTATGATCGATGGCAAAGGAGATCCAAATGGAAAAGAATATCAAAATGCTGTATCAATATTATATGCCCTGGCTTTTATAATAAAAATGAGCAAAATGGCAGACAAGCAGCCTTTGGGCTATTTTGAATATGTGATTCCACCATTGGAAGGACTATGGTGGTGTGAAGGTGACAGGTTTCATTTTGATAAGCGGGAATCTTGGCTCTGGACTTCAATGATAAGACAACCGGAGTTTGTTACACGGGAAGTATTTCATTGGGCAGTAGATGAATGCAGGAGAAAGAAGCCTGATTTAGATGTAAGTCTGGCAAGATTTGAATCCTTCACAGAAGGATTATGTGTACAGATTATGCATATAGGCCCCTATGCAGATGAACCTTGTTCTATTAAATTAATGCAGCAGTATATGGAGGAGAATAATTTAAGAGATGCTACAGGATTGGAGAGAAAACATCATGAAATATATTTATCCGATCCAAGAAAGACAGCACCGGAAAAATTAAAAACTGTTCTACGACATCCTGTGGAACATATGAAGTCTGTATTTTAATACTATGAAATGAAATATGGTATAGAATTGAAATGATAGAGAAGGATGAGAATATGGGCGATGTTTTTGAGAATATTTTGCATATTCTTGAGGTAAATGGATTCATATGATAAATCTATGAAAAGTCTCCAAAACAAGCTTCTTGTAACAGCTATAGGGAAAGAAAAAAGATTGAACCATATTTGGGGATCATATTTATGGGGTACATCTGATACGTGGGAAAAAGAATATAGCAGAAAATATGAGTTTGAGAACCCTAAAGAGTTTGTATAGAATCATCTATCGGAGATAATAAATGAGAAGAAATTGAGAATGATTGTTGATAAATAGTGAAAAATAATGTAGTTGGAAAAATCGGACATGTGGTATAATATGGATAATTAGTTAAATTGAGCGGTGATATGATGAAGCTTGACAGATTGATTTCCGTATTGGTTATACTTTTAAGAAAAGAAAAAGTACAGGCAAAAGAGTTGGCTAGAATATTTGAAGTATCTGTGAGAACCATACTGAGGGATGTAGAAACCTTAAACCTTGCCGGGGTACCTATTGTCACCTACCAAGGTGCCAATGGAGGAATAGGTATTGCCGAAGGATATCGGCTAGATAAAAGTGTATTGACACAAGATGATATGGCTGAAATTATATCTACCCTTAGAGGATTGGCAAAGATGCTGCCTAATAGCAGGCATGAAGTACTCATGGAGAAGTTTATGAACACGCTATCAACCTCTCAGATTGAGAAGGTTTATTCAAAGGCTAATCGACTTATCATAGATCATTCTCCATGGGGAGAAGATTCGTCTATAAAATATAATGCATCTCTGATATATAAGGCTATAGAAGATGCTAAGGAAATCAGATTTAAATACATTAATGCAAAGGGTGAAAAGACTTTTCGCATAGTAGAGCCATATTCATTGATCCTGAAGTCTCAGAAGTGGTATTTATATGGCTGGTGCAGTTTGAGGAAGAGTTTCAGGCTTTTTAAGCTTTCTAGAATGAGAGAGCTTATGATATCAGATAAAAGCTTTTTAAAAAGGGAATTACCATCGAAGGAGTGTCCATGGGAGGAACAGTGGGAAAATACTGATAATTTAGTTTCCTTCCAGCTTGCTTTTGAAAAAGAAATGGAAGATGTAGTCATAGATTATTTTGGTTATGATTACCAATATGGAGACGATGGGAGGATACTGGTAAATGCTGTTATGCCAGAGGATAACTGGCTTTATGGATTTATATTGAGCTTTAGAGATCAGGTAGAAGTTATAAGTCCAATACATATAAGAACGATTATAAAAGAAATATCTGAAAAAATATATAAAAAATATTTATAAAACATGACATATAGTTGTCTGGTTTGCTTCCTTATTGTAAAGAAAAGATAATATAAGGAGGAAAAGAAATGGATTATAAAATTGAATTGACAGAACAACCAGCTCAGCCTGTATTATCAATAAGAACAAGAACATCAGTCGGGAATTTACCCAAAGAACTAGGAAGGGCTTACCAGACAATTGCTGAATATCTGAATGAAATTGGCGAGCAGCCAGCAGGAGCTCCTTTTACAGCATACTATAACATGGATATGGAGAATCTGGATGTAGAGATTGGATTCCCTGTATCCAAAGTTCTTGAAGGGAAAGATGAAATCAAAGCAAGCCAAATACCTTCAGGCAAGCAAGTATCCTGTATGCACCAAGGTTCATATGAAGCATCAGTAGCTGCATATGATGTGATGTCGAAATGGGTTATGGAGAAGGGTTATGTTCCTACAGGAGTAGCTTACGAATTCTATTTTAATTCACCTGTAGAAGTTCCGGAGAGTGAGTTGCTGACAAAAATAGTATTTCCTCTAAAATAAATTTATAGGTAAGACTCGGAAAATCCGTAAGCTATAGTAGGGAATACCTGCTAAAGCTTTTAAGTAAAGTACGGTAAAGTTTGCATGAAAAAAGCAGGATATCTAAAAAGCTATAATATATGCGGAAAAAATGACGAGAGGAGGAATGAATAGTCGTGAAGTTGAGTGAATTGCCCAATATAGGTAATGCTCTCGAAAAAAGACTTATCGAAGCTGGGATTAAGGATTCGGAACAATTAAAGAAAATCGGGAGCAAGGATGCTTTTATTTCACTGAGAAATATGGATAGCAGTACATGTCTCAATACTCTGTATGCACTTGAAGGAGCAATTCAAGGCATAAGATGGCATTATTTGAGTGATGATATAAAGGAAGATTTGAAAAAGTTCTATAATGATTTTCAATAGTTTAATGGAGAAGAAGCCATACACAGTCATAGCTATTGGTATGTTATTAAAATGAGTTAAATATTAAAGCAGTTGCGTTCTGCTATTCCCAAATGAATGGGCTATATTCTTTGAAAACAGTTTAGTAACTATGATACCTTCAGGTTTTTATCCCATATTACCATTGATGGTGAAAAATATTTTTATAATGCTAGGGAAGTATAATTCTAGCTTAATAATAACTTTCCGTAATGGGTTTCAAGAAAGGCTACCTTGATTATAAGAAACGCTTCCAAAAAGAAGCCTTTCTTACAAAGAGCACCTGGATAAATGGACAGAGTATAGTTCTATGAACTATGTGGAGATTGAGACTGATATTCGATAAATCATTTTGAATTTACTTTGTAATTTATATAATAGAGAAATCAAAATAGAATAAAACCTGCTGGCAGAATACACTGCCGGCAGGTTTTGCATCATTTACTGTTCATTCTTCAGCTTCTCAATGCCAATCTCTATTCTTCTTATGGTTTCATCCTTGCCAAGTATTTCTGCTAACTCATAGGCTCCACCGGGAGTGAAGGCTTTGCCGGATACAGCAGTTCTTATAGGCCAGAGCATTTGACCATTCTTAATGCCCATTTCCTCTATAAGCTTTGTAATGTTGTCCCGGATGTTATCCAGATTCCATATTTCTATGGATTTCAATACAGGGAGGGCCTTTTCCAAGCTGTCTATGGCTATTTCATATGTGGTTTTCATTTTCTTATGGATGTACATTTCTATGGAATATTCAGGAAGCTCATCAAGGAAGTCCAGCTGTGAAGGTATATCTGTCAAAACTTCGGTTCTGGTATGGAGCAATTCGCTTATCTTTTTGTAGTCGTATTCCTTTTTAAGAGCTTTTTTATAATATGGCATTGCCAGCTCATGGAATTCATCCAGGGAAAGTTTTCTTATATACTCGCCATTCATCCATTTTAGCTTTTCTATGTCAAAAATTGCTGGAGCCTTGTTTATCTTTCTATAGTCAAATATTTCTATAAGCTCCTCAAGAGAGAATATTTCCTGGTCTGTTCCAGGATTCCAGCCAAGTAAAGCTATATAGTTAAGAACAGCTTCTTTCAAAAATCCTTTTTCTATAAGATCCTCGAAAGATGCATCGCCTTTTCTCTTACTCAGCTTGTTATGGGCATCTCTCATTATGGGTGGACAGTGCACATAAACAGGAACATCCCAACCAAAGGCTTCATAAAGTCTGTTATATTTAGGTGAGGAGGATAGGTATTCGCTTCCTCTTACTACATGAGTTATACCCATAAGATGATCATCTATAACATTGGCAAAGTTATAGGTAGGCATTCCATCGGATTTTATAAGTATCATATCATCTAGCTCTGAATTTTCTACGGTTATGGTCCCATATATTTCATCGTTAAAGGTGGTAATTCCTGTCTTAGGATTGTTCTGCCTTATTACATAAGGTTCGCCTCTATCCAGTTTCTCTTTTATTTCCTCTTTTGAAAGACCTAGACAGTGTTTATCATATTTAAAAGGCGTCTTCAATGCCTCAGACTGTTTTCTTAATGATTCTAATCTTTCCTCGCTACAGAAGCAATAGTAGGCCTCGCCTTTTTCAACTAACTTCTCTGCATATTCTCTATATATATGTTTTCTTTGACTCTGGACATAAGGTCCTACTGGACCACCTATGTCCGGACCTTCATCATGCTTCAATCCAGAGAGTTTTAATGCATTATATATTACATCTACTGCACCTTCTACATATCTTTCTTGGTCTGTATCCTCAATTCTTAATATAAAGTCTCCTCCATTATGCTTTGCAATAAGGTAAGCATAAAGGGCTGTTCTAAGATTTCCTACGTGCATATATCCTGTAGGACTTGGAGCAAATCTTGTTCTTACTTTATTTTGATTCATCTTATCTCTCCTTTGTTAACTCTATATTCAACTATTTAATGCTTCTAAAACTGCTAATAAATACTCATAGGTTCTTTTCACTGACGATATGGAAACATGTTCGTTAGGCGTGTGAACATCATACATATTTGGACCAAAGGATATCATATCAAGTCCTTCAATCTTTTTGCCCAGCAAACCGCATTCTACACCAGCATGTATAGCTATTATCTTAGGATCTTTTCCGTATTTTTCTTTATAGACTTTTTTAAATACTTCTCTGATTCTGGAGTCTGGATTGTATTCCCAAGCTGGATATTCTCCATGGGCACCAAAGTCTGCGCCTGCAAGTTTAGCTACTGCACAGAACTGTTCTTTTATATATTCCTTACGACTATCTACAGAGCTTCTGATAGAAGAATCGAAAAATATTCCTTCTTCTTTAGTAGCTACTACTCCAAGATTACTTGAGCTTTCAACAAGGCCTTCCATTGAGCTGCTCATGGTCTGAACTCCGTTGGGTATAGCCATCAGCAAGGCGAGAACTTTTTCAGTGGCATCATAACTCATGGCATTTTCATAATTTTCTTCGGTCTTGCTTAAAGTAACTGTTACATCAGGATCTGTAACCTTATACTCATTTTTGAGAATGTTATTCCATTCTTTTATTATTTCCACAAGCTTCTCATATTTGTCGTCAGGAGCAAAAATAACTGCATCCGCTTCTCTTGGTATAGCATTGGTCTTTGAACCGCCGCTTAAATGCGATAGTTGGAAAGGTACTTCCTTATATATGCCCTGTAATACTCTTCCCATAAGCTTGTTGGAGTTTCCTCTGCCTTTATCTATCTCCATACCGGAGTGGCCGCCTTTGAGACCTTTTATTGCTACCGTATATGCTTTCAAGTTATTTTCTGGTTTTTTCCAGTCAGCTTTAAAAGAGATGGTTGTTCTAGAGCCTCCTGCACAGCTTACCAGAAGTTCACCTTCTTCTTCCGAATCCATGTTTATAAGAATTCTTCCTTTTAAATGTTCAGGGTTGAGAGCGCTGGCACCAGTCATTCCTGATTCTTCATCAACTGTCATTAAAACTTCTAGAGCAGGATGCTTTACATCATCGGAGGATAATAAAGCCAATGCCATGGCAACAGCGATACCATTATCCGCTCCCAAGGTTGTGTTATCTGCATAAATCATGTCGTCTATGTATCTTAGGGTAATGGGATCCTTGGTGAAATCATGAACTTTGTCCTTATTCTTTTCGCATACCATGTCCATATGTCCCTGAAGTATGACTGTAGGTCCATTTTCATAACCAGGTGTAGCAGGTTTTTTAATAATAACATTGAGTACTTCATCTTGTATGTATTCTAAGTTATGTTTCTTAGCAAAGTCAACTAAATAATCGCTTATGCCTTTTTCGTTTCCTGAACCTCTCGGGATCTTAGATATTTCTTCAAAATATTTGAATATCTTATCCATGACCATCATCCCTTTCTCAAAAATACAATCTTTTACTAATGTAATTATTATAATGCATCGTAAAATTAAATTCTACCCGAATTTAATTAGTCTATGATTTTCAACAAAAGTTACTTAATATAAAATTAATAATAAAGACTTTTGTTTTAATACATAAAACTATGAATTCTACTCGAATTTGATTTTGGTTGAATTTTAATGAAAATTACCATGATATGGAATTGAATTGATAAAGTAATAATTAAATTTCATATATTGAATATTTAAAAGGAATGATAGTAATTATGGGAGTAATTGTTTTATTAATTTTATTTATATATGTATTTGTAAATACAAATTTGATCAAAGTAGAGAAAATAACTGTAACAAATAATACTAAAAAAATACCGATTAAAAATCGGACAAATTTCAGATATTCATGGAAAAGTGCTATTTCTTAAAAAGTGCTATTTCTTAATGGGAAACTAAGCAACATTATCAACAAGTATGAACTGGATTATCTAATTATAACAGGAGATTTATCCAATAATATATTTCAACATAAAAAGATTGTAGAGGAGATTAAGAAAATAAAAGTTAATTGCAAAATATTAATTGCACTTGGAAATAGTGAAAGAAGCGAATCAAGATTTTTACATAGAAAAAGAATAGATAATAGACAAGACTTGGTTAGGGAGGATACGAATAGAGAAAAAATAAGAGTTTTAATAAATGAAAGTGAGATTTACAATAAAGATAATTTGAAAATCCTATTCTATGGATTTGACAATTCTATATATGGCAATGAAAAGCATGACTTCGGGCTTGAAGCATCAGAGTTTGATTATAGAATATTATTTGCGCATTCTCCTAATATTATTAAATTTATAGAGAAAAACCATATAAAATATGATTTGTTATTAGCTGGTCATACCCATATAAATCAAATAAATATACCTATAGTGAATAAATTAAAAAACAAGTATTGGTACTATCATATAGGTTTAAAGGTAACAAGCAAAAAGGTATTTTGTATATCCAGAGGTTTAGGAACTTCTCGATTGCCATTAAGAATAAATTATTTTCCAGGAATAACCATATTTAATTTTAATTAATTTCCCATTGAGTTGTAATTTTATAATTTAGGATAAACTCTACATGAAAAAATCATGAATCAACTATATAATTTCACAATGCATTTTAATAAAACCTGCCTATATTTAGATTATCAAAAATCCGCTGCAACTAATATAATCTATTTAATGTCAAATATTTAGTTAAAATAAATAATGGAGTAAAAGGAGGTTGTAATGGTGAATAGTAGAAGAAATCTTATAATGATAATTATAGCATTATCTATTGTTGTGGTATTATCAAATGCTATTACTGCACAATATATAAGTTATAAAGTGGAGAGTAAGATTAGGATGGAGATGGAGGGTATTAGTCATCAAATAGCACAGATTCAGAGACAGAATCGATCAAATGTCAACTATGTAAATTACGAAAGAGATAAAAAATGGGATGATGTTATGTCTCCTACAGAATTGGCTCAATACTTGGATATTGAGTTGGATCAAGTGTACCATATTATCAATAATAAAGGATCAGGCATACCCTATATATGCATTGATGACGCCTATAGGTTTGGCAAGGATGCTATAAATGAATGGTTAACATCTGAAAAAAGCATTATCATTAATAGTATAAGATAAAGAGGTTATTAAGATGATCAGGTTATTGCTTGTGATATTTATTGCAGCTGCTATAGTGATGCTGATGACTTATTTGTTGGGGAAATTATTCAAACATACAAGGTGGGTAAAATATGTAATTGGAATTATGGCCATAGTTGTATCATTATACTTATTTTATATGTCGAGGCAACCATCAAAAGGATTTGAAGGTTTGGGTCAATTTATTATGGCCTTAATATTTTTTCCTGCAGGCATAATTGGTATAATGACAGCTTTTATTATGGATTCTAAAAAATAAAAAATGATGAATATACTAAGGTTGACAAATAAATAATGAAGTGCATATAATAAAACATAGCCCGTTATGTGAGGCTACCTTGCAAATATACGCTGCTGCCGCTAAACATCGAGAGATGCCACGACGGTTAACAGATTTTATCGGATTAAGGTTTAATCTAATGCAGCTGGGATATCCCAAAGTTGCAGGGTGCTAAAACTGTACGAGAGGGATGCTATTTTTATTGTGCTTTTTATTATCCCTTTGCTTACGGGCAAAGGGATTTTATGTTTAGATGAAATTTTGGAGGTGGTAGATATGGATTCTGGCCCTTTACCTAATAGTTATCGGAAAAAATCAAATAATAAATCAGGAACCATAGTTGCCACCTTTTGGCCTTCGGTTCCTCGAAGGAGGTTAAAGTATGCAGGAAACCATTATGAAGTTAATCGAGGAGAACAGATACAAAGAAGTTAGAAATGAAATCGCTGAGATGAATATAGTAGATATTGCTCAACTTATAATGGAATTAGACAGAACAAAGCTTCTTATACTATTTCGCATCCTCCCCAAAGAAATTGCAGCAGACGTATTTTCTTATGTATCATTGGAACTGCAGCAGTATATTATAGAATCCATAACAGATAAGGAAATAAGCAATATAGTCAATGACTTGTTTATAGATGATGCAGTAGATTTTTTGGAAGAAATGCCTTCCAATGTGGTAAAGAAAGTATTAAGAAACACGGATGAAGATACACGAAAGCTGATAAATCAGTTTCTCAATTATCCTGACTATTCTGCAGGAAGCGTAATGACCATAGAGTTTGTAGATCTGAAAAAGGAAATGATAGTAAAAGAAGCTTTAAACCATATCAGAGCAACAGGGGTAGATAAGGAAACCATAAATACATGTTATGTCATCGACAAAGGAAGAAAGCTAGAGGGTGTTTTATCCATAAGGAAGCTCATATTGGCCGAAGAAGATGTTATAATTGGCGATATAATGAATGAGGATGTCATATATGCCAACACATTGGACGATCAGGAAACAGTTGCAGATTTGTTTAAGAAGTATGACTTGACAGCTCTCCCTGTTGTGGATAATGAACACAGACTTGTAGGAATTGTGACCATAGATGATATAATCGATATTATAGATCAGGAAAACACTGAAGACCTTCACAAAATGGCGGCTATGGAGCCTTTGGAAGAGGAATATCTAAAAACCAGCCCTTTTATATTGGCAAAACACAGAATAGTATGGCTTTTGGTTTTGATGATTTCAGCTACTTTTACAGGCATTATAATACAAAAATATGAGAAATTGCTTCAATCCATGGTGATACTGACTTCATTTATTCCAATGATCATGGATACAGGGGGAAATGCTGGTTCACAGGCTTCAACCCTTATAATAAGAGGTATGGCTTTAGGAGAAATAAAAACTTCTGATATGTTGAAAGTTTTTTTAAAGGAATTTCAAGTTAGCATACTTGCGGGAAGCGTATTAGCGGTTGTGAACTTTTTTAGATTGGTAATATTTGAGCATGTAAACTATTTAATGGCCTTGGTGGTTTGTTTTAGCCTTTTATGCACAGTTGTACTGGCTAAACTTGTAGGAGGAGTATTGCCTATGGTAGCAAAAAAAGTTCATCTAGACCCGGCTATAATGGCAGGACCGTTGATAACTACCCTTGTTGATGTTTTAGCTTTATCGATATATTTTGAAATTGCAAGCAAATTCTTAAATCTATAAATATAAGCGGCGAAAAAGCCGTTTTTTCTTTTTTGTGCAAAAAAAGCATAATTTACTGTACAATGGAGGGTAGGGAAGGCTTAGGGTGAGAGGCATCCATAAGAGGCAAACATAGGGTTCTTTGACGAAAAAAAGCTGTGAAGTAACTTTCTTACTGTAATATATTTTTAATATAATAACATGACGGTTAATGTTATAATTTAATTATCGTATGGACATAATGGAGGTTTGTTTATGAGATTTTGTAGAAAATTCATTCCCTTTATTTTGGTACTGATTTTTCTAGTTTCTGTTGTAAGTGCTGACTCCTACATCATACAGGATGAAAGAAGATATATTATAAGGAATGCTTATGAAATAATAAATGATGGTGTTAAAGACGTATATAACTTGAATATAAAGGTTCTTGTAGGTTCACATACTGATTCACCATATCAGAAGAACTTAACTTTTAGCATATATCCATTTCCTGATTCCTTGTCAAAGGACGAATGGGGAAATACATATGCTTATATCAATATTAAAGAGTTGAAACCGGGGCAGAAAATTGATGTGATTGTTGATAGGGAAATATTAAATGGGGGAATTTTCTATGATAAAAGCATTTATCATGTAAAGGCAGATTATAAGTATTTCTTGAGCAATCCTTCAAATTCTAAATATATTTTACCGGGAGAGAAGATTGAGAGTGATAACCCACAGATTAAGGCAAAAGCATTGGAACTTGCTAAAACGGGCACCATTGTGGAGAAGGCAAAGAAGATATATGATTTTGTGAATTTACATATAAAATATGATACGGATCCTAACTATGCAAACAAAGGAGCTCTTAGCGGTTTTATAACCGGAAGAGGAGTATGTGATGAGTATGCTTCTCTGTTTACAGCGTTGTGCAGAGCTGCAGGAATACCTGCCAGAGTTGTGGAAGGATATTGGTTGGAAGGGGAAGTGAAGGAAAGCAAATGGACTGATGTATCTGACAGAAGACATGCATGGAGTGAATTCTATCTTCCAGGAGCAGGATGGATTCCTGTAGAGCCTAGCTTTTTATATACTTATAACGGAAAGCGCGTTCCCAATGAAAAGTATTTTGCCAATATAGGAGCCGGAGACAAGCACTTGATAATCAGCTATATGAGCAATCCTATAAAAAATGATATAGATGTTCAGTATTCCTACTATGAATCAGATGGCGTCGATATGAAGCTTATATCTGGTGAGGAAAGGATAATGTTACTTCCTAAAGATACTAACGCATCTAAAAAATATCTTACAGATATCGAAGGAAATTGGGCTCAGGACTATATCCAGAAGTTATTTGAAGCAGATGTGGTTCTCCCGAAGGAAGGCAGCATGTACAAACCTGGAGAATATATAACAAGGGCTGAATTTGCTGCTTATCTTACAAAAGCTATAGGGCTCAGAGAAATTGATGGACGTGGAAGCTATAAGGATGTTTCGTCAAAAAACCCTTATGCGGGATATATTGAAGCAGCATCAAGAGCCGGATTGATACAAGGTTACAATGGATATTTCTATCCAGAAAACAATATAACAAGACAGGATGCAGCAGTAATAATGATGAGAGCATTGAGATTTTTTGGCAAGAATATAGATACAGGTTCTGGATATAGTTTTACAGATAGCAGCAGCATTTCCCATTATGCAGTTGATGCCGTAAAACTTATGTATGAGTTAAATATAATGAGTGGGAAACCAGGTAATATATTTGCTCCAAATGATTTTACCACTAGAGCGGAAGCTGCCAAAATTATATTGGCATTTATGGGATTAATATAATGCGTGTAATGGTACAGTATTGTAAAATTTGATATTACGCGCTTTATATTGCGTTATTATATAGCTTATATGGTTCTATTATATGCCCATATTTTATGGCTGTATTTTATGGTTATATTCAATAGATGGTGCCGAGATCTTTCTTTAAGAAAGGTCTTTTATTTTTTGGATAAAGATGCTATAATTAATACGAACATATGTTCGTATTAATTTGCATATAATTATATTAAGATGCTTTGTGGCAAGAGAAAGTAATATTTGATAAAAGCGGTGATATGATGACTAAAAGGACAATAATGCATATAGATGTCAACTCTGCTTTTCTGTCTTGGCAGGCTGTGTACGACTTGCAAAGAGGAGCTGATGTGGATTTAAGAGAAATACCTGCTGTGGTAGGAGGTTCCCAAGAAGAAAGAAGAGGTATAGTGCTGGCAAAGAGCATACCTGCCAAGGCTTTTGGAATACAGACAGGAGAAATTATATGGCAGGCTAAGCAGAAATGTCCCGGTCTTGTAGTAGTGCCACCCAATTATGAGCTTTATATGAAGGCAAGCAATGCATTGTATAATCTGATCAAAGAATATTCTCCAAAGGTTCAGCGTTTTTCTATAGATGAAATGTTTTTGGATTATACAGGCATGGAGCCTTTTTTTGGTGAAGCTTTTGAGGCTGCTCACAAGATAAAGGACAGGATAAAAAAGGAATTAGGATTTACTGTGAATATAGGCATAGGAGGAAATAAGCTTACAGCTAAGATTGCTGGAGATTTAAAAAAGCCGGATATGGTTCATACTCTCTATGATTATGAAATACCTTCAAAAATGTGGCCTTTGCCTGTAGAGGATCTGTTTATGGTAGGAAGGAGAACAAAGAAAAAATTATACGATATAAACGTAAAAACTATAGGGGATCTGGCAAATACAGATATAAAGTTTTTATATAGTAAATTTAAATCTTTTGGTAACCTCTTGTGGAAGTATGCCAACGGTATAGAGGATTCACCGGTAGCAGGAAGTGGAATAACCAATATTAAAGGAATAGGAAACAGCACTACCATAAGATTTGATGTAGATGATAAGAAAACAGCTTTCAAGGTATTGCTTTCTCTTACAGAGTCAGTAGCCATGCGGCTTAGAGCAGCTAAAGCCTGCTGTAGTGTAGTATCCGTGGAAATAAGGACATCTCAGCTTAATTGCTATTCTCACCAGAGAAAGCTTATGACGCCTACCTGTATAACCAGCGAAATATATGCTACGGTTGCTGAGCTTTTTGAGGAATGTTGGAGAGGAGAGAGAATAAGACATTTAGGAGTAAGAGTAAGTGACCTTTCAGGGGATGATTTTGTTCAACTTTCATTGTTTGATGATAGAAACAGGCAAAAAAGAGAAGCATTGGACTTTGCCATAGATTCAATAAGATGCAAATATGGCAAGAATTCTATAATGAGAGCAGTATTATCGGATGGCGAGTTTTCACCGGTTTCAGGTGGCGTAGGAGAAGATGATTATGTAATGATGGGCAGCATATTATAATTACATCAATTGTTTTAAGGAGTGAGAACTATGAAGTTGATGAGAAAACCCATAGAAGTTATAGCCTGGTTTGATTTTCAGGGAAATGCAGTTCCCATACGATTCAGATATGAGGATGAAGATGAGGAATTGCGTGTAGTAAAGGTGAACAAGGTAATAAAAAAAGACAAAGATAAATTCGCAGGCAATTCCATGATGAAATATACCTGCGAAACCTCTGACAATGGTGTAATTAAAGTTTTTGAGCTGCGTTATGAAATAGACAGTCTTAAATGGTATTTGCACAAGATGTGAAAACTTTACTATTTCCCTTTAGTTTCTTTGGTATCTTTAGTGTCTTTGGTTGCTGCCGCTTCAGCCTTTGCAATGGAAAGATCCATCCTGCAATTGCCATTGAATATTGCACCTTCGTCGATTACTATGTTTTTGGCATTGATATCTCCTATTAACTTAGCTGTAGAAGTTATATGGAGATGATTTTCTACAGTTACATTTCCTTCTACTATACCCGATAGTATTACGCTATCGGCTTTTATATTTCCCTTAATAGAGCCGTCTTCACCAACTATAAGATTCCCTAAGAGAGTAACATCACCTTTCATTTTCCCATCTATTCTGACAGTGCCTTCTGCTGTTAAAGTACCTTCAATACCTGTGTTCTTGCCTATTAAGGTATCTATTTTATCTGTATTGATAGTTGTAGTTTTCTTATTTGAAGTAAACATAATCAAATCTCCTTTGCTAAAAATATTTTTCAGGGTCTACATTTTTGCCGTTAAGTTTTACTTCATAATGAAGGTGTGGGCCGGTGCTTCTTCCTGTGTTTCCTACTCTGGATATAACCTGTCCCCTTTTCACTTTGTCTCCTTCCTTTACAAGGATAGCTGAATTATGAGCATAGCATGTGGTAAATCCATAACCATGTGATATGACAACCATTTTTCCATATCCTGATTTATATCCGGCAAAAGATACGGTGCCATCAGCAGTAGCTACAACATCTGTACCATAAGGGGCTCCAAAGTCAACTCCTTCATGGAATTCACTGCCACGGCTGGTAAATGGATTTTTCCTGTAACCGTAAGTTGCTGTAATCTTTGCATTTACCGGAGCTATGGAAGGAACATGTCTCAGGTAATCCAATCTATCGCTTACAGAAACTATGGACTCATCAATTTCTGATTTCTGACTTAAAGTTTGCTTTGATAAACTGATTAGAGAAGTTTTAAGATCAGATATTTCACTCGACAAATCATAGTTATTTTTGGTGGTATTAGAAGAATATGTATTATTTAGAGAGTTATGTGAAATATTATTCGAAGTTTTTGCTTCTTCAGTTTTTTCGGAGGTTTTGCTTTTTAAGCCTACTGCAGCTTTTACTTCTTCTAAAGCTGCTATATTTTCTTCCAATTGATCTTGAATTTTTGCTGCGTTAAGATTAAGGTTTTCTATTTCAATCTTCTGGCGATTGTTTATCTTGGTAAGTTCTTCAATGTTTTTCAAGCTTGCTTCATATTTATTGTAAATGTTATTCAATGCATATGCAGAAAAGGATGAATATATAATTAGTGCTCCTAATAACAGAATTAGAACCTTAGGACCCCAAATAGGAATCCGTATGGATTATATCGAAGACCCATTCTCCGGTATATAGAAAAAATTAACATGTCTATTTTTCTTAGTTGTGAAGGCTTTTTTCAATATAATCACCCTTTATATTCCCTTTACATTAAAGAAAGCAGAAAAGAAGAATAGAATTTGTAACACGATTGCAATACAAATATATTTTAACTAAAGAGATAATGGTGTACAAGACAAAATTTGTAAACCAAAAAGAAAAGTCTTCACGAAAAAATGACAAAAATAGCATATGGGATAAAATATGAATATTTAAGTTGAATTTGTTTAATAAATAATGTTAAGAGAAAAAGTCATAATTTAAAGGAGGTTAAGGCATGGGAAAACTTAAAGTGGGAGTAGAGCCTAGCTTAAGCAATGTGAAGAGGTACCTTGAAGAGAATGATATAAATGTAAAGGAATTTGACAGCAAGAAGATGAGTTCCGCATGGAACATGAACAGATATGATGCAGTAGTAGTTTCAGGCGCTGATATAAATATTATGGGAATACAGGATGTTGTAGGAAAGGCAAAGGTTATAGATGCATCTGGAATGACACCTGAGGAAGTATATAATCAGATAATTGATATTCAGAAGTAGTAATAATGCAAAAAATATATTAAAATAAAGTATGTATAAGGTGAAACCTTAACATGCTTTATTTTTCTTTATATAGAAAAGCATACTTCAGTATGAGAGGTTGATTTTTAGATGAACTTGTCAATGTTCATAGATATTTTATTTTGGATAGGAATTATTATGGCTTTTATTGGGGGTATTATTGTAGTAGCATCTTTTACCATTTTTAAAAGAAAGGTTATGAGGACTCCAATATATGAAAATGTGGAACCGGGGTCAAGTAAGAAGGTAAATTGGGGTTATGTGCTTTTATTAGTGGGAATAGGATTGTATTTTATATCCTATTATCTTTCTATAAGATGAAAAAGGAATAAAGGTTGGTTTTTATGAGAACATTTATAGGTATTGATTTTGATATGAAGATAAAAGATGAGATTAAAAATCTTCAATCTGTTGTGAAAGAAAATTCTATTAGAGGCAGATTCAAATATGTGGCTAATTTTCACCTGACTTTGAAATTCTTGGGTGAAATAACTGAGAACCAGATTCCTCTAATTAATGAAGTATTGAAAAGATCAGCAGATAATGTGGGCGACTTCAGCCTGATTATTGAAAAGTTAGGCTTCTTTGGTGGGAAAGGTGCAAACATCAGGACTCTTTGGTTAGGGCTTGGAGGGGATTTGGATTCTTTAAATGCTTTATATGAGAATATTGAAGATGGTCTAAGTGTATTAGGCTTTGAAAAGGAGAAAAGAACCTATACACCTCATATAACCATTGCCCAGGATCTTCTGCTCAATAAGGATTTTCACGAATTGAGAAAAACTCTTGACTTGAGCAGGATACCAAGCATAAATGTAAGAGAGGTTTCGTTGATAAAAAGCGAACAGATTCAAGGGAGAAGGGTCTATACACCCATATCTACTTTTAAGTTAATAGGTCAATAGAAAACAGGATAGGTGAATTTATTGAAAAATATTGATACTTCAGCTTTTCTTCCCATATCAAGAGAGGATATGAAGGAGAGAGGAATTGAACAATTTGATTTTATATATATAAGCGGTGATGCTTACGTAGATCATCCAAGCTTTGGACATGCGATAATAACAAGGATTCTGGATCATATGGGGTATAAAGTGGGAATAATACCTCAGCCTGATTGGCGGAAAAAAGAAAGCTTCATGATACTGGGAAAACCCAAATATGCTTTTCTGGTTTCTTCCGGAAATATGGATTCTATGGTTAATCATTATACTTCCTCAAAAAAGAGGAGAAAAGAGGACCTTTATTCTCCAGGGGGAAAAACAGGAGCTAGACCTGATAGAGCTGTTATAGTATATTGCAATAAATTAAGGGAAGCCTATAAGGATGTCCCCATAATAATTGGAGGAGTGGAAGCAAGCCTTAGGAGATTTGCACATTATGACTATTGGGATGATAGAGTCAGGCGTTCAATACTTCTGGATTCAAGAGCAGATTTGCTCATATATGGTATGGGAGAGAGGCCCATTAGACAGATTGCTGAAGCTTTATCCAGCGGCATAGATATAAAGTATGTGAATTATGTAGATGGTACGGCCTATGTGACAAATTCCACAGCAGGATTAAAAGATGCAGTATTCATTGAAAGCTATGAAGAGGTTGCTGCGGATAAAAAGAAATATGCCAAGGCTTTTTTGAAGCAATCAAGAGAACAGGATTATCATACGGGCAGAATAGTGGTACAGCCTCATGGTGATAGATTCCTTGTTCAGAATCCTCCTGCTAAGCCTCTGGATCAATATGAGATGGATGATGTATATTCTCTTCCCTATGCCAGGGATTATCATCCCATATATATAAATCAGGGGGGAATACCTGCATTACAGGAAGTAAAATTCAGCATAACATCCCATAGAGGTTGCTACGGAGGCTGTTCTTTCTGTGCCTTGAATTTTCATCAAGGCAGAGTGATACAGAGCAGAAGCCATGAATCAATCATAGAAGAAGCAAAACTGATGACAGAAGATCCCGAGTTTAAAGGATATATCCATGATGTAGGAGGTCCGACTGCCAATTTCAGGCATGCTGCTTGCAAAAAACAGGAGAAATACGGAGTATGCACAGATAGACAGTGTATGTTTCCTACACCATGTAAAAACCTTATAGTTGACCACAGTGATTACATTGAACTTCTTAGAAAATTGAGGCATCTGCCTAAAGTAAAGAAGGTGTTTATAAGGTCAGGTATTAGATATGATTATGTGATTCAAGACAAGAGGGATGATTTCATTATTGAATTATGCAAGCATCATGTAAGTGGGCAACTAAAGGTAGCACCGGAGCATGTATCAGAAAAAGTTTTAAAACTTATGGGAAAACCAAGCAAAAAAGTGTATGATAGATTTAAGGAGAAATATTTCGAAACAAATAGAAAAATAAGGAAGGAACAGTATCTGGTTCCCTACCTTATGTCGGCTCATCCTGGATCTGATTTGAAAGCAGCTATAGAATTGGCTGAGTATGTCAGAGATATGGGATACAATCCGGAGCAAATACAGGATTTCTATCCTACTCCTGGCAGCTTATCTACAACCATGTATTATATAGAGTTGGATCCAAGGACCATGGAGAGGATTTATGTTCCGAAGAGTCCAACTGAGAAAGCAATGCAAAAAGCATTGATACAATATAGGAATCCTAAGAATTATGATTTGGTGTATAAGGCTCTAAGCATTGCAAACAGAACTGATCTTATAGGTTTTGGAAGCAAGTGTCTTATAAAGCCAAAAAATAAGAAAACAATCAATAAAGCTGCAAATGGCAAAAAAGCAAGAAGGAAAAATTAAAAGGAAAAGGAGATGTATTCAGATGGGACATTTGTACATCGACGGAGAACACCTGACCATAAAGGATGTGGTCAATGTAGCAAGAGGAGGCTTCTTGGTTGAGCTATCGCCTGAAGCGGTAACAAAGATCAAAAAATCAAGGGAATATGTGGATAATCTTGTGGAGAAAGAACAAGTGGTATACGGAATTACCACGGGTTTTGGCAAATTTAGTGATACCTATATATCAAGAGAAGATACAAAAACTCTTCAAAGAAACCTTATCGTCAGCCATGCATGCTCCATGGGAAATCCACTACCTGAGGAGACCGTTAGAGGAGTTATGCTTCTTCGTGCTAATGCATTGGCTAAGGGATACTCAGGCATAAGGTTGGAGACAGTGAATACTTTATTGGAGATGCTTAATAAAGGAGTTCATCCAATAATACCGGAGAAAGGCTCTTTAGGTGCCAGCGGAGATTTAGCACCTCTTGCCAATATGGTTCTTGTCATGCTTGGTGAAGGTGAAGCAATTTACAAGGGAGAAAGATTGCCTGGCAAAGAAGCCATGGATAGAGCCGGTATAAAAACCATTGAGCTTACATCAAAGGAAGGATTGGCACTGATTAACGGAACACCTGTGATGACATCTATAGGAGCATTAGCTGTTTATGATGCCATGAATCTGATGAAAACCGCAGATATAATTTCATCTATGACACTTGAAGCCTTAAAAGGCATAACAGATGCTTTCAATGAAAGAGTTCATAAGGCAAGAGGTCAAAAAGGACAAATGGCTACGGCAAGAAATGTGTTGAGGATAACTGAAGGAAGCAATCTCACAACTCGACAGGGAGAGTTAAGGGTGCAGGACGCCTATACATTGAGATGTATACCTCAGATACATGGGGCCAGCAGAGATGCTATAAATTATGTCAAGGAAATAATATCTATAGAACTTAATGCGGCAACAGATAATCCTTTGATTTTTGCAGAAGATAATATGGTCATTTCAGGCGGTAACTTCCACGGACAACCAATAGCTTTGGCAATGGATTTTCTAGGCATAGCAGTATCTGAACTGGCAAATGTATCAGAAAGAAGAATTGAAAGGCTCGTAAACCCACAACTTAACGATTTGCCTGCATTCCTGACAAAAAAAGGAGGATTGAACTCCGGTTTCATGATAACTCAATACGCAGCTGCTTCAATGGTATCTGAGAATAAGGTATTGGCACATCCTGCCAGTGTAGACTCGATCCCATCTTCTGCCAACCAAGAAGACCATGTAAGCATGGGAACAACAGCTGCCAGAAAAGCAAGAGCTATTCTTGATAATGTTGAAAAAGTTCTTGCCATAGAAGCCTTTGCAGCATCGCAGGCCATAAGCTTCAGGGAAGATGTGGTATTAGGAAGGGGAACAAGAAAAGCCTACGAAGAGATCAGAAAAAATGTGGCCCCTGTAGATGATGATAGAATAATGTATATTGACATGGATAAGATTGATAAAATGATTAAAGCAGGAGCGTTTGTAAAAGTTGTAGAAGAAGAACTAGGAGAGCTGGAGTAATTAAAATTAATATAGATAGGATGATTTCATGATAACGAAGGAAGATATCGACAGAATTAATTTTCTCGCTAGAAAATCCAAGACCGAAAACCTAACAGATGACGAAAAGAAAGAGCAGCAAATGCTGAGAAGAAAATATATAGATTGGATTAAACTTCAGGTTCGAACACAATTGGATGCCATAGAAATAGTGGATTCTGATGGTCACCATCACAAACATGGACCCAATTGTAATTGCGGTCACCATCATAAACATGGTCCCGATTGTGATTGTCATAAACATTAAAATATCAATTATAGTATGGAGGAGATAATTATGGCCGAGCTTCAATTTGTAGTATTTAAATTGGGAAATGAGGAGTATGGTGTCAACATTATGCAAGTCAAAGAAATTGTGCCATATAAGGAACCTGTGAAAGTCCCTAATGTCCCTAACTTTATTGAGGGCATAATAAACCTGAGAAGCCAGATCATACCTATAGTGAATCTCAGAAAAAGATTCAATATAACTGAAGAATCATTAAGTGATGAAACCAGAATAATAGTTATGAACATTGACTCTAAACAGGTAGGCTTCATAGTAGATGATGCTTCAGAAGTGCGAACCATAAATGAAGAAGATATTGAAAATCCGCCTGAGATCATTGCAGGAATTGATAGAAAGTATATAACAGGAATTGGTAAAATTGGCGAGAGGATATTAATTCTGCTTGATCTGGACAAGCTATTTAGTGATAAGGAAAAAGAGTCCTTAGAAGCAATGTAAAGTCTTATAATTTGACTTGAAGTAATGCGGCTTTTGCCGCATTACTTTGTTTAGTAGCGATAAAATAAGCAATTGATAAAATTATGTAGACAAAATCTATTTGACGGGATTCAAGAATTGCCAAAATTTACAAGACAGTCATTGTATAATTATCTCATCAAGTTTTCAACGAGGTGAGATAGTGAAAAAAGGTGTGTATTATTCATTTATTTTTGTAATGCTGTTCAGTTTTTTTGCATTTGGTGACTCTAAAGATATAGGCACTATAAGTGAGGAACTTTTAATGAAAAGAGCCGAAGCCTGGAATAATATTTTAAGTGAGGATTATAGCTATAGTGATTTTTACAATGAAATAAGCTCTGTTGCTACAGCGGAGCTTTTAGTAGAAGATTTGGAGACTTTTTCATACTTAAAAGAAAATCCCACTGGAATGGAAAGGGTAAAATCTCTTGAACTTCTTCCCGAGAAGATAGAAAAGCAAAAAAATAAAGCAATAGTCAAAGGGAAAATAATATGGAACATGGAAGGTTATGAGGGAACTGAGGTAGTAGAGAGCCACTATCAGATAGCATTGGAAAAATATAATAGAAATTGGTATATTGCAGAATTGGAACCTATTGAATAAGCGGCAAAAGCTGCTTTTATTTTGTATAAAAAAGCGCAATATTCTATATAACATGACATTTTTAGTGCATAAGTATTAACTTAATGGGAATAAATTACTGTTAAGGTTACAATTTGTTACAATGTACTTACAACAAATGAAAAAAAATAGTATAATATAGTATGTTATAGCGAAATATCATTATTTAATGATATTTTTGAAATACTGTATATGCAGCAGAAGCTCTATAAAGGGGATGATAGTGATAGATAAGCTAACGGAAATAATACAGCAAACCTTAAAGGCTATAGAAAACAGTCAGAAGCAGATTTTTGAAATAGTCGAAGAATCAAGAAGCCAGTACAAGATGATAGAGGAAGAGCTGCAAAGGATAAAGAAAAGAACGGAGGAAATAATTCTTCAAGTTGATAAGCTTACAAAACTTGAAAAGGATATACGATACAAGCTCATGATAGTCAACAAGAATTTTAGGGAATTTAGTGAAGAGGATATTAAGCAAGTATATGAAAGGGCTAAAGAACTGCAGCTTCAGTTGATGATGAAGAAGAATGAGGAACAGGTTCTGATAGAACGCCGAACAGAAATGGAGTTAAGATTAAGAGCTGCAAGAGAGAGCCTCAGAAAAGCAGAAAAATTAATGTCGCAGATGAGTATTGTTTTGGGTTATTTGAGCGGAGACTTAAAAAACATCTACGGACAACTTGAAGATATTAAGGAGAAGCAATATCTTGGCATAAGAGTAATTCAAGCTCAAGAGGAAGAAAGACTTAGACTATCAAGGGAGATACACGACGGCCCTGCACAGGTATTAGCAAATTTGGTGTTGAAAACAGAGTTGTGCGAAAAGCTCATTGATATAGATGCAAATAAAGCCAAGGAAGAACTAAAAGTACTTAGAGATGTTATGCGCGGCAGTCTGAAGGATGTAAGAAAGATAATATACGATTTAAGGCCTATGTCTTTGGACGATTTAGGTCTGATTCCTACAGTAGAAAGACTTATAACTCAACATAACGAAATGTCCCAGATTTTTGTAGAGTTTAAAGTTTTTGGTGAAAGAATAAAGCTATTACCAGTTATTGAAGTTGCAGTTTTTAGAGTAATTCAGGAAGCCCTAAATAATATCAGAAAGCATTCTAAAGCAACTAGGGCTTTAGTTAAAATTGAAATTACAAAAAGCACTATAAATGTTGTAATAAGTGATAATGGTATAGGTTTCAACAGAGAATACGTAAAAAAAGCTGATGAAAGTGGCGGATATGGGCTTATGAGTATGGAAGAAAGGATTACTCTTTTAAATGGAAAGATAGATATAAGTTCTTCACCAGGTAAAGGGACAAAAATATTGGTAAGTATACCAATTGATATATATGGGGAGGTACAACATGAATAAAATTAAAATACTAATTGCTGATGATCATTCTCTTGTTAGAGAAGGAATCAAACAGCTACTTGAGTTGGAAGAGGACTTTGAAGTGGTAGGACAAGCTGCCAATGGCTTGGAAACATTGGAAAAGATTAAGGAGTTTCAACCGGATGTTTTACTTTTGGATATAAACATGCCTGTAATGGGAGGCATACCTACTTTAAGAAAAATAAAAGAGCAAAATATTGAAGTTAAGACTGTAATATTGACTATACATGAAGGAAGAGAATATCTGATGGAAACTTTGGAACTGGGAGCCTTGGGATATGTCCTTAAGGATTCGGATTCAGCATCTTTATCCAAAGCCATAAGAGATGCCTATAAAGGCATATCTTACATACAGCCGAAGCTTGCGGCAGAGCTTGTACGAGAATTCAACAGTTCAAAGACATATAAAACCAACAATGAAAATGAGTTGACAAAAAGGGAATATGAGGTTTTATCGCTTATAGCAGATGGTATGAATAACAAAGACATAGCTGATAAGCTTTTCATAAGTGAAAAGACAGTAAAAAATCATGTATCAAGCATATTTAGGAAAATAAATGTGAATGATAGGACTAAAGCTGCCATATATGCATACAAGAATAATATAAAATGGTGATGGAAAGACTTTGTAACGGAATTGTAATAATTAACATTTGAAAAATATATTGCCATAGAATATTTTACATGGTATAGTAATTATGTGTTGCAAATGACAAAACTACTATTTAAGAAGGAGGTAGGAAAAATGAACATGACAAGATTAATCACTGTAAATGCTCAATACAATTTCATATTCCTGCCTGCGATTATTTTAGATCCGCTATAGAATATGTTGTAATTATGTTAGTTATTTATTATCATATTATTATGGATTTAAGTCGCAGGCTAAACAGTCTGTGACTTTAATTATTATTAAATATGTTTGCATGCAATTAAGGTCATGGATATCCATGGCCTTTTTGCGTGCAAAAATGAGAGGGGATGACATTAATGATTAAGATGGCATTTAAGAGGGAGAACATGAAATGCTAATAGTTAAAAGACAGAGAATTATTGAGAAAGAAAGGGGTTATATTATGAACTTTGCAAACGAATTGTATGTTACTCTTTCCAGAAGAAATGATGGCAAAGAGATTAGAAATTCATCAGTTTCAATAGAAAGAGATAATTGGGTATCTATATATGAAAATATTGAGAAAATCATAAATGGCAAAAAAACAGCCAGTTTGGATTTAGATATCCAAATTTTATTAAGATCACTTGTCTAAAGGAAGTAAAATACAGCGGTAGCAATATCGCTGTATTTTTAAATTTATAAAGTAAACTAATTTTACAATTTAACCATATATTGATTAAATATAATGTATAAAGGCTATGTTATTTATACTCAATATGGTAAACTAATATAAGAATTTGCAAAATGAGGTGCATTGCATGAATAAACAAAAACTTGCAGCTCTTCTGGCAAAGAATGAATCAACAAAACTGGATTTTAAAGAAAGCTTGTCCTTGAAAACTGACTGGGAGAAGAAAGAACTAGCAAAAGATGTGACTGCCATTGCAAATTCAAAGGGCGGAAGAGGGTACATTATTTTCGGTGTTCAAGATAAAACAAAGAAGATCATTGGCATAAATGTACCGGAATATCAGGAGGAACAAATCCAGCAGATAGTAAGCCAAAGATGTGATCCACCCGTAACAGTAAAATTTGATTTAGTAAACTATGATGATAAGACAGTTGGAGTACTTACTATTTATAAAAGCAATCAAAAGCCTCATCAAATACTGCACAATGGTTCATTCTATCTGAGAAGAGGATCAACTACTGACATAGCTCGGAGAGAAGAAATAGCCGGTATGCTTCAGGATTCAGGACTTTTGCAATATGAGACCATAGCCTTGAACAATGTAAGTATAGATCAGCTTGATAGGGATATTATTATAAAGTATCTTGAAAAATCCGGCTTAAAAATCGAATATGATAGATTTGAAAACCTATATCCTCTTTTGGAAGGATTAGGTATAATATCAGGAGAAGAAGATGGGGAGTCATATCATCCAACTATAGGCGGACTTCTTGTGTTTGGCAATAGACCTCAACAGTTTCTCCCTCATACAGGAATAAAGGTTGTAGATGGAAAGAACAATACAGGTCAGTATTTCTATGGTGATATTACTTCCATGCTGGATAAGGTAGAGGATTATTTGGCAAATCTCATTAAGAAACAGGATTACCCTATGGCAGCAATAGCAGAAGCTATTGCCAATTCTGTAGTTCATAGAGACTATTTCAGCTATGGTAGAGAGACAGTGGTATATATTTCAAAAAATCATATAGAAATCAGTAACCCGGGAGCTCTTTATAATAAAAGTGATATACATTCATTATTAAAGGAGAACAACCCATATAGAAGGAATAGTTGGCTTTATCATAGGCTGCTTGTTTTAGACGAGAAGAACAGATTTTTGAAGACAGGATCAGGACTGAGGCGTATCAAGGATTCATTTGTGGACTACGGCAAGGTAAGATTTATAAATAATGAGAAAAGAAACATGTTTAAGGTAATATTGCCAGGCGGGTTTAGTATTTTATACTAATAGACCTGAGGCATTTAGGTGGTGTATTATGAAGAACAAAAAAGTAGTATCTTTTGAAAGAGGAGCAGATTTTTATTTTGGTTTGAGCTTCAAGCATATTCAAAATGGTAGGCTTAAAACTGCTTTAAGATATATAGAAAAAGCAGTAAAAATAAAACCTGATGATAGCTATATGCAATACAATTATGCAGGAATCTTAGCAGAATTAGGACATATAGAGCAATCTACCAGCGTTCTTTTGAACATAGTCAATAATCTGGATCCCAGCTATGATGAATGTTATTTCGGATTAGGTTGCAATTATCTTCAAATGCAAAAGATAAAAAAAGCTTTGGAATGCTTTGAGAAATACTTAAAATTGGCCCCCTATGGAGATTATGCAGAAGAAGCGGAACACTTGATGGAAATGCTTTATTTGATAATAGAAGCCAATAATAATCTGGATGACGACGAACTGGAACGCATATACAAGATAGAAGAAGAAGCAATAAAATACATGGAGAGAAGAGAATACGAGAAGGCCATGAAAAACCTTGAGGAAGTAGTCTCTAAGCTTCCAAATGCCATTCCAGCTAAGAATAATTTGTCTCTGACCCACTATTATTTGGGTAATATAAGCACTGCTATAACTATAGCCAAAGAAGTTTTGGATTATGAAAAGGAAAACATACATGCCAATTGCAATCTTGCTATATTTTACAGCAAGATTGGGATCAGCAATATGGCGGAGAGACATATAAGAATAATCAAGAAGCTCTATCCGGAAAATGAAGACTATGCCTATAAAATCGCTGATACTTTAGGATGCTTAAATAGACATAAGGAAGCTTATGACGCATATAAAAGGCTTATCAGAATGGATGATAAAAATCCTCAATATATACATCTCATGGCAATTGCAGCTTTTAACTGTAAAAAATACAATGAGGCATTGAACTTATGGGAAAAGCTGAAAAAGTATGATGAGGAAGGATATTTGGGAGAATATTATTATAACATAGCTGATGAAACCAAAGAAGGTATTAGAGAATTCAGGTATTTGCCGTACATTTGCCAACTTCCTAAGGAGGAAGTAGGAAGAAGAATAGACATAGTATATGAATTCTTAACTTTGGATAGAGATGAAATAAGAGAACTCTTAAACAATGATAAAAGCATTAAGAATGTAATTTACTTTGTTATAAGTTTTGATAAATATGTTCTTAGAAGGATGCTTTTTGAAAAGATAAAACAGGAAAAAATCATTGAGCTTGAGGATGTAATTAGAAAATATATATTAAGGCCTGATGTGGATAAAAATATAAAGATTGAGTCTGTGTTTTTATTAAACAAGATTGGAGCCAAGGAGCCTTATCATGTGCTGATAGATGGAGATGTAAAAGCCATAACCATTGAATCTGATACTCTTCTTAGGGATGAATGGAAGAAAGAATGGGAAGATGTAAAAGATACAACTCTGAAAATGATGAAAAACTGCTATAAAACTCCATATAAAAAGATTGTAGAAGATATTTGGTACGATTTTATTAGATCATCCTATCCCTATGTTCCAAAAATAGGTAAAATAGAGATATGGGCAGCAGCATTGGAGTTTGCCTATTGCAAATTTACATGCAAGGAAGTGACCCAGCAACAGTTGGCTGATAAATACAATGTATCTAAAAGTTCAATAAGTGAGAAGTCAAGGATTATATTTAGTTATATAGGAAATAAGTTTGGGGAAAGAGAATAATCAATCTCTTTCCCTTTTGATTTTCGCCTTTTTTCTTATTGAATAACCGAAGAAACCTAAAGCTTCATCCAAGGACCAGTATTCTCCATGGTTATAACATATTAAGTCTGCCTTTGAAAGATGGAGTTTTTGCTTTTCGTCCATCAATTTTTCTTCAACTGAAACACCGACAATTTCTCCTATAAACATATCATGGGAACCTAAAGATATTATGTCTCTTACTTTGCATTCCAGGTTTACCGGAGCTTCTCCAATTGATGGAGCATTAACATAATTTGATTTCTCAGGAGTTAAATTGAGATACTGAAACTTATTCACATCTCTGCCTGATTTGACTCCGCAGAAATCCAGAGCTTTGCATAATTTTTTATTTGGCAGATTTATTACGAATTCTTTGGTATTTTTTATCATTTCATAGGAATATCTTTCAGGTCTTACAGAGATATAGAGCATAGGTGGGTCTGAACATATTATTCCTGTCCAGGCAATGGTAATTATGTTGTAGTTGCCTTCACCATCTGAGCAGGATACCATCACCGCAGGTACCGGATATAGCATAGTGCCGGGCTTGAATTGAATTTTAGACATTTCTGCACATCCTTTCTACTAGAATAAGCTGAAAAACATAGCTGTCATATCATGTATCACCATGGCATGTTGTTGTTATTCAATAATAAGGCATTGATCAAAAAAATTCAACCTGAGTGTGCATGAATTTTATTTCAAAATTATTTAGCCATGCAGTAACAAAAAAAAGACATGTACATAGTATGGAAGTGGGAAGAGAGAGAACAACCCTTTGGGTGGAAGGAGGTCAATGATGAAAGATATATCCTTGCTACTATTGGCGCTGGTTATCTTAATAGCTAGTGGAGCCAAAAATAGCGATTTACTATTTATAATAGTCCTTGCCATCCTAGGCCTTGGTGCAGGGGATAAACTCAGCTTCCTTCTATAACAATCAAATAGCGGAAGGAGGTGCAATTATGGGTTACGGTAATGTAGCAGGTATAGGAAGTGGCGGATGCGGCTGTGGCTGTGGCTCTGGCCCTGTATTAGGAGTAGAAGACAAAAAGTGCTGTCCGGGAAGTAATTCCTTTTTACTTTTATTGCTCCTCTTCATATTGTTAGCATCATGTGTAACTAAAGGAAGAGAAAATAACTTCTTCTTTATCATCATCCTGGCAGTTATAGCATTTGGAGGCTTTGGAAGAACCTTTGGATTTGCTGTATAGCATGATAGCAAGATTATAAGCTTCTATTCGGAAGGAGGTGCTCTTATGTCAGGAAATTTCAATAATGTATTAGGTGCATTTGATGAAAATTCCTTTTTACTCTTACTGTTACTCTTCATATTGCTAGCATCCTGTGTAACATGGGGAAGAGAAAGCAATTTCTTCTTCATCATCATCTTAGCTGTAATAGCATTTGGAGGTTTTGGTAGAACTTTCTTTGGCGCATAGTTAATAGCAAACCCAGGGAAACCTGGGTTTGAAATAAATAATAGTCAATATTGATATTTGAGGAGGTGTAGACATGGGTTATTCTAACAATGTAGCAGGCGTTGGAAGCTGCGGGTGCGGTGGTCCTGTAGCCGGTATTACGGATTTTTGCAAATGCAAGCCAGGTGAATTCTCTTTCTTGTTGCTGCTTGTGCTCTTTATACTATTAGCTTCTTGCATAACATCAGGAAGAGAAAGCAACTTCTTCTTCATCATAATACTTGCTGTAATAGCATTTGGAGGCTTTGAAAGAACTTTCTTCGGAACTCCTCTATAAATCAAGATGGCATTGGCCCATAAGGAGGTGCTTATATGGGCATAGCATCACAGGATTGCTGTCAACCTACAGCAGGGCTGTTTGGTTCTAACTGGATCTGGATAATAATAGCCATAATCTTTTTCTGCGGTGGATTTGGTGGAAACTGCGGTGGAAGCTTACTAGGCGGAAATATATTCGGAAATAACACTATTCTTATATTGATTATATTATTTTTTATATGTTTCTGTGGTAAAAAATTCTTTTAATAAAAGCCCGGCTTAAGCCGGGCTTAAAACTTCACAGGGAAAAGCTGTAACCAAAATATGCTTGGCGAATAAAATGTAATGAGAACAGAATCTATCCCGAGGAGGGTTTGGTATGGGTTTTTTAGACGACTTACTTAACGACGACATAATTTGGGTGGTTCTTTTGCTTCTGCTGGTATTTGTATTTCCCCAAAGATGCTCAGAGCCCATTATAAAAAAGAAAGATTGTGGCGTAGAAGATTGTCAATGCAATGAGAGCATCATATATAGAAGTACAAGAGGAAAAAGAGAGCGAAGGCGGCTCGTATATTAAAAATGCATGATGGAGGTAAATTGCATGATATATGGTAGAAACAATAACAGATATAATAAGGAGGATATTGAGGAAATTAAGAAAAAAATTTCCCAGCATATGCCCGGAGTAAACCTTGATAATATAGATCAACAGCAAATGCAGAAATTTGTTTTGGATCAGATAAACAATAATCCAAATATCAATATCAGTGACGATGTGAGGGATAAAATAAACAGAGGAGATATCGATGGACTAAAAGATGAACTTATTAGGTATTTAGATAACCAGAACAGTGCTGAGAGTCAAAAATTGAGCAATATGCTAAAAACAAATGATTTTGAAGGTTTAAAAGAAGAATTGATGGGAATGCTCATAAAAGGTATGACCCAGCAAAAAAAAAATGACATAAGTGACAATTTTGATAAAAGGGCGGAGAATAACTATCAGAATGCTTTAACTGGACTATTCGATGATGCCCTTTTAAATAATATTATGGAAAAATTTTTTGAAGGGAATAAAAGTGATAAGAGAATAATATTGCTAAACTCAATTAAACCCTTTGTATCGGAGAGGAGACAAAAAGCCCTGGATGACTGCGTTAAGGCAATGAATATCATCTGCATAATGGAAAAACTGGGTTTTAAGGTAGGTAGATAAAGTTGGATTTGATAAAAATCGTTAATTTTATTTCAACGAATTTTACATTTGAAGATTTATTTTTGCTTGGTCTATTAATAATTCTTATCATAGAACATAAATGTGATAAAATCTTTTTGGCTTTACTGGTATTTATATTTATATCCGGTTTGAGACAAGAACTATTATCTTTTAGATAAGGGCTCTTGTCTAAATTTTGTCAATAATACATTATTTGCATTAGATTATTAATGACAGAAGATAAAAATCAATCTAAAAAGGCAATACTAAAATATATCCTTAGAAATTGGGGTTAATCCTAGCTTGGCACGCATATGAATAAATAGTATAATATATAAAAAATACTTTATTAGGGGGAATTTTTTTAATGGACGTAGACCTGTGGTCGCAAATTTTAGTTATTTTATTATTAATAGGTGTCAATGCTTTTTTTGCTGCATCAGAAATGGCAATAGTATCAATCAGACAATCTAAGCTGAAACCTCTCATTGAAGACGGAAATAAAGCAGCAAAAATCGTAGACAGATTTATCCAAGAACCAAGCAAATTGCTTGCTACCATTCAAGTAGGAGTTACGTTTGCAGGATTCTTTGCCAGCGGTTTGGGTGCTCAAACCATTGCGGTATATTTGGCCGATGTTTTGAAAAAGTCAAATATTCCGGTAATAACTTCATATGCAGACACAATAGCCTTTCTTGTGATAACCCTTATAATCTCATATATCACTCTGGTTTTGGGTGAGCTTGTACCTAAGAGGTTGGCATTGGAATGGTCTGATAAAATCGCACTTTTCGTTGCAAGGCCTATCTTGTTTTTCTCCAAAGTTGCATATCCCATAGTTAGACTATTGACAGGTTCAACAAACCTTGTGGTTAAGCTGATGGGTGGAACTTCAAAAAGTCATGAAGACGAGATAACCAAAGAGGAAATTCGTCTTATGATAAATGCAGGAGAAGAAAAAGGCATTATCAGAGAAACGGAGACAGAGATGATAAATAGCATCTTTGAATTTGACGATACAGTTGTAAAGGAAGTAATGACACCTAGAACCGATATTGCAGCTGTCGGCATAGATGCTACTTTAGACGAAATACTTGATGTAATACTGGAAGAGCATTTCTCCAGGATACCTGTATATGAGGAAACAATTGACAATATAGTGGGGATATTGTATATTAAAGATCTATTCAGCATGATGAAAAACGGAAAAGAGTTTAAAGCTGAACTAAAAGATTTAATCAGACCTGCTTATTTTGTTTCCGAATATAAGAAAATTGATGAGCTGTTTAAGGAAATGCAGAAGTCAAAGATCCATATTGCAATAGTAATTGATGAGTATGGTGGTACAGCAGGACTCATAACCATTGAAGATCTTCTTGAGGAGATCGTTGGTAATATTTTCGATGAATATGATGACGAAGTATTGGAATTCGAACAGATTGATGATAATACATACCTTATAAACGGTATGCTCAGCATAGATGAAGTAAATGACATAATGGATATTGATCTACCTGAAGATGAACTTGAGTTTGATACCATAAGCGGTATGTTTTTAAGCCTGTCAGGCAAAATGCCTGAAGTGGGAGATGAAGTTCAATTTGAAGATGTATATTTCAGAATTGAAGAAGTGGAAGATAAAAGAATAACAAAAATAAGAGCTATAAAACAGCCTCATAAGGCAGATGAAGAAAAATAACCGGTATGAAAATACCGGTTATTTTTTAATTGATATTATAATTTCTCATTTCTCTTCCAAAATGTTTCAGATGTCCATTATCGCCATCGAAAACTATTGAATACAATGTACCTTTATACTCAACATGTGCTTCATATTCTAACTGTCCTGCTATATTTCTTATTAGGATAATTTCTTTTACCTGACATTTGTCATTAAGCTTGTTTATAATATCTTCTTTATTTATACTAGGCATTGTAATTTCTTTATTTTCATGATGGATTATCTCAAACTTGCTTATTATGCCATGAGATTCAATAACAAGAGTAATTTTTTCCATTTCATCATATATATCATCAATTTTCCTAATATATGAATAAGCTATGCTATCCAGTTTTCCTTCATCGTCATATTTTGATTGTTTGTCATACAGAAACACTCTATCATTAAATCTTGATACTATCGTGTCAGCTCTGTTATCCAGTTCGTTTTCTGAGTATATGTTTGAGGGCACCCAGAATTCTATGGCCTGAACAGTGATTTTGCCGGTATTTTTTTCATAGAGGATTTCGTATTTTACTTCATTATCCCTTATGCCAGGTTTTTTTTCATATGAAGTTTCAGTATTGGTATAGAATCTATATACATCAATGTATTGTCCTGAATTATTATCGTATTCCAGTGGTTTAGGCTCTACGAGTTTTGAAAATATCTGTTCACAGTAAAACTTTGCCTCTTCTAAATCATCATCTTTGAAACTTCCTTTGTAACTTTTCAGCATTATGTATTTATCATTATTGAGTAGATCATCAGCTTTCTGACAATAGCTGCTGTATATTTTTATAATATCCCTTTTTATTTGCTTATATTTCTTAATATTCCAATTATCGTTAAGATCTCCCATAATACTTTTATGCTCTTTAATCAATTCAGTATTATAGTCATATAGAATTTCTAGATATCTTTGCTCTGAGACATCAATACTGCTATCACTTATTATGCTCTTTATGTTATCATCCAACTGGAAGTAAAACTCATAAAAGTCATATATAGTTTTACCATCTCCATAATCAGAGGTATAGAGATTTGATCTGGTCAAATTCCTAAGGATGTTTTTATTTATAAACTCATTATTTTCATTAAATGTATGATCAAGAAGCAATAACTGGCATATGTTATCATTGAGATTTTCTAATTCTTTACCAAAATGGTCAAAATCATAATACATTATGCTTTTTAGATCATTATAGGCACTGGCATAACGTTTAGCATAAAAAGAAGCAAATATTATTACAGCATACGATAGAACATAAAATATCTTCTTTAATAATCCTTTATTCACATAAACACTCCTCATATAAAACTTTATCACTATTTAGACACATACTTATAGTAATCCGTTTCAAGAATTTTGGCTGAATAATAGAATTTGCTATCTACTATATTCTTAATATTATTTACATAATCTTCATCAACTTTTGCATCAGGTTTAGGTGTAAAGATTCCTTTCAAAGAATTATAGCGGCCTTTGTCAGTGATAAAGCTCTTGCTTTCAAACATGACGAGAGGTTCCGCATCAGAAAAAATATCCCTACCCATAAGTAACCTAGAATCGTAATCCAACCCCATGAGATTAGAAATGGTGGGAAGTATATCTAAGCTGGAACAAGGTTTATCAATTGTAACAGGTTCCATTCCGCTTGTATAGAGTATGAAATGATTCTTATACAATTCAAAATCTCTATCCACCTTATGACCGGCAAGCAGATCTATATCTTTTAAATCCAGACCATAGGGATAATGGTCAGAACTTAAGGCTATGAGAGTTCTGTCTGCCACACCTGAATCCTCCAGCTTATTGAGCAAATATTCCAAAGCTCTATCCAACTCTATCTGGCAGGCTACATAAGCCTTGCCAGCTTGGGAATATGGCAGATTCTCAACCAGTTTTCTATTCTTTGCTGCCATGGCATTACCGGTAAAGCTATATCTCATATGCCCACTGACAGTCATATAATATGCATGGAAAGGTTCCTTGTTTATGTACTCAGGTATTGTCATTTTCATCATCTCAAGGTCTGATGCTGGCCATGATGTCTTTATATCAAGTCCATTTCCAACGCCTTTGTATTCATAGCCCATATTGGGATGAGATAAGTTTCTTTTGTAATATGTATAGGTATTATTATGATAAGCTTTTGTAGTGTAACCTAATTTTTTTAACTGGTTGCCCATGGCATAAGGCATGTATCTATTGGCAGATACTATGAAGCTCCAAACTCCCCTTTTAGGTATCAGACCTGTGCATGCCACATATTCACCATCGGAAGTGCTTACGCCCCATATTGGCGTATAAAAATCTGTAAAGTGATAACCTTCGTGGACCATCTTGTATAGAGTTGGAGTCACATCCTTATGCACAGCATAGGGAGAAAAGGATTCTGCGGTAATGAGGATAAGATTATATCCCTTGTACTTTCCCGTATAATCATTTTTCTTAGTAGGCTTTACATTCATAAAATAATTGTGCATTTTCTCTATTGTTTCATTCTGCTCGTTGGAAATGAGTTTCACAAAATCTATGCCCAATGTGTTATATTTGATTTCCTCAGCTGTAGGGTCGGGCTCATCAATGATTTTCCCAGAGTGTATTATTTCCTTTGGTTCTGCTATTTTAGGAGACCAGCCAAATATAAGCCTTTGGATATCCAACCTCATATAAGTGATCAATCCAAGTTTTTTCACAGACATGAGAGGATAATCGTTGTTGAAATATAAGTCGTAGGCTGAATATTGATTTTTTTGTCCTGAACATATAAAAGCAACACCGATTATGTGGAATACAATGGCACCACAAATTATAATAAGTCTGGTTTTCATGGTTATGCCGGCAAAAATCATGAACTCCTTCAACCAGATCATGGATATGCATGGAATGAATGATAATATAATCCATGATATGTTGTTAGCCATTAGAGCTAGTATATCTCTCCAGAATTCTATGATCTGTCCTGCATTACCTACTGAAAATAAGGTGTAAAATGTCTTAAACAACTTATAATAAAGTATTTGGGAGGCAAATATAAGAGCCCACAATATCATAATAGCCATAGTGATAATATAATTGATACTGCTGCTGAAAGCGGTACATATTATATAAGAAATAAATGCAAAGGGTACAGAAAATATTAGTGAAATCAAAAAACCCGAGGAAAAGAAATCTTCTCCAAGGGAGGCTCTTAGTATGGTCTCCAGATAGAATAATGAAACAATAAAGTATATTAACATATAAACCGCCTTCTATATTTTATATACTAATTATTTTTATCACTGAAATACTCATCTATTATGCTTTCTGCGAGCCTTTTATTAAAAGCTGCTTGGGCAGTAAGGGCTAAAACAAGAAGCATTAAGATATCTTTATCATTATTGGAACCAATATTCTTTTCAGAGGATATGGCTAAAACGTGGTCCAACACATTGCTGAAATAGTCGCTGCAGTTTTTCATATCATCCTCCTTTATTGCAAGATATGCAGCATATAGCTCGTCTAAATTCTTCTTAAGATGCCCTTTAGTATCATTGGCTTTATTGAAAAGTGGATCAAAAAGTAGCTTTATATCATTGATTGACAATATCTGTTTCAAGTTATAGATCAAAGACAAAAGAATCATATGATTCTTATTATACTTTTTATTCTTTGGGGGCATAATAATTTTCGATTTTGTATAGTTATTTATCATTGTTTTTGTAAGAACTTTTTCAGATGGTTCCCTTTTTGTATCTCCAAGCTTATCATCAAATAATGTTGTTACCTGATCTACATATAGATCAATACTAGGTATATCAGAAAGCTGGATATCCTTACATGATGATAATCTTTCCACCATACTCAACAATGTATCTTTATTCATTTGCATCATCTCCACTTTAATATTCAATATTGAACCAATATTCTTAAATTTGTCCTAGAAACGATAAAATCAGTACGGATTTGACCAATACTTATTGAGTCATATCCTTTACTGAATGAAACTCATCCAACAATATAATACTACATAAATAAAAATAATAATAATATATTTTTTCTAAACTATTGAATAATTTGTATAAAAGAGTTATTATAAACATAACATATAGTATTAAATACTACATAATCAAGTTTACGATAAATGAGTAGAAAGGATGATGTAAATGTTACAAAAACTAAGAGAGCCTGTAAGTGGATTGACTCATCTCATAGGAGCAATCTTATCTGTTGTCGGAATGTTTTTTCTTGTGTCTTCTGCAGTCAGTAAAGGAAGTGCCAGTTGTATTGTTTCAGTATCTATATTTGGATTAAGCCTCATACTGTTATACACCGCGAGTTCACTATATCACTTGCTTTCCATATCCAAGAAGGGTATTGAGATTCTAAGAAAAATAGATCATATGATGATTTATATACTGATAGCAGGAACATATACTCCTGTGTGTTTGATGGGGTTAAAAGACAGGTTAGGTATAGGACTTCTCATCGGCATCTGGTCTTTAGCAATAATAGGTATAATACTGAAACTGGTATGGTTTAATGCTCCGAGATGGATCTATACTTCCTTTTATGTTTTGATGGGCTGGATTGTAATTATAGCCATTGCACCTTTGATAAGGGCCATACCTTTGAGGGGAGTTGGACTGCTTGTTGCGGGTGGCATATTTTATACTATAGGAGCCATAATTTATGGATTGAGATGGCCTCTCCGTAATAACAAATATTTTGGTTTTCATGAAATATTCCACATATTTGTCATGCTGGGAAGCCTATCTCATTACATCTTTGTTCTTGACTTTCTGGCATAGGGCTTTGATATGTTAACCTAATGTATTATCCAAAAACATCATTACTACAAAACCTATAAGTAATGTATGAGTGGCAAGTTTTGAGCTGCCTTCATGGTTTTGAGTTTCCGGTATGATTTCATTGCTTATGACAAATAGCATAGCCCCTGCTGCAAAAGCCAAGGTAAAGGGCAAGACAGGTTTTGCTATTTGCACCAGTGTAACTCCTATAAGGCCTCCGATGGGTTCTACTAATCCTGTGGCTAAAGCCACTAGAAATGCTTTGAATTTTGAGCATTTTTCTCTAAGCAAAGGCAAAGCTACTGCTAAACCTTCAGGAAGATTTTGAAGTCCTATACCAATAGCCAAGCTTATACCATTGGCTATATCTCCATCACCAAATCCAACACCCACTGCGAGGCCTTCAGGAAAGTTGTGTATAGTTATGGCAACAATAAAAAGCCATATTTTGCGCATTGCAGGACTCATCTCAAATTTGGACAGAAAGCTTTTCTTGTATCCATTTCCGTTATGTTCCTTACCGTTTACTGCATTAGTTAGCAAATTGGTATCCGGAAAAAATTTATCAACAAAGTCAATGAAGAATCCTCCACATAAAATTCCTATTAGCGTTATGGTGGCTCCAGGTATTCCTCCGCCACCTTTTTCTATGGCAGGAACTATCAAGCTGAAGGATGTGGCAGCCAGCATTACTCCTGCAGCAGCTCCTAATAGAGCGTCTAATAGCTTTCGTGAGATGTTTTTAGCGAAAAATATAGGCAAGGATCCAATGCCTGTGGCCAAGCCTGTGCATGTACTTGCGATTATACCAAGGTATACAAGATTATATTGTGATAAGCGTTCTAACATTGATAAACCCCCTTTTTATCCGCTAATTACATATTATGAATTGAAGAAGTTAAGGTTACTGCTAGAATGCAATTAAAGGAAACATAGGCAAACAGAAATGATTGGTATATAATAAAAAGAAGGATAAAATTGGTACAGTTTCTAAAGTTTTATGGTATCTAAGGGGGGATATAATGTTCAGGGGTATCAACCGGTTAGTTATATTGATATTTGTGCTAAGTGCAATATATCCAGCAGGAGTTTTCGCTAATTCGGCAGAACCACCTGGTTTTACCATCATAGTATCAAATCCGCCTGCAGATTTGTCATTATATATACTCTTTCCGGATGAACAGGGAGTAGCTCCAATTTTATTAAGCAAAGAAGGCAAAGGGTGGGAAGCATATTACCGTTTCTATTACCATATGAACCCTACAAGAAGTAAAAATCTAGAAAAGGCTGTCCTTAAAGTTCAGTCCGATGAGAAAAGCTTTCAATGTCCTTTGCCTACAACAACTTTTAAGATGTATAATAATCTGCTTACACTGGATTTAGAACAGGAAAGCCTCAAAATAGGTCAATCACCGTTAAGAGTCCCGCTGTTGGTTTCAATGCGGGTGGTGTTCACATTGATAATTGAAGGTTTGATTTTTATTTTATTTGGATATCGAAAGAAAGATAGTTGGATTACTTTTTTTATCATTAATTTGATTACTCAGGGAGGTTTGAATGTTCTCTTGACGGGGCCTGATTTAGCTAATTATTGGGTGATTGCTTTCATTTTTAGTGAGATTATTGTTATAGTTACAGAAGCTATAGCCTTTGCATCATTAGTGAAGGAGTTTAAAAAAAGAAAAGCAGTCTTATATGCTATTTTAGCTAATATTGCAAGCTTGATAGCAGGTGGATTACTCATTTCCTATTTACCTGTATAAAACTATGTATATAATATAAAACAAGATTTAATTTTTGTCTTGAAGGGAAGTGAAAGCATATGTTAAATCATATGGGAACAAAAAAGCTGGAAACAAAAAGACTTATACTTAGACCATTTACTGAAGAGGATGCTGTAGATATGTATAACAATTGGGCATCTGATCCCGAGGTGACCAAGTATCTTACCTGGCTTACCCATAGCAGTTTGGATGTAACAAAAAAAGTTATTGGTATGTGGGCAAGTAGTTATGATAACCCTGAATATTATCAATGGGCAATAGAACTCAAAGAAAAAAGAAGTGTAATAGGCAGTATCAGCCTGATGAATATTGATAATAATATAGATAATTGTGAAGTGGGATACTGCATAGGCAGGGCTTTTTGGAATCAGGGATTAGTCACTGAGGCATTCATGGCTGTAATAGACTTTGCATTTAAAGAAGTTGGTTTTAAACGTATAACAGCACGTCATCATGTGAACAATGATGCTTCTGGCCGTGTTATGGAAAAATGTGGTCTTAAATATGAGGGTACATTGAGAAAAATAAGCAGAAACAGCCAAGGTCAATTGGTAGATTGCAAATACTATTCAATATTGAAGGAAGAATACTTAGGCTAAAAGGGATGATACATGGAGAATAGCAAAGTCGGATGTCTTATAATTCATGGGTTCGGTGGAAGCATATATGAAGTTGAACCCTTAGCCGAATATCTGGCTAAGGAAGGTTTTGTGGTATCATGTCCGCAATTGAGTGGACATACAGGAAGAATACAAGATATGAAAAAAGCTACATATGAAGATTGGATAAGTTCGGCAGAGGAAGAGCTATTGAAGTTGAAAGAGAGAGCTGATGACATATCAATCGTTGGTTTTTCTATGGGTGGTCTTATTGGAGTTAATCTTGCCTGTAAACATGATATTAAAGCTTTAGTAACAATAAACACACCTATACATTATTGGAATTTGAACAGGGTGTTTCTAAATCTGATAGAAGATATAAAGAATAGGAAGACTGACAATTTGCAGAGATACATGAGAGCAAGGAAAAACTCGCCTGTTGCTGCTATGTATAATTTCCTGCTTCTTCTCAATCAGACTAAACCTTTATTATGCAATGTGAAATGCAACGTATTGCTTATTCAAGCCAAGGATGATGATACTGTGAGAATGAAAAGTGTTGACTATTTATATGAGTATTTGTCTTCGGAAAATAAGAAAATAAAATACTATGATAAGGGTGGTCATCAAATATTGAGAAGTCAATCAGCAGATGAAGTAATTACGGATGTGACAAGCTTTTTAAAGTCATTGAAAAGCAATATTGAGTTTCCCGACTAAGAGTAATATAATGATAAATGGAAATACTTAAGCAGGAGGTCGTCAATATGAAAAAATTATTTGCTAAATCCCATTATAAAATTGCGCGACCTATAGCTAAGTATTGCTGTATTATGTAAACTATAGTTTTGAATATTAATAGAGCCATAGGTACGTGCGTATTTATGGCTTTTGTATTCTTAGGAAATGTGCTTTCTTAAAAGATAAGAGACTCTGCCGTCCAAGGGAGCAATAATGTTTCCTAGATAAAATGCTGAGAAGCAATCTTTTAACTTGCAAGGAGGGATATACTATGAAAAAGCAGATGAAGGCGGATTTGATGCTTCTTTTGATTACGGTCTTCTGGGGAGCTTCATACATGCTTACAAAATTAGGCCTTGGAAATTTGCAGCCATTTAATCTTACTGCCTTGAGGTTCATAATCGCATTTGTACTATCAGCGGTTGTATTTCATAAGCAGGTATTTTCAGCTGATAAGAAGACTATTAAATATTCTTTAATATTAGGTATGCTTTTGGTGGGCATGTTCATATCCATGACCTATGGTTTGCAGTATACTACAGCTTCAAATGCCGGTTTCCTCATAAGTCTTTCTGTGGTTCTGATACCTATTATTTCTTATTTATTTTTAAAGCAGAACATTGAGAAGAGAATCATTTTAAGTATATGCTTAGTGGTTATAGGCATAGCATTATTGACCCTCGATACCCAGTTCAGAATTAATGTGGGAGATTTGCTTTGCATATTGTGTGCACTTTTTTGTGCTGTTCATGTAGTGGTGTTAGGAATATATACAAAAGAAGTGGATTCAGTGGCATTAGGAATCTTACAGCTTGGTTTTGCAGGATTTTTCTGCATAATCATATCCGTGCTCACTGAAAACATGAAGTTTCCAGATACTCCAATATCCTGGCTTTCTGTTTTGATGCTAAGCATATTCTGCACTGCTGTAGGATATATTGTCCAATCTACAGCACAGCAATATACAACTGCAATTCACACTGGTCTTATACTGTCATTGGAGCCGGTTTTTTCCGCCATATTATCAAACATATTTTTAAATGAAACACTTGCTCCAAGAGGATATGCAGGTGCTTTCCTCATGCTGATAAGTGTTCTAAATGCAGAATTGGATTTGAAGAGTGTTTTTCAAAGAAAAGCTAAGGAGAGAAGCATGTTACCTTGAGGTTAATATATAGCTGTCTGAGTTTTTTGATAAACTTATAATAATAGTTTACCATGTTATGACAGCATTTTGGTCGGTATATATAAAGATGGATGCATGGATAAGGAGAGTCGAAGGATTATGAATTTTGATGTACTAAACTATCATTATAGTTGTAAGAGATAATGAATGTTTTGGATTTTGGCCTTAATTTTCAGACAACCTTGGATATAACAAAATAGGAGGAGCTACAGAAAGTAGGACAAATGGAGCGGTTCTGGTTTGGCAACATCATGACAACGCAGGTCAAGAAATTGGTGCTTTACAAGTGATATATTTTAATGGAGAGGTGAAATCATGGAAAGCTGGGAAAAGATTAATGGGGTTCAGCGAATGCAGGATTACATTGAAAAGCATATCAATGAAAACATTACTCTTAAGATGTTGGCACAGGCTTCAGGTTATTCGCCATGGTATAGCTCAAAAATTTTCAAAGAACTGGTAGGTAAGACTCCTTTTGAGTATATTAGATTAGTAAGGCTTTCAAAGGCAGCAGAAAAGCTAAGAGATAAGAATGTTAAGGTAATAGATGTGGCTTTTGATTTTGTATTTGACTCCCACGAGGGCTTTACCAGAGCTTTTTCCAAGCAATTTGGCATATCTCCCCATAGTTATAAAAAGGTAGTGCAACCTGTTAATCTTTTCATGCCTGAGCGTATTCGTGATTATTACCTGAAAAAGCAAAAAGGAGACGATAGAATGTCTAAGGATTATAATGTGAATACTGTATTTGTTCAAGTGGTTGACAGACCTGCAAGAAAACTAATACTAAAAAGAGGGATTAAGGCTACACATTACTTTGAGTACTGTGAGGAAGTGGGGTGTGATGTCTGGGATATATTATCAGGCATAAAAGAAGCACTCTATGAACCCATAGGCATGTGGCTGCCAGAAAATCTCATAAAACCGGGAACCTCAGTATATGCACAAGGGGTAGAAGTTCCTGCAGATTATGCAGGACCTGTGCCTGAAGGATTTGAAATAATAGAACTTAAACCTTGCAAAATGATGGTATTCCAGAGTCAGCCCTATGATGATGAAAAGTTTGAAGACGCTATAGATGAAATATGGGAAGTTATGAAAAGCTATGATCCCAAGCTGTATGGATTTGAATGGGCCGATGAAGACAGTCCAAGATTTCAGCTAGAACCTCAAGGCTATAGAGGATATATTGAAGCAAGACCGGTAAGGCGGATAGAAAGATAAATAATTGCTGAGAGGTAGGAGGATAAGCTCCTATCTTTTTTTATATCACATAGTAAAGTATACTATCCTTCTTAACAGGAGATATATCCTTTTAAGAATAAAGCTAAATACATTAATTGAGGAACACATTAGAAGCTTATGAATACAATAATAATGAGGATTTTTGTTTTGGAGGGATTTATCAGATGTTTTATGGCTTCAACAATAACATGTATTATAGTATCTGGGATAATTATTGGAGGGTCAACCGTATTAATAGCGAGGCAGCCATTCAAATTGCATTGCAGAGAGTTCCCGACCGAGTGGTTAAAGTTGAATTAGACTATGAAAATGGTAGATTGGTTTATGAGGTTGATATACGCAATCAATCAGGTTTATATGAAGTTCATGTTGATGCCATAACAGGGCGGATACTAAAAGTTGAAAGAGAAGATAATTGGGATTAAAACTTCACAGTGATTCTGATAATTATTACTATATTTTAAAGTTAGTTACCACTTATATGGTGGAATTAACTTTTATTTATTTGTGAACAATTTTTTATGTAGATAAAATGTTTATCTAATGCAGCAATGTGGCACTTATAAAGTTGCCATTATAACCAATAAATGTTAAAATACATGAAAAGATATATGAGTAACATTTTTGCTTCTCATAAAGGAGTGAAATAGATGGGTAATGAGGTATGTGCCATCTGGGTATTAGATGATATAACCAATACAAAATTGAATGATATTTTAAAGATTTTGGATACATTTGGTATTGAATATAACCCTATTTATGGCCATATTACTTTTTCATATTTCATTATTGTGGATGTAGATGAGATAATACAATATACCAAAAAATATGCAGCCGATAAAAGAACCTTTAATATCAACTGCTCAGCATTAGCACTATAAACAACGAAGTGCATTGCTTGTATACCTTCATTTTCATTGGAACTATATGAATATTATAAAGAATACCATCAGGAATACGATTCCTATTGCAATGCATGGACAAGTGTCAGCAAAGGAATGTGGTTGCCCCATATATCATCATACAGCAGCGAAAAAGATGAATTGGCAGCCATAATCAGTGAAATGTCCAAGACTTTTGTCCAGTCTACTGGCAAGATCAGCAGATTGGAATTATCCATTGTGAATGAAAATGGTTTTAATATAGTGTATTCCTATGATTTGAAGGGATAAGCATTTATAATATCACTGTAATAAGTTGATTTATTTAAAGGATAATGTTGATTTCAATGAAAAAGGGCAGAACTTCCAATCAGCTGGAAGTTCTGAGTGATTTTGTAATAATCTAATGTAGTAAAGGCCTTTATACTAAAATAAAGAGTTTATATCAAAATACTCTGTTAAGGTTACTTTTTTACCTTCTTTAAACCACTTATGATATTCATGAAAAACTAACTTTATATCGTTGTTGGCATGCACTTCTACCAAGAATTTAACTGCAAGATAACTGCGCCAATAATCAAACATAGTACTTGATAAGGTGCCTTGATAGGAACAACTTCCAAAGTCCTTCAATGAATGATTCCCATATTCATCTTTAAATGCTTCAAACAATTCCCTCTCTATATCAGTTATCTCATTGAATTCATCTTCACTTAACAATATTTTTCTGGGCAGATAAAAGCACATGCCTTCCTCAAACCATATACCGCTTTCTTTTTCGTCATCAAAGTCATCTAGAAATAGATCAGAGTGCTGTGTAAGCTCGTGTGTTAATATAATAAGCAGTTCCGACTCTGTATGGTTTTCATAAAATCTTTGCACATGGGGTAGTTTTTTCCCGTCTAATTGCTTTATAAAAATTTTCCGCCATGTTTCTATATCAGGTACCATATAAATTAAGTCTTTATTTGTGTAGGCTGGGATAGGTATTTCGGAAAAAACAGTAGTTGCTAATTCTTCAGTTGTCCATAAAACACCCTTGGGTAAATCTACCAAAGCATATTCTCTTTCGAGTATTTCACGATAGTCATTCAATTTCTTACATAACTGCTGTATGGTATCTTCATGTTTTTTATATTCATCCATTGATTCAAATGCATATATGTGTTTCATTTGCAATTACAACCCCTTTATAAGAGGATCATTTTCCTCTTTAACTCTTGTTGATTCATTCAACTAAACATACATATGTCTTTTCAGTTTCAACAATGTTAAACATATTGTCTTTTTTCATTTTAATCTATTTAAGTTTATTGGAGCAAACTTTTTAATTTTATCCAAAAAATGCAACTGAAATGGCAGCATTGGTGTCTAAACTAAGGGAGTGAGAAAGAGTTCTATGTGGATTATTTCGAAGATACTCCTGATGATGTCTGGGATGAGAACAAGCTGCTGGAAGGAATTCAAAAAGCCAATATAGTCAGCTTGATAAAAAATCTCCCTAGTAAGTACAAAGAAGTATTGATATTGCATTATTACCAAGATCTAAAGGTTGAAGAAATAAGCCATATACAGGTGAGCCTTCAGGTACTATAAAAAGTAAGCTCCATAGAGGTAGAAGCATGTTGAAGAGCATGCTGCAGTATTTTATGAGAAATCATTGTTTCTAACTCCTGATTTTTAAGAAGCGGTAAGAATATTTATGATTACGCAAGTATTCTGTCCGCTGGTGCAACAGAATACTCTCTATGCAAAATATTCCCCTATGGAAATGGTGGAGTAGGAAACAACAAGGTACCTACAGAAGAAGCTTTGAATACAGCGATAAATCTCTATAGAAATCTTATTGAAAATCACAGTTATGACCCCTGGGCTAAACGGGCTTATGTAAGGCTGGCGGAAATATATCTTTATATGGGAGAATATGAAGAGGCGGAAAAGTATCTGCTGTCAGAAAAAGACAAGGCAGATTCTAATTTCATCTATGATCTGTATAATTCATGGGGAAAATATGACAAGGGGATAGAATTACTGGAAGATTTGATTCAGAGCAATAATAGCAATTTTGATATTGATTATTATGATAACCTGGCTCAGTTATATATTCAATCTCAAAAGTATGAAGAGGCCATAAAAACTTATAAAAAAGCGTTAGCTAGAATTGAAGATTTTGAAAAAAGATATGAAGGAGAAGAATGTTCTACAATAGAAAAGGAAAGACTCAATAGAAAAATTGCAAAGGCAGAAGAATTGAGAAAGGGAGAAGTTATAACCGGTGAATGCAGAGGGAGAGTCATAGTAGATGGAATAGGCGTAGAAGGTGTAAGGGTGTATATTAAGGATAAATTCATATATGAGGAAGAGTTCATTGGCGGCAGCATTGGCCTTCCCTTTACACTAACTGATAAAGAAGGATACTATTTAATTGATAATTTATTGCCATGGGAATATGACATTGGAATAGGCATAAATCCTGAGAGAATATTTGGTAAAGCCTACTTAGGCAGCAAAGACAACCTAAGTATCCTTAAACAGGCGGGAGTTTTGGTAAATAATTTTGAATTCAATACTGCCATAGAGATTTTATCTCCTGATGACAAAATAGAAGTAGTGGAGGACAGAATGGATATTAGCTGGCGACAGATTGGTGGAGCTGCAAGCTATGGTCTTGTGATAGGATTAATAAATGAAAATGGATATATAAGCTCTGTTTATATGAAAGATATTGATGGTAAAGCTGATACTGATTCCAACAAAGTGACTATATATAGAGAGCAGCTTGGGCCTCACTTTATGGGGTTTTTATCCTTTTATGATGATGATACTCCTACACCTGAGACATTGTTGGGTTTTTATGGTGGAGCAAAGGTATTATATGGTATTGAAGCCTACGATGAGGATGGCAACCTCATAGGGAGCAGCATGCCTGTTATAAAATCGGAGAAATATCCAAGATATTTTGTATTGATTAGTCAAGAACTTGAAGGAGATAAATTGATAAAGAAAAAAATATCAAGAAGCAAGGGACTGGTTTTTAGATTATCTTGATAGAAATCCAAAGGATAGTCATTCTCTCTACGTATTGACTCAGTACTACAAGCATTGTGAGAGAAATAATGATAAAGCAAAAGAGTTTCTCAATAGATTGTATGAGATAACAGGAGTGGAAGAATACAAGACACAGATGGAGTTTTTTGATAATTAGTTGGGCAAATAGTTCTAATTCATAATGTCATACCATATTATTCAAGTATGACATATTTACAAAAAGAGTATAGAGCAGTATAATATAAACTATATGAAAAATCAATGATTGAAAGAGTACTTATGGAAGGGTGGCACAGCGAGCCGGCGGATGGTGCAAGGTTCGGAGCATTTCAACCATAAGGAATGGGTTCATGAGATGCAAGGTGAAACAAGTAAAATTGGAGTATCTGATGCCGCATCCCTGCGTTATTGGGGTAGGATATCAAGCATATATGCTTCGTATCTGATAAAAGTGAGATTTGGAGTAAATTAGGTGGCATAGCGAAACATGTAGCGTTTCGTCCTGATAGGGCGAAGCGCTTTTTATTTACTTCAATCTAATTTGGGTGGTACCGCGGAAAAGGCCTGTTTTCGTCCCATATGTGGATGAGAACAGGCCTTTATATATTTGTAAAAATGGAGGTGAAATCATGTTTTGGTGCAATAAATGAAAATCAATGAAAAGAAATTAGAATAATTTTTGTAGGGAGGAAATTTAGTATGGATAAGAATTTTGGAAGATTTGGAGGACAATATGTGCCTAAAGCTTTAGTAGAACCTCTTGCTGAATTGGAGGAAGCATTTGAAAATTACTGTTATAGCGAAGATTTTAAAAATATATATAAAAAATATTTAGAAGAATATGTGGGAAGACCATCACTTCTCTATTATGCAGATAGGTTAACAAAAAAACTGGGAGGAGCAAAGATTTATCTGAAGAGGGAAGACTTAAATCATACAGGAGCACATAAAATCAACAATGTTATAGGCCAGATTCTTCTTGCAAAGTATATGGGCAAGAAAAGAGTAATTGCTGAGACGGGTGCAGGGCAGCATGGCGTAGCAACGGCCACCGGAGCAGCATTGTTTGGCATGGAATGTACCATATATATGGGAGAAGAGGATATGAGAAGGCAGAAGCTAAATGTTTTTAGAATGAGGATGCTGGGAGCGGAAGTTAAAGCTGTCGCATACGGAACAGGAACCCTCAAGGAAGCAGTGGATGAAGCTTTTGAAGAGTACATGAAAAGATATGATGATACTTTTTATGTGGTTGGTTCTGCAGTAGGTCCTCATCCCTATCCCCTGATGGTGAGGGAATTTCAAAAGGTTATTGGTGAGGAAGCCAAGGCTCAGATACTTGAAGTGGAAGGAAGGTTGCCTGACTATATAATAGCCTGCGTTGGGGGCGGTAGTAATGCCATAGGATTGTTTCATGATTTTATCAAGGATGATGAAGTAAGAATTATAGGAGTTGAAGCGGCAGGCCATGGCATTGAATCAGGAGAGCATGCCTGTGCCATTGAGGGAGGAAAGATAGGCATACTTCATGGAATGAAAACCTATATAATGGCTGATGATAATGGAAATATTAAGCCTGCCTACTCGATATCCGCAGGGCTTGATTATCCTGGAATAGGCCCGGAACATGCGTATCTCAAGGATATAGGAAGAGTAAAGTATGTTTCAGTGACTGATGATGAGGCCATGGAAGGATTTAGAATGCTCTGCGAAACGGAGGGGATAATCCCTGCCATAGAAAGCTCCCATGCATTGGGCTATGCAGTTTCGGAAGTTCCTAAAATGAATAAGGATGAAATAGTAATAATCAATTTATCTGGACGTGGAGACAAAGATGTGAATACAGCATATAAATATTTTGAGAAACACGGATTTTATTATTGACCATTAGAAGTCACGAAATACAATGAAGTGTACAAATTATATACTATAGCAAAATAGAACAAGCATTTGTGCAGTTCACAAAGGTATTGATTTTGTAAACTCTAAAGATCATATTCTGGTAAGAATCTAACACCTTTCAATGGATACCCATGTCCTGGAAGGCTAGGATAATATCCGTGCTGCCCATACCATATTTCTAAGAACATTTTGATAAGAGCTTATGAAAAATCAATATATATTATTATTTGCACAAATGCTTATTCTATTATCTATATGGTATAAGAGAAAACAGTGCTCTTTAGTGCTTTTAGAGGTTTCAAAATACCCAAAAGGATTACACTAATATCACGTAGCACCCAGCTTACAGCCCTTAGCAAAATGGAATAGGAATACCCTAGCCAATTCAACCCAAAATATGATAAAGTTTAAATGTAATACGATCATAAGCAATATGAGGTGTTGCTATGTATAAGATAATGATAATCGAAGATGATAAAAAGCTTCAGGAGCTTATCAGGAGTCATCTGGAAAAATACGGTTATGAAACATGTACAGTTAAAGACTTTTCAGATATAAAAAAGGAATTTATAAACAATAACCCTAATTTGATTCTCATGGACATCAATCTCCCATACTTTGATGGATTCTACTGGTGCAGGGAGATAAGAACCGTTTCAAAGGTTCCTATAATATTCATCTCTGCCAGGGATTCAGACATGGATCAAGTCATGGCCATAGAAAACGGTGGCGACGATTATATTACAAAACCCTTTTCCTATGATTTGCTCATAGTAAAGATAAAGGGAGTAATAAGACGAGTTTATGGCGAGTATTCAGAAAACAACCACATGGAGATTTTTGAGGTAGATGGACTCTATATGCACATCAATAAAAATATTGTAGAGTACAATGGAAAAAAGGTTGAACTTAGCAGCAAAGAATTTTTGCTTCTTTATTCGCTGTTGAAGAATGTGAATAACATAGTTTCCAGAGAGCAGCTTCTGGAAATATTATGGAATGATATTGATTTTGTAGACGATAACACATTATCAGTGAATATGACCAGGCTGAGAAAAAGGCTTGAAGACATAGGAATCGTAGATGCCATTGAGACAAAGCGGGGACAGGGTTATAGGATGATAAGCAACTGGGACAAAAGATGAGATAGGAGCTGTGTCTGATGAACTTTCTTAAGCATATGAAGGATAGAATAGGCTATTTGATAGTTTATTTTATAAACACCCTATTGATAATACTAACTATGAATCTGACTTTGATTATCAGTCATGTGCATGTTACAAGAGGAAACATATTATACGCATTCCTCATATCAACGGTGCTATTTATAATATTCATGATATATGACTACTTAAGGATGAAACCCTTTTATAGCTACTTAAACAGAGCTTTAGATGGAAAAGGTGATTTAGACAGCATATTGAATATTTCTGAAACCCGAACGGAAGAACAGGCAATTTTTAATCAAATATTGGAAGAATCCTATAGAGGTTATGCTGATAAGCTTGCGAAATATGAAGAAAATCAAAAACAATATGTATATTTTATAAACCAGTGGGTACATCAGATGAAAACCCCTGTATCCGTAATCAATCTTCTAATTCAGGATAAATCAAATGAAAACATAAATGGTACTTTGGAAAGCATAGCAGAAGAGAATGAAAAAATAACCCATGGCCTTGAAATGATGTTGTATAATGCCAGATTAACTCAGTTCAATCTGGATTTTAAGGTTGACAAGGTAGATATATTATCCCTTGTCAGACAGGTTATAAACAACAATAAGAAATCCCTGATAAGACATTCCATATATCCGAAAATAATTTGTTCAGAACCGGTATATGTAGAAACCGATAGCAAATGGATAGTTTTTGTAATAAACCAAATATTGGTCAATGCCATCAAATATTCAAAGGATGTAGATCTGGAAGAAAAACATATAACATTTGAAATAAAGGATGAAGGAAATAAGATAGTGCTGTCCATTGAGGATCAGGGAATTGGCATACCAAAGGAAGACAGGAGTCGAGTGTTTAATGCCTTCTTCACCGGCAAAAACGGAAGAAAGACCTCGGAATCCACAGGAATGGGAATGTATTTATCCAAGAGAATATGCAACGAGCTGGGACACGGCTTAACCTTTGAATCAGAGGAGGGAAAAGGGACCAAGTTCTTTATCATTTTTTATAAAGGCAAAACCATATTCAACACCGAAGCCTAGTTGTACTTATATTTCAAAACTGTAAGATAAGTAGTTATTTATGAAAGGAAAATCGATACTAAGATTTCCTTTTTTTCTTTAAAATAAACATGAAAGTTAACCCATGGGATAAATGTTGAGATGAATCGGAGGTAATGAACATGTCGGTATTAAAGGCTGAAAACATAACCAAGATATACGGCGGTAAAAAAGGAGCATTGAAGGTAAAGGCTCTGGATAATTTTAGCATAAACATAGAAAGTGGGGAGTTTGTAGGAGTAATGGGGCCTTCAGGCAGTGGAAAAACCACTTTGTTGAATATATTGGCCACAATAGACACACCTTCTTCCGGAGAGTTATATATAAATGATACTAATCCTATGAAGTTGGATGAAAAACACACAGCTCTATTCAGGAGAAGGACCTTAGGATTCATATTTCAGGACTACAATTTATTGGATACATTGTCTCTTAAAGAAAATATCATACTTCCCTTAGCTTTGGAAAAAGTAGATCCTAAAATTATAGAAGATAAGGTTAATGATATGGCAGAGATTCTAAATATAAAAGATATTTTGAATAAAAAACCTTATGAAGTATCAGGGGGTCAGCAGCAAAGGGCAGCCATAGCTCGTGCTCTTATACACAATCCATCCATAATCCTTGCGGATGAACCAACGGGAAATTTGGATTCCAAAGCTTCAAATGAAGTCATGGAATCTCTTAAAAGCCTTAATGAAGAGAGAAAAGCTACAATCATGATGGTAACCCATGATCCATTTGCAGCCAGCTTCTGCCATAGGATTGTGATGATAAAGGACGGCAAGTTTTTCTTGGAAATAGTAAAAGGCAGTAACAGGCATGCATTTTTTAAAGAAATATTGGATTCTCTTTCTTTGCTGGGAGGTAATTATAATGACATTGCGTGATATTGCATATAAAAACATCAAAGGTAATTTTAACAGATATGTGATGTACTATCTCAGCAATACCCTTGTAGTCATGGTTTTTTTCATATTTGCCAACTTCATATTCAATCCTACGGTATCCAAAGTAGGAACGCTTGGCCTAAAGGGTGTTATGGTAGCAAACTCTATGATATTATGTGAAGTTTTGATAATGGTGTTTACTGTGTTGTTTACCTATTACTCCATGGTCGGCTTTCTGAAGTCAAGGGAAAAAGAGTTTGGCCTTTTATCAACCTTTGGGCTTACTAAAGGAGATATAAGGAAATATGTAATATATGAAAATCTTATTGTTACCTTTGTATCAGTTATTACCGGACTTCTTTTGGGAATATTGTTTTCTAAGCTGTTTTTCATGGCTATAACAGTTATCATGGCTTTTGATGGAGAAATCCCCTTTAGCATATCCTTAAAGGCTGTGGGAACAACGATATTGAGCTTTGTTGCTTTGTTTCAGGGAATGAGCGTTCTTGTTACACTGCGAATAAAAAATAATAATATAGCTGAATTATTGAAAGGTTCAAGAGTCGCCCAGGAAGCACCCAAATTCTCAATGCCTAAAACTATTCTGGCTATAGTGTTTATTGCTGTCGGCTATATTATGGCCATACTATCAGGATATATGATTATATTGACAATGTTTCCTATATTGTTTTTTACTGTTACAGGAACTTATTTCTTATTTACCCAATTTAGTGTTTTTATGACTACAAAGATTAAGAATAACAAAAGAACCTTCTATAAAGGAACTAACATTATCACTTTATCACAGATAGTACACAGGCTTAAAGACAATGCCAAAGTATTGTTTATAGTAGCCATCCTTGGAGCCGTTACTCTTACTGCCTCTGCTACAGTTTATTCAATCCAGCAGAGCATTAAATATAAATTATTTCTAAAGAATCCTCATGATGTGAGCTTTATGGAAATCGGAGCGGGGTTAAACGATATGTCTATATTAGAAAAAACGGAAGATATATTTAGAGAACATGGGCTTTTGCTGAAGCATAAAAATCAGGTTTTGTTAATAAAAGCCACAAGACAAGGCGAGCTAAAATTACAGAAGGGTAGAAATGTGTCAAATCCATATTTGAAGCCAAATACAGAGGATTTTTATATAATGGCCAATTCAGATTATAATAAACTGGCAGAACAATTTAAGAAGCAAAAAGTGACATTAGCCCAAGGAGAGGTTTATATAAACTCCCACCAGTTTAACATTATAGGGATTAAAAGCGAGAAGGTTTTTGTAGGCAATGAGTTTATTACATTAGGTATAAAGGGAGAGAATTATAAGTTTAAAATAAAAGATGAATCCATCGGAGGAGTAATTGATGCTGATAACAATAAGACCAATGTAGCTATAGTCAATGATAAGGATTATGAAAGCTTTAGGGCAAAAGCTGAAAAAGAAGACGAAATAATGTATTATGGATATAATATTGAGGATTGGCAAAGATCCAAAAAGGCCGTGGAGGAAATTGCTTCAATAGTACCTGAAAATGAAAATATTATATTTAATGACAGAATCAGAGACTTCGTTGACCTAATGCAGGGTATGTCCTTGTTCTTATTCATAGGAACCTTCATATCAATACTATTTTTCATTGCTACAGGAAGTATCATATACTTTAAAATGTTCAACGAAATCAGAAATGACAGATTGGAGTTTATATCATTAAAGAAGATAGGAATGGCCTACGACGAGATAAAACAAATTGTATCAAGGCAATCTTTTATTGTGTTCTTTCTACCCTTTGCGGTGGCATTTGCTCATTCAACCTTTGCCATAATTGCTTTGAGCAATCTCCTTGGAAACAATATAACCTTGTATTTTCTAACAGTTGTGGCCATATATTTAGTATTTCAGACCCTTTACTATGTCTTTGCAAAAACCATGTATCTCAAGCAGATAAAGAATTTTGAGATATAACTGCAGAAAGATCTGGGAACATATGAGTGTCATATGCTTCTCAGGTCTTTTCGATTATAGGCTTTAAATTGTTGAGCATGAACGGGTTTCTCGAGGGAGAAATAAGCCATGGGAAACAATAAACTGCACGCTATGGGGGGATCGACAGAAGTTACGCAAAAATCGCCTTTCTGTTACAATAGGGCTGTTCAAGCTACTATAATGAAGCAGTTGCTCAGAGCCATGCCAAGCGTATTCCGACTCTGAGCAATAATTGCGATAATATTCCTGTGGGTGCTAACGATTTGAATATTGGCAAGCTGATCCAGGATGTTACTTATGAAATAGGGAAAATATGTAAGCAACTACCGCCTATTCGTTGAAGTTGGATATTGTTTTCAAGGAAGAAATATGTTACAATGATTTGGACAGTAAGAAGCTGTCCTTGCTAATGCAGAAGCATTAGGTTTTTGAGACAAAACAAGAATCAATATTGCGTGAATCGTATGCTAATGAAGCACACATATCCTCTGAAGGGGATGTTTGTGCTTTATTTTTTTGAAATTGAGGTGATTATTTGACTCTATATGATTTTTTTGTGAAAAATCCGAAAGTTGCAGTTGCATTTTCCGGAGGCGTGGATTCTTCATATCTTCTGTATGCGGCAAAGCAGTATGCGCAGAAGGTATGTGCTTACTATGTAAAATCCCAATTCCAGCCCCGATTTGAGCTTGACGATGTTGTCCGATTGGCAGATGAACTGAAAGCTGATTTGAAAATAATGAATATTAATGTTCTTCAGGCTCCTTGTGTAAGTGATAATCCGACTGATCGTTGTTATTATTGCAAAAAAGCAATTTTCAATGAAATCATCCGTGTTGCAAAGTCAGATGGATTCTTGGTGTTGCTGGATGGAACAAATGCGTCGGATGATGCCGATGATCGTCCTGGAATGAAAGCATTGCATGAATTGTCCGTCTTCTCCCCTTTACGGGAATGCGGATTGACGAAAGCAGAAATTAGAAGATTATCTAAAGAAGCAGGATTATTCACATGGGACAAGCCTGCCTATGCCTGTCTTGCCACAAGAATTCCAACCGGCGAGAAAATAACTTCTGAAAAATTGGAAGCAACCGAAGCAGCAGAAGATTTTCTGTTTTCGCTGGGATTTACGGATTTCCGCGTTCGCTGGCAGGATGGAAACGCAAAAATCCAATTGCTGGAGGATCAATGGCCGCTGCTTCTGGAACATAGAAAAGCCATTATGGACAAACTGAAGATGTATTATAAATCCGTGGTTCTTGATCTGGAGGTGAGAGGATGAACACAGATATTCGAAAACTGCTGGAAGGTGTCAGTGATGGAACGGTATCCATTGATGATGCCCTTTTGAAGCTGAAAACAAAGCCTTTTGAGGATATTGGCTATGCAAAAGTGGATATGCACAGAAAATTGCGGCAGGGAACAGCAGAGGTGATCTACGGCGCAGGAAAAACACCGGAACAGATAATCGGAATTGCTGAGACGATGCTGAAAAATGGACAGAACACCATTCTTATTACTCGTCTTTCAGCAGAAACAGCTTCTGAAATAGGCAAATACCATCCTCTGAATTACTACAAAGATGCACGATGTGGAATTATTGGCCCAATGCCCGTTCCTGACGGCAGCGGGAAAGTTGTTGTGGCCACCGGCGGTACCAGTGATATTCCTGTAGCAGAAGAAGCAGCTTTAACAGCAGCAGTTCTTGGCAATGAGGTAGTACGTCTTTATGATGTCGGTGTGGCAGGTCTGCATCGAATACTTGCCCATCTTGATGACATTATGAGTGCAAGCGTCATCATTGCCATTGCTGGAATGGAAGGCGCACTTGCCAGTGTGATCGGAGGTCTTGCCGACTGTCCGGTTATTGCTGTTCCGACCAGTGTAGGATATGGAGCGTCCTTTAACGGGCTTTCTGCTCTTTTATCCATGCTTAATTCCTGCGCCAGCGGTGTGTCGGTAGTCAATATTGATAATGGATTTGGAGCCGGGTATCTTGCAAATATGATCAACCACATGAATGTGAGGAAAGAGAGTTAATTATGAGAATATTGTATCTTGATTGCAGTATGGGGGCAGCAGGCGATATGCTGGCAGCTGCTCTGCTTGAGCTGCTTCCCAATCCTGAAGAATTTATAAAAGAATTGAATGCACTTGACATTCCGGGTGTCGTTTTTAAAAATGAGCCGTCTGTAAAATGCGGTATCACCGGAACGCATATGATTGTAACGGTTAATGGTGAAGAGGAAGAAAGCTACGATCACCATCATGAACATCATAACCATGACCACGACCATAATCATGGTCACAGTCACCATCATCACAACGGTTTGCATGACATTGAGCATATCGTTCGCGGGCATCTTGCACTTCCACGGAAAGTCCAGGATGATGTTATGGCTGTATATGGTCTGATTGCGGAAGCCGAAAGCCATGTCCATGGAGTTCCAGTATCGGAAATTCATTTCCATGAGGTCGGTACAATGGATGCGATTGCCGATATCACAGCAGTTTGTATGTTGATGGATCGCCTTGCTGTTGATGAAGTTATTGTATCTCCTGTCCATGTAGGCAGTGGACAAGTCAAATGTGCCCATGGAATCCTGCCGGTTCCGGCTCCCGCTACAGCATACATTCTAAGAGATGTCCCGATTTATGGTGGTGCTATCCGTGGTGAGCTTTGCACGCCTACCGGAGCTGCTCTGCTCAAACATTTTGCTACACGTTTCGGTAGCATACCTGTGATGAAAACACAGAGCATTGGCTACGGTATGGGTAAAAAGGACTTTGAAGCAGCCAACTGTATCCGTGCGATGCTTGGCGAAACTGATTATGCCGGGGATCATATCTGTGAACTGAGCTGCAATGTGGATGACATGACCGGTGAAGCCATTGGATTTGCCATGGACAGATTGTTTGAAGCCGGTGCATTGGACGTTTACACCATTCCAATCGGAATGAAAAAATCCCGTCCCGGTATACTGATTAATGTTATGTGCCGTGAAAATGATAAGAAAACCATCATTCAGACCATTTTCAAACACACAACAACCATCGGTATCCGTGAGAATATGCTCCGCAGATATGTTCTTGATAGACACATGGAGACAGTAGAGACTGCTTACGGTTCTGTTCGCTGCAAGGTTTCATCAGGTTACGGAGTGGAACGCAAAAAATATGAGTACGAAGATATTTCAAGTATTGCAAAAGAGAATAACCTTTCAATGGAGGCTGTTTTGTTAAAAATTGAGAAAAAGTAGATAATATCAACTTCAGGGGAGGTTTGTGGAGCGAGCTGAACCTTGAAAAAATCATCAAGAACTATTTGAGAGGTCTTATCTATCCTGATTTGTTTTCATTGTGCATGAAGTCGGTGTGAGTAAATAAATCTAATCAGAGAATTGGCTGTAAGATGGTGCCTCTACTGAAAGATTCTGGTTCAAGTTCAACATGAAAGGAAGAAATTATATATGAGAATGAAAAGATTTTTTGCTATTTTTCTTGCTGTGTTCATGATTATAAGCATGACTGCTTGCGGAAGTGAAACAAGCAATAATGGCAAAAAAGACAGCGTGGTTATAGCGATCGGATCCGAACCGGAAACCCTTGACCCGACTCAGGGTTGGGGACATGGTAATTCTCCTATCGTCCAGAGCACGTTGGTGAAATACACAGCGGATCTGACTTTTGAGAACGATCTGGCTACGGGTTATGAATTGTCTCCGGATGGTCTGATATGGACTTTCACCATTCGTGACGATGCTTATTTTACTGATGGTGAAAAGGTAACCGCAGCTGACGTTGCCTTTACTCTTGAAACTGCAAAAACTGCACAGGGTTCTGTTGACCTTACCTATATGGAAAGTGCTGTTGCACAGGATGATACCACTGTTGTCATCACTCTTTCAAAACCGACTTCTATTTTCCTCAATACCCTTGCATCCATTGGTATCGTACCGGAACATGCATATGGTGAGGATTACGGCACTAATCCCATCGGTTCCGGTCCCTATAAGTTTGTAGAATGGAAACCACAGGAACAGATCATCTTTACAGCAAACGAGAATTACTACGGCGATGTTCCTGCCATTAAAAATGTAACTGTTGTATTTATGTCTGAGGATGCTGCCCTTGCTGCCGTTCAGGCTGGTGAAGTTGATGTTGCCTACTCCACCGCAACTCTCGGCACTACTGAAGTTAAGGGCTACCATGTAGAGGCGATCACTTCTGTTGATAACCGTGGTTTCACCCTGCCTGTTCTTCCCAACGAAGGAAAAACTACTGAAAGCGGTGTACCGATCGGTAATAATATTACCTGCAATCTGGAAATCCGTCAGGCAATCGCCCATGCTATCGACCGTAAGCAGATTGCTGATGTGGTTCTGAACGGCTTCGGCAGACCTGCCTATTCTGAAAACGACGGTATGCCTTGGAACAATCCTGATGTCAAAATCGAAACAGATGTTGAATATGCCAAGAAGCTTCTCGCAGATGCTGGTTGGTCTGATACCGATGGTGACGGCATTGTTGAGAAAGATGGTCTGAAGGCTGAATTCAAATGCGTTTATCCTTCTGGCGACTCCGTGCGCCAGGCAATTGGCATGGCTGCTGCAGAACAGCTGCAGGCTATCGGAATCAAAGTAAATGTTGAAGGCATGAGCTGGGATGACATCATGAAGGTTATGTTCTCCGAAGCGGTTTTGATGGGTTGGGGTTCTGCGAGTCCGAACGAAACTTACTACCTGTACCGCTCTGAAGGCGCTTTGCTGGATGACTTCTATAATCCGGAAGGTTACATGAACGATGTGACTGATGGTTACCTTAATGCTGCAATGGCTGCACTGACAGTAGATGAAGCCAATGAGAACTGGCAGAAAGTTCAGTGGGATGGCATTACCGGTACCGCTATGAAGGGCGAGTGTCCTTGGGTCTGGATCGTCAATCTGGATCATGTAACCTATGTTCGAGATGGTCTTTCCATAGGTGAACAGCCGATTCATGGTCATGGTCACGGCCTGCCGCTGATTCAGAACCTGAACGAATGGGCTTGGACTGAATAATTATTAATGAAGAATCAGCCTACTGCATCATATTGGTGCGGCAGGCTGTTCTTAAAAAAGCTCTGTCGGTTTTTATAAGAGAACATTTTGCCGTTTGTTTATAAAAGCTGATAGAAATGAGGTGTGGTGATGAAAGGGACATTGGGACGGATTGTCCGTATCTTTGTGACTTGTAGCATAAAAATCATATCATTGCTGTTTGCTGTGAGTATTATATCATTTGTGCTTGTCACTGTGTCTCCTATTGATCCTGTGCAGCAGTATATATTAGGACTCGGGACAGCAATATCGCCAGAAAAACGTGCCCAAATCGAGGATTATTGGGGCGTCAACGAACCTCCTGTGGAGCGGTATTTTACATGGCTTACCGAGCTTTTGCGGGGAAATCTAGGTGAATCTGCGATTTACCGTAGACCTGTTGCAGATATTATCGGAGAACGTTTTGTCAATTCATTTGCTTTGATGTTTTGTGCTTGGCTGTTTTCCGGTGTGATTGGTTTTGCACTCGGCTGTATCATGGGCATGTACCGGGGCAAATTGCCGGACAAGATACTGAAAAAAGTGTGCTATATCCTCAGCTCCGTGCCGATGTTCTGGCTGGGACTGTTGTTCCTTTTAATCTTTGCCGTATGGCTCAGATGGTTCCCCATTGGCTTTTCCTCCCCAGTAGGTGTACTTAGTGAGAATGTGACATTATGGCAGAAAATTCATCATCTGATTCTGCCAGCATTTACATTAAGTCTGATGTCTTTTGCTAATATTGCGCTGCATACCCGTCAGAAACTGGTGGATGTCATGAACAGCGAATATGTCTTATTCGCCAAAGCCAGAGGGGAAGGACAATGGACTATATTGCGCCGTCATGGCCTGCGAAACATTCTGCTTCCTGCATTGACTTTGCAGTTTGCATCCTTCGCAGAATTGTTCGGTGGTTCAGTAATGGCTGAGAATGTATTCAGTTATCCTGGACTTGGTAGTGCTGTTTCTGCAGCCGGATTACAGGGAGATGTGCCATTGCTTCTTGGTGTGACTTTATTCTCCGCTATGTTTGTCTGCGTAGGTAATATGATCGCCAATCTGCTCTATGGTGTGGTTGATCCTCAGATTCGGGAGGTGGGAGAATGAAGAGTTTGAATCACAGAACAAAAGTAGTTATTCTGACCGCTGTCATGTTTGTATTATTAGTCGCTGTTTACGCTTGCGGTATACTTATTTCGGAAGAAGCTGTAACAGGCAGTTTCTTAAATGCGAAACGTCCTCCGTGTTTGGAACATCCCTTTGGAACTGATGCGCTGGGACGAGACCTGTTTTTGCGCACATTAAAAGGATTGTCTGTAAGCATCACTGTCGGATTGGTTGCATCCCTCATAAGCGCTGTGATTGCAGTATTAGTTGGGATTGCAGCAGCAAACGGTTCCAAATGGGTCGATGCCCTGATCAACTGGATCATTGACCTCGTGATGAGCGTACCCCATACGATTTTGATTATTTTGATATCTTTTGCCCTTGGACGTGGTTTGAAAGGTTTGCTTATGGGTATCGCAGCAACGCACTGGTGCAGTCTTGCCCGACTGATCCGAGGAGAAGTCTTGCAGCTTCGCTCACAACAATATGTTGCCGTATCACGCAAGCTTGGAAAGTCCAGCGGATGGATTCTGACAAATCACTTGCTGCCCCATTTGGTTCCCCAGTTCTTTGTTGGATTGATTCTCATGTTTCCCCATGCGATTTTGCATGAAGCATCCATTTCCTTTCTGGGTTTTGGATTGCCGCCGGAACAGCCAGCGATCGGTATCATTTTATCGGAAAGCATGCGTTATTTATCAACAGGCATGTGGTGGATTGCGGTGTTGCCCGGTCTGACACTTGTGTTGATCGTATTGCTTATAGACAAGTTTGGAGATCACCTGCGTATGATACTTGATCCATACAGTGCGCAGGAATAAGGAGAGCAAAATGGAACAAAAGAAAGAAACTCTACTTGAAATACATGATTTATCCGTTTCCTTTCGTATGTATGATCACGGACTGGAGCAGAAGGATTTGAAAGCCATTTCTGATTTGCATCTGACAGTGCACTCCGGAGAGATCGTTGCGATTGCCGGTTCTTCCGGTTCAGGCAAAAGTCTGTTGGCATCTGCTATTCTGGACATTCTTCCGGATAATGCAACTGTGCAGGGACATATGCACTATAAAGGACAGGAACTTACTCGGGAACGTCAAAAACAGTTGCGAGGGACCAAGATTGCTCTGGTACCTCAGTCTGTGGCATATCTTGATCCCCTGATGAAAATAGGTCCACAGGCAGACGGACACTATAAACCGAAGCCGACTGAGAAGAGAAGAAAACTGTTTGAGCGTTTTCAACTACCCGAACATACAGAAAAACTCTATCCGTTTCAGCTATCGGGGGGCATGGCAAGGCGTGTGCTGGTATCAACTGCCTTGATAACAGATGCAGAACTGATAATCGCGGATGAACCGACACCAGGTATGAGTCTTGAACAGGCACTGGAAGCTTTGCGAATGTTCCGAGAGATGGCGGATGAAGGTAAGGCTGTCATTCTTATTACTCACGATATGGACTTGGCGTTTGAGTTTGCAGACCGTGTTGCTGTTTTTTATGCAGGCACGACTGTTGAAACAGCACTGGCTTCCGATTTCAAAACAGGTCCCGAAGCTTTACGCCATCCCTATTCCAAGGCTTTGTGGAAAGCCCTGCCACAAAACGGTTTTGAGCCGATTCCCGGTTTTCAGCCCTATGCAGGAAGTCTGCCGAAAGGATGCTTGTTTGCGCCCCGTTGTCCATATAAAACGGAACAATGTGAGAAACAGGTACCACCAGTGCGTGAGATCAGAGGTGGAGAAGTGAGGTGTTATCATGGCGCTTGAAGCAAAAAACATTTATTTTCGCTATGATCGTAAACAGCCATGGATACTGGAAGATTGCAGCGTGAGAGTTGAAAAAGGTGAACGTTTGGCAATCTTCGCCCCAAGTGGCTATGGTAAAACCACACTTGCCATGCTGTTGGCGGGATATTTGGAACCAGCGAAAGGACAGATACTGCTGGATGAGAAACCGTTGCCCAAGAGAGGAATATGTCCGGTGCAGCTAATCTATCAGCATCCGGAAAAGGCGATTAATCCACGTTGGAGATTGAAACGAGTTCTTGAAGAAAGCGGACAACTCAGAGAAGATGTATTGGACGCTTTTGGTATTGAACGAGCATGGCTTGATCGTTTTCCACGGGAACTTTCAGGCGGAGAGTTGCAAAGATTTTGTGTGGCAAGGGCACTCATGAGCGGTGCAGAATATATTATCTGTGATGAAATCAGCACCATGATGGATGTGATTACGCAGGCTCAGATTTGGAATGTTGTTTTAAAAGAGGCTGGAAAAAGAAACATGGGAATCATTGCCGTGACACATAATAAACATCTGGCTGAGAGAATCGCGACAAGAACGATTGACCTATCCATATAAGGGTAGGTCAACTGTCTTAATGGAAAAATACCTTTTTAGGAGTATCTGTTGATATAAGGAACGAAAGCCTTGCTTCTTTCACTTGGTATTCTTTTAGGATAAAATTCCCTTGACAAATCTCATCTAAATAAAAGATTGGGGTACTTTGCACAAAGCATATGATGAACAGGTAAAGGTGAGAAATGTAGAAAGAATAAAATTTATGTGATAACATAATCTTAATCTATAGCTTTGAGGAGGAAATGGTATGAAATTAATGATAGCATCTGACATTCATGGTTCAGCTTATTACTGTGGTAAGATGATAAATGCATATAAAGAAGAAAAAGCAGATAAGTTATTGCTGCTTGGGGATCTTTTGTATCATGGCCCCAGAAACGATTTGCCTAAGGATTATGATCCAAAGAAGGTAATAAACATGTTGAATGATATAGCTGATGAAATATTGTGTGTGAGAGGCAATTGTGAAGCAGAAGTGGACCAGATGGTTCTGAAATTCCCTATAATGGCTGAGTACTGCATATTATACCTTCATAATCGCATGGTGTTTGCCACTCATGGGCATAAGTACAATGAAGAAAATCCACCATCATTGAAAAAGGGAGATATTTTACTAAATGGACACACCCATATCCCTAAATTTACTAAGCATGAGAATTATTATTACATCAATCCGGGCTCTGTATCTATACCCAAAGGTGGAAGCAACAACGGTTATATAGTGCTGGAGAATGGTGAATTTATTTGGAAGGATTTTGATGGCAATTGTTCTTATTTGGCCAGAAACAACCTAGTATAGGGAAAAACAATTTAATTAGAAAAAAAACTGGTTTTTTATATATAAATATCATTGTAAATTCTTTTTGTTTCTGCTAAACTATGAAATAGCAATCAGGAGGTGAAATGATGAACATTATAATCTCGGTTAACACAATTTTGGATAGACTTGCTCATGTTGTTTCTTCAATTACAGCAAATAATAGCATCCAAGGGGGTAGTCTGTCGTAAATTGCATATTATGTTAACTGAGCAAGTGAATCATCATTTTATATATATTGTAATATACCCGGGTACGATTTGCTTGCCCGGGTTTTATTATACTCAAATAACAATTTTCATTAGGTATATATCATAACCTTGCATATCTGAAGTTTGAGTCTGAAATACCTGGGCAGTATCTACGCTTGCCCAGGTATTTTGGATTTTGAAGGAAAGTGTGCTTTCCTTCAAAAAGGGGGATGCAAGGGGTAACTCCTCCTGCCGGCCAAGGATGGTGCTCAAGATTCGAAGCATCCGTCGAAGGGAATCATGGGATTCCCTAGCGAAAAAAATGGGAAGCAACTTTTTTGTACCCAGGTGGAAGGGAGTTAATAATATGATAGAAATTGGTTTAAAAAACTTAGAGAAATATTACGGCGCAAATCATGTGCTGAAAGGTGTTACTTTTGAAATCATGCAAGGAGAGAGAATAGGCCTTCTGGGTAAAAACGGTGCAGGGAAAACTACCCTTTTTAAAATATTAGCGGGTGTGGAAGGTATCGATGGTGGAAGCAAAATGGTCAGAAAAGGTGCAACCGTTGGTCTTCTTGATCAGATACCTGATTTTCCAGAATCATATACAGTCTATGATGTGCTTTACTCCGCCTTTGATGATCTGATGAAAATTCATAATCAGATGAAGGAGTTGGAAAAGATAATGGAGAAAGCGGTTACAGATGCTGTTTTAAGAAGATATGGTAATCTTCAGCAGCTTTTTGAAGCTAAAGATGGATATTCCATAGAAGGCAATATAAATCGCATATGTATAGGCTTAAAGATTGACAATGATATGGCATCAAGAGAATTTAACAAGTTAAGCGGCGGTGAAAAGACAAGGATAATGCTTGGAAGGCTCATGCTGGAGAAACCGGACATACTTTTGCTTGATGAGCCGACTAATCATCTGGACTTGAGTTCCATAGAATGGCTGGAGAATTTTTTCAGTGAGTATAAAGGCACTGCTATAATAATATCTCATGACAGATATTTTTTAGACAAGGTAGTAAACAGAATTGTGGAGATAGTAGACGGAAAAGCTGAACTTTATGAAGGTAACTATTCTTACTATGTGAAAGAAAAGCAGCAGAGATATGAAATACAGCTGGCAAAATATAATGAGGAGCAAAAGAAAATAAAGCAGTTGGAAGAAGCGGCAAAGAGGATGCACGAATGGGCAAAAATAGCCGATAACGGAGCCATGCACAAGAGAGCTTTCAGCATAGAAAAGAGGATTGAGAGAATGGAAAAGACAGATAAACCTGTAAGTGAAAGAAGCATTAATGGAGGTTTCTCTCAATGTGATTTTTCAAGCAAAGATGTAGTTTTGGCTAAAGGACTTAAAAAGTATTACGGAGATAAAAAGGTTATAGAAAATCTGGATTTGCTCATTCGGAAGAATGAAAATGTAGCAATACTGGGGGATAACGGTTCAGGAAAGTCTACATTGATTAAGATTATTACAGGGGAAGTAAAGCCTGATGGAGGAACCATAAAGTTGGGGGATAGCATGAGATTTGCCTATCTTCCACAGATTGTAACCTTTGACAATCCAAAGCTAAGCATTTTGGAAACGGTGATTCAGGAGTTAAACATGCAGGAAGGTCCTGCAAGAAGCCTCATGGCTAAATATAAATTCAAGCAGGAAGATGTGCATAAAACAGTAGAAAATCTCTCCGGTGGTGAAAAGAGCAGGCTGAGACTTTGCATCATGATGCAGAAGGATGTGAATCTACTCATACTGGATGAGCCAACAAACCATTTGGACATTGTCTCAAGAGAATGGCTTGAGAGTGCACTGGAGGACTTCTCGGGCACACTGGTATTCGTATCCCATGACAGATACTTTATCAACAAGTTTGCAAGCAGAATATGTGAGATGGTTGACGGAAATATAGAAGACTATTATGGCGACTATGAATACTATAAGGAAAGAAAAGCAATAAAGCAGGAGCAAAAAGAATCTCTTCCGGTGAAAAAAGAAAAAGTGAAGAGAGAGAAAGGTGAAAAGCCCAATAAGAAGGAAGACGATTCTTATAAAAAGCTGGAGGAGTTAGAAAACCTGATAAACAGCCTTGAAGAAAAGCTAAAAGATATCAACATATCTATGGAAAATTCAGGTGATGATTATGAAGCATTGAGTTCACTCTATGATGAGAAAACAACCATTGAAGAAGAACTTGACACCCTATATGAACAATGGGTTTCACTGAATGATATATAGCAGCATGGCAAACGTCATGCTGCATTTTTGTGGTAATGTTACAGAATTAGAGATAATATGTAGAAATAACCAATATTATATGGTATATTTATTGTAATAAGTAAAAGTATGGAAAGTATTGAGTGTCAATACGGCGGAAAATAGGACAAGCTATATTTAAAAATAGACTTAGAGAGACTATTTCCCGGGCAAATTTGTAAAGAAAAGTATATTTTTGTTGCTTGCAACATTCATTAGCAACACATAAACATGCGTATGTCTACGTCTGTAATACATAATAGGCTAAGGGAAAATTATGAGCTTCTTCACAAGCTAATTAATACTCTATATAAATTATCTTACTTCTTTGAAATATAAGAAGATGTAAAAATAGCAGGGTAATATATATAAGCTATTTTGCTTTATTAGCTATGCATGAGTTCCATATTCAATATTCAATTTAGATTTTTTATAACTTATAAAAATATAAGGATGTACTCTATGCTCTAAATAACACGATGATAATTTAAAGGAGGAAAAAATCAGTGTGTGATCACATCACATTTGTGTTCTTAAAAGGAGCTGCTTTAAGTGGATTAGTATCAAGATTATTAAAATATTTTATACAATTACTAAACAGGAGGGATATATATGAGGTTTGCTTGGGTTAAAGCTGACGAGAAAAATGCGATAAGATTTTTTAATGAAAATGAACATTCAATAAGAACAAAGTTTGAGAGAGATAGAGATAGGATACTTTATTCAAAGGCATTTAGAAGATTAAGTGGTAAAACTCAAATTTTTATATCAGGATATGATGATCATGCTAGAACGAGGCTTATACATACTCTTGAAGTTGCTCAAATAGCTAAAACAATTGGGAAGAATTTAGGATTAGATTTAGATTTAATTGAAGCTATAGCTATAGGCCATGATATTGGTCATACACCGTTTGGACATGCTGGTGAAAGGGCACTAAACTTAATTATGAATAATTGTGAAACGCTTAACAAGTTTGGGGTTAAGTTAAAGGATAGCGATAAAGGGTTTAAGCATAATTTTCAAGGAGTTCGCCAAGTTGTAGATATTGAAAGTATTTCTAATAATTACAAAGGTCTTAATTTAACCAATTATACATTATGTGGAATATTAATTCATAGCAAGTATAATGCAAAAATGAAGTGTAAAAATGATTTAGTAAAAGATAAAGATAAGAGTACGAGCGATGAAACCATTTGTAATTATAGAAGCAAACGAAAAAAATGTAATAGTGAAGGTAATTTACTGTTCAATTATTATAAAAAATATATAGATTTAATAAAAATAGATAACTCTTGGACTATAGAAGCGTTAGTAGTTAAAATTGCTGATGAAATAGCACAAAGACATCATGATGTTGAGGATGGATTAATTGCTGGATTAATAAAATCTGCAGATCTTTATGATGTGTTCATAGATATATTTAGAAAATATATGACAAAAGAAGATATTAGAATATTGGAAGCGATAAAAAATGAAACAGATTTAGAACTATTATTGCCATTATATTCAAAGCTAATAGTCAATTTTTTTGTAATGAATCTCATTAATCAATCTAAAGTTAATATTAGAAATTTAATAATTAATTTTGATATAAAGTCAAACGAAGATTTTCATCATCTAAAGTCACAAATTTATAACAAAGTAGATATTAGCAAATTAATTAACTATGATAAAGAGCTTTATGAATTAGAAGATGAATTTCAAGACTATTTGTATAATTCGATACTAAATTCTCATAAAGTACAGAGCATGGATGGAAAGGCATATTATATTATTAGACAGTTATTTAAAGCATACTTATCAAATCCACAGCAATTACCGGATATTGTAATACAAAATTTTTTTAATGACATAATTAAGAATGGAATGTTTGAGAAAAGTGAAATGACAGTTGGAGAAATGAGGACAGTGCTAAGAAAAAATTATGATCAAAATCCTTATGATGGATGGAAGGCTCTACTCTTAAGGAATATTACTGATTATATTGCTGAAATGACAGATAATATGGCATATGAACAATATAATTTGCTTTATGGGCCCACAAAGAACTATAGATTATAAGAGAGCAGATATTATAGTTGTATCTGACACAGTGAAACTATTTATGATATTTGGACAAGTATCTAAGAAGGGTATCCACCATGCTTGCAAAATATGATTTATCTTAGGTAAAGATATGACAGGCATATTAGATATTCAACAATGTTAAAGTAAAATTAGAAGGGATAATTATATTATGAATAAGTTTACCGAGATTTTTAATAAAAATTCTATTAAAATAAACAAGGAGTTTATAAACATTATATTACTTATAGATAGAGTTTTTGATATAGAAATAGAACTTTTTGAATTAATAGGTTGGACTGTTAAACCTGAAATTCAAGCAATAAAAAAAATTACACTGTTACCATGAGTGGCTTTTATAAAAGTCTATTAAGTATTTATAGTGCTTATGATTTAAATATAAAAGGACAATATGGGTCAGCCAGAATACTTCTTAGACATGCTTTTGAATACTTATTACTTGCGAAGTATTGCAGTTTAAGTAAAAATTATATATTAATCAAAAAATGGGAAAATGGGGAGGATATTTATTTAGGAAGAGAAATTATTCCTCATCTAACAGAGTCTTTACAAAAAAGATTTAAAAATTTTTGGAAATTATTGTGTCAGTTCACACATGCTTCTGTTTATTCGCAGCAGGTACAAATTGATGCAGAAAAAAATGAAATGGATATTAACTTGAACTTTTCATTTATTATAGCTTTTTTGGAGATGAATTATCATCTCTTAAATAGACATGTTATTAACAACTCTATGAAATTCTATTTTGAAAGTTATGCTAAAGGAAATGAGATACATAAATTCAAACAGCTTAAACTTTAAAATGAGAAAGTTATTTAAAGACTCAAAAAGATTATTGTCGAAAGAAACAAAAAATATAATAAAAGATTATATATCAACTTGGAATATAAAACCATAGAAATTATATTACATAATTTATATTGAATTGATTTGTAATAATAAGAGATTTATATGACATGTATTTACTGAAAGGTTATAGTGGATAAATATCTAAATGCAACTTTTTTCAATTACGACTCTAAGATTGTTACTTTAAGGGTCTAGCTATTAAAATATTAATACATTATTCAAAACCACTAGTAAGTATAAAAATACGGAGGAAATATGAAAGAAAAATTTGCATTTATTGCTTTTAGTGAAAGCTCATCAAAAATTAATGAAGAAATATATTTATCTGATGAATTAAAAATATATCCTAGAATGCCATTCAATATAGATGATTACTGGGAAAAATGGCTAGGAGCCATAAAAATAAGTGCAATTAAAAATTCAAACCTTGTTATTTACAGCAGCAAGATAACAGATAATCCAGATATAATTGATCAAGGACATGAATATGTTAAACGAAGAGTTCTTGAATTTTATTATTCATTAGCTCTTTATGGTGTTCCAAGATATTCTGAAGCTAATATGATTATTGGATCAATTAATGAAGAAAGTGTCTCTATAAGAGGATTTTCATATTTGGATTATTTTCATTTTGTTTACAATGGTAATCCTAAAATTATTAACAAAATGGATATATTTGAGATTTATAAAATATATAAAGTATTATCTCAGATATATAGTGAATCTAATATTAAGCAAGACAAATATTTTAGGATAAGATATGGACTAAATGCATATTTTAAAGCGATTAAAGAAAAAGAAAATTATTACAGAATCTCTCAATTAGTTAGAGCTATTGAAGCATTAATAAAACCTAGGATTGGTAAGACAAAGAAAGATTTTGCCCATAGATGTAAAACCTTTGTAATTCCAAATCCGGATAGCGAAGCAATTCTTCAAGAGATTTATGAATTAAGGAATAAAGTAGAACATATTCATCCTCTTACAGAAGTATTTCCAACCATGTCAAGAGACGTTGCATCAGAAATAATAGATTCCCATGTAAGAAAGCTTGAGGAGATTGCAAGAAACATATATATAAAACTGTTTTTAAATCCTGATTTGCTGGATAGGTTTTTGAATAATAATTCAATTGACAAATTTTGGTCATTAAGCGATCAAGAAAGAGATAAATTATGGGGAAGTAAATTAGACATTAAAACGATCAAGTAATCATAAGCATGTTGACTCCTTATATAGTAGGATCTTTCGTGCTGGCAGGATAAGCTTCGGAATAGAGTCGGTAAATATGTCTTCGCTGAGATAGGAGTTATCTAGAATTCACATATGTCGGTTATGTGAAAACTTCATCCTCAATAATTGCTTTATGTTAATAAAGTAAATAGGAGGTAGAATATGTCGAGATTAAGCTCGGAAACTTTATTTCATTATGTAAGAAAAAAGGAATATTTAATTAGTATACTTAAGAATAATTTTCGCCCGAGGTATGTAATAGAAAAGTTTACTGTTGAATCAGGAGAGTTGATTAAAGCTGCTTTACCAATGCTTTGCTTTTGTGATATTACACTTTCAAGTATTGATGAACACGTGAAGTGGTATGGTAGATATGGTATTGGGATGAAGAAAGAATGGGCTTTAAAGAAAGGATTAACTCCAGTTCATTATTACAATCCAGAATCGCATGCTATGAAATATCTATCAAAAGCATTACTTTATATGAGACAGAAATTGAACAATGGAGAAAGTAATCCTGATTTAATATCAGATTATTATAATCTATGGTTTATGAAACCTTATATAGGAATGCAGTTTAATAGATTTGAGAAAAGTATTTCACCGAAAAAGTATTATGACGAAAGAGAATAGCGCTATATCCCATCAATCGATGAATTAAAGAGATTGGATGAGGGATTAAAGGTGTGGATTTTAGGTGATGAACTGGTTAGGTTTGAAAATGATGATTCATACAAGAATTACTTGAATAGAAGAATCGATGATTCAATTAGCCTAGATTTTTCTCCTCAAGATATATCGTATATTATAATCGACAAAGAGCAAGAACGTTCTGAAATAATTAAAGCTATTAAGGAAGCTAAAAGTCGTTTTGATACAGATACAAAAGAGCTTGTATTTAGTAAAATCATAAGTCTTGAACAGATTCTAAATGATTTTTAATTAAAAGATATGTGCAAATACTTCGCATAATCCGTATATTTGTAAAAATATTCGATAAGGCATATTATATATGCGAGCCACACACTTTATTAAGAATATTACAAAGGTAATTCTTTTTGTGTCATGATCAGGGACAAAGTAGAAACTAGATGTTATATGAAACTAAGATATAAGGATTTTTTTAAAAGTTTTTGAAATAAAGCAAACCATATGATAATGATAAAGAGACTAATAATTCTTTAGGAGAATGATTAATGAGTAAAGTTATTATATTCAGAGGAAAGGCAGCTACAGGGAAAACTTTTGTAACGAATTATCTAAGTAAGAAACTTAATATTGCAGTTATCCGTAAAGATGATATTTATGATAGTTTGTCAATGTATAATCTGGAACACTCAATAAATAATAGTGCTACATATGATATTATTGCAAAAATTATTCAGACTAATATAGATATTGGCAGTGATGTAATTGTTGATATTAGCTTAGCTCATAATCCATATTATGAACAGTTCTTATCAAAAATCGATTTTAAGAATTCAAAAGTTTATCAGTTCCTATGTATTTGCAGCGATAAAGAGGAATGGTGTAAAAGAATAGAAAAGAGATTGGCTAATCCTTTGCCCAATCAACTTTTCAAAAGTGCAAAAGAGGCAGATGAGTATTATAACAAACTTAATATTGAACCATTAGAAAAAGAGATTGTTATTGATAGTATAGATGATATATCTGTTATCTTAGAGAGAATTTATGATGTACTAAAGTTCTGACAGATATTATTGTTAATAAAGACGCTAGTATTCAGGCTGTTTTAGTGTGCGAAAGATACAACCATTTGAGTTATTGTGGAGGTTATATTTCATGATAAGACAAGCAGGTATAAATGACAGTAGAGTCGTTGCAGAATTGGCAATATTATTATGGCCGGATAATGAAGTTAATGATTTAGAAAAAGAGATGATAAATAGCATTACTTCAGAGGATGGGGCAGTTTTTATATATTATAGTGAAACTACGCCAGTTGGGTTTGCACAATGCAGCTTAAGATACGATTATGTGGAGGGAACAGAAAGCAGTCCTGTTGGCTATTTAGAAGGTATCTATGTAAAGGATGAGTACCGTAAAAAAGGGATAGGGAAAAAACTCCTCATCCAATGTGAAGAATGGGCAAAAAGTAAAGGGTGCAGTGAGTTTGCCAGCGATTGTGAACTAGATAATACGGAGAGTTTAAAGTTTCATTTGCAAGTTGGTTTTGAGGAAGCCAATAGAATAATCTGTTTTAAGAAAAATCTATAAGGATAACATAATATAAGCAGATAAGGGGACAAGGAAATGAACATTCAAATTAAGGAATTACCAGATGATTTGTTTTTAACTACTGCAAAAATGATTACAAAATTAATGAATTATCATAGGAAGTTAAATAATGCTCCAAAAGAATATTGGCAAACTGATGAAGAATCTCAAGAAACTTTAAGAGAGTGGATTCAGGAAGGGTCAGTATATAATGTGTTTTTGGATAACGAAGTGGTAGGATTTTTTTATGTTAGATTTGGTGGACAAAATGCAGCATGGTTGGAGGATTTATTCATACTAGAGCAATATAGAAATAAAGGTATCGGAAGATATGCTATGAAAAAATTGGACGAGCTAATGATTGAGAAAAACGTGGTGGCCATATTTGTTGATGTTATACCGAGAAATACTGGTGCTATTAAACTGTATAGAGAATTGGGATTTGATCATCTAAATTTGATTCAATTGAGGAAGAACTATGATAAAAGGTTAGACAAAGAAGATGAAGTAGAAATATTAGGATTCAATTTTAAAAAGTATTAGTGAACTTATTTATTATTATAGTCAGACATAATCTATAAAGATTCAATAATCCTATGGAGGTGATTTTGTATTGGATCAAATAGCACAATATTATGAAGGATATGATGAGGAATCTAGATTGATTAAGGATAATTCTCATAAAGTGGAGTTTATTACAACGATTCATACACTGGACGATAAAATAAAAAAAGGTGCTAGAATATTAGAAGTAGGAGCTAGAACTGGAAGATATTCATTTTATTACCTCGATGAAGGACATGCAGTAACAGCTTTAGATATTGTACCTAAGAATGTTGAAATAATGAAAGAAAAGCTAAAGCAATCAATGCAAGGAATTTATCCCAATTTGATTCAAATACTTTTGACGCTGTTTTATGTCTAGGGCCTATTTATCATCTTCCAAAATCAGAAGATAAAATTAAATGTATAGGTGAAAGCATAAGAGTATTGAAGCCAGGCGGTATTTTGGCTGTTGCTTATATAAACAGGTATGCTGCATATGTTGTTCATATAAGTAGAGATAAGAACTATATTAATGATGAATCTTTAAGTAATATAGCTGAATGTGGAATGGAATTCAAGCATGATGAAGTCAAAAATTGTTTTATTTTTCAACCTACGATGAGATGGAAGAAACTATGGCTAGTTTTGATGTAGATAAGCTAGAACATGTTGGGACCGACGGGATAGTTCACATGATGAGGGATAATATCAACGCTTTAGATGAAGATGAGTTTAAGAAATGGCTGGACTATCACTTTATGACATATAGCAATCCAACTCTTATAGGATATAGCCTGCATAATTTGTATGTATGCAAGAAAAAGTAGCCATAAAAATACCTAATAATTTTAAGGAGAAGACTAAACGAAAAGATTTATGATAGGCCAATTCGGCCGTTATAATGAAGAAAAGCAACTGAGAGATTTTAGAAGTGATTTTTATGGTGTTGAAGCCTGCTTACTAGAAGATGATGCTGATATAGAAAGGCTAATTAAAAAAGCAGAGCATGATAATTTTAAGATAGGAGTTCACTTTCCTTTTAAGACCGGAGGTTGGAGATTAAGAGATCCTCAATATTTATCTAAAAATGAAGAGATAAAGAGAAGTTCTTATGAATACATAGAAGATCAAATTAGTTTACTGAAAAATATTAACATAGCGCATCTATTATTTCATTATCCCAAACCAGTATTATTGGATGAAAGAGTCGACTGGTCAAATTGGAGATTTGCTGATGATACAGAATATTACTGGGAATCAGAATATCCATACGAGGACTTTAAGTCCAACAGTGAGGAGTTTTTTAATTGGCTAAATGATATCAGCATAAGACATAACTTCACACCAGTATTGGAGTTTGATGCAGTGAACAAGTACATGTATGAATCCGATTTAGTTGAGTCTTTATTGGAGAAATATCCTCGTATAAAGCTATGTTAGATATAGGCAGAATACATTTACAAGATAAATTGGATAGAAACTTTGATGGATTAACATTTACCAAGAAGTTTGCCAAGCATGCTGAAGTAATTCATTTATGGAATGTTAAAGTCACCACCAATTTAGAAAACAGCTATTATCCGGCATTGTCTCATTTGCTGCCGGAAGAAGGCTGGGCGGATGTTGAAGCTTATCTCAGTATAATAGGAAAAGAAAATATAACTTGCAATATATTATTTGAGCATAGATAAGAACTTATTTCAGATGAAGATCTTGAGCGTTGTTATAACTGGATAGACAGCATATTAACTATATAAAAACTCAATATTTTTCTAAAGTTAAAATATCGATTCTACTTAATCTCCAATATTAGGGAAAATAAATATCCGATACTAAAAGTAATGCATATAAGACCCTGAGGGCTGTGTCTCTTAGGGTCTCGATTTAAAACAGAAGAAATATTAGATGAGGAATATCGTGCATAGGATCAATTTGATTACGGAGAGTGATGACAATGGCAATATTTAAGTTTTACCAAATTTACAGGAGTATTAAGGAAGAGCTAGGAGAAGACATGGTTTTAAAACTATTTCCTGAATACCCAACCTTACCGGATAAAATGTCTTCACAAGAACAGGCTAAGTTAGGTAAGTTAATAACAGATAGAATGGATGAGCTATTAGATAAAGAAACTATTTCAAGGGTAAGACATAAGCATTGTTGTAATGTTCCAAAGGAGCATATCGTAAAAATTAAAGAGCTTAAAGGAAGATGCAGCAGCATTGATGAAATACTAACAGAGTATTCTGATTTTCTCTCTCCAGGACATGTAAAAAGACATGAAAACTCACTTACTTTTTCATTTGGTTGGGGCAAATGTGTATGTGGCATGTTTCGCAAACTAGAAAACTATGAGCCGGTTTCAGAAACATGGTGTGAATGTTGCAATGGTCATGTTATAAAAATATTTAACATGATTTGTGAAAAAAACACTTCGTCAAAAATTATTGAAACAGTGGCTTGTGGCGGCAAAGACTGTATTTTTGAAGTAAACATCTGATATACATACTCATCTCAAAATCAAAGCTAAATTCCATGGAAAAACTTAAAAATGAAAATAAAAGATTAAGAGAATAATTATATAAATCACTGAGTATAAAGTGTAATTAAGTGTGAAGCAAAGTTTTAAATTTATAAGGCAAGGAGAAAAGTTATGATAAAAGAATTAGATATATCCAAAATAGATGATATAATGAGAATCTGGGCTGAAGAAAATATTAACGCTCATGATTTTATCCCTAAAGATTATTGGGAAGCAAACTATGAATATGTGAAAGATGCTTTACCAAATGCAACTGTTTTTGTATATGAAGATTGTGATGAAATAAAAGGATTCATAGGTATTGTTGAAAATTCATATATTGCAGGGTTGTTTGTTTCGCAAAAATATCAATCTAATGGTATAGGCGGAAAGTTGCTTGATAGATGTAAGCAAGAATATCCTTTTTTAAAATTGGATGTTTATGCTAAAAATTTAAAAGCAGTAAACTTTTATAAAAAACATGGATTTAAAATAGAACAAGAAAAAGAGAATGAAGATACCAAAGAAATAGAATATTCAATGGTATGGGAATTGCAAAAATAATGGATTCTACTTGCGACTAGTTTTTTATATGATGAAATATTATCAAAGTTATTAACATGTTATACACTGAAACAACTATGATACGAAAGGAAGTGACTTTTAGGGAGGAATTGGTAATTACAATACATTCTCTCACTAAGGATAGGCAATGTCAAAGTGTGAATGTTGCAATGGTCATGTTATAAAAATAATTAACATGATTTGTGAGGAAAATACTTCATCAAGAATTATTGAAACAGTGGCTTGTGGTGGTAAAGACTGTATTTTTGAGGTAAAAATCTGATATAGAAGCAGGAAGTTGTAAAATAAGATATAAAGGACTTTTAAATTATGTCATTATCAAAAGAATTTTTTGATTTAGAGAAGTAAACTGTTAAAATGTGGTAAGGGAGATTTTTGATAATGAAAAGTTTTGGAATTCAATATCTAAATAAGTTATCCGAAATACCAGTAGAAAAGAACAATATGTTGCAAGAGTCTAATACGGAGAGTTTGGAGATTAGGGAGGTTCTTCGTCAATTTCAAGCTGGATATACAAAGAGAGACATAAAAAATATTGATGATTATGTTAAAGAACTCTTTATAAAAAGTGATGATACGTATGTTCTTGGAACTGGAACAGGTGAACTGTTTTTAGGTATTGAACAGGTAAAAACATTGCTCAAAAATGACTGGGAGTATTGGGGAGATGTCAATATAGATTTAGAGAACATACATATTGACATTGAAAATGAGGTTGCTTGGTTTGCTACTACAGGTACTGTTAAATATACTTTTCAAGATACAGAAGAAAGGTATGATAATTATATAAATTTTATCAAAAACAAAACTAAAGAATCTGAACTCACAGGGAAACAAAAAGTTGCATTTATTAACTGGGTTTTAGCTCTAACATATCACCAAAGAATAGATAAACAAAGAGAATATTTATGGGCTCTGGGTTTAAGTGGAGTTCTATTAAAAGATAATGGTAAGTGGAAGTTTGCTCAAATACACTTTTCTATTCCAAAATCAGACTTTCCAGATGAGCGTTTTGAAAACTCTAAAGAGTACATTATCAATTATAACAATCAAAATGCAATTGCTGATAAATATTTGAATAGTAAGAGCCAGATAGATAAAGAAATAAAATCACTATTGGAAAGTTTAGAAACAGAATTATTTGGTCAGCAATATATTTCAAAAGAATTAATCAGCAAATACTTCACTATTGATAGTGCTCCTTATATTATTGAGACAGACAACAAATGCTGTATAGGAGCAGAACAAATAAAGGAATTCTTTGACATGAATAGCGGAACTACTCTCGCGTTAGATTTAGAACACGCTATTGTTTCAAAGCAGAATGGAATTACATGGGTAACTGTTTGTGGTTTATTAAAGGGCAGCTTAACAGAAGAAAAATTATATGAGCGGGTTTTAGACGAAATTGATAATTTGTTTCAAGCAAATATATCATCAAAAGATAAATTATTCGCTATACATAGAAGTGTTTCCTACGTACTAAAAGAAAGTGCTGCAGGAGAAAACTATACTTGTCCTATTAGACTTACAGCAGTTGTCAAGAATTGTATGGAAAGACCTGTCTTTCAAAATATACATTTTTCATTTCCTTGCTACTGGATATTTGAAGGTAAATTGGATAGTTTATAAATATAGAATTAAAAGGAAACATACATATAAAGTAATTAACCATCTTTTATATGATGTAATATCATCAAAGCTATTAACATGTCATGCACTGAAACAACTATGATACGAAAGGAAGTGACTTTTAGTGAGGAATTGGTAATTACAATACATTCTCTCACTAAGGATAATCAATGTCAAAACTATTTGCTAGTTTCATCACGTTACCAATATTTATTGCTATATCAATACTGATACTGTATATTACAATTAAAATGGCTGTAAAAAATGCAATAAAAGAACTTAAAAAAGAAGGTATATTGTAAAAGGTAATTTTCCTATGGTTAGAAGTAGTGATAGTATATATATATTACATAAGAAATGAGTGAAATGAGAAATTGAAATGCAATATTAACGGTAATGAATATGATTTTATTAAAGATATCAAAGATGACGACCAGGTAAGAAAAAGCTTTAATAGGTTGGCACAGGAAATCTTTGGCCTGAGCTTTGAGCAATGGTATAAAAATGGTTATTGGGGCAATGACTATATTCCCTATGTTCTTTTAGACGGGGATAAGGTGGTGGCAAATGTTTCCGTCAATATAATAAATACAAGATGGCATAATCAGGCGAAGCTTTATATTCAACTGGGAACAGTTATGACTGATAAGAAATATAGAGGCAAAGGCTTATCTAGATGGCTCATGGAGAAGGTTTTGGAGGATTGGAAGGATAAAAGCCATGCTATTTATCTTTTTGCCAATGATAGTGTGTTGGACTTTTACCCCAAGTTCGGTTTTGAAAAGGCAATAGAGTATCAGTATAGCAAAGCTATAAGCAAAAGGGTTGTTAATGTTAAAAAACTTGATATGTCATTGGCACAGGATATAGAGCTTCTGCTGGATGCATATAAGTATTCAAATCCTTTTTCGGCTTTACCTATGGAAAACAATACTGGGTTGCTTATGTTTTATTGCTCACAACTCATGAAGGAAAATGTTTATTACATTGAGGAATATAAAGCAGTAGTAATTGCTGAGCATGAAGCTGAAAAGTTGATTTGCCATGATGTTTACTGCCCAGGGGAGTGTTCATTAGATGATATTCTATGTACAATGGCTAATGAAAATACTGAAAAAGTAATTCTTGGCTTTACACCAAAGCTAACAAAGGACTTTCAAGTAGCGAAACATGAAGAAGACAATACAACACTGTTTATATTAAAAGGAAAAGAAAATCTATTTGAGAAAAACATGCTTATGTTTCCATTGTTGTCTCAAGCGTAGTGAGGTTAATATTATAGGAGCATCCAATTTGGAGGCTCTTTTTGCTTTCAACCATATGATTTATTTAACTTTTCTGATGTTAAAGAGGATACTTAGCAATAATTTAAAGATTCCTTTTAAAGCTTTAATATCAAGAAACTGTATCCTGTCATGTCTGAAGCATTCCTTAGCTATTAAAGGAATATTTATATCAAGTACATACAGTGGTGGCTTTGTGGTTATGATAGAAAGACTATCATGGTGTGTGCACATATCCTCGAGAAATACATTGGCAGCATCATAAGGCTATCGGACGGAATGGATATAGGTAAAATTTTGTAGAAGCTAAGGAAAACATATACATTTATGCTAAACATAGCAGTATAATGTTAATTGATAGTTAGTAAGTTATGCATAATACCTGCTAAATCCTTCATAAATGAGTTAGACACATGTATTTTAATGATATAGGCTGTTCTCAGAGTGATAGGCGAGTTAAACTTAGTATGCTTACAATGCAGAATGAAGCCTTGGCATTGATTTTGATATACAGATGTCTTGTGAGTGAGCAGGTGGATACAAGATATAAACTGTAATGAGGACATGGAATGTGTCAGCTCATGGCATTAGCAAATGAAGGTAGCTATGTGAAAGATTTTGTAAATACAAGATATATGGGGGTTTTAGTGTGAAAAACATAAAAACGGTATCATTTGTAGTTTTAATTATTAGTGCTTTTCTTTTATCCAATTGTTCTATTTCAGAGGGCGTGTCTGTAAGCAGCAGTCTTACTGATACACAAGATATTTTGAATAAAGTGTTTGCAGAAGGAGAACATAATATTTCAATTATGCAAATAGGACTACCAAATGATATAGCCGAAAGAGTAAATGAGATAAATAAAAAGTTTGCACAAAGTGTACAACAAAATCAAGAATGGTTTCTCGACTACATGAGGGAGCATGGAGATAAAGAAACTCTTCCTTGGAATGAGAAGTTTGGTATAAGCGAAGATGAATATAACGAGTTAATATCATCAGGGGATAAGATGACCTTAATTGAAAGTATGAAGTCTACTATAAGCATTGTAAGAGAAGATGATGGAAAGTTAATTCTAAAATCAAACCCAGACTTACCATATCTAAGTGACATAAAGATCGATACTGAGAATAATTGCTTAATATCTGATTCTGGAGTGTTTAGGTATATAAAAGCAGTTAATGCTTCTGATAAACAGGCAGTCACAGGTTCTTGGAGTGGTGGTTTGTGGAGATTAGACTTTGAAGAGCTTGAGGACATTAATAATGTCGACATAAATAAGACTTATGGTAATATTAACATTTATGTAGGACAATTGGAGAAGACAAAGCAATTTTTGGTTTACTACGATGAGCAAGTAATACATGAAGGACAAGGATATAACGGTGAGGAAATTATATTGATAAATGATTAATACCATTCATAAGGCTCTACTGAGATATCAGTGGGGCTTTTATTATGCCTAAAATTGCAAATTAGTTGATATACATGAAGAAGGGAAAAGTACATAGAAGCCGGGAAAACATATACATTTATGATAACATAGTGATATAATGTTAGTTAATGGTATATAAGGATATAAAAAGACAATTCTAAGCCATTATACCATCTGCTTTAGAAAGTAAATGGAGTATGTATAAATCGTGTCCTTGGCGATGCAGCTCGCTCTCTAAAGTCATATGAAGGCAAAGTAAAATCCTGCCGAAAACTTTTATAGTAATTTGATAGTTTCTACTATTTGTTAAGCAGTGTGAGAATAGTTTTTGAGAGAGGATGCAAAGAAAATGGATAAGCCTAAAATAATGATTCTTGGAACATTTCATATGGGAAGTTATAAAAGTCTATATAATACTGATTTTGATGATCTTATGAGTGATAAAAGACAGAAAGAGATAATGGAACTTGTTGATAAAATTAAAAAGTTCAAACCTACAAAAATAGCGGTTGAACGTGAGTATAAATATGAAGATGAGTTAAATGAGAAATATATAAGATATGTTAATGGTGAAACAGATTTGGAAATGCATGAGTCACAGCAAATTGCATTTAGGCTGGCTAAATCTTTGGGGCATAAGAGGATATATGCAGTAGATTGGATGGAAAAAGGAGCTTCAGCCTGCACAATGGGTGAGGTTTATGAATATATGAAAAAAGAGGAGCCACAGTTTTTGAACTTATTTGATGGTTTAAATTTTACGCCTGATGAAAATTGTGCAATTTCTGATGTATATCGCTTATTCAATGAAAAGGAGTTTATTACTAAAACACACAAAGCTTATGTTAACTTGGCGAGAGTTGGAATCAATGATGGATATAAGGGTATGGGTTGGCTCATATGATGGTATCAGAGAAACCTTATAATATTTGCTCATTTGTCTCAGTTGATTGAAGGACCAAATGACAGGATTTTTTTATTGATTGGTGCAAGTCATGTGGGAATATTATCCAATTTTCTTAATGAGAGTGGACTATTTGAAGTTGTGGAGCCGTTAGATTATTTATAAAGCATATATGTTAGCATGGTGAAATTTTACCTTTGAGTCAGGAGAAACCGATCTTGATTCATCGTGATATTTAAAAGTTAAGTGGTACTATATGAGTTAAAATTTAGCTATTTTATTGTTGCAAAACTAGTTTATGAATATGATGTTTGTAGAATAGAGGATTTGTCAAAACAAAAGGATGAGTTAACAGGCAGGAATGTTATAAGTGATATTCAAAAAGAAAGATATGGTTATCTTGAAATGATAATGAAAGATAAAACAAGCTTAATTGATGTAAATATAAAATTCGATTGCTAGTGGTGAAAGAGCAATAAAGTGATAAGAATATATAATATTAAATGCTCATGCATGCAATTGGGAGACATCTGCAGTGATAAAAACTGCAAATTTGAATGATATAAAAGCTATATCCATAAGATATGAGGTATGTTGTAAAAGAAAAACTGGAGGTTGGATTTATGGGAAAAATTGTTGCTATTGGTGGCGGGGAGCTGAGGCAAGGTGAAACCGAAAAAATAGATAGATTTATTGTTGGATTATCAAAGAAAGATGCTCCCAGATTGCTTTTCATACCAACTGCAAGCAATGATGCAGAGGGTTATATTGAATTGGTGAAAGATAAATATGGTCAATTGGCATGTAAGGTGGATACTCTTTGCTTAGTCACAAATATCTATAGCGATGAGCAAATTCGAGAGAAGATATTTAATTCGGATATCATTTATGTGGGCGGTGGCGATACTGAAAGAATGATGGAGAAATGGAAAGAGCATAGAGTAGATGTTTATCTGAAGGAAGCCTACAAGAAAGGAATTGTGCTGTCAGGATTAAGTGCAGGCTCTATTTGCTGGTTTGTATTTGGTCATAGTGATAGCGAATATTTTAAAAACCAAAATCAGTGGCAATATACAAGAGTTTATGGATTAGGATTGATACCTGCCGCCCATTGCCCTCACTATAACGAAGAAGGCAGGGAAACATTTGATGGGATGATGTTCAACGAAAGTATTCCTGGATTTGCTTTGGAAAACAGCACTGCATTAGTTGAAATAGATGGTAAATATCAAATATTAAAAGCAGATGAAAAGCGAAAAGCATATATATTGAGGTCAAAGGGCAATTGTATTATAAAAGAAGAGTTGCCTGAAGGGGAATTTTATTTTTAACTAAAAAGGTGCATTATATGAAGTGAAAAGCATACAATATTCGTATTTTTCATAAGAAAGAATGAGGACTAAAGAGAAAAGGCAACGCAATATTAATGGAAATGAGTATGATTTTATAAAAGATATCAGAGATGACCAACAAATAAGAAAAAGTTTTAATCTGTTAATATAATAAATACAAGATGGCAAGACAAAGCAAAGTGTTATATTCAACTGAGAACAGTCATGACTGATAAAGAATATAGAGGTAAAGGCTTAAGCAGATGGCTCATGGTGAAGGTCTTGGATTTATACCAAAGCTAATCGACGGCTTTAAAGTGACAAAAAAAAGCAAACAACAGCTTTGTAGAATATACATAATACTTATATATTAGTAGGAGCAACCGTTTATGGATGCTCTTTTTTTACTACGCGGTATTATTTATTTGTAGGGATAACTACTCAATGAGGAGTTGTTTAGAGTATCTTTGATTGCAATAGTTATATGTGTATGTTTTCAGTAAGTATATTGACGATATCATAAATTGATTGGATAAAATGGGGATAAAGAAAGTTATAGAATTTTAGTAAAATATATACATTAATGATAAACATTATAGTATAATGTTTAGTGGTGTATCTTTGCATTGCAATTACTTGATACCGGATGGCGCATAAGAAGCATTTGAATTATTTGCTTTCGGCAGTTGTAGCTTTTCCATATTAGACTAGGTAAAGCTTTGAGGCATAAAAGATGTATGCAGTAGGTTGGATGGAAAAAGGAGAATGAAAGGATCTTTTTGTTGATTGGCGGAGGACATAATAAAAATGATGAATTTTGAGATATTTTATTTTGGTAAGGGAGAACATTCTTATGCTAGATAATAAAGGTTTTGATTTGTGGGCTAATGGCTATGATGCAAGCGTCAATTTAAGTGAGGAAAGCAATAGATACCCTTTTGCGGGATACAAAGATGTTTTAAACATCATCTACAATACTGTTTGTACTAAAGAAAAAGCGACTGTATTAGATATTGGTTTTGGTACGGGGACTTTGACAAAAAAATTGTATGATGACGGATATTTTATATATGGAATTGATTTTTCAGAAAGAATGATTCAGATAGCAAGGGAAAAGATGCCTTTAGCTCAATTGTTTCAATACGACTTTTCAAAAGGATTGCCGGAGAAACTTGATAACGTACGGTTTGATTATATTATTAGCACTTATGCAATCCATCACTTGGAGGATGAGGAGAAAGTCAAATTTTTAAATGAATTGACTGATTACCTATTGGATAATGGTGAAATCCTCATTGGAGATATTGCCTTTGAAACAAGAGAGTTATTGGAAAAGGGCAGAATAAATTCTTTGGAAGATTGGGACTCCGAAGAAAGTTACATTGTGTTTGATTATTTAAAAGATTTTTTTCCAAAAGAGAAGATTTCGTATTTGCAGGTATCACATTGTGCAGGAATTATGAGACTAAAAAAATAGGCTAACTGATTCATTGCATATAAGTTATGTGCTGTACCGGATGATTTTCATAACAATTGCAAGCAGCGACGCAAGGGGATGAATGGAGTCGATCAGATATGAATATGATCAACTAGTATGTAATAATGGGGAAGGATGAAATATGAAAAAAGCATTAATGCTATAATTGCATTAATCTCATAAATATGTCTGTCTTGGCAGTATAAGTGATAATCAGGATTTCTATGGTACATGCAAATTTGAAAAAGTAAGCTATTTATCACCTCTCTCATCTTCTACCGTTGATTATGTCAATGAAAAGATGGCAGGGACTAGATATATTATTGAACCAGATTTGCTTAAATGGAATCTGAAGACGGTATCGTTGAAATCAAATCTCCTGATTATGTGAAGGAAGAAGTTAAGGGTAATTTGTCTGCATTGTATGATGCTGATGCTATAGATGGAAACAAGGTTGAGTGGCAATATACTATATGTGGCAAGGAAGGAAATAAAACTTATTGGAGATTGTATGTTTCTTCAGGCTATTTGTGGATTGCTTCCTATGTAGATAATACAGCAGACGGTTCAGAGATTATTATGAGTATATATAGATTGACAAAATAATATTGAATGGTGAGTTTTTACAGCTGGGTTTATCTCTTTTTGCATTAAAGCTTTGTTCATATCCTGATGGCTGAAAACGAAAATTTGATTGTTAATCAAGAAAAACAAACATGGCAGGTGTGATGATGGAGAAGTTTTCAAAAAAGTATAAAGATATAATATTATTCATGTTAATATATTGGTTTATTTGTTTTTTAGCCTTTTTTCAAGAGATTAGTTTCATTTATGTAATGTTATCATGGAATGTTTTATTGGCAGTATTGCCGTTGCTTTTTATACATAAAGCAGAGGTTGGTATGAAAAGCGATAAAACTATATATTCGATTTTATGGATGGTGGCATGGATATTGTTTTTCCCAAATTCTGTTTACATGATAACAGATTTTATTCACATATCGGGAGATAAGTTCATGTGGATAGAAGAAGTTAGAAAGTATTCAATGGATAGACCTGTAGTTTATGGCAATGATATTTTAATTTGGATTAAATTGTTAATTATTGGAGTGGGATTCCTATTTTCTTTACTGGTTGGATTGGAGTCTTTATATATTTTTGAGCAGAATATGAAAGTAATGACTTCTAAGAAAACGTCTATTTTAACAGTACTAATAGTTTCATTATTATCTGCAATTGGTGTTTATATAGGAAGATTTCTTAGGTTTAATAGTTGGGATATATTCTTTAATCCGGTCCAATTGCTAAAAGAGGTAACAACAGTTATAAATACTTTTGCCATGCAATTTATTTCTGTTTTTACTGTATTTATAATAGTTTGTTATATGGTTTATAGGATTTTTAGAAAAATTGCTTTATGTTGAGTAATGATGTAGAAATCCACATAATTTTGCCGTTGTATGATTTAATCACATTTATCTATTAAACAAAGGATATATAACAGTAAAAATATCAAGGAGGATAATATGGAATTAGTTAATATACTTAGGAATAAGGGAGTTATGGTAACAGAGATTAATAAATGGGGAACCTATCTAAGGAAGCAATGGGAAGACAATTTTGCAAATCATTTAAGCCACAAAGAGAAAAGGGATATTTATCTTTTAGACAATGGTGGATTCTGCGGATATTTATGGCATTTGTTCAGTTATGAGAAAAAAGACTGTATGAAGGGAGAAGAGGCCGAAAAGTTTTTTAATGATGAGAATAAAGATTCTTGTTATGTGTTTTGGCAGCATACAGATTATGCTTTAATCCTAGAGAATGCAGGATTATTGAAATCAAGCGATTTTGAGGATGAGCATGATGTTTATGTTGTGGACAAGGAGTTTAATTGGACCTATGTGAAAACCCATGAGACCGGATTATGTGGACCTTATTTCAGTAGAAAGTGATATTAAAGACTAAGATATACAGTCTTCCAGGTAGCATATACGAACCTTTAACTTATTAGGCAAAATGCAATCTATTATCTATAGATTGATGTAGAGTCAGATAATTTGCATATAAACATTGAACGAAGTTTATATTGAAATGGAGGATAAGAAATGGAAGAACCTAAAATCATAGTAAATACCATTATGACCAAAGAAGATTACAGGAAATTTTTGTATACAGCTACCTTTAGGAGAAGCAAACTGATAATTCCTATGCTATGTTTAATCAGTCTGATAGGAAGCATTTTGATAAATTTTCGAAATAACGGTATTAATTTGATATATACTTTGTTATGTTGGGTTTTTTTGCTTGCTTTGTCGATTATAGTTGTTGCTTTTAGAGTTGAAAGAAAGAACGCCCAGCGGATTAAGACAGACAAAACCGGTGCTTTTGACAGTGTTAATACATTAAAGTTCTATGATGATAAAATTGCTATGGAGAATGAGGCTCTTAAATCAACAGGTGAGCTAAAGTATGAGCAGTTCTATGCTGTAATGGAAAGCAAAGATTATTTTATTTTTTATTTAAATGTAAATCAAGCCTCATTAATAAGAAAAAAAGATATTGATAATCTAAAAGAATTTAGGGAGTTTATCGTCTGTAAATTTAGAGGGAAGTATAAAGAGATTTAAATAAATAGTTGTTAATTAAAAAATCAATGGCTGAAGGTGATTTTATGTTGAGAAGAATAACCCGTTTTCTATTTTTTTCAGGTATATTAATATTTCTATTTACGTCATGTTCGCCTAAAAAAGAAAGCGATATGACTTGGTCCAATGATTCTACTGAAAGTAACGAGGGGTATCCTGATATTGTTGTAAATTCACCAATCACATTATCCAATAATGATTTATTCAATATAAATGGGAAGCATCAATATTTAAGATTGAAAATGGTTAAGGGGAAATATTATGAGAACTGGAATCCGGGTGCATATATGGGCACATTGTGGGAGGGTTATTTCATTATTGAACTGGCGGATGATCATGGTAACACCATTGCCGTTACCGATTTAAGCAAATCCTTCGAAGAGCCGCTGATTTTTAATTCTCCATTTGAGATTCAATTTGATGATTATAATAACGATGGGGATATAGATTTTACAATAGGACAGTATGCAACAAGCAATGGTACAGATTACAAGCTGTTTACATTGAGAAAGGAAGGAAATGTAGAAGAATTAGTTATAAGAGATTATCCGACATTATTCATCAGTGATGAATCAGGACATTATTCGACTAAGCTAAAAAAAGCGGATGATATATCATTTAAGAGACAGTATTATGATAATTCAACAGGTAAACATATTGAGGATATTTTTAGATGGGATGGGGAAGAGTTTGTTAAAGTTGAAAGCTATGAGGTAAAAGATAGAATGTAACATGAAAAAATATATATGTACTTTGGGGGGACGATTATTTGGGTTCAGCTGCAATTGGCGTGAGGCATGTAATTGCTTGGATAGCTGTATACATTATTGTATGTGGAATAATTCCTGTTGCATTAGATGTGATAATCTTGAGAGCGTTAGATAAAGGGGTTTCAGCTTGGATTAATCTTCTAACGATTATTGTTTTGAATACCATATTTTTGCGTACTTTAATAATGAGATATAAGTTAGAAGTGAAGATTTTCAGCAATATATCATTTAGAGGAGTATTATTGGCTTGCGTCTGTTCGGTTTCATTTTTTATTTTGCTTGATAAGATTATAGATCCTTTTATTGATGGCATTTTTGTTACTAGCGCAGAAGAATACAGAAGAACGATAGAGCTGATGAGACAATTTCCCGTTGTAAGCTTCATACGCGTATGTTTGCTTGCTCCGGTAGCGGAAGAGGTATTAATAAGAGGTTGTATATTAAATTCCTTACAGAATAAATATGGTTTAATTCTTTCGCTCGTCATATCATCACTTTTATTTGCCATACTTCATTTCAATTTTGTTCAAATCATATCAGCGGTAATATGTGGCCTCATATTGGGATTGCTTTATATAAACACAGGGTCATTGCTTGTTTGCATTTTGGCTCATTCCTTGTATAACGCCATTTCATATTTTACAAGTGTTCTATTGTAGATCTGTTCTATTACAAGCATTGACTTATAAGGTATAAAGGTAATGATGATTATGATAAAGAAACATGATGGCATAAGTATATAAAATTCTTGATATGGATTGTTGCAATGGAGAGATTTTCGGTCAATTAAAATAGAAGATTAAAAGATGCTTGTAATGCGTGGGGGGGTATGTTATGAAAAAGGTTTTGAGAGGTATGTGTTTTATATTGACTATGTTATGTTTTGTAGCTTGCAGTCCCTTGGAAGCCCCTGCAAATAAAGATGAGAAGGCTACATCCGATACTGAAGAGTTTGCATACATGTCTGATGGAGTTTCAAAAATTCCTACAGATGAAGAGGTGAAGCTTGCATATCTTAAGGCACGGGAAGCATACTTCTGATTTGATTTATATACAATGCCATATTATGAAAATACCGAAATGGAATACAACGGAAATATCTATTGGAAAGTTGCTCAAGATGGTTTTGAATCCTTATTTGATTTGAAAGCATATTTGAAAGATTTCTTTTCTGATGAAATAATAGATTCTTTACTAGAAACTGATCGTTATATAGATATCGATGGAGTTTTATATACTATTGATGCTGCTAGAGGAACAGACATTTTTGCTGGAGAAGAATATCACAGAATTATCCGTGAGAGTGATAAGAAAATAATTTATGAAGTAACTGTTGATATATTAGATGAAAATTTTGAAAAAGTTGTGGATAAAAAGATATATTCTTTTCCATATGAACTTATAGAAGGCAGATGGGTGTTTACTGATTTTTGCCTTGTCAGATAATTGCAAAAAGCATAAAAATATTAAAGCTATGGCATAGAGGCAAGCAATTTAACAGAAGTTTGCAGTTATGGTATGTTACTATTGGGTGTTGCTTTTAAGGGGGAGTAGGATGAAAGAGTAATCTATGAGAATTACAGGGAGATTAGTGTAAATCCATAATTAAAATGGAGCTTTGATGAGTATAAAACTCAGTGGAGCAAAGATGACAAGTATGTATATATCATAGATAGTATTTATGATTCAAAAACGATAAAACGATACCTCTAGAAGGCTGTGTTGTTTTTCATGGGTTGATAATACCGCATCATTGAAGTTCAATGAATATGAGTTGCAAGAGAAAATTAGAGAAGATTTTGAATCAAAAAGGTTTAAAGAGTTTTTAGAGGAAATTCATAAGGAATCATTGGAAGAGAAATTCATGCAACTTATTGAATCAATAAAAGAATCTGAAGAATATAAGGAGCTACATCATCAAATCATTGAGATTCAAAATAGTTATCTTATTGAGCTTGAAGGAAGAATAAAAGAACTGTTAAAGGTTGTAAATGATACTACATATGTTCATTACAATGTGAGCGGTAGATATTATTTGAAAGATATACAGGCAGAAGAAATTGAATTTAGATGAGGAGGATAATAGGAATTGAGTAATATTGATAAACGAGATAAACTTAAAGAAGAACCTTTTTCATATAAAATATCTAAAGACAATAAGGTATTTATATTTTGGCATGGAAAGCAAGTGATGATATTAAAAGGAAAAGAAAGCGAGAAATTTATATCAAAAGTGCAAAAAGCAGATTCAATGGAAGCGCAACTTATAATGGCTAAAGTAACCGGTAACTTTAAACATGGAAATGAGAGAATGAATAAATAGGATTATGAACTAATCTATTATAAAAACTTCGATAAATTTTTGACAAACTTTTAATATTGTATTATAATCAATTATGTAAAGGTAAATATTAGAATTGAATAAATGATAATTTGCAATGTATCTGCTTCAGTTTATCTGTCGGGGATACAGGGCTTGTTTATCTACCTAACCGTTAAGTGTTTCTGAGCGGAAAGGCGCGCATATGATATGTGTGTTTAGTTTTTTTGTGCCGTTTTACTCCCTTTCCGCTGTATGAGCGGAAAGGGAGTTTTTGATATAAGGAGGTTTTGTGATGGATAAAAGAATCGGGATTGTCGGCATTGTGGTGGAAGATCTTTCAGCAGCCGAAAGAGTTAACATCATCCTTCATGAACATGCAGAGCTGATTGTGGGGCGAATGGGTATTCCCTATAGGGAAAGGGGAGTATCGGTAATAACCCTGATTGTAGACGGAAGCAACGACGAGATAAGCGCGTTGACTGGCAAGCTTGGCAGAATCTCAGGAATAACCGTAAAATCCATGGTAACCAAAAATAAATAAATGAAAGGAAGCATTGTTATGAATTTTTTAGAAAAGTATAAGAAAGAATTTGAGGAGTATGATAAGCAGGACCATGATTTCATCGACGATGATATGATTTGGGCACAATTAAACAAGTGGGAAAATCCATCAAGGGAAGATGTAAGGCGGGTACTGAAGAAAGCAGAGCAATGTGTAAGACTTGAGCCGGAGGAAACTGCAATACTTATTCAGAACAAGGACAAGACCACAATACAAGAAATGTACGAACTTGCACACCAATTGAAAGAAGAAGTATATGGAGACCGTATAGTGTTTTTTGCACCTCTCTATATAAGCGATGAATGTGCTAATAACTGTCTATATTGCGGTTTCAGAGCCAGCAATAAAGAAATGCATCGCAAAACTCTTACAATGGATGAAATAGAGCAGGAAGTTCGAATAATGATAGAAGAAGGTCAGAAACGAACCATTCTGGTTTATGGAGAGTCACCTGCTACCAATATAGATTTTATATGTGAGTCCATCAAGAAGGTTTACAGCGTAAAGACCGAACATGGAGAAATAAGAAGAGCAAATATAAACTGCGCTCCTCTTACTGTTGATGAATTGAAAAGGTTGAAGGAAGTTGGGATAGGCACATACCAGGTTTTCCAGGAAACCTATCATCATGACACATATCGCAAGCTGCATCCTCAGGGAACAATAAAAGGGCATTATCGTTGGAGACTATACTCCATGGATAGAGCACAGCAAGCAGGTGTAGATGATAACGGCATAGGTGTTCTATTCGGGTTATATGATTGGCGTTTCGAGGTAATGGGGCTTCTTTACCACACCATTCATTTGGAGGAAACCTTCAATGGTGTAGGACCACATACCATTTCTTTCCCACGAATAACTCCTGCAACAGGTACGCCATATTCAGAGCATCCGGAGTATGCCGTCAGTGATGAAGACTTTAAGAAGCTTGTGGCTATTTTGCGCCTTTCCGTTCCTTATACGGGATTGATATGTACTGCTCGTGAATCGGAGCATGTGCGTCGGGAGGTTATACCCTTTGGAGTTTCACAAATTGATGCAGGAACTCGTATAGGTGTAGGTGCCTATGCAAGATCAAAGAGAGCCAACCAGCTTCCCGATATGGAGCAATTTTCCATAGGGGATTCAAGGTCATTAGATAATGTGGTGAAAGAAATATGCGATATGAATTCTATTCCATCCTTCTGTACTGCATGCTATCGTGCCGGTCGAACAGGAGAACATTTTATGAAAGTTGCAAAATCCAAATTTGTGTACAATTTCTGCATTCCTAATGCCATATTTACTTTGAAGGAGTATTTGCTTGATTATGCTTCAGAGGAAACAAGGCAGAAAGGAGAAGAAGTACTGAAGAATCATGTGGAGAAGTTCCGTGGAGAACCGGTTTATGACATAATACTTGAAAAGCTATCAAGAATAGAGAAAGGTGAACGTGATTTACGTCTATAGGAGGTTTATATGAACATAGACTTAACAGATGTAAAAAAAGTATCTCAATGGATGGAATCTGCCAACAAAAAAGATATTTCAAATATTATTAGTTTTTTTTATGAAGATGCCACTGAAAATGAATGCTCAGCATTGCATAGACTGGCCTGTGAGGCACGGGATATGCATTATAATGGCAGAGTATATTTTCGAGGATTAATTGAGTTCACCAATTATTGCAAAAACGATTGTTATTATTGTGGAATCCAAAGAAGCAATCAAAATATAACTCGCTATCGCCTTTCAGAAGAAGAAATTCTCAAATCTTGCGAGAGAGGTTATAGATTAGGTTTTCGCACCTTTGTATTGCAGGGCGGAGAGGATATGTATTTTACGGATTCTAGATTATGCAGTATTATCTCAAAAATCAAAGAAAAATATCCTGATTGTGCGGTAACACTTTCTGCAGGAGAGAGAAGCAGAGAGTCCTATAAGAATTTGTATGATGCAGGTGCGGACCGTTACCTGCTCCGCCATGAAACAGCCAATGAAGAACATTATAGAAAGCTGCATCCAGCAGAATTGAGTTTGGAAAATCGGAAAAGATGCTTATATGATCTTAAGGAAATAGGATTTCAGGTAGGAGCCGGTTTCATGGTGGATTCTCCTTTTCAAACCTATGAGACATTGGCGGAAGATTTCATTTTTTTACGAGAACTGAAACCTCACATGATTGGCATCGGTCCTTTTATACCACATAAAGATACAAGGTTTGCCGGATATTATAATCCGTCTTCACAGCATACTCTGATTTTGCTCTCTTTAATCAGAATTATGCTTCCAAAAACTTTGCTTCCTTCTACAACTGCTTTAGGAACAGTGGACAAAAATGGACAGAGGAAAGGGTTTGCTGCCGGCGCAAATGTTATAATGCCAAATTTGTCACCAATGGAGCATAGAGGCGATTATACATTGTATGATAACAAGCTTTATACTGGATTGGAGTCTTCCGAGCAACTGGCTGCACTTGTCCGCAATATTGAATCCATGGGGCTTACACCGGATTTTTCAAGGGGAGATTACGTGGACATGCAAAATGCAGCACGGCGCTTAAATCAGCAGTAGCATGGGAAAGGAGAAAAAAACAATGGAAAATATGAATTCAACACCAATGGCAAATCGATTTACCATTGGAATATTCGGTAGAAGAAATGCAGGAAAGTCTTCTTTGATAAATGCTTTGACAGAGCAGAATATCGCCGTTACTTCAGAAGTTGCAGGAACTACAACAGATCCAGTTTATAAAGCTATGGAGCTTCTACCTATCGGACCAGTTGTATTTATTGATACAGCAGGTATTGATGATATTGGGGAGTTAGGAAAGCTAAGGATTGAAAAAACCTATGAGGTATTGCGAAAATGTGACCTTGCCTTGGTTGTTATAGATGTTGGAACTGGAGTAACCCAATGGGAAAAAGAGTTTGCTGAACAGCTTATAAAACGAAAAATTCCTTGCATAAGCGTGCTGAACCAATGTGATAAACACATGCCTGATGCTGATGAACTTGAAAAGTTGAAGCAGGAACTCAAAACTCCCCTTGTTTGCATTAGTTGCAGAAGTGGCATGGGAGTTGATGAACTTAAGAAGCAAATAATTGCTTGTTCAAACTATGAAGATAAAGAGCCTTCCTTGATAGAAGGTCTTATCAGACCGGGAGATCTTGCTGTTTTAGTTACTCCTATTGACAAATCGGCTCCGAAAGGCCGATTGATTTTGCCACAGCAGCAGACAATTCGTGATATTATCGACAATGATGCCATGGCCGTAATTACAAAGGAAAATCAACTGAAAGACACCCTTAAATATCTTAGCCAACCTCCTGCTATTGTGATAACAGATTCTCAGGCTTTTTCCAAGGTATCTGAGGATACCCCTCCTGAGATACCCTTGACATCCTTTTCAATATTGTTTGCTCGAAAGAAGGCGGACTTAGCGGAAATGGTCCGTGGCGTTAAGCGTATTGAACGCTTGTCGCCGGGAGATAAGGTACTTATTGTGGAAGGATGTACACACCATCGACAGGAAGATGATATCGGGAGAGTAAAAATTCCTCGTTGGATACGCCAGATAGCAGGTGATGATATAATCTTTCAATGGGCAAGCGGTGCATATTATCCTAAGGATATTTCAGAGTATGTGGTTATCGTTCATTGTGGCGGCTGCATGTTAAACAGAAGGGAAATGCAATATCGCGTAGAAACAGCTCGCCAACAGGGAGTATATATTACTAATTACGGTGTGCTCATTGCATATGTCACAGGTATTCTCCCAAGAGCTCTTAAGCCTTTTCTGGATGCAAGCATTGCCTTGGAACAAAACGGTTTAATGTAGAGTAGAGCGATGTTCAAGAATTATATTTGCAACTGTAAAGAGAAGCAAAATCATGTCATGTATTTTGCTTCTCTTTTTCAATTTTATGGATTAGAATAAAAATTAAGTAAAGAGAATCTAGGCTAATGTTTCAGGTAGAAAGCTAGCTTAGATTTGATTCAGTTTATATCATCTACAGATTTGTGCAGAGACGAAAATTATCTGGGGAAGGATTTGAGTAATGAATTGCCCAGTCTTTTAGATATTCATATTGTGGACAGAAAAAACACATATCCCAGTTTAGAGAGGATACTGGAACATTGATTTATTACGAATTCATGAAAGGAAAACAGATGTTAACGTGATCTGAAACGGTAAGATATTTGTTGTAAATGTTAAGGGTACTGATAAGTTTTTCGATAACAATGTAGAAACTAAATCACAGTAAATGGAAAATTGAGAAATTTACTATTTAATACTGGGCTATTTAAAAAGATGAGATAGATGAAATTCAGATAAACCGAAAGAAGCAGAAAATGAAACTTCTAAGAAGATATATACAAGGGCAGATTAGTGATTATAAAGAAGGCATAGCAATGTAATTATACTCTGCATATAAGGAGGGTTTGAGTTTGAGACCATTATTTAAAGCGGGAATTATTTGTCCCTGTCAAATAGAGTATGAAAAATGCAAGTTGATTCTGAACTTATCAAATGAAAGCAATGTAAGTGGAAGAAAGGTTAGTTCGAAAAAGTATAAATCTTGGGAGGTAATTGCAATGTTCGCAGGACCAGGTAAGATACAGTGTGCTTCAGCAACTCAATTAGCTATTGATAAATTTGATGCAGATATAATGATTGATGTTGGAGGAACAGGCTCATTAGTCGATGAGTTGAAACTTAACGATATAATCATCACCAAAGAAGCATACGAATATGATATTTGTGAGATCGAGAATTTTGTTAGATTTAAGCATGAGCTGACGAGCAAGACTATGTTTTGTAATATATCAAAGGAAAAAAAGACATATTTTGAAATGGCAATGAAAGATATGGAAAATTTAATTGATGCAAGGATAAAATTTGGCAATATAGCCAGCGGTGAAAAAACAATAAAAGATAAAGTTACAAGAGATGAATTACATAGCGCATTAAATGCCCATGCATGCAATTGGGAAACATCTTCAATTATAAAGACTGCAAATTTGAATGAAATTAAAGCATTATCAATAAGGGTAATTACGGATAATGCTGACGAGAATATGGAAAGGGATTTTTATGATAACTGGGGACAAGCCTTGGAAAAATTGTTTTTGATACTTAACAACATGTTTGAGCAAGATTTGCTATATGAATTAATAATATAAACCATGGAGTTGCAAAGGAGAATAATATGCATGAAAAGAAAGTAAAAGGTATTCTGTCAGCTCAAAATGGAATGAACATGTATCGTGGATGTTCTCACGGCTGTATTTATTGCGATTCAAGAAGCAAGTGCTATCAGATGGATCACGATTTTGAGGATATTGAAGTAAAGATAAATGCTGCTGAATTACTGGAAGATGCCTTGCGGAGAAAGAGAAAGAAATGCATGATAGGTACAGGAGCAATGAGCGATCCATATATTCATCTGGAAGAGAAAATAGGACTTACCAGAAGATGTATAGAACTCATTTATCATTATGGCTTTGGATTAGCTATACAGACAAAATCCGCAAGAATCATGAGAGACTTGGATCTGCTCAAAAAAATAAATGAAAAGACAAAGTGTGTGGTTCAGATGACCCTTACCACTTACGATGAAGAATTGTGTAAGATAATTGAGCCCAATGTCAGCACAACAAAAGAGCGCTTTGAAGTATTAAAGATAATGAGGGATAATGGAATACCTACAATTGTATGGTTAAGTCCATTTTTGCCCTATATCAATGATAATGAAGAGAATATTAGAGGGCTTCTGGATTATTGTATAGAGGCTAAGGTCTATGGCATTATCTGTTTCGGTATTGGATTGACCCTAAGAGAGGGAAACAGAGAATATTTCTATAAGAAGCTTGATGAACATTTTCCAGGAATGAAAGAAAAATATATTGAGAAGTATAAGTATTCCTATGAGGTAAATAGCCATAATAATCAAATGTTGATGAGTATAGTAAAAAGTACATGTGAAGCTCATGGTATATTATGTGATGCTAATAAGTGCTTCAACTATCTTCATACGTTTGAGGTTAAAAATGAGTATGAGCAGTTGATGCTGCCTGGATTGGATGAGTTGTAATCAAGTAATGCTAGCGATTTTAATCCAGTGCAATCTTAATAGTTACTATTAACATCGTATTTGTTTATTAGGTTATATATACGTTATATAGAAGGAAAATGTAAAACTGATAATATGTGTATGTGATTAGAGTGGGGGGAGAAAATAAAATGAACAGATATAGTATTTCTAAAAAAGATATAGTTATATTTTTAATTGTTACCTTTGGACTTACTATGGCTATGGGCATTGTTATGGGTTTGCTATATTCCAAGAAGCCAATAGATTCTTTTGTATTACTGCAAATGTATTACCCTGCAATGGGTGTAATGGTGGCTTTATTGTATGATAAGGAAATACGTAAATTTCTACCTGTAAAATTATTTGGAGGATATTTATTCTTTTCAATTACTTCAGTTCTTTATCTTGTGTTACATATACTTATATTTGATGGAGATCCAAGCAAGCATCTGAGTTATTGGATGGTTTTTGGTAGTATTTTTCTGATTATCTTATATGCTGATGAAAATGATGAAAAAATTAGAAATTCAGGGCTGAAGTTATCTGTAAATGGGAAGATATCCTTTCGGTATGTTATTCTATTTATTATACTCTATTTATTCAGACTAACTACAACATTTTATATCCTTGGTAGCGAGCCTAAAGATATTCTTGCTCCTCTTTTGGATCCAGTAGTTTTGTTCAAGATTATTCTATTGCCTCTAGACTTTTTTGTCGCCATTATGCCTTTTTTAGGTGAGGAACTTGGCTGGAGATATTTTCTCCAACCTATACTTCAGGAAAAGGTGGGGAAAAGGAAAGGAGTCATCCTTTTAGGATTGATTTGGGGTATATGGCACTTGCCTGTAAATCTTTTCTATAATAGTCCAGCAATGAGTCCTTATTTCATATTAAATCAGCTTATTGTGTGCATAGCCTATTCCATTTTCTTTGGACTTGTATATATGAAGACAGAAAACATATGGACAATTTCATTGATTCATTATATAAATAACAATTTAAGTGCTGTCATTTATAGCGGATTAGAGGGTGTGGATAATGTTTTTGGTTGGAAAGTTTCGTTATTAAACTTCGTATTTTTTTCCTTGCTGTATTTACCTTTTTTATGCTCTAAAGAGTATAAAGGAAATATGGAATACAATAGGGTAGAGGTGAATTTATAGATAAATCTATAAAGATTTTTTACATGAAGAATTGGAGGGAAATATGCGCATTACACATGAGAAATATACTGATCTTTCACTGATCTATGTTTATCTAAGAGAGTATGATGGCATAAATGTGGATACAATCCAATGCGTCAACACCTTTTTGCTATTTGATAGAGTTGATAATTGGATTGGATTTGAAGTGTTCAATATTTTGGAAGATGGGAGTAAGGTAGAGTTACCTGCACTTCCTTATATATATTTTCCAAAAAGAAAAGAGGTGGTTAAGATGAATAAGAATAGAATTTTGATCTTGTTTGATTCAAATTCTATTGCATTTAGAAGAATACATACTGATTGCAATATAGATTACAACAAAAACGGTCTTCAGGGTTTTGAGTTTATACTTACAGGCATTAAAGGCGATTTTGATAATAAAACAGACATATTTAAGGAATAGCAATTGTGGAGTTTGAGCGACATCTTTTCAATGAAATCATTTATTTTATATTACTGATCAGATGTTGATAAAAGAACATATAGTAGTGGGAAAAACCTTTATTGGTGACTTATTTCTATATTTACAATATTTAATGATAGTTTTATAGTATGGTTATTTAACTATTGTATATTTTCAATGATGGGGACATTGACAATGGGTCGCACAAATTAATCATAGATTAAGTTAGTATGTGTTTATAGTAAATAATCTCTAATATATAAGGGAGAGAAAATAATGAAGAGGGGAAAATGCAGCCCCATATAATACATTTGGCTATTTGGAAAGCCATGACTTAGGTGATTGTGTATCATATCTGAAAGATAATATCAGTCCAGATAAGAAAATAGGCATATGGGGAATGTCATTTGGAGGAGCAACTGCAGGAATATATCTTGGTTCAGATGAAGCAAATGAAAATGTTGATTTTGCAATTCTTGATTGTCCCATAAACAATATGAGATATATGTTTTCTACAGAGATGGAAAGGATGGACATAGGAATACCCATAGTTTTTTTGATGTCTATGGGAAATATTGTTACTAAAATGAAATTAGGATTCTCATATGATGATGCGGATGTATGCAAACATATAGAAAAATCAAAAGTACCACTATTGGTAATAAATACAAAAACTGATAGAGTTACACCATATTTCATGGGTGAAGATATTTATAATTCTGTTACCCATGACAACAAAAGGATGTTTACAGTTGATGATAGTGCGCATGGTGAGGTATTTTTTGATTATCCGGATGAAAATGATAGAAATATTATTGAATTTATAGAACAATTTACCTAGTATGTAAAGTATCAACATAAAAAGATTACTAAGCTTCATATGATTTTGATTAAGTTTGGAAAATAAGTAAAAATTGCATTAGATAGAGAATAAAGGGAGAGATGATTAATGATATTTAAAGATTTGAAGCAGCAAATGCTTCTTCCGGTGGAAGAGTATATTATCAACAAAACTGTAACCATCCGTGGAACGAAGGTTTTGCTGTTAAGCTTTACTATTGAAAAGAATAGGAAGAGCCTATGGTTAATGTATGAAAATAATGAATTACATGATGAAAGTTTTGATGAAAAGTATCCCCAGGAATTAAGTTTGAAAAAGGAAGACTTTGTCACTAACAGGGAGGAGTTTCTTCATTACATAATGGAAAGCCATATACGAAAAAATTTTAACATCAAGGAGATGGAGATACAAGGTAATACCATAGGATTCCATTTATGGACTAGCAGTCCCATTCATGAAGGGAGTTCAGAAGAGAAAATGCATTTGCAGCACTTTGTTGAGAAAGGATTGATTCCCGAGGAATGGGATGATATAAGTCTGGAAAATATTGTAATTGCCAGATATGAACAGATAGAAGCCGAAGAGTTTCCAAAAATAGATAAGACAAAGGATTTGTCTGTGGTGCTGAGGATTGATAGAGATATAAAAGAAGTAGCTATTCAACATCCGTTTGTTGTGAAGTTCGGAAAGCAGGACGTTGGAAAAAAAGTTGCTTATTTTGACGAGACTCTTGGCAAAGAGAGTTATTTTTATATTGATGATATATATTCCTATGATCCTTATGAAGATATTATAGAGAAGTCAAAGCAGATAGAAGATCCTGTAGAGAGAGAAAATGTGATAAAGAATATAACCAAGGCTTTGGAAGTTGAATGTCCAAAAGGTAAAAACCTTGCAATAATAAAGTATGAGACTCCAGATGATATACAGCTGCGATTTATTATGAAGGATTATCTGGAAGCAAAGCCTGTACATAGCTGTTCATCCATAGGATTCATATGCAGAAATGATGAAATAGGAATAAATGGATACAAGCTTAAGGAATGCGTAATGCAGTCTATAGACAAGGATTTTGAAGGTGAACTGGAGATTGAACTGTTTTCTAAATATGTGGTAATATCAGAAGAAACGATTTATTAGCGATATGCAATTAATGGAGGGCTTGATTTATGAAAAGACGAGATATTATATTAGCTTTTATTCTAGTCATCATATGGGGTGCGAATTTCACTGTTATAAAGTTAGGGCTTTATGGCATTCCTTCTATGCTTTTGGCTGCAATGAGGTATATTTTTGCAGCATTTCCCGCAGTATTTTTTGTGAAGAAACCGTCAATACAATGGAAATACATAATAGCTTATGGTTTAACTGTTGGAGTAGGTCAGTTTTCTTGCTTGTTCTATGCAATGGATATAGGCATGCCCGCAGGCATATCATCTATAGTTACACAGTCTCAAGCTTTTATGACGCCTTTATTTGCTGCAATGCTGCTAAAGGAGCCTATAAAAGGAAGTCAGATTACAGGTCTTGCAGTGTCTGCCATTGGGCTTTGCCTTATTGGTGGAATTATAGGGGATAGAGGGTTATCCACCGTTCCTTTTGGAGCCTTCTTAGTAACACTTCTTGCGGCTTTTTTCTGGGCTATATCAAACATAGTATTAAGATATGCCAATAAGGAAGCTGAGGCACAGGATAAGACATTGGACATGTTTGGTATGGTTGTATGGTCAAGTTTGATACCACCTATACCGCTTTTAGGTATGGCATTATTGTTGGATTCGCCGGAAACACTAATAAGTTCATTGAGTAATATAAGCATTGTTTCTGTATTTTCAATACTTTATTTGGCTTTTTGTGCTACATTGTTTGGATATGGTGTGTGGAGCAGCCTAATGGGCAAATATCCTGCTGCAAAAGTAGCACCTCTTTCTCTTCTGGTTCCTATAACCGGGCTTATTGTATCTTGGGTTGTTTTAGATGAACGGCTTACCAGTATGCAGTGGGTTGGAGGCATTGTAATAATTATTGGGCTTCTTATAAATAACTTCGGATTTACACCAATAAAGACTGTTTTCAAAGCCAAAGAAAAATAATTTATATTTTAAATGGAACTTTTATGCAATACGAAAAAAGGAAGGAAAAGAGTATGAATTTCACCATAAGACCTATTGAAATAAGAGATGCTAAGGGATTAAGTGAGCTTCGCCGCATGCCGGGAGTATTCGAAAACACGTTGGGCTTGCCATCTGAAAGGTTGAATAGAGCCGAAGATTTTATTGCTAACCTGGATAGAAATACACATCAATTTGTTGCTATTGTGAAAGATGATTCAGGAGAAGAAAAAGTTATTGGAGCCGCAGGGTTGACCGTATCTGCCAGTCCACGCATGAGACATTCCGGAAGTATCGGCATTTCAGTGCATAAAGATTATCAGAATCAGGGTGTTGGTTCAGCTTTGATGAGAACACTGCTGGATATAGCAGATAATTGGCTTATGCTGGTAAGAGTGGAATTGTGCGTATATGCAGACAACACAAGAGCAATTCATTTATATGAAAAGTTGGGATTCAAAAAAGAAGGCATCAAGAGAAAGGCAGCCATAAGAAATGGTGAATATGTTGATGAGATTATGATGGCTAGAATAAAAGAATAAAAGGAGAAAGAACATGAATATAAGAATACTGCATACTAATGATGTTCACAGCAGATTTGAAAATTTCGCAAAGATTGTTACCAAAGTAAAAGAACTGAAGAGTGAAAACACAATAATTCTGGACGCTGGAGATTTTAGTGATTTTATGAGACTAGAGCTTCAAGGTACTAATGGAAAAGCAGGATGTAGTTTGTTAAATCTGGCCGCATATGATGCAATAACTGTTGGTAACAATGAAGGCTTTGCAGGGTTGGATATACTAGAGACCATGACAACCTCAAATTTTGTGCCTTTTATTTCATGTAATTTATATAGAAGTGATTTGAGTCATATTAAAGGATTAAAGAAAAGTATAATCATTGATAGGGGAGGACTTAGATTCCTGATAATAGGAGCAAGTCCTCAATATAATGAATTCTTTTCGCTGCTCAATATGCATGCTACAGACTATATGGAAGAAATAAAACAAGAACTGGAGGAAAATCGGGGTAAGTATGATATATCAATACTTCTTAGTCATTTAGGGATAAAAGAAGACACTGAAATTGCACAAAATATAGATGAAATTGACATAATAATTGGTGGCCATAGCCATACTCTCATGGAAGAAGCAGAAAAGATAAATGGTACCATAATACATCAATCAGGGAGTTATGGAGAACACTTAGGTGTTCTGGATATTGAAGTGGTGGATGGAAAAATTGTGAACTTTAGAGGAGAAAATATCAAGATTGAGTCATTGACCATGGACAAGGATATTACTGATGAGCTTTTGAAGCAAAAGGATATAGCTATAGAGAATCTGAGCCAGCCTCTTTATGAGGTAGATCGTCATATATGGCATGATGTGGTTGAGGAAAACCCTATTACCAACCTTTTGGCAGATGCCCTTAAAGATGTGGTAAATTGCGATTTCAGCATCATAAACAGCGGTATACTCAGCGGAGGCATTAGAAAAGGAGAAGTTTCCAACAAAAAGCTTCTGGAAATAAGTCCATCGCCATTGAATCCCACATATATGGAGATAAAAGGAGAATACATAAAGAAAGCATTGAAATTATCACTTCAGGCTGATGTATGTCTCCAGGATGGCAGAGGTTCAGGATTTAGAGGGAGATATCTTGGCAGGCTTCATGTATCCAATAATGTTGTTATAGAGCATAATGGAAAAAATTTATTGAAAGTATTGATTGATGGAGAGGAATTGGAAGAAGAAAAGACCTATAGAATAGCAACATCTGACTATCTTCAAAGAGGCACAGGCTATCCTAGTCTGGCTAATAACTGCAATGAGAGATATAATCCGGAATATATAAGGGATGTACTGAGAGACTATTTAAGCAAGAAAGAGTTTGTGGAGAAATGCTTCATGGATAGGTGGAAGAAAATTATATAGACAGGAGAATGAGAGGTATATAGCATGTTAAGATTGACAAAACCGCAGAAGTTGAATAAAGGTGATAAGGTAGCCACCGTAAGCCTTTCATGGGGTGGTGCCGGTGACACTGAGCTGAGATGGCGATATGAATTAGGGAAGAAGCGTCTGGAAGATGAGTTTGGTTTGGTAGTTGTTGAGATGTCCAATACGCTGAAGGGTTCTAAATACATATACAATCATCCGGAGAAGAGGGCAGAGGATTTGATGGATGCCTTTTCTGATCCATCCATAAAAGCAATTTTCTCATGCATAGGCGGAGATGATAGTGTCAGAATGCTTCCTTATATAGATTTTGATATCATCAGGAATAATCCTAAGATTTTCATAGGCTATTCTGATTCTACAATCACTCACTTCATATGTCTAAAGGCTGGCATAACAAGCTTTTATGGCCCTTCCATATTGGCAGAGTTTGCGGAGAACATAAAGATATTTGATTATACGAAGCACTGGGTAAGAAAGACACTCTTTGATAATTCTATAATTGGGGCCATTCCACCGGCAGAAATGTGGACAGGTGAACGCATTGAATGGTTGGAAGAGAACAAGAATATGGCTAAAACTATGAAGAAAAATCAGGGTTACGAATTTATTCAAGGTGAAGGAAAGGTACGAGGTCCTTTGATTGGTGGATGTATAGAAGTTATGGAAATGATGAAAGGAACTTTACTATGGCCGTCATTGGATGTTTTTGAAGATGCCATTTTATTTTTTGAAACATCAGAAGATATGCCTGAGCCTGTCTATATAGAATACTGGCTAAGAAATTATGGCAGCCAGGGAATATTTCAAAAGGCAAAGGGTATTATATGGGGAAAACCTTATCAGGAAAAGTACTATGAGGAGTATAAAGAAGTAATTAAAAAAGTAGTAGTAAATGAACTAGGTTTAAAACACATACCTATTATCTACAACATGTCCTTTGGACATAATGAGCCTATGATGACACTGCCCTACGGAGTATTAGCAGAAATAGATTGCAATAATAAAACATTCACCATATTGGAATCAGGTGTAATTTAAAGCATTAGCAAACTTAAATATGTTTCTATAAAAGCATGGACTATCAGCAAAAAGCTTCGAGTATTGAAAAATGTATTAACCTTCCATTAAGTTATTGCATATTATGTAATGACTTTTTATGGAGGAAGGTTGATATATATGAAATGTCCAATGAATCCAAGTCATGAATGTCCTTTTTACAATGCAAGAAATCCATATTTGTTCCCCTATGATATGGATGATTACGATGATTATTTTGATGATGACTACTATGACTATTTTGATGACGGCTATTATGATGATGACCTCTTTGATTATTATGACTATTTTGATGACAACGACTTTACAAGACAAAGTCCTCAAGAAATTAATCGAATGATGAACTTAATAAATAGGCAGTTCAGCAATTATTACACCGAACTTCAGGGATACAGAGTTCCAAGATGGATGGTGCAGAACATTTTCAGGAATATAGTATCCTACGTGTTGCAAAATCAAGGAAATTATACAGGAGCAATACCTGCTAAGACCAATCAGTTATTAAATAGTATGAGAAGAGATATGCAGTGGGCTTTCACCACATTAAGAGGCTTTGGTGTACCTAATAATCGAATCAATGAAATATTCAGAGATATAATCAGATTTATACTTGAAAATATTGACGATCAGGTGCCTGTTCCACCAACACCTCCTGTTACTGGATGGAGCCAATGGGAGGACTTGGGAGGAGTTTTGACATCTGCTCCAGCAGTTGCTTCCTGGCAGCCAAATAGGCTAGATGTATTCGCAAGAGGACAGAACAATGCATTGTGGCATAAATGGTGGGACGGAAGCAGATGGAGCAACTGGGAAGACCTTGGAGGAGTATTGACGTCAGCTCCGGCAGCAGTATCCTGGGGTAGAAATAGAATAGATGTGTTCGGAAGAGGACAAAATCAATCATTGTGGCATAAATGGTGGGACGGAACCAGATGGAGCCAATGGGAGGACTTGGGAGGAGTTTTGACATCTGCTCCAGCAGTTGCTTCCTGGCAGCCAAATAGGCTAGATGTATTTGCAAGAGGACAGAACAATGCATTGTGGCATAAATGGTGGGACGGAAGCAGATGGAGCAATTGGGAAGACCTCGGAGGAGTGTTGACATCTGCTCCAGCAGCAGTATCCTGGGGTCCAAACAGAATAGATGTGTTCGGAAGAGGACAAAATCAATCATTGTGGCATAAATGGTGGGACGGAACAAGGTGGAGCGATTGGGAAGACTTAGGCGGAGGAATAATTAACTCAGGTCCCGCTGCTTCATCTACAGGAGTAAACAGACTTGAGGTATTTGCACAAGGTCAAAGGGGAGACCTCTTGATGAGGACATGGAACGGTACAAGATGGAGCAATTGGCAATCCCTTGGAGGAGTAATAACATCAGAACCTGCAGCAGTATCTTGGGGTGGAAATAGATTGGATGTATTTGCAAGAGGACGAAATAATGCATTATGGCATATTTGGAGATCTTAGCTTAGACTAGACCGGCCATGCTGCCGGTCTAGTCTAATTTTATGTGCACAGATATATCGACAAATTATTTAAAAAGATGATATACTTTTTAAAAGGAATAATTGCAAGAAGTAATCTGAGAAAGGATGTATATTAAATGCCTCAATTAAATAAAAACTTTATGAGATCTGTTACTAGAAAATTCGCTGCTATGATCATTCTAATTATTTTTTTGCTTTTGTTCCTGATGCATACAATATCCTTTATCAACATAGAAAGAAGGGATGAGTATGCCGTAATAGATTTTTTCGCAAGACAAAGAATGTTGACTCAGCAGTTATCAAAGGATGCTAATCAAAAGTATGCAATAATACAGGCATTAAGCAACAATAATGTTATGGACATGAATGAAAATCCTCTGGGAGATATTGAAACATTAAATGATTCTATGAAAAAAGCAAAAGCAGAATATTCCTCAACATTGCTGTCCTTGAAGAGTGATTATTTGAATATAGGTGATTCTGTTATAAATGATAAAAACTCCCATGAGGAGGTAAGCTCATTTATAGAGGTTACTGATAACTTATGGGAGGAATACGGGCAAGCTATAGATGTGGTGATTGAAAAGGATGAAATTGACAAGGATATGATAAAATCTCTAAAGTTTATAAATGGCAATAATGAAAAGTTGCTACAGTATAGTGATAATATTCTTCAATCATTGATTGCCATTCATAAAAGGGATTTAAAGGCTAGTATTATGATTGCGCTGGGACTGTCTGCAACAGCACTCGTATCATTGTTAATATTGATAATACAGTCATATAGATATATTGTTGTTCCGTTGAATGAGATATATTTAGGATTTAGCAATATTGGATCCTTAAAAAGCAATATAAACTTATCATTGCCTAGGAAAAACGAGTTGGAGCCAGTAATAAAAGAGATAGATATGGCCTTTGCGAAGCTAAATAAGCTTATAGAATTGATAAAGAATATGAATCAGGATACATCCTTTGAAGGTATTCTAAGATACATATATAGCACATTTTCTGAGTTCATACCTTATTCTCATATAGGCATAGCACTGTTAAAGGATGACGGGGAGACAATAGAAGCTTCCTATGGCATATCAGATCCTTCTTTAAGTGATTTGCCTAAGAAGCTTCATGGTATACAGGCTAAGCTTAGTGAAACAAGCTTAAGCAATGTGGTAAAGAATGGAACACCACGAGTTATAAATGACTTGGAATCCTATACAAAGTATAGAAAAGCCGAGTATAATAGAATACTCATTGAAGCAGGTATAAAAGCTTCCATAACATTGCCTCTTAGCCTGGATAATAAGCCAATAGGAATTATATTTTTCTCATCCACAACAAAAAATGTTTACAAGGAGCAGCACATTGAATTTTTGTCAACTTTATCCAGTAGTATTGCGATAAGTCTAAATAAGAATATTTTCATTGATGAGTTATTGTACAGCACAGTTTTGGCTCTTGCTAAACTGGCAGAATCAAGGGATGAGGAAACAGGAGAACATATGGAGAGAATGAAGAAATACTCTGTAAAGATTACAGAGTTTCTCCTTGAAGATAATATATATAATGATAAAATCTCTGTTGGTTTTATAAAGGAAATTGAAAAGTTCAGCCCTATGCATGATATAGGCAAAGTGGGAGTAAGAGATGAAATACTATTAAAGCCAGGTAAGCTCACTCAAGAAGAATTTGAGGAAATGAAAAAGCATACAATATTTGGAGCTGAGGTTTTGAAGACAGCAGAAGAACGCATGAGAAGGAGAGATGCAAATCTTTTCGGAATGGGAATTGAAATTGCAGAGAATCATCATGAGAAATGGGATGGGACAGGTTATCCACATGGGAAAGCAGGAGAGAATATCCCTCTAAGCGCCAGGATAGTAGCTGTGGCAGATGTGTTTGATGCTTTGACCAGTGAGAGACCTTACAAGAAAGCCTTTTCGTTTGAGGAATCCTTCAATATACTTATGGAAGGCAGAGGTAAGCATTTTGACCCTAATATTATAGATTCTGTTGTAAGGCATAAAGATGAAATATTCGAGTTATACCAAAGTTTCAAGAGTACTGACATAAAAAAGGCAATTACAAAAAAGGAATTCTAGCAAGGATGTAGAATTATATAGTTAATCTTATGATAAGGAAGATGTGGATGTTTTCTTCAGATAGCTACGCCAAAATGTTTACAGATATGATGTCCGAAGGCTTTATTTTTATTGATAATAAGGGCAAGATACAACTTTACAATAATAAGGCCAAAGAGATATTTGGAATAACTAGCAGTCAGGGTGCAAGCCACAGGGCCGGAAAAATTGAAGAGGGAGATATAGTCATTATAGGAGATAATTGTCTGGGTAAGGATGACGGCAATATGACACCGGAAGCTCTTGGCTATATAGGCATACATGATAGCAGAATACGATTGGGAGATGCAATAGTAGCTGTAGGAAGATATGGAGCAACCAAAGGAGAAAAACCACTGCCTTTATATAAATATGTTAACCCCGATTATGATACCAATGTTTTGGAGCTTTATTGCAGTTATATGGGAATGCAAATATCCAGCGTCATCGACTTTAAAAACAAGAATATAAGCATAACGGTAGACAATGAAAAGTATGTTATGTCTTATATTAATTATATAGGACATATAGTTGTGATTGATGGCCGTTCCAAGGAACTTAAATTCTATCAGTATCATGGTTATACCGCAAGAGGGGAAGGACTATATGACATTTTGACAGGTAAGAGGTTTATGGCTAAAGGTGAAAACTCTGAGATGTTAAATGTCATAGGCAAGGATATATTCGAGATTCATAAAGGTGGTTCAACTATTAAAGATTTCTATGCTGCAGCCACCGGTGCGGATATAAACTATGAAAACAAGTTTGAGGAGATAAATGGGAGACCAACCATTTGCACCCTTATGCCTGTGGATAGAGATGGCAAGAGAGTGGGAGCTGTGTTGAAGGTGGAAGATATATCCGAAATAAAAAGGGTAATAAGGCAGAGAGATGAAGCCTTACTCAATTTAGAGCAGATGGAGAAGAAATTGAAGGAAGAATCGGGGGCAAGCAAATTTCTGCCTGAGATAATTGGAGAAAGCAAAGAAATTATTAATGTAAAGAGGCTGGCTATGAAAGCAGCAAAGTCCAATTCCACTCTGTTGATTTTAGGAGAAAGCGGTACAGGAAAAAGCATGCTGGCAAGGGCCATACATAATAACAGCAAGAATAGGAACAAGCCATTTATACATGTAAATTGTGGTTCTATACCTGAGACTCTTTTGGAAAGCGAACTGTTTGGGTATGAAGGGGGCGCTTTTACCGGTGCAAAAACAGCCGGCAAGGCAGGTATGTTTGAGCTTGCTCAAGGGGGAACAATTTTTCTGGATGAGATAGGTGAAATGTCGCCAACGCTGCAAATTAAATTGCTACAGGTATTACAGGACAAAACTTTCTATAAAGTTGGAGGAAGCAAAAACATCGAAGTAGATGTAAGAATAATAGTAGCAACGAATAAGAATCTTGAAGAGGAAATGATAGCCGGCAGGTTTCGGGAAGATTTATATTATAGAATAAATGTTTTTCCCATATGGATACCTCCCTTAAGAGAAAGGAAAGAAGATATATATCTGCTGGTTCAGAACATGCTGCCTGACATATGTAAAAGGATAGGCTGTGAAACAAAGAGAATTTCAGGTGAAGCATTGAACATACTTTCGGCATATGATTGGCCAGGCAATGTAAGAGAATTGGAAAATATATTGGAAAGGGCAGTAAACCTGGCGGAAGGCAATACCATATTGTCCAGCCATTTAGCAATAAAGAAGGGAAAGAAAGAAAAGAAAAGGGAAACTTATGATATACGACCCATAAAGGATGTGATAAATGATGCAGAAAGAAGAGCCATTGAAGAAGCCATAATGGCATATAACGGGGATAAGAAAGCTGCTATGAGAGCTTTAAAAATGAGCAAGACCAGCTTTTATGAAAAGCTAAAGAAGTACAATATAGAATAATCCGTTTTTTCGGAAAATTTCCGAAGTTTCGGACAAATGAACTTTGCATAGAAATATTTAAAATAGAGCTTTAAAGATGATACCATCAAAGCCAGTCCGAAATTGCGGAAAATATTTTTGCATAATTATAATAGGTTGTGTCTAATTGTTATTCTTTAGGCTTTGTATGAAGAATATTGTGGAATAATGTTTGGCATGATAATTGCTCTATATGTTTACATACTATAATTTTAATTAGAGGAGCTGGCATTGTGGTAAATATAGAGCAATCAAAAAGCTACAAGTTTGCAGGTTATGATACTGTAGAACTTGCTAAAAAATATGGTACGCCATTGTACGTGCTTTCTGAAGAAATCATCAGGAGCAGATGCAGAGAAATAAAAACAGACTTCCTTGATAAGCATAAAAATACCAAGGCAGCTTATGCCAGTAAAGCATTTCTTACCATGACCATGTGCAAGATTATAGAAAGTGAAGGCCTAGGCTTGGATGTAGTATCAGGAGGAGAATTATACACAGCGATAAAAGCAGGTTTCCCAATGGACAAGGTAATGCTTCACGGCAACAATAAAAGCTATGACGAGATGGAAATGGCTATTGCCAACGATGTAGGAAGAATTATAGTGGACCATATAGACGAGCTATATATGATAGAAGATATTGCAGCCAGACTAAGCAAAACTGTTAAAATTCTAATAAGAGTAGCTCCGGGAGTTGGAGGAAATACTCATAAGTATATAACAACAGGACAAAAGGATTCTAAGTTTGGAATACCTCTTGCAAAAGAAACCATAGATGAAGCTGTGATAAAAGCCATGAATAGCAGACATATTGAGCTTATGGGATTTCATTTTCATGTAGGATCTAATCTGTTTGAAAACGATTCCTATATCGCAGCAATAGATGTGGTTATGAATCTATACAGAAGATTGAAAGATGACTTTGGATTTATTGCAAAAGAGATAAATACTGGCGGAGGCTTCGGAATATATTATACAAAGAATGATTCTGTAAAACCTTTGAAGTACTATACCGACAGTATCATGAAAGCCATTGAAGATAAATGTAAAGAATTGGAGATAGACATACCTACAGTAATAATAGAACCTGGAAGGTGGATAGTAGGGGAAGCCGGTATTACATTATACACCATAGGAGCAGTGAAGGAGATTCCGGATACAAGAACCTATGCAAGTGTAGATGGAGGATTGCCGGACAACCCAAGACCTGCGCTATACAGCGCAAAATATGAGGCTGTTATAGCAAACAAATATGATCATAAACCTGATCGAAAGGTCACTATAGCTGGAAAGTGTTGTGAGTCAGGAGACATACTGATATGGGATCTGGATGTTCCTCAAATAGAAAGGGGAGATATTTTGGCGGTATTAAGCACAGGAGCATATAACTACTCTATGGCAAGCAATTATAACAGAATACCCAGACCGGCAGTTCTTCTGCTCACAAAAGATGGAGAGAAAATTATCGTAGAAAGAGAAACTTATGATGATTTGTTATCCAAAGAGAGAGTACCATTTTAAAAATTAATAGGATCCATAAGCTAAGCATCTTGAAATATATAGATGCTTAGCTATTAGGATAAATTATCTTAATATTCTGCAACAAACTACTTGGATTTATTAATGAAGGAGGGTAACAATGAAGAGAGTATTAGCTTTAGTATTAGCACTAATGATGGTTTTAGTAGGGTGCACAGGTAAAACCCAACCGACTGGAGAGAATTCAGAAAAGGGTTCTGAAGGGTCACAGGAATACAGGATACTTTATTCAGGAGAGGTAACAACACTTAACTATCTAAAAACTGCCAGCACTAATGAGTTCGCTTTGGCGGCCAATTTCGTAGACACATTGATAGATTATGACAAATACGGTGTTGTGCAACCATGTTTGGCAACTGAATGGACAGTATCAGATGATGGTTTGGTATGGACATTGAAGCTCCGCGAAGGAGTTAAATGGGTAACTCATGAAGGAAAAGAATATGCAGAAGTTGTGGCACAGGACTTTGTTGATGCAATGAAATACATTTTAGACCCAAAAAATGAATCAGCAACTGCAAACATAGCCTATAGTGTCATCAAAAATGCTGAAAAATTCTATAAAGGAGAAATTACAGACTTCTCACAGGTAGGAGTTAAAGCTGTAGACAAATATACGCTAGAATATACTCTAGGAGAACCTACACCATACTTCTTATCCATGCTTAACTATGTATGCTTCTTCCCTGTAAATGGGCAGTTCTTAAATGAAATGGGTGAAAGATTCGGCACAGATAACACAACGCTATTGTACAATGGGGCATATATTTTGGAAACCTTTGAACCCCAGACCAGAAGAATTTTGGTTGCAAATGAGAATTATTGGGACAAAGAGAACATATACATTAAGAAAATAAGCCAGACATACAATAAGGAAGCTTCTACACTTGCTCCTGAGTTATTGCTTCGTGGAGAGGTAGATTATGCAGATATATCTTCATCTCTTATAGATGAATGGATGAAAGATCCTGCAAAGAAAGATATGGTTCGTCCTAACAGAACAGGCTTCTATACTTATTTCTATGCTTTCAATTTCGATCCTAAGTTCTCAGCAGAATATGAACCTGAAAACTGGAAGATAGTTGTAAATAACCTTAACTTCCGTAAATCCATGTTCCACGCTCTGGACAGAAAAGCTGCCATGCTTACTGCAGAACCATATGATCCAGAGAAGAGATTATCAAATACAATAACACCAAAGAACTTTGTCGATTTGGATGGTACTGATTATACACAACTTGGCAAGCTTGCAAACTTTGCAAACACAGATTCCTTTAATCCACAACTAGCTTTACAATATAAAGAGAAGGCTTTAGCAGAATTGCAGGGCAAAGCCAAGTTCCCAGTAAAAGTATTGATGCCTTATAATACCAGCAGCAGTGACTGGGCAAATAGAGCACAAGTTATTGAGCAGCAGATGGAAAATCTATTAGGTACAGATTATATTGATATAATAATAGATCCTAAACCACCAACAGGATTTTTGGCAGAAGTCAGAAGAGCTGGTAACTATGCATTCTTAGAGTGCAACTGGGGACCTGACTATGCTGATCCAGAAACTTACACTGATCCATTCTATCCAGGAGCCACATACAACTGGCCTGAAAAAGCTGAAGGATATATGGAAGCAAATGGAAAGAACACTTATACAAACATGGTAGATGTTGCTAGAGCCGAAGTTTTAGACATCGCTAAAAGATATACTCTCTTTGCTGAGGCAGAAGCATTCTTTATTGACCAAGCTTTTGTAATACCTTATGCAGTAGGAGGTGGCGGATACTCTGCTTCCAGATTGAATCCATTTGAATCTCAGTATTCACCGTTTGGAGTATCTGCTGAAAGATACAAAGGACAGAAGGTTATGGATAAGCCGATGAATTCGGAGCAATTCAATGCAGAACTTGAAAAATGGGAAAAAGAACGTGCTGAAGCATTAAAAGCAGCAAAGTAAGTTAGCCTAAGACTTATTGCACTAAACTGACCCGCCCTGAAGTTCCCGTCTCAATAGGTGGCGGGTGCTAAGGGCGGTTAAGTTTAGTATGGACTCGACTAGCATTCAGAGCAGATTAATATTTTCTCTGAATGAAGTCTCCTTCAAAGTTCATATAACTAAAGCCTGCAGTATAAACATGGAAGTGCAGGCTTTAGTTATATGTTATTCGTAGCTTTTTATACAGAACACAGCATTTAAGAAAAGGGGGAAAGACATGTTAAAGTATTCGCTAAAGAGACTGGGGCAATCTTTGATCACTCTGTTTATAATCGTTACAGTTGTTTTTCTTCTCATGAGATTGATGCCGGAGGAAGGATACTTTGGTCAAGCTTATGAAAAACTGGATGAAGCACAGAGGGAAGCGATACTGGCTGGTATGGGACTTAGAGATCCTATACACATTCAGTTGTTGAACTTTTATAAGTCAATATTATCTGGAGATTTAGGAGTATCTAATATATATAGACCAAAGGTTCCTATTGCGGAGATACTCAAATCAAAAATCCCCTATTCATTGTATTTTGGATTGACTGCTGTAGCCATATCACTCGTATTCGGTGTTTCTCTTGGCATATTAATGGCAAGGAGCAAAAGCAAATTTTGGGATAAGCTAGGTACTTGTTATATAGTATTCATAAATGCAGTTCCTGCTGCTGTGTACTACCTGTTTATTCAGCTTTATCTGACAGGCATTTTCAATGTACCTATGTTGTTTAAAGCTGATGATCCGAGGACTTGGATTCTGCCTGCCATATCCATGTCATTGGGTGGTACTGCATCCTATGCCATGTGGATGAGGAGATACATGGTAGACGAGTTAAACAAGGATTATGTAAAATTAGCAAGGGCTAAAGGTTTGAGAAACAAGGCTATAATGGTAAAGCATGTGTTCAGAAATGCCTTTGTTCCTATGGCTCAGTACTTGCCAAGTACCATATTGTATACAATTGCAGGTTCCATCTATATAGAATCATTATATTCCATACCAGGTATGGGCGGGCTTTTGGTGGATGTTATTCAAAGGCAAGATAATACTGTAGTTCAGGCATTGGTATTGATTTATTCATCTATTGGTATTGTAGGTTTATTCTTAGGTGATATTTTGATGGCATTATTTGATCCTAGAATCAATTTGAACAAGAAAGGTGGTGCCAGATAATGGGTAACAAGAAAATTAACAAAGTAACAGATGGCATAACAGAAAATTTATTTGAATTTGCTGAATTCGATGATGCTGAAGCGCAGAGAGCAGGATATTCCAATTATTCATACTGGCGTTCCACTTGGCAGGTGTTTATAAAGAACAGAGTGGCCTTTGCTCTTTTGATATTGATTATTGTATTGGTGTCATTTACTATAATACAACCTTATTTACCCAATCAGAAACATCCTACCAAGATTTATATTGATGAGACAACAAACATGCAGTTAAGAAATCATCCACCGGATAAAGAATTTTGGTTTGGTACAAATTCCATTGGTCAGGACCTATGGTCTAGAATATGGAGCGGTACAAGAACTTCGCTTTTCATTGGAGTAGTTGTTGGACTTTGGGAAGCATTTGCAGGAATAATTATTGGAGCATTGTGGGGATATGTAAGATCTTTGGACCGAATCATAACCGAGATATATAATGTTTTGGACAATATTCCAGTTACAATTGTGCTTATTTTAATGACTTATATAATGAGACCTAGTTTGACCACTATAATTGTAGCCATGTGCATAACAGGATGGCTTGGAATGGCGCGATTTGTGCGAAACCTTATCGTTATCATAAGAGATAGAGAATACAATCTGGCATCTAAATGTTTAGGCACTCCAACAAGAAGAATAATCACTAAAAATCTTCTTCCATATTTAGTATCCGTAATCATGTTGAGAATAGCATTGGCTATTCCCGCAGCAATAGGCTATGAAGTATTTCTAACATATATAGGTTTGGGGCTTCCTGTAAGCATTCCATCACTGGGCAACCTTATAAATGAGGGAAGAGCTCTAATGATGGTTCCATCCTTGAGATATCAGTTGATTTTCCCTGCTATCGTATTATCCATGATTACCATATCCTTTTATGTAATGGGTAATGCTTTTGCAGATGCGGCTGATCCGAGAAACCATGTTTAGGAGGTGCTAATATGGAGGAATCGAAAGTAATATTATCTGTTAATGACTTGGTTGTAAAGTTTAAGCTAAGAGGAAAAATATTGACTGCAATAAGGGAAGCATCTCTGGACTTATATGAGGGTGAGAGCTTGGCTATTGTAGGAGAATCGGGTTCGGGCAAATCCGTATTTACCAAAACCTTTATGGGACTCTTGGATGGCAATGGTTGGGTGGATTCGGGAAGCATAATGTTTGAAGGTCAGGATTTGGCTAAATATAAAACAGAAGATGATTGGATAAAGATAAGAGGGAAGAAAATCGCTATGGTATTTCAAGATCCTATGACATCCCTAAATCCTCTTAAAACCATTGGGAAACAGGTCCAAGAAGCAGTAGAGCTTCATCAAGGTTTAAGAAAAGATGAGGCCAAAAAAGCTGTTTTGGAGATTTTGAGTGATGTAGGAATATCGGATCCTGAAAGAAGATATAAGCAGTACCCCCATGAATTTTCCGGAGGTATGAGGCAAAGGGTTGTAATAGCTATAGCGGTGGCATGCAAACCAAGAATTCTTATATGTGATGAGCCTACAACTGCCTTGGATGTAACAATACAAGCCCAGATATTGAACCTGCTAAAGAGCTTGAAGGAGAAATATAATCTAACTACCATATATATAACTCATGATTTAGGGGTTGTAGCTAATGTAGCAGATAGAATAGCCGTTATGTATGCAGGTGATATTATTGAAATAGGAAAATGCGAAGAGGTTTTCTACAATCCGCAACACCCTTATACATGGGCGCTGCTATCATCTTTACCCCAGTTAGGTGTGAAGGGTAAACCTCTTAACTCTATAAAGGGCACACCGCCGAATCTATTTTATGAAATTAAAGGAGATGCCTTTGCACCTCGTAATCCAAAAGCTTTGAAAATAGATTTCGTAAAAAAACCACCTTATTTTTCAGTAAGCCCAACACACAAAGCAAAAACATGGTTACTGGATCCACGAGCGCCAAAGGTAGAACCGCCTGAGTCTATTGCAATACTTCGAAAGCAATGGGGGTTGAATGACAATGCATGAAAAAGAAATCCTGTTAGAAGTTAAAAATCTATCTGTAGAATTTAATAAGGGCACTAAGAGTAGATTTAGAGCGGTTGATAATGTAAGCTTCTTTATATATAAGGGAGAAACCTTTGGACTGGTTGGAGAATCAGGATCCGGCAAAACTACGATAGGAAGAGCAATAATACGTCTCAATGAAGCAACAGAGGGTGAAATATTATTCAAGGGAAAGAAGATAAATGGAAAGATAGACAAGGAATTAGATAAAGAAATTACGAGAAAAATTCAGATGATTTTCCAGGATCCAATGGCTTCCCTTAATGAAAGAGCAAAGGTTGATTATATAGTATCTGAAGGTCTATATAATATCAAAAACTATAAAACAGAAGAAGAAAGAAGAGCAAAGGTAGAAAAGGCCTTACTGGATGTTGGATTGCTGCCGGAATTTTTAAGCCGTTTTCCCCACGAGTTTTCCGGTGGCCAAAGGCAGAGAATAGGAATTGCCAGAGCTTTGGTTATGGAGCCGGAACTCATAATAGCTGATGAACCTATATCTGCGCTGGATGTTTCAATACGTGCCCAGGTATTGAATCTTATGTCTGAGCTTCAGAAAGAAAAGGGACTAACATATTTATTTATAGCTCACGACTTATCCGTTGTTAGATTCATAACGGACAGATTAGCTGTAATCCATAAAGGAAAAATTGTAGAACTGGCAGAAACTGAAAAACTTTTTACTCATCCATTGCATCCATATACAAGAGCTTTGCTTTCGGCAATACCATTGCCGGATCCAAGGCGTGAGAAGAATAAGGTTCTTGAAGTCTATGATCCTGGCTGTCATGATTACTCCATTGATAAGCCTAAATGGGTGGAGATAGAACCAGAGCATTTTGTATTAGGAAATGAAAAGGAATTGCAGGAATATAGGAAGATACTGGAGCAGTAAAAGATGAATCTGGGGTTTAGTATCAAATTGGAGGTTATATTTTGAAAGAAATTGAATTAAAAGATATAACATTGAGACATAAAGGTTTGGATTTTCAATCAGGCATATGCGACAGAGTAATGTTGAACGACAAGGGTCAATTGGAATTGAAGGAAAACATTTTAAATGGAATATATACATCAGTTGAAGTTAATGCAAAAAAGTTTAAAAACATAGTCGCAGCTTGGAATGCAGAAACCCCGGAAGGAACAGAAGTAGAGGTGCTGTTTAAGGTAAGAAGGGAAGCTGAATGGTCCATTTGGTTTTCTTATGGAAAATGGTCCTTGGAAAATAGAGCTAGCATAAATAACCAGAAAGATCATATCGCTGTCATGGATATTGATACTATAAACATCCTCGATAGAAAAGCAGCTGATGGATTTATGTATAAAGTTGTAATGAGAAGAAACTCAATAAAATTATCAAGTCCAAAGTTAACAGCTATATCAGCAGCATTAAAGCTGTCAGATAGTGATGAAGAAATCATTGTAGAAAAAAATGAATGGCTGAAGGACTTGAAAGTACCTGAAAGATCACAGATGGTTATTCCTAAAATAGGAAATATAATATGCAGTCCCACATCTGTAGCCATGATTATGGAATATTATGGTGTAAATATACCTACTGAAGATGTAGCTTTAGGTGTATATGACAGCGGAGCAGAAATATATGGCAACTGGTCTTACAATGTGGCTTATGCAGGAGCTAATGGCTTTGATGCTTATATCGAAAGGTACCCTTCAATTGCAAAATTAAAGAAAATGATTTCCATGGATATACCTGTTGTTGCATCTATTAGAACAAAAGATAAGGAAGATATAATAGGCTCACCTATGGCATATCCTTCAGGACACTTGTTAGTTGTTCGAGGTTTTACCATAAAAGATGGTGAGGAGTACATTATTGTCAACGATCCTGCAGCTCCTGATTATGATACAGTAAGAAGAGAATATAGACTTGCTGAGTTTGAAAAAGCTTGGTCAGGAATAGTGTATATTTTGCAACCTAAGTCTGATAACTCTGTAATTTAACTATTGTTATATGATTTTTAAGTTATGGGAAAGGAGAAGGGCAGTTGAAATTATATATATCCGTAGATATGGAAGGAATATGGGGATTGGTATCTTCCTCCCATGTATCAAATGATTCAAGTGAGTATAACCGCGCTAGAAAGCTTATGACTCAAGAAGCAAACTGGGCAATAGAAGAGGCTTTTAATAATGGGGCTACTGAAGTAGTAGTAAACGATTCTCACAGCAGTATGGATAATCTGCTGATAGAAGAATTGGATCCTAGAGCTCAATTGATAAGTGGAAGTCCTAAGCCATTTAGTATGATGGAAGGTATTGATGATACCTTTGACGGAGTCATATATGTTGGATATCACTCAAGGGCAGGCACTATAAATGGACTTTATAATCACACATATTCAAGCAAATCCATAGCAAATGTTACAATCAATGGAAAGAGAATGGGAGAATGCGGCATCAATGCAGGAGTAGCAGGATACTTTGGTATTCCTATTCTTGCCATATCAGGAGATGACATGCTGGCAGCCCAGGCTAAAGAAGAGATAGGAGATTTGGAAACGATAATTGTCAAAAAGGCAATTTCCAGATATTGCGCCCATAACTTCTCTAAAGAAACAGTTAGAGAGCTTTATAGAACAAAGCTAGCAGAAGCCATTAAGAATAGAGATAGAAAACCAATTCTCAAATATGATGGCAAAATAACAATGGACATAGAATTCAACAAAGAAGTAATGGCTGGTAACGCTATGCTTTTGCCTGAAGCTATGAGAATTGATGAAAAGACTATAAGAATAGAAGCAGATGACTATATTAAGCTCTTTATGATGTTTAGAGCAGCTCTTAACTTAGGTGGATCAATTTCTTAAGAAATTCATAAAAATATGATATGAAAAAAGAGGCTTTCTTATTAAAATGTTTATAAGAAAGCCTCTTTTCTAGTTATTACAAAGATTCAGTTTTTTAAGTAATTATTTGTTGAAAAAAATTATTTGACATCCCTTGGAGAATTGAACTAATATATACAGTAAGAATATGTATTATTTGCCATTATTTTAGCCATACTATGTAAGAATAGTTTGGAAAGGAGGATAATAAATGGCAGTAAATAATGACATGACTGCGGATTTTTTGCGCTCTGCTTATGGTGGAGAAAGTATGGCTCATATGAGATATCTGATATGGGGTGATGTGGCTGATAAAGAAAACATGCCCAATATTGGAAGACTCTTTAGAGCCATAGCCTATGCTGAACAGGCACATGCTACTAACCATTTTAAAGCTCTAAAGGAGAGAGAAGGAGCTTATAGTGTAACTGCAGGTGGGGTATTTGGTTTAGGTAAGACCGTAGACAATTTACAAGGTGCCATAGATGGAGAGTTGCATGAAGTAGAGCAAATGTATCCTGTATATCTGGAAACAGCCAAATTCCAAAATGAGAAAGATGCAGAAAAGGCTTTCCATTATGCCCTTGAGGCAGAAAAGATACATGCTCAGCTTTTCAAGAAAGCTCAGGATGCTGCAAAAGAGGGCAAGGATATGGAAATAGGCCCAGTATATATTTGCCCGGTTTGTGGTTATACGGTTACAGATCATGCTCCAGATGCTTGTCCTGTATGCGGAGCTAAGAAAGGTATGTTTAAAGTATTTGAATAAGATATAAGTTCTAAGTATAGTTAAAAGAGCAGGGAAAATAAATAGCCTGAAGTTTATAAAAAACTTCAGGCTATTTATTTTTTAAAAACACATGAAAATTTATAAAAATATATTGTATAATTATTCTTGTATATGTATAATAATTAAGTATCGATTGATAATTATTTAAATAGGGGGAAGAGATTATGAAAAAAATGTTAAAAAAATCATTTCTATTATGTGTGGTTGGCGTTTTAGCCTTATCTTTCACGGCATGTGTAAAACAAACGGAAACAGATAAGCTTGTGGTAGGGACAAGTGCTGATTATCCACCTTATGAATGGCATATAATGCAAAATGGCGAGGACAAGATCGTAGGATTTGATATAGACATTGCTCAAGAGATAGCAAAAGATATGGGAAAAGAACTTGAAATTAAGGATATGAACTTTTCATCTTTGTTAGGAGCTCTTGAAGCAGGTAAAGTAGACTTGGTTCTAGCAGGTATGACTCCTGATGATGAAAAGAAAAAGAATGCTGATTTCAGTGATATATATTACACAGCTGAGCAAGGAGTAATTATTAGGCTGGAAGACAAGGATAAATACAAAACTGTAGATGATTTTCAAAGTGTAAAGGTATCTGTACAGCAGGGAACATCACAGGAAAAAATAGCAGCAGAACAATTAAAAGGCTGCCAGTTGAAAACACTGACAAAGGTAGGAGACCTGATACTTGATCTGAAAGCAAAAAAATGCGATGCAATTGTTCTTGAGTTGCCGGTGGCTAAGGCATATGTGGAAGAAAATCCTGACCTTATAATAAGTGAAGTGCAAGTAATAGATGAAGTAGGAGGATCTGCAGCAGCAGTAAAGAAAGGAAATACAGAGCTCCTCGAACAAGTGAATAAAACACTAAAAAGATTGGCTGATGAAGGCAAAATTGATGAATTTGTAGCTAATGCTATTAAACTGTCTTCAGGGATAAGTGAATAAATTTGCAAGAATTGATTGAATAATTATTATTTTGCTGAATACATGAGATAACTATAGGGGGAAGTAGGTTGGACTTTTTATTTTTAAAAAAATATGGTTGGTATTATTTAAATGGTGCAAAAAACACAATTTTGCTCACATGTATAGCTATAACTTTCGGTATTATTCTGGGACTGATATTTGCATTATTCAGATTATCCAATAATAAGTTGCTTAGGTATATTGCTGTCACATATATAGAGATCATTAGGGGTACGCCTATTTTAATTCAAATAATGATACTTTATTTTGGCATATCCCAATATATAAGCCTCCCAGAAATACCTGCTTTGTCCAAGATCATCGGTTATGACTCTTCAGATTTTATGATTGGAGCAGCAGCGGTGGCTATAAACAGTGGAGCATATGTGGCAGAAATAATCAGAGCTGGTATACAATCAATAAACAAAGGACAGATGGAAGCGGCCAGATCCTTGGGGCTTGGCAGTTCCATGGCCATGAGGTATGTTATAATACCTCAAGCTTTCAAGAATATACTGCCGGCTTTGGGAAATGAATTTGTTACTCTTGTTAAAGAGACATCAATTGTGTCTGTTATAGGAATAATGGAACTTACAAAGGCCGGCGACATTGTAAGGGGAGCTACCGCAAAGGGATTTGAGCCACTTTTGGTAGCAGCATCCGTATATTTTTGCATTACTTTTGCGGCTTCCAGGTTTGTTGCTTTTCTTGAAAGGAGGATGAAGGCAAGTGATTAAGGTATCTAATCTTCATAAAAAATTCGGTAAATTAAATGTTTTGAAGGGTATAAATACTAATATTGAAAAGGGAGAAATTGTTGTCATCATTGGCCCCAGCGGCTCAGGTAAGAGTACATTTCTTAGATGCCTTAACATGTTGGAAGAGCCCGATCAAGGTGAGGTCATATTTCAAGGGATAAAACTGAACGATAAAAAGTGTAACATAGATCAGCAAAGACAAAAGATGGGTATGGTATTTCAACAGTTTAACCTTTTTCCCCATATGACTATCGTGGAAAACATAATCTTAGCACCAACCAAGCTTAAAAAGGAAAATGAAGATGAGGCTAAGAGAAAAGCAGTGCAATTGCTCAAAAAAGTAGGATTAGAAGATAAGGCTGATAGTTATCCTAATCAGTTATCAGGAGGGCAGAAGCAGAGAATAGCGATTGTAAGAGCATTGGCTATGTCGCCAGAAGTCATGCTTTTTGACGAACCTACTTCAGCTCTTGATCCGGAGATGGTTGGAGAGGTTTTGGAGGTTATGAAAGGACTTGCAAAGGATGGAATGACTATGGTAGTGGTTACTCATGAGATGGGATTTGCCAAAGAGGTTGCCACAAGAGTTATGTTTATGGATCAGGGACTCATAGTTGAAGAGGGGACACCGAAGGATGTCTTTGACAATCCTCAAAATCCAAGAATTAAAGAATTTTTAAGTAAGGTACTTTAGAAAAAAACATGCAAAATTTCTTATAAGGCTAAGTATACTATTTAAGAAAGATGAATGGGGTAAGAAATAAGGGTAGCCTAGGGCTTGTGACGCCTTAGGCTATTTATTCGTTTATAAGTTGATGGTTTCTGATAAGTATAGCTTTTCCTCTCCAACTAAAAGCTCTATCTCCGTATCTTCTTATAAATTCTTTGTTTGACATTTGCTTTAGCTCCTCACAATCAATGTTGTATGTAAGGTTCTCTCGAAATTCTTTAATGGTTGTTTTTTGAACATTCTTGTTATGAGGGCAGACATCCTGACAGACATCACAGCCCCATATCAGCCTGTGCTTTTTTAGTATTCCAATATCTTCTTTTGTCAAATCCCTCTTTTTCTGTGTTATGTAAGATTTGCATCTCAAGGGATTTATGGTAAAGTCTCCTAGGATACATTGTCCTGGGCAGTTTCTGACACAATTAAAGCATAGATAGCAGGTTCTATCTTGTGGTTTATCAGGCTCAAAGGGATAGTTGTTTATAATATATCCGATGAATACAAAGGAGCCATACTTGTCTGTTATCAAATGGCTGTTTATTCCTAAGAAACCTAAGCCAGCCCTATAGGCTACATGTCTGTCGCTAAGGGGACCGTTGTCTACAAAGGCCTTATATTGAAAGCCTTCTATAGTTGATTTTAAAAAGTCGGATATGGTTTCCAGTTTCTTTATTGCTATTTTGTGATAGTCTATACCATAAACATACTTTGATATGTTTGAATGTTCTTCAGTGCCTGTATAATAGGGAAAGAGGCACACTATAACAGATTTTGCATCTTCCAATGTTAATTTTGGGTTAAGCCTTTTTTCTATATCTTTTTCTTCAAAACCGCTTACATAATTTTTATCCAATTGATTTTTCCATATGACTCCAAAGTCATTGTAATATTCTGCTGGAGCAATTCCTACATTCTCTATTCCTATGGAGTTACAAAACATAATCAAATTATTTTTCACTCAAATCCATCCTATCGAATATAATAATTTAACCTCTTGTGCTAGGTAGTAAGATTTGATTTTAAGGAATATTATACCAACTAATAAGGGTATAAAATCCTTGCTAGATAATTTTGTGTGGATTAATTAACCAAATACTAACTCTTTGATTCTTGAATGTGACTCACGGCCTATAAGTTTATTGATGTAATAACACAAGTTATAAGCCAATAATTTGGTTTTAATCCTTGTTTGTAACCCCCAAAAAGACTTCGCTAGTACTCTCTCAATATTGAGTTGACAAACAAGCTGGGATGCTGACGTTTCAATCCTTCGCCTTAATCTAAAGATAGCTTGCCTCAGTTCTTTAGGGAATTGAACTTTGCTGCTACTCC
>NZ_FQZS01000007.1 GCF_900142105.1 Lutispora thermophila DSM 19022
TTTCATTTCTTCACGTCCATGAGACCTCCCCAGGTAAGAGCACAAGCTTTCCCTCCATATATCTGCTACATTTACTTTGCCTGTTTCGGATAGCTATTGGGCTTTGTTTTGTCATGCAAACTCACCCACAGACTTAAGCCTTATATGTAGTTCGTGTTCCTCAGACCGGAGTTTTGCCGCCGACTTCCTTCAGATTCCACCTCACGATGGACACCCTTGTCTTAAGCTAACGGTTGGCGCTATCAACCCCCGTATCGGACTTTCACCGACTAGCTTGCGCCCATGCTGGGCGCACATGAAAAAAAGATAAGCCCATTTTTTTGGGCTTATCCTTTTCTGATTCATTTATCATTATTTTGCTTTTTATCTCATTGCTCAAATCATCAGATTCCTTCAGCAACCTACTCTCAAATTCTTGGCTCAAGGAACCATCACGCAAATCAACTTTACATTTTTCTATACTTTTTCTTAATTGCTTAATTCTAGATAGAATTTGCTTTTCTTTTGCTAAACTGTTGTTGTTTCTGTTCACAGTAGGCTTGGATAATTCAAAATTGTATTGTTCATATGGCTCGTAACCATGTTCATCGCAGAACAACTTCATATCAGAAACGGTCTTACCGCAACAGCAACGAGCTGAAGCATATACACAACCACATTCTTTCGTCTCTGATGTAACAACCTCACATTCTTCATGTTGTTCTCCCAAATGACACAGATGATATATATTGTCAGGCTTTAGATAATTGCTTGAAGCATATACTCCGTAATCATCAAATTGAATTGCAAAGCAGAACACTAATGCTAGTATGATCAGTTTTGCTATGTTTTTCTTTCTTGAGCTCATAGTCGCTTAACACCACTTTTCTTAAAATCATATATCTTGTCCACCATAACTTTAAATATCATATTATAATTTTAGCAATACAACTTACATTATATTTCTATATTTTATAATACAACCCATATAAGTCAATATATTTATGTAAAGATTGCACTAGCGTGGTGTCATTTGTAACATAAATGTGTTTTTATGCCCTTTTATATGATAGTATCTATATACTTCCTCATTACTTCTATGGGCAACTGCCCGGGAGCTGACGCATTGACTCCTGCGGCAAAAGTCATGTCCGAACCAAAAACAAAAGCTGTCAATCGAGTGATACTTCCTATAGGTCCCATAGATATTCCAATTATAGGATTTGATATTTCTTTTCTGGCTCTGTAAGTAGCATTGAGAAGCTTCAATACATCTCCCTGATCCTTAGGCATCACAGCTATTTTAGATATGTCTGCGCCATTTTTAATCTGCTCTTTTATCTTTTCAACTATAAAGTTTTCTGAAGGAGTATCCGTAAAACTATGATATGATAATATAAGCTTTACATCCTTCTGTATCGCCAGGGACTTTATCTTCTCAATTCTCTCATTGCCAAAAGCCAACTCCACATCCATTACATCAATGAATCCTGTATCAACAACATCTGTGAACAATTTCAGTCTTGTCTCATCATCGATGTTCCTGTAACCGCCTTCATCATGGCTTCTGCAGGTAAATATTATTGGTATGCTCTCATTTTTTGATCTGATAATCTCCAATATATTCTTTACCTTGGAAACATCCAAGATACTTTCAAAATAATCAGCGCGCCATTCAATTACATCCGGTTTCATATTTATTACTTCATCAATTTCAGTTAAAATTGATACTTCATCTACAGAAGCCAACGGTACGCAAATAAGAGGTTTTTCCCCTCCTAATAACTTACTTCTAAGTTTTATAGGGTTTGGGGCTTGTAATCTCATGCATATTCCTCCAATTTATTATATTCTCAGAATTACAATATTATAGCATTATTTTCATAATTATGACAATCCCATATGCTTATTATATATCACATAGCACATGTTAAAACAGTATCAAAATAACCGTTGGAATTCCAACGGCTATTGTATAACTGCTGCCAAAAGCAGCAATCCCTCATTGTCTTCATAGATTCTGGGGAATTGGGATATGGGTAACGGATTAGTTCCTCTTCCTACTTCTATGGTGTAACCCGGTCTTCTATATTCTTGTATGAACCAGTCTTTATAACCTGCATATGAAGCTATTCCTACAGCTTGATCCAATACATAACCGCTGGCTCCGGACAAGGCCTGACCGATTCTAAGACTTTCCGGAGGAGCCAGATTCATGAAATTCCAGTATATTACTTCTCCTTGGCTATGATATGCCAATACAAGTCTTGGATCTATGGCATAGGTAATATCTCTTACAGCCCTAGTCTCAGGTTCAGAAAAGGGCTCAGGACCGGAATACCTGGTTGGGCCTGGACCTGTGATGCCGTATTGGGCTTCCGCTTCCTTGGATTCTTGCCATGCTGCATCATAGTTGTGGTTAAGATCCACACCTCTGATATTGGCTTGCCATACTTGGGAAAATGGTCTTCCTGTCGTATTCCACTGTAACAGCTGATTATAATAGGGATTGTTTCTATCCAATCCATTGAGTACAAGGTCAACTCCATCAGGATTCACCATAGGAAGAATATATATGGTGCTTCTCTCGAACAACCTCCTTATATCATATCCTCTTATGGCACGACCCTCCGCATAAGCCTTTGCATAATTCTCTACAAATTTCATCAACAGAGGTGTCGTAATCCACTCCAAAGCATGATGGGCACCATTATAAAACACCTTATTTGGTCCTGTTCCAAGCTTAATATAATAAAGTTCCTTACCTAAAATGCTTTGCCCAGCAGAGCCAAATTCCAAAAATGGGTATAGTCTTCTAAAGGCATCTATATCCCTCTCCATTATTTCATAGGTATAATCAATGCGAGTATCTACAACATCCAGCCAAGGTACTAAAATTCTCCTGGCCACTTGCAAGCTTTCGGGAATCAAACCCGGATTTGCAGCCATTATCCTGGCCACACTGGTTCCGTAGTTTTGTGCTATTTTATATAATGTATCTCCTGGTTTTATGGTATAAACAGAATAGCCCATAAACAAAGGTTCCATAACACCAAAGGTTATAGGTCCTACTATTCCATCGGCAGCAAGTCCATAATCCCTTTGAAAGGCTCTTACTGCATTTGCAGTGCCTGATCCGAATATGCCGTCTATTGAACCTCTATAATAACCTAATCTTTGCAGCAAAGACTGAACTTCCTTAACATCTGTACCCCTGGAACCTGTTCTCAATGTTCTCATTACATCACCTCACAATAAAAAGCTTGCTTCAATTCTTTTGGCTAAGAAATCTTGCCAAGTGGATTCCCTGGCAAAAAATAACCAAAGACTGCATAAATACTATTATCATTTTATGCAGCCTTTGGTTATGTGTGATATTAATTATTCTACATCCTGTACTACTTCCTCCAGCTTTTCTTCCAGCAAATAAGGATTATCAATGTACTTTCTCACAAGTTTAAGTGAGTTTGCAAAATAAAGGCCGTCACATATCCTTTCATCTATGGCAGCTCCAATTTCGCATACATTTCTTATTTTGACCTCATCATTTTCTACAACCGGAACTTTCTTTTCCTTACCCAATGAAATAAACATGCCCGTATTTCCAAAATCATATATGTGATGATATACATAGTCCAGTTTTATGGATTTCAGGTAGGTAAAAAATAATGTGGTATGAAACGGACTGGCTTCTATTATGAAGCTTGGCAATATATTCAGCTTATCCATCTGCTTTAACGTTCCTATCAAAATCTTCACAATAATATTGGGTAGAGACATGAGCCTGTCTGCAATCCTGTCAACTTTATTATTTGTGCCTACCTTTATGCTCTCAGCAATACTTTTCTCTATAATCTCTGCAACTTCATAAATATTTTCGTGACCTGTAAAGGTAAACTTCATAGTGGTTTCTTCTCCATAATCCTTTAAAGTTCTTTTTACAGTCAAGGATATCCAGATACGGTTTCTTGCATATAGCCTGTTGTTCATTACAAATCTGTTCAATTGAGGCCTTTGTGCTATAACACGTACGAATACTGCTATAAATAGATGCAAATAAGTTATTTTAAATCCCTGTTTTTGCTTTTCTTTGATATACTCGTTGATGGTATCAGTAGGAATTGTCATTTTGCTAAAAACATGTGCATCGCTTCTTTTTGTCATTATGTAAGGTATAATTTTGACATATGGGCTTATAGTTTTCAGTCTTCGTCCGTCATATCTGTTTGTAAAAATGTTCATAGTACACCGCCTTATTCATAGATAGTATAATTTTAACATAAAGCTTTCCATTTTTCATTACGGTTATTGTATGAAAGATTCATTCATCTGCGACTATATCAGATATGCAGAACTATGCCATTGATATTTTGTGAACAATTACATTCTACAGCTTGAACCACTTTATGAGGAGGAGTTTTGCTTCTTCCCTCTAATATCCCCAATTCCAATTATATACCAATATCCAAAAATACTGCATTAAAATACTAATAACATTTTATGCATCATAAAAGTCTTTAGTGTCTTTAAGCTTGTTTCTACATTATTAGCGCATATATGACAATGGTTTACATTAAACTTTATCTTGATTAAATATTCAATATCATTTATATATTTTTTAGAAAAAAGAAGGAATTTTTAAATAGCTGGCGAAATTTTCATATAATGTAACAATAATGTATGGAGATGCATAAAATGGATTCATTATCGTATATTGGCAATTTGTATGACAGGTTTAGCATATATTATAATACCAGTAGAAATGTAAATATTCTAAATGAATCTATTGACATCTTAGCGCAATATAAGGACATACAGGGGAGAACATTGCTTACTCAGAAGGATATAATAGATTCATTTGAAACTAATGAGATATGCTATATTAAAAAAATTGATAACATGGATATATCATCCTTAACAGCTTTCACAGAATTTTTAAAAAAAGCTATTGATACTTTTGTACAACCAAAAAGAGATCATATGTGCACCTACATAACAGGAGTTCTAGTAACAGAATGCCCCTTAAATGAAGATATTACGAGATTTGTTCAGAAATTCAAGTATAGCAAATCTTATTTATTCTCACTCCATGGTTGGAGTGAAATCAGACTTCTGGTCATTAACCCCGACATTGAGAAGATTATAGCTAATAGACCCGGTAAAAAAGTAATAAAGTTCTACAAGTTTTAATTAAAACTTGCGCTGTTATCTGGCAATATACTCAACTCAAATTGAGCTGAGTATATTAAATAAATCTTATGGGGGGTTTTATATGAACTCATTAGTACTTCTATTAATAGGGGCGATATTGTTTCTCATCGCCTATACTACTTATGGCGCTTACTTGGCAAAATCCTGGGGTATAGATCCCTCAAGAAAAACACCGGCTCACACCATGAGGGATGATATTGACTACTGCCCCTCCAATGCCAATGTCCTGTTGGGACACCACTTTTCATCAATTGCCGGTGCAGGCCCTATAACAGGTCCTATACAAGCAGCCATATTCGGATGGCTTCCTGTCTATCTTTGGATAGTTGTAGGAAGTATATTCTTTGGTGGTGTTCACGACTGGGGTGCTCTCTTTGCATCAGTAAGGCACAAAGGTAGTTCAATTGGAGAAATAATAAGAGAAAACCTTGGTCAAAAAGCTAAAACACTTTTTAACATCTATGCATGGCTCACGATAATTCTTATAGTTGCAGCTTTTACTGACATCTGTGCAGGTACTTTCGCTTACGATCCTGCTACAGGAGATCTGACAGGAGCCAGGGCGGGTACTGCATCTGTACTGTTCATCATTTTGGCTATGGCATTCGGTTATCTTGTATACAGAAAAGGAGCAAACCTGGCTATTTCTTCTATCTTTGGCGTTGCACTTTTATTCTTCTGCATTTATCTAGGCTACACATTCCCATTTATCAAGCTTTCCAAAATGGGTTGGAACATAATACTTATAATATATATCTGTGCAGCATCTACTCTACCTGTTTGGCTACTTTTACAACCTAGAGATTACTTATGCTCATACTTGCTGTATGCCATGTTGATAGGCGGATTCCTTGGTGTAATTATTGTCAGACCTGATATGGTAATAAATGCATCCAATGGGTTTGCTGTAGTTTCAGGCAACAGCACTTCATACTTATTCCCGATATTGTTTGTTACTGTAGCTTGCGGCGCAATATCCGGCTTCCATTCCCTTGTTGGCTCAGGAACATCATCAAAACAGGTAGACAATGAAAAGGATACCAAACTCATAGGTTATGGCGGCATGTTGATTGAAGGTCTAGTAGCCATACTGGCTTTAATATCCGTCGGTGCTTTCCAAGGCGCTTCCGGAACTCCAGCTGCTATCTTCTCATCCGGTATTGCTACCTTGATGAGCAGCTTCGGTATACCTGTAGAAGTAGGAAAAGTATTTATCATACTTGCATTCTCTGCATTTGCTTTAACTAGCCTTGATACTGCTACAAGAATCGGCAGATATGTATTCCAAGAATTCTTTGATAAAGCCGATGGCACTTCAACAAAATCAATAGGTTCTAACATGTATGTAGCTACTTTAGTAACTGTAGGTGCTTCCTGCATACTTCTAATGTATGGTTACACCAAGATATGGCCTATATTCGGATCAGCAAACCAGCTTCTAGCAGGTCTTGCATTGCTGGCTGTAACCGTATGGCTTGCAAATTCAGGCAAGAATTACAAGATGACCTTAATACCCATGATATTCATGTTTGCAGTTACATTGTCTGCTTTGTATCTGCTTATAAGAAACTTCTTAAAAGCAGGAAACATCATATTGTGCGTAATAGCAGTTTTGCTTTTCATCCTTGCAATAGTTCTCATATATACTGCTGCTACTATCATGAAGAACAGAAAATCAAAAGATTTGAGCGCATAAAGAAAGGGGGCGAAAGCCCCCTTTCTTATTTAAAAAAATATATGAGTCAGATACTGATCTATTAATACAAGAGCTGCTATAACAAATACATAATAGGAAAAGACTCGCATTTTGCCCTTCTTCAGCATTCCTATAAAATATTTAATGGATATGTATCCAAATATGGCTGCAAATATAAAGCCCGCTCCTAAGCTTGCAGGATAAAGATTTCCAACTCCCGCTTCAAGAATATCCTTCATGTCAAACACAGCTGCCCCAAGTATGGCTGGTATAGATAATAAAAAAGAAAATCTTGCAGCAAAATCCTTATCCATGTTTCTAAACAAAGCTCCCGATATGGTGAGACCTGATCTGGAAACAGCAGGCAGTATGGCAGCACCCTGCATCACTCCTACAAATGCAGCATCCAGGTAAGTGGTTTCTTCCACATCCTTATATCCTCTGCTTAGATTTTCTGCAAAAAATAAAACTAAGCCAGTAACTAAAAACTCAAATCCCAATGTCTTCCCACTGGCAAACAACTCTTCAAAAAAATCCTTAAACACAACTCCAATGATTCCAGTGGGTATAGTACCTGCTATCAATAACAGCGTCAACTTCTGAAATGGTTTTCTTAATATAGAAACTATATCCTTCCAAAATACAGCAATAACTGCCACTAAAGTTCCTAAGTGTACCACTATGTCAAAAGTTAAGGTAGGTTCTGTCACCCCTAATATCTTCTGAAAAAGCACCAAATGCCCAGAACTGCTTATAGGCAAGAACTCCGTTATGCCTTGTATGATACCCAGCAATATTGCTTGAATTAGATTCATTTCGTCAACTCCTTTTCCAGTAATATAATCATTATACATTATATCATCTTTAGACGATGTAAGGTTAATTATTCTTCAATAAAATTAACGGACAGAAGCAAATCCTGTCCGTTAAAATTTTCTCTCCAGCTGCTTTTCAATGATTTCCGTAATAGCTTCTTTCCCATACCCATCTGGCAATGTGTTCCTGATATCTAAAGCTTTTTTGATGAACTTTCTTGCCAGGCCCTTTGTCCTGTCAAGGCCTCCGCTTTCTATGACGCATTTCAGAAGGCTTTCCCCTCCATCTTCCTCAATCATATCTATAGCTTTAATTGTTTTTTCCTTATAAGGACTGTTCAATGAATATATGATGGGTAGTGTGAATATTCCTTGTTTGGCATCGCTTAATAAAGGCTTGCCGACTGTTTTCTCATTGCCGGTAAAATCCAATATGTCATCTACTATCTGAAAAGCCATTCCAATATTTTTCCCAATATTCGTCAGCTTTTTTGTCAAATTCCTATCACAACCAGCCTTATGGGCTCCTACAGCAATGCTCAGTGAGAATAGGACTGCTGTTTTACCTCCTATTCTTTTTAGATATTTTCTCACACTTACAGTTTGATCGTATCTTTGCTCATTTTGATCTATTTCACTATCACATATAAAAGCAATAGCCTTCGACATATCCTTCATCATATCCACTTCAGCCATATCAGCCACAAGCATAAAAGCCCTTGTAAATAGGAAATCTCCACAATATACTGCGGTATTTTTGCCCAATGTAGCTTGTATGGTCTTGGTGCCTCTGCGGGTTTCCGCATCGTCTATTATATCATCATGTATCAAAGTAGCCATATGCATTATTTCTATAGATGTAGCAAGGGGTATTATTATCTCGCTTTTATAATCACCAAAAGTAGCTCCTATTATGGTCAAGGTCGGCCTTAGCCTTTTCCCTCCGCTTTTTACAAACCTTTCTAAAGCTTCCTCCACCATTTTGCTTCTAGTTTTTAAAGTCTTAATTAAATGATCCTCTACTTTGCTAAGCTCCAGGGCCAAAAAATCTTTATCCTTCACGGGTTATGCACCCCCTATCTTTAGAATCTTCTTTACAGGTTCAACAGTAAATTGAACAATGAAGCCTATCAGAATTCCTGTTATGACTCCTGATATTAGCAGCACCGGAAGATAGTAGAATAATCGAACATTAGATATTACAAGGCTTGCAACTCCAATTTGGCCAATATTGTGAAAAACTGCTCCAACAGTGCTTATTGTAGGTATGCTAAATGAATTTTTATGCCTTAAATACAAGTAAGCCATTACGGCGGTACTCAGAACTCCTCCTGCCAAGCTATATAAAAAACCGGATAAACCTCCACCGAACATAGACCCCAACAGTGTCCTTAATGTCACCACCAGAACAGCCTCTTTAAATCCAAATAGAATAATTGTTATAAGGCTTATTATATTTGCAAGACCCAGCTTTACGCCAGGCACAGGTACAGGAACAGGTATTGCTCTCTCTATAACATAAAGAACCAATGCCTGTGAAACCAGTATGCTCAATAATACCATTTTTTTTACTTTGGTCAATATCAACACTTCCTACTGAGAAACACTGTCTACTTCGGGTTTTTCATTACCTTCTATGAATATTTGGACTCTATTGGGCAAACACACTATGCTCTCTCCTACTTTATTTATGATGCCTGTTTTTACGCATATTTTGTCAGGACAAATTACATCAGACACATAGGCGCCTTCCGCATTTATGACAATATCAATATGCCTTCCTTCTTCCAAATCTATATGAACATACTTTTCTTCTTTTAATTTGTTCATATCTATCCTGTCATATTCTTTCCCATTTACGGATATAACAGCTGTCTTTTCTCCCGTTTCCTTGTATATATAATTGAGTCCAAAATATGATATGGCTGCTATTAATACTATCAATAGCAACAGCATATCACCTTTCTTAAATTTCACCATAACCACCGACCTGTTGTTTCTCTAAAATATAAACTTTATACCATTTTATTCTAATACGAGTCATATTTCAATACTCTTAAAAAATCCCGTTACCCATCAACGTCACTGAACCAAACCGCCCTAAGTTCCCGTCATTTTACAAGACGGGTATCATAGGGCGGTTTATTCCAGCATGGACTCGACTAGCATTCAGCGGGGGTTTTTCATATATCCGTTATATGGAATAATTCTTCTGAATGAAGTCTCATTTGAGGTAACGGGATTTAAACATCAATCAAAGTATAAATTGTGCCTTCGTGCGAAATTGGTATTAGCCCACCATTTTTTAATCCATGGTATTACATAGTGATCCAAACCAAATGACCTGCCTGCTCCACCCATAAGTGCAATAGCAGCAAACACATACCAGAGAATATCGTATCCAGCCATGGCAGATAATATAAAGTTGGCAGCCAAACCTATAGATGCTGCTGAAGCAAGGAATGTAAATAATCCGGCTATCAATGCCAAACCAATGCCTATTTCTGTGATTACCACCATAGTCTGGAACAACATTGCATTAGGTGCAACCACTGTATCCATAAACCACTGATATATTGCGGGAGGTGCCGACAATATGGGTGTAACTCCTGAAGCTGCAGCCGTAGTAGCGCTTGAAGTAGCTTCCGCCATCTGGGTAGCTCCTGAACCGCCTGCTATTTGCACAATCTTGATGTTACCAGGTTCCAACCAGCCATCTTTTACCTTGTTTAATCCTTCTATAAGCCATAGTATTCCTACATATATTCTTAATGGTATAAGCCATAGAGTCTGAGTCCTAAATGATAAATGACCTCCAACAAAGGATCTTCTGTCCTGCATATGGAAGAATTCATGTCGTAAATAGTTCCATATTAATCTTATTCCGCCTACACCCCAGAGATAATGCAAGTTAACCAAATGCTTCATCAACATAGCAAAGAAACCGCTTAATTGAACTCCCATCAACTCAGCTACACAGTAATGACTTCCTACGGAAACCATGAAACCATGGGTCTTTAACTCAAATTTTTGTTTTTCCTTCTTTTCTATGTCTGCTATAATATTCTTTGCCGCACATGCACCACTTTGTATAGCGGTTTCAACTATTTGAGGGATTGGTTTTCCGTTAATTTCGTAATATGCATTATCGCCTACCGCATATATATTATCCTTGTCAGCAGTCTGCAAGAAATCATTTACTTGTACCCTATTTCTCTTTCCTTCGGTAAAACCTGTTTCCATATTGAAGGAATTTCCCTGTACACCACAAGTCCAAATCAATGTTTCTGTGTCAATCTTTGTTCCATCCTTAAGCTCTATGCCATCTTCAGTGGCTTTCACTATGGCAGAGCCTGTAAGAACCTTAACACCCTTTTTCTGCATATATCTTTTGGCTTTTTCCTGCATCTTGGGTTTCAATATGGGAAGTATATTGGGCATAGCCTCAATATTATATAATGAAACCTCCGATTCCGGAATATCATGTTGAGCGCAGAGAAGCTTCTTCCATTCCATGAGCTCTCCCACAACTTCTACCCCTGTAAAACCCGAACCTGCAACAACTATTGTCAGCAGTTTCTTCCTCTTCACAGGATCCTTTTCTTCTCTTGCTCTTCTGAAAATATCTTCTATGTGATGTCTAATCTTAAGGGCATCCTTTAAGGACCAGATAGTAAAGCCATGTTCTTTTACTCCGGGAACACCGAAAAATGCAGGTTCACTTCCTACACCAAGAACAAGATAATCATACTCGTAGCTTGTCCTTTCAGATATAACTAACTGTTTTTCTTTGTCAACCTTAACAATTTCATCTGTAACCAACTCAACCTTTGTAGCCTTAAAAACCTGATATAGGTCTACCATAACACTCTCTTTTTCAGTTCTATGTCCAGCAATCTCATGAAGTTCGGTAAGCAGAGTGTGGTATGGATTTCGATCAATCAGTGTTATCTTTACACTGTCATCATTTCTAAATCTTTTGTTTAAGACTTTAGCAGCTTCTACCCCTGCATATCCAGCGCCAAGAATAACAATCTTAGTCTTAGCTTCCATTTTAACCCTCCTATGATATTTTTCTTAACAGAAAAGACAATAAAAGCCTCCAATGATAACTGACCTGTATAATGTCCTAGTACCACACTTATGAATGCGTATGCATTATTTAATTACTTTATGCTCAAATTTTATGCATTTTTTTGGTAACATTTGGCTTTAGCCTTACTCTGTTATACTAATTTATTGCTTTAGGTTGTTTGAGAAATATCTAACAACCTGAGTCAATTAGTAGCTTGCTTAATATAGTATATAATTATTTATGATATATTTCAATAAATATTTTGTGATAAAAATAATTCTTATTTTATTCAAATTATATTCATATGTAAACCAATAATATTCATTTGTTTATTGTTAAATACTATGATAAAATTCTATTGTGAAAACTCTTTTTATCTAATATATGGAGGTATAGTATGAAATTTATAAATAAAAAAAATATTATATTACTATTGATTCTCTCCATATTTTGCTCTTTATCAATTGGATGTATTCCTAAAGAGAATCAATCTAATACCCCTTTGACAAAATCCAACTACCTGTTAGGCACCCAGGTTAGTATAACCCTTTATGACAGCCAGAATGAAAGAATCATTGATGAAGCCTTCAAGCGAATCAGTGAAATTGAATCCAAAATGAGCATAAACAACGAAAACCCAAGTGAAATTACAAAATTGAATGAAGCCTCAGGTACACAAGATGTAAAATTAAGTGAAGATACATTTTATGTTTTAGAAAAAGGGCGATATTATTCCAAATTATCAGATGGAAAATTCGATATAACAATAGGTCCCCTAGTCAAGCTTTGGAACATAGGCACTTCAAATGCCGCCATCCCAGACAATAACTTATTGGTAGAGAAATTAAAGCTGGTTGATTATAATAAGCTGTCTTTAAATAAGGATAATCTCACTGCAAAGCTTGAGTTAAGCGGCATGATAGTAGACTTGGGAGGAATAGCCAAAGGCTATGCAGCCGATGAAGTTGCAACCATACTAAAGAAACATGGCGTTAATCATGCCATCATCAATCTTGGCGGAAATATACTTGCTCTCGGCGCCAATGTTAATAAGCAGCCATGGAAAATAGGCATTCAGGATCCTTTTTATCCTCGCAACGACTACATGGGAATAGTTGAAGTCATTGATAAGGCTGTAGTCACTTCAGGAATATACGAAAGATATTTCGAAGTCGACGGAAAAAGATACCACCATATACTGGATCCCAAAACCGGTTATCCTGCGGATAATGGTTTAGCCGGTGTATCAATAATTACCGATAAATCCATTGATGCCGATGGTCTTTCTACTTCTATATTCCTTTTAGGTGTAGATAAGGGGCTGGAGCTTATCGAGAGTTTGGATAATACAGAAGCCATATTTATAACTACAGACAAAAAGGTGTATTTATCCTCAGGACTTAAAAGTAACTTTACACTTGTAAATAAGGAATACACGATAATGAACTAATATATATTACCCCTTGGGCTTAAATATAATGGAAGCTATAAACCCAAATATGATAGCCGATGATATACCGGCACTGGTAAGCTTAAAAATTCCTATCAATACTCCTATGGCTCCGTGTTCATTTAGCTCTTCCAGTGCTCCTTTTAAAAGGGCATTACCAAAGTTTGATATTGGAACAGTGGCTCCAGCACCAGCAAATTTCACAAGAGGTTCATATAAACCAAGACCACTTAAAATAGCACCTGCTACTACAAGAGTGCTCATAGTATGGGCAGGAGTGAGCCTAAAAACATCCATCATTATCTGGCCTATAACGCATATGGCTCCGCCCACTATAAAAGCCCAAATAATCTTTTCCAAAATAAAACCTCCTTACATTTCAATTGCTACTGCATGAGCTATGCAGGGTATGCTTTCCTTTTGCTGATAGGATAAGGGTGAATGAAGAGCTCCTGTTGCCACTGCCAGCATCTTTTTGATATGACCTTCCCTCATCTTTTTAAGCAAATGGCCATATACAGTTACAGCGGAACTGGCACAACCGCTTCCTCCAGCAAAAACCTGAGGTTGCTTTTCCCTGTCATAAATCATCATTCCGCAATCCATAAATTTTTTCTCGTCTATATTAATTCCATCTTCTTTGAACTTATCCAGAGCGATTTTGTGACCTACAGCTCCCAAATCACCAGTAACTATTATGTCATAATAATCCGGTTCTATTCCTAAGTCCCTCAGATGAGCTTCTATGGTATCAACCGCTGCCGGCGCCATGGCCGCTCCCATGTTAAATGGATCAGTAAGTCCCATATCCACTATTCTTCCTACGGTTGCAGCAGTAACCTTGGGACCTTTGCCTTCAGAAGCTAACAGGCATGCTCCCGCTCCGGTGACAGTCCATTGCGATGTAGGCGGTTTCTGTGCTCCGTATTCATTCGGATATCTATACTGCTTTTCTGCACAATTATTGTGGCTACATGCTCCTGTAAGTACATATTTAACTTTTTGTCCATCTACAAAAGATGCTGCTATGGTAAGGCCTTCCATGGAACTGGAACATGCTCCATATATGCCTAAATAAGGTATTCCTATGGTTCTTGCAGCAAAACTGCTTGATATGATTTGATTTATTAGATCTCCGCTGATAAAAATGCCTACGTCATATTTGCTTACTCCAGCTTTTTCCAAAGCCTTTGTGGCTGCCTGCTCCAGCATGAGCTTTTCTGCTTTCTCGAAGCTATCCTGACCAATATATGGGTCATCATGCAAAATATCTATATCCTCACTCAAGGGACCCTCTGCCTCTAATGGACCTCCAACGGTTGCAGAAGAAATAATTACAGGCTTAGACTCAAAAACGAAGCTTTGATTGCCTTTAACCATTTACATCCCTCCTATATAGTTAATCACCATTTTTACTACAGCAACAGCAAAAGCAGATACAGTTCCAAAAACAATTACAGGCCCTGCCACCTTAAACATATTTCCTCCTACTCCTAAAACATATCCTTCACTTCTATGTTCTATAGCAGCTGAGGAAATAGTATTTGCAAAACCTGTTATTGGCACCGCAGTACCTGCTCCCGCCCATTGCGCAATGGTGTCATATACTCCCAAACCCGTAAGCAGAATTGATATTATTATCAATGTTGCTGCTGTAGGATCGCCGGCATTCTTTTCAGTATATCCAAAATACTTTATAAAGAAAAATTGAAGTATTTGACCAAAAGCACATATGCTTCCACCTACAATGAAAGCTTTTATGCAGTTTGCTACAACAGGTCTTTTAGGCTCTCGCTGCTGTGCAAAATCCTTATATTTTTGCTGTTCAAGGTTCAAGTTGTTTTTATTGCTAGACATTGTAAAACCTCCCCATTACTAAATAACTTCTGCAATATTAAATTAAGTTGTCAGTAGCATAAATATAGTTTGCTCAAAAAATTAAAAAAAATAGGCTCTACGGCCTATTTTCATTAATGATTGATATATCTTTTTTTCGCTATTATTTCAAAGGCTTTTTTATAAGCTCCTTTGTCGCTCAAATATAATCTGAACTTTCCTGATAATCTCTTATTATAAACTAATTTTTTACAATTAAGCTTATTCCAATCAATAAATCCGTCATCTTTCATTGTTTTTGCTTCATATCTCATGTCTTCAGACATATGCAACACCTCTTTCCGATACCTTCTCACTTATGAAACAATGTTTGTTGAAGTTAAGACAGATGTTAACACCTTGCCTTGTTATATTTTAAATGCTACCATAGCATAATGTTCTATGTCAAATCTAAAGATTTGCATTTCGTGGCCAACTTTCAATGTAATTTAATACATCAATTCCTATTATAGATATGCATTCATCAATATTAGCCGGTATTACAAATATCTCTCCTTTCTCCAAACATGATTCTTTACCTTTAAAGCACAATAATCCTCTGCCGGAAATTACAGTTATTATCCTCGGTTCATCGCATCTTTGCATAATAGATTCTTCATCTTTCAAAGTTACAAATCTTGCTCCAAAATGCTCGTATTGTCCAATAGTGACCAATCTGGAATCTTCACTGGACTTACTATATATGTTTATGATGTTTTCAGCAGTTATATAATTATCAATTTTTATAGTTCTTATAGCTTTGTCTATATGAAGCTCTCTCTGTTTTCCATTCTCCACTCTGTTCCAGTCATATAACCTATACGTTACATTGGAAGCCTGCTGAAGTTCATAAACCAATACTCCCTTTCCCAAAGCATGAACTGTTCCGGAGGGGATGAAAATGCAATCACCCTTCTTTACATTTATCCTATTCATCAAATTTATTATGGAACCATCTAAAGCAGCTTCATGTATAATTTTTTTGTCATAAAAATCATTAAATCCATAGAAAATTAATGAGTCTTTTTCACAGTCCAAAACCACCCATAGCTCATCTTTTCCGCTGTTTCCATCATTAAGTTCCAATGCTGTTTCCTTATCGGGATGTACTTGTATGGAAAGATTATCCCATGCATCTATTAACTTTATTGTAATGGGCATAGCTTGTTTCCGACCGTCAAATTCTATACTTTCCCCAATTTTCCCAGAGAAATATTTATTATAATCCTTTAATCTATATCCACCCCAAATTTTTTCACATAATTCTGGTACGGTTTTATATGGAAACATAAAAAAACCCCCGATTAATCAGATTGCACTTCTCTATTACAATCTATTAATGGTGGCTTTTCCCTGCTACTAATATGATTTAATTATTTGAATAATTATGAATTATATAATGTACAGTATTCTGCTCTCAGGGAAGTAGTTTCTTATGGCTTTTTGAAAAAATTCTTTCATATCTTCTATCTGCTCTTTATTATATATATATTTGCCATATCCAAATTGTCCAAATCTATAGCTCCTGTTTCCTTCATTCATAGGTAAAGTAGTCCCTGGAAATACTTGAAGAATTTTATTTTTAGCTTTAGCAGTGAATCTATGGGATATGATTTCAAAACTTATATCCTTATTTGATATATGGCAAATATTATCTTTTAACATTTTCAAAAGAGCATCATATTCTTTTTTCCAATCTTCTTCCAAAAACACAGGAGCAATAAGAAAGCCTGTAGGATACCCCTTTTCTATCACCTTTGCAGCAGCTTCTATTCTCTTCCTTGCTGATGGTGTCTTATGTTCATAGTTATTAATTACCTCATCTATGTTTAAACTGAATCTGACAGATGTATTACCTCTATGCTCTGCATCAATAAAGTCTTCAACATTTGAAAATTTCGTCACAAACCTAAATCTTGCATTAGGCCTCTCGGCAAAAAATTCAATTGCTTTAGTTAGCCCCTTGGTATAAGGCTCAACGGGAAGGGGATCAGATGTTGCAGATCCTTCAAATATGGTTATATCATCTCTCCTTTCCTTAATATACTTATCTGCCTGAGCAAGAATCTCTTCTATATTTACATATGCTCTTATATACGGCTTATCCCCCAACTGAGTATTTAAATAGCAATACTCACATTGTCCAACACAGCCCGATACCAAGGGAAGCTGAAAATGAGCAGAAGGTTTGCATGTCTGAAATTTCAAGGTTTTCCTGACGCCAATGACCAAGGTCCTTTTCCCTTCTGCATATTTTTCTGCCGGACTATCTCCCGGTATACCCTGAACTCTATTTGAGCTTAGGCTTATGATTTCTATACCTTTGCTGCGAAAATAATCAAAAAGCTCTACAGCCTTTTTATATTGAAATGCATCTTTTTCAAAAATCACTCTATCTGGGATAAACATGACAATACCTCATAATCTTGGTTCCTCATACTCTTTAGTATCATATATTATAAGCACTTTTAAAAAAATCATGCTCATTTCATTCAGTAAAAAATAGAATCGTTAACTCAAATAATAATCCCTTATAATTAAGACAACTCCTTGAGCTCTCGATTCCATAATTAATAATATATTATTTTAGGTCTTCCATATATTTATACCAAAACCATTTCTAAGGTCCATCAATGGTATAGCATTTAATCTATGTATGATTCAATCTTATCATTGAAAAAGAATACTCCTACTCCTCCAATTCCTAGATGGGAACCTAACACACTTCCTATCTTGCTGACAATAACTTTAGCTTCTCCCATTCTCGATTGAAGCATGGCCTGTAACTCCTTAGCAGTATCAATATCATCAGCGTGGCTTATTCCTATAATCTGATCAGGGAATTTGCTCATTCTCTCTTCCACAATATCCAATAATTCCTTTAAAGCTTTTTTCTTTCCTCTAACCTTCTGTATAACTTCCATTACACCGTCATTTACATGGAGGATTGGCTTTATGCTAAGCATATTGCCAATTATTCCTTCAGTCTTGCTTATCCTCCCGCCCTTTATAAGCCAGCTTAAATCCGTTATGGTAAAAACATGCTCAATATGCAGAATCATATTCTTTACAGCATCAATGACATTTTCAAAGCTTTTTCCAGCTTTCACAAGTTTTGATGCCTGCAATGCGATCAAACCTGTAGCCAAAGAACCGGATTTGGTATCAATGACTTCCATTTTTATATTATTATACTTTTCTTTTAGCTCCTCTACTATTGAACAGATAGTCTGATATGTGCCTGACAGTTTGGACGAAAAAGATAGAAATATAAAATCTTCACCTTTGGAAATGCATTCCTGAAATAAACTATAAGCATTTGATGGGTTAGGTTGAGATGTTTTAGGACATATTCCTTTTCTCATGGATTCATACACCTCATCCACCTTTATATCCACCTTATCAAAATATTCTTTTCCATCTATGCTAACCGTTAGAGGCAACATGCTTATGCCGTAGCTTTCCATCAATTCATCCGGCAAATCGCATGTACTATCAACTATTATCCTAGTCATTTACAAGACCTCCTATAATATTACAATAATTTCTTATTCTCTCTATATATAGAATAATTCAGTATTTTTCCGATTTCAACAAATACACAAAAAAGCGGAGACTTTTCTCCGCCTTTCAAAATCAGAAGCATTGGAAGCTCTCAATTCTTCTTAGATCCATTCCAAAATATACCCATCTTCGCCCATTCCATCTCCAACCCGCTACAGAACGAGGTCCTACGAATACCAGAAATGCCCAGAAGCCTCTTCCTCTATCAGGCCATATATATACAAATCTAAATGTACATCTTCTGATTGCGCCTGCATCTACGGCAAATGTCCCGACTCCCCCGGCAGCGGATTGTTGTGGCGTAAAGTTCGGCGGAGGTCCTGATGGTGGCCCCGAAGCAGGTCCTTGGAAAGGTCCGCCTTGCGTAGGTCCTTGGAAGCCTGGCCCAAAGGGAGGCATAAACTGTCCAAAGGGTCCCTGCCTCATCAGAGGGCAGACAAATTCATCCACGTTATCCTCAAGTTCTTCATATCTGTCGAAATCATCTTCATACTCTTTATACATGTTATCCCACCTTATTAATCATTTAGTATCATATTATTCAGGTGGTATAAAACATGTTACTTTTCATTCAATATAATCATTTTGTATGGGAATCATCTGCAACTCCTCTACGGCCCATTTGTTACTTCTTCATGCCACATTATATAAGTTGTAGAAAAAACCTTTTTTCCCCATCAGCTCACCGAAAGTACCTTTCTCGCTCAAGGTTCCGTCTTTTAAAACCAATATCTCATCATATCTTTTCAGTATATCCTCATTCAGCTTATGAGTAACAACAATACAAGTAAGATCAGGTATGTTCAAAATAGAATTTTCTATGTTGTAGGACGTTTCATTATCCAATGATGATGTTGCCTCATCAATTACAAGTATAGGTGTATTCTTGATTATGGCTCTGGCAATGGCTATTCTCTGCTTTTCTCCTCCTGACAGATTGCAACCATTTTCACCCACAGCACTGTTTATTCCGTGATCCAATTTATTAATCAAAGCACCCAAACCAGCTTTTTTGATGGCATTTTCTACATCTGTATCATCATACCCTTCAAATAGGGTAATATTATCTTTTATACTGCTATCAAACATGTATATGTTTTGATGAATGATGGTTACAAGCTTATATAAATCTTCAGCCTTTATGTTCCTATTGTCTATGCCGTCAATTAGTATGTCTCCTGAAAAATTATCATAATACCTCAAAAGAAGTTTCAATACAGTGGACTTCCCTCCGCCGCTGTTTCCTACGATTGCATATTTCCTGCCCTTCTCAATGGTAAAGTTGACATTCTTTAATACATTCTTTTCTCCGTCATAGGAAAAAGAAACATTATTAAAACATATTTTATCATCAAAAGAATTCTTGCTTATTCCTTCAACGCTTCCATCTTCTTTATTGAGAATATCATTTATTTTGTCCTCAATTAGTTTTGTGGATTTTAATCGGTTAAGTCTTGAAGATAGTGCTACAAGAGGATTCACAATGTTATTCATCAATTGTGTCGCTGCGATCATATATCCTATGGTCATCTTCCCATTTATTACAAAATATCTGCTCAATCCAATAGTGCCTAAAAACATAATCAAACCAAAAGCTAAAGCTAAAGAATCTGTTATTCCGGCAAATATATTATATCTGTACCTTGCTAACTCTGCTTCACCGTTAGATATACTGTAATCCTTCAATATCCTTTTTTCAATATTAAAACCCTTAACTACCTCAAATCCGGAAAAAATATCCTTGATTTTTACTGTAAACAATCCTATGGAATCAGAATATTTATTCTTATGCTTGCTTAATGATTTGCCAAATACAACGGGCATGCTTAAAGGAATCAATTCCAAAATAAAGATAAATAATGCTATGTATATGTTCAATCTTATCAAAGCTATAGTAGCAATAATGAAACCAACCAGATTAGTGAGCAATTCAAACAGATTTGTATAATAATCCTGTTCCAGTATGTTTATATCATTCGTCAATAAAGATATGCTCTTTGCACTGTTTTCTTCATTGAATACATTTATACTTCGATAAATTATTTTGGTGAAAATCTGATTTTTTAAATCTGTAAGGCATTTTCTTAACAAACTGGCCCTTAATGCTTTTAATATCATCCAGACAATAGAAGATACAAAAATATATAATGAAAATACTACAATTGCATTTCTAAGCTCTATAATACTTCCAGAGGAACCGGCCTCAAACAATAGTTTTAATACTAAAGCTAATGCAACATTTAACGCAGAATCTATTATTGTGAATGCTATATTAAACACAGTCAAAAGCTTATGTTTCAGCATATATTTATACATTATAATGCCCCCCTGTTATTTTCATATTATATTAAACTTTTCCCTGATGTTTAAAAATACGTTCTCACTGAGAATCCTTTTATTATATCAAGGACTACTTCCTTAATTAATTATTAAATTATATTAAAATATATATTTAATAATATTAAACTTTACTTCATTATATTCTTAGTATATGCTTAAGTCAATATATGAGTTTAACTATTTTGAATCTTTCTTTGCTATACAGTTTCTCAAATGCCATGTTTATTGCAATATCGCAAATAATATAATATAATTTAACTACAATAAGCAAAGTGAGTGATAATATGGATTCCAGTTTAGGAAGCAAAATAAAAAAACTTAGAAAAGAACTAAAAATGACTCAAGCTCAATTGGCTGAGCCGGAAATGACAAAAAGCATGTTGAGCCAAATTGAGAACGGCCTTGCCATGCCCTCAATGAAAAGCCTTCAATTTATTGCAAAAAAGTTAAATAAACCTGTATCATACTTTATTGATGAATCCTCGGACCATTTAGTTAAAAATGATAATGATGATAAAGATAGCTATGATCATATTGTAAATGAACTGAAAAAAATAGACGAATTAATAAAAAGCAACGCTTTTAAAGAGGCATTGGTCTGTATAGAAGAATTGGAGCATTTAACATCCCTGTACGACAATAGCAAGCTTATGGGAGACATATTATATAAAAAAGGCCAATGCATGATGGAATTGGATAAGCTTGCAGAAGCTGTAAAGCTATTCTACAGAGCATATGAAATATACCTCAATAACAACTTTTATATAGAAGCAGCAAAATCTTATGCCGAAACAACAACTGAGCATTGGAGAAACTTTGAATATGGAAAATGCATAGATATATATCTAAAGGCAAAGGAAATATATGATAAATCCCCTAACAGAGATATACATTTTGAAATAGAGTTGCTTCATGGTCTATCTGTCTTTTATTCCGCAATAGGAGATTTTGATGTCACCTCAAAGTACCTAGATGATGCATTGGAAATTTCAAAAACTACCGGTGTTTATTATAAGGCTGATGAGCTATATAGATCTAAAGCTGTAATGAACTACATTCAAGGTGATCACGAGAACTACAAAATAAATATTGAAAAAGCAGAGCAATTTGCAGTTTTTACAGAAAACAAGGTGATCATGAAGTATATATATTCTGTAAAAGTAGTACATGAAAATGCAATAGGAAATTATGATAAGGCATTGGAATATCTTGAACAGATGAAAAAGGTAAATGCTCCTCATCATGAATATTTCTATTATAGAGAAAAAGCAAAAGCATTATATTATTTAGGCAAGTATGATGAAGCTTTAGAAAATATCAAACATGTATTTTATCCTGATTATGCCTCTCATAAACTTGATTATCTTATGATGTGGAGCACCAAGGTATATGAAGGTCTTATATATTCCAAATTGGGACAGTTGAATAAATCAATTGATCCTATACTTACAGCCATAGAAAAAATGAAAAAGTTTGGCAGTTCAAGGCTTTTAGCTTTTGCTTTAGAATCTGCATCTGATATATATTATCAAATGGGAGAATTTGAAAAAGCATATAATTATCTGAAAGAAGCCAACCATATGAAAAATGACATAATAAAAAACAAAATCTATTTTTAGCAGCTTGTGCTGCTTTTTTATTGTTCAAAAGGAATAATATCTTATGCTATAATATTACAAAATTATGGAAAGGAGAATTATATGATTTACATAAAAAACGAAAGCAATAATCCTTATTTCAACCTGGCTTTAGAAGAGTATCTATTTAATCTAGATGATAATGAGAATTATGTTCTCCTATGGCAGAATGACAATACAATAGTTGTAGGGAAACATCAGAATACGTCAGAAGAAATAAACTCCGAATATGTTAAGGAAAAGAATATAAATATAGTCAGGAGAATCACAGGAGGCGGTGCCGTATACCACGACCTGGGAAATCTTAATTACAGCTTCATAATAAAAGGCATTGAAAAGGCTGATTATGATTTCAGCAAATTCACTATACCTATCATAAAGGCATTGAGAAAATTAGGGGTAGAATCGGAATTATCCGGTAGAAATGATATAACTATAGATGGCAAGAAATTCTCCGGCAACGCCCAATTGGTAAAACACGGAAAACTTCTTCATCATGGCACCTTGCTTTTCAACTCAAATATGGATGTGTTGTCTAAAGCATTAAAGGTATCTGAAGATAAGTTTGAGTCTAAAAGTGTTAAATCCGTGAGAGCCAGAGTCACTAATATAAAAGATTATCTGCCCCGAGACATAACAGTCTTGGAGTTTAAAGAGCTGCTTCTAAAGTACATGTTTGATGAAGACACTTATTTAAAAGAAGGTCAACTTACTGAAAAGGATTTGAATAACATAAATTCCTTAATGAAAAATAAGTATATTACTTGGGAATGGAACTATGGTGAATCACCGGAGTTCAATGTAAGACGCTCCAAAAGATTTGCCAATGGCAAAATAGAAACTTTATCAAATGTTAAGGATGGTATAATCCAAAGCATTAAATTCTATGGTGACTTCTTCGGCAGCGACAATCTGGAAGAAATAGAAAACTTGCTCAAAGGCAAACGATATGAAGAAAGCCAAATAAGAGATGCTCTGAAAGATGTCAATATAGATAATTATTTCAAGAATATTAGTCTGGATGAGTTGGTAAGTTGTATATTATAGCAAGCCTAGTGTATTCATCTTAGGTCTTGTCTCTAGTCACCAGCCGCTGGTCTCTGGCATTAGGGTATTCTTTTGGGTCGCTTTGAGGAACACAAGTTAGCACGGCCGTATCCACGGATTAGCGCAGAGGGTTCTTTATTGAGGACACTAAAAGACACTAAAGGATCCGATATACCCATCGTAGAGACTAAAGCCAATGAAATGGATATATAATATCGCATCAGGTTATTAACTTTGGTGACTCTAATGCTCTCTCATATATCCCTTTGATTTTATCGTATTGCCGCATGGCTTTAAGTTTTCTACCCTGCTACAGGAATTAGTATATTCCTTCTGCAAATAAGGTCTTTAGCTTAACGCTCAGGATAACAACTATTATACTTTAGGAAACTGCACTAACCAAAGAATAAGCATATGTGCAACTGCACATATGCTTATTCCATACAGCTACAACCGCTATACCGCAACCTTTCCTCGCATTTGCGGACAAATAATTCCACAGTTTCCTTTTCTTTTTGTATGCGCTCTTGGGTCAATTCTCCTCTTCCCAATCTGTCGCAGATTCCTAGCAGAGCCACTTCCTTATACGAAACCTGCTTCATCATATTCTCCAAATCAGCAAAGGGCAAATCCTTCACCACAAAAAGAATCTGCATGTGCCATCGGACCAGTTTTGAAACCTTACCAATCAATTCCCTGTCATCTGTCAGAGCTTCAAGGAACTCAACTGCCATCTTCGCCCCCATCTTGTCATGGTCATATGCAACTATTCTACCCTTCTTCATTCTGGTGGCAGGAGCCTTTCCTATGTCATGAAGCAAAGCCGCCCACATGAAAGCCCTTTTATCTTCACTTTCATCCTTCCTCTTTGCTGCTTCATCCACCACCAACAAAGTATGGTTCCATACATTTCCCTCAGGATGATGCTCCGGTGATTGAGGTATATCTTTTAATTTTTTCAACATTGTAAAAGGATGTCTGTCGAAATAGCCTGCTTCTTCTGCTTCATATGACAAGAATTTCGACGGCTTATCATCCAATAACAAGTGCTCTTCTAGCATTTTGAATATTTCCCAGGCAATATACAAAAAATCAACTCCTGATATTTAATAGAACACAAATAGGCAAGTTTCTACATATTATATGTTTGCCAGTCTTTCTAAGATCATACCGCTTCTTTTTAGGAATGCTTCCAGCTTATCTCCATCTAATCCTCTGCTGCCCATAAGAGCCAAATCATATATATGGCTGCATATCATTTGGAAATCTTCTTTCTTTTCCTCTTTATCCATCAAGCTTCCCAAAGCTTTTACAAGGTTGTTGGACTTATTGAGTATCAATGTTTCTTCACCCTTGAACATTTTGTTCATTTCCTCAGCGCCAAACATGGCACTCATTTCCTGGAGTCTTCTTTCATGTTCTGCCATTAAGAGCACTGCCTGGGTTTCATCATTTTTAAGCCTCTCAAGCTTTACTTCCAATTTCTCAATGTTTAAGGCTTTCTTTACCTCTTCGACAAGCTTTTCTTCTTTGGCTTTATCTTCTTTACCTTCCGTTTCTATATCCTTTAAGCTATCTGCCAAATCCGAATCTATCCTATAAAATTTCACATTCAACTCATACATTTCCAGATAGCTTATGAAATGATTGTCTATGACCGAGTCTAATACAACAGCCTCCAAACCTTGATCCTTAAATAGCTTAATATATTGATGCTGCTTTTTCTCATCGCTGGCATAGAATATCTTGTTTTCTTCCTTATCTCCTTCTTTTTTGCCGCCTGTCTTTTCAAAGTATTCATTCAGCGTGAGATAATTTCCGTTTATGGACTTAAATATTAATACATCTTTAATCTTGTCATAGAAATTTCTATCCTTTATTGAACCATATTTGATAAATGGGCTTATATCCTTCCAGAAGCCTTCGTATTTTTCTCTTTCCTTTTCAAATAGCTCTGTCAGCTTATCCGCAACCTTCTTAGTGATATGTTTTGAGAGCTTAATTACATTGCTGTCCTTTTGCAAAAAGCTTCTGGATACATTTAAAGGCAAATCTGCACAATCTATTGTACCTTTCAGAAGCATTAAGAATTCCGGAATTATTTCCTTTATATTATCTGCTACAAATACCTGATTATTATAAAGCTTTATCTGCCCTTCGCTGATTTCATACTCATGGCGAAGCTTGGGAAAATAAAGTATTCCTTTGAGATTAAAAGGATAATCTACCGATAGATGTATCCAGAACAATGGATCGTTAAAATCATTAAACACTTTTCTATAAAATGCCTTATATTCTTCCTCGGTGCAATCCTTAGGATTCTTAAGCCATAGAGGATTAATATCATTAAGAGGTTTTCTGTCTTCACCTTCTTTTTTAAATTTCTCATCTTCCAGATATATCTTTACAGGAAGAAAGGCACAATGTTTTTGTATGATTCCCCTCAATTTATATTCATCAAGAAATTCTTCGCTCTCTTCATCTATATAAAGAGTTACGGTGGTCCCTCTTGAAGCTCTTTCTGAAGATGTCAACTCATATTCTGTTCCACCTTCGCTTATCCACTTTACAGCTTCTGCTCCGGATTGGTAAGACAGGGTATCAACCTCTACTTTCTTGGACACCATAAAAGCTGAATAGAATCCTAGTCCGAAATGTCCTATTATTTCTGCCTCTTCTCCCATCTTGTCCTTATATTTCTCTATGAACTCCTTTGCTCCCGAGAAAGCTACTTGATTGATATATTTCTTTACCTCCTCGGCAGTCATTCCTATACCATTATCTATGAACTTTATAGTCTTCTCATCTTTATTGAAGGATACTTTGACTTCAAACTTCTCCTCGGAAGAAATCTCCGCTTCTCCGATGGATGCCAGTCTTTTGAGCTTATTTATAGCATCTACTCCGTTGCTTATAAGCTCCCTTACAAATATATCCTTATCGGAGTATAGCCACTTCTTTATAATTGGAAATATGTTCTCTGTCTGAATTGAAATGCTTCCACTCTCTCTGTTCATATACACCCCTCCGAAAAAGTTCTTTGCATTAAATATTTTAGTATTTTTTTGCAACTGTCAAATCATATCAAAAAATACATTGTATATTGAGATTCTTGATGCAAAAAATAATCTGTACAGAATAGCATAACAAATTTTGATGTTAAAAAGTATATGATTTTAATTATATCTCCAACGACTGAAAAAATGAAAGAGGGGTATTATGGATCAGAAAAACTTGCCCAATGTGCTACCTGACGGAGCTTTAAAAGCAGTAAGTCATAGCGACCTAGTAATGGCAAAGTTAAAAAATGATGCCAAACCAAAAAGAGATGTTTTGGATAATGATGTCAATAAGTAGAAAGTGGGGTGTTGACTTGAAGTATAAGGATTTTGAAGATGAAATTCTATATGATGAAAATGATGAAAGCAAATATCCTCACATGAAAAGAATTTTTGATGCAGATTTCTATACCCTGGATTTCGATCCAAGCTTCACAAAATTTGATGACGAAGTATTTAATGATGATTATGAAGGCATAAGATTCAACAGAAGAATGTGGAGAGACATTTTCCCCCAATAAGTTCCATACAAACAAGTGCAGCATCAGGCTGCACTTGTGTTTTTAGCCATATTATGAAGCTGCTTTGGATAATTTTTGGTCAAATTTTCAAATGACCGCTTCCTTTGTTTCCTTATCAAAGATGTGGATTTTATCCACATCAAAGTATAAATTCATATAACTTCCTATGGCACCCCTATATTTAGGCTCTGCCTTCACCACCAAGCTGCTGTCCATAATTTCAAAATATAATATGTTCTCAGAACCCAAATTTTCCATAAGCTCTAACTTCAATGACAAAGCTTCTCTCTTGTTTTCTTGATCAAGCATTATGTTCTCAGGTCTAATACCCATTATTACCTCTTTATCTATATATCCTGATTTCAGCAGCAATTCTGATACATCAGCAGACATCTTCACCTTAAAGGTTCCAAATCTCAGATATATGCCACCCTCTTCTTTAGCCACACGGGCATCAATAAAATTCATTTGAGGATTTCCTATGGTAGAAGCTACAAACACATTGGCAGGCTTGTCATATATGGTCTGGGGATCAGCAACCTGCTGTACAACACCTTCATTCATAACTACTATCTTAGTCCCCATAGTCATGGCTTCCGTTTGATCGTGAGTAACATATATAAATGTTGTGTTCAACTTATGGTAAAGCTTTACAATCTCTGCCCTCATCTGTACTCTCAGCTTGGCATCAAGATTTGATAAAGGCTCGTCCATTAGAAATATTCTGGGGTTTCTGACGATAGCTCGCCCCAGAGCCACTCTTTGTCTCTGTCCTCCTGAAAGCTCATGGGGCTTTCTCGTAAGCAGGTCATCTATTCCAAGTGATTTTGCTGTTTCAGTGACCTTATTATATATCTCCTTCTTGTTTACCTTCCTCATTTTCAATCCGAAAGCCATATTATCATAAACGGACATATGGGGATAAAGAGCATAATTCTGAAAAACCATAGCAATATCTCTATCTTTAGCTTCAATATTATTCATCAGTTTATCATCTATATAAAGCTCTCCTTCTGTTATCTTCTCAAGTCCCGCTATCATCCTGAGAATAGTTGTTTTACCACAGCCTGAAGGTCCTACCAGCACCACAAATTCCTGAGAATCTATGCTCAGGTTCAGATTCTTAACAGCATGAAAGCCATTGCCAAATATCTTATTTACATTATTAAGCACAACCTTGCTCATTTTTTACCCCCACACTTTCTGACTCCACAAATTTGCTTCCTTTAACCACAGCTATAGTAAAAAATCCTGCCCACAATAATATCATTGATTTAATAGAAAGCTCTACAGGAAGACCCATGCTATAAATGATAAGATAAGACAGCAGAATTGAAACTGCATAACATAATCCCAATCCTTTCACAGCTTCCAACATACTACCATAATGAGCTCTTATGTTTTTCAACATAAAGAATAATATGTAAATCTCGCAAATTAAAGCCACAAGGAAAATCATGCTTCCCTGCTTATTCAAGAAGCTAATGATCAAGTTATTATGATGCATATAAGAATAATCCGTCCTGATAGTTTCCATTAAGGCTTTTTTCCCAATCCCCAAAATTTCACTTATGCTGGTTGGATCTTCTGGAAATCTTTCCGGTAATATATATAAATCAAAAGATATTTCTTTCCATATAAATATTATGGCGGTTAAAATTCCTGCCGTTTTTCCAAAGGCTATTAAAAACTTTACCCATATGATTTTGATTACATCGGAAAAATAGTTTTCTTTCAAATAGCTTTTTATAAGAGCTATAAACTTTCCAGATATATCATAAATTACAAGCAACAGATTCCATATCAAATATATACCTGTGATAAACAGCAATATGTCAAACCTCTGCCTGCTTATTATGCCTATGCTGTTCCAATCCTCAATATAAAAATCATCAGTATTTCTGCCAGTCAAAGTAATTTTATCCTCTATGACGGATCTATCCAATGAACCCTTCTCTGCTTTAAGCTCAATATTTGCAATACTATAGCTTCCATTTGCATCATCCATTGTGTTCAAAGGTATGTATGCATATGTTAAATCTTTCTCAATAAGCCTGCCGGCTATGGAAGTATCATTACCTGTAATTCCAATGACTTTAAACTTTTTATCAAATATTTTTACATCTAAGCCTATAATGTCATCTGAACCAAAGATGCTTGCTGCCAGTTCTTCATCTAATACTGCAACATAGCTTTCATTGTCATAATCAATTTCATTTAGAAAAGAGCCTCTTTTTACTCTCATATTATAAAATTCGTTGAAGTCACCTTTTATGCCGCATATGACAGCTTCTTTTCTTGATTTCTCCCATGCCACCTGTCCTTTATCAAGGGCATAACAAGTCATAAGCTCCGGATTCAATGTCCTTTCCAATTCTTCTATATCACTTACATCAAAAGCATTTTCTATCAGTGAATCTCCCTTAAGCCTTATGGTGAAGCAATCATATCCTACACTGCCATGAACGTCCTGAGATTTTAAATATATGGATCTTGTAAGAATCATACAAAAGATAAAAGCAAATATGATTGCATATGAACCCTGTTTTTTCATTCACCTCCACCTCGCTTTATTTTTCCAGTATTACTTGGCATCCATCATCCAGGCTCTTATTGCTGTAAACTACCACGGTTTCATTTCCCAGCAAACCTGAACGCAAACCAACATAGTTGTTATCCGAATCCCCAATGGTAACACTTTTCCTCAACACATAATATTCCACGCCCAAGGGCCCTTCCTTCTCTTCCAATACATACACAAATTCTCCCTGGCTGTCCTTTTTAACTGCAGACCTGGGCACTATAACATCATAGGAACCAACTTTCTTCCTTAGATACAGCTCCCCCGCTTCTCCCCCGGATAAATCTGCATCTTCCAATTCCACTGTCACAATTTTTATGCGGTAATCATTCTGCTTATCACTTATGGCTTTTATTTCACCATCTATGATCTTGTTCCCCTGGTTTTTAATCCTTATCTCAACCTGATCTCCCAGGCTTATATACTTGCAAAGTTCACTGTTCAAATCCACTTTCATCTCAAAACCGCTCTTCATATTATCCATTACATACGCAGGTACTGAATCATATGCCATCATGCCTTTTTTGAAGTTAATTTCTTTTACAATGCCATCTGATGGAGCCACAATAATGCAATTCTTAATATCTTCCTCTATATCTCGTATATCCAGTTCCTTCTTGATTATATCCAGCTTTGCAGCCTCAATATCCCTGCTGCTATTCTCCATCTCCCGTTCCAATTCTTCTTTCAGATTCTCAAGCTTTGACTTTACATCATTATAATCTTTTTCCTTTAATTCATAGTTGTACCTTGACTCTAATCCCTTTTCATATAATTCCTTATACAATAGATAATCCTTTTCTTTGTAATAGATGTCATCCTCCAGCTCCTTCATCCTTTTCTCATAGTCTTTAACCAAGTATGAATCCCTATGAGATACCAGCCTGTCATACTGAAGCTTAAGCTCTAATAGTTCAATATTATTTCTCTCAAGTTCCTTCTCCAAGTCCCCTTTATCAATCACCATAATAACGTCGCCTTTTTTTACTTCATCGCCTACGCTAACCCTTATGTCCTTTACCTGAGCTCTTACGGACACATAGTGCTCTATCCTTTCCTTAGCTGTGATAATGCCATTACCCGTTATTTCTTTAGCCAGACTGCCGGAGCTTATGGTCTCGGTTCTGACTTTAGGCAATGTCCAGCTGTAAAAGCTTTTGGAGAAAAAAGTGAGAAATATGATGACACCAAAGAAAACTTTGGCTAAATCCAATATTCTTTTCTTTCTGTCCAATATAGGCTTTTTTATTTCAGATGTGTTCAACCTGGTCCACTCCTTTATCATTTATGACAGAATGTGAAATACCTTCCACCAGATAATTTTCTCCGTATAAAAACATGAGCAGCATAGGAAGCATATATATTAATGCGGCAGCAAAAGCAATGCCTAGTTCCCCTTTGTTTACATTGGCAAGATATATAGAAAGGGGATATTTATTGGCATCCTTCAAAAATATCAAAGGCTGCTCCACCATGTTCCAGTTGTCAATAAAGGATAATATGGCTAGTGATGCAATGCCTCCTTTTGATATGGGTAGAACTATTTTGAAAAAAATCTGCATCAATGAACAGCCGTCTATTCTTGCTGCTTCTATATATTCATTGGGAATTGTCATCATAAACTGTCTCAGCAAAAATACTCCAAAAGCCCCGAAGACTCCCGGAAAAATTATTGCTGAGTATCTATCTATAAGACCTAACAAATCCAAGGTAATGTAATTGGGCACCAAAGTCACCTGAAAAGGCATCATCATGATGATGATATAGATAAAAAACAAAAAATCCCTGCCTTTGAATTTCACCTTGGCAAAAACAAAGGCGGCCATGGAGGATATGATGACCTGTCCTGCTACAATAGGCAAAACTACAAAAACAGAATTCCAAAACATTCTCAAAAACTTAGATTTAGCGATTAGCACATCATAATATTGTCTTATGGTTACAGATCTGGGTATTAACTTTATGGAAAAAAACTTATTCTCCTCTGTTTCCCCATCGTAACTGCTGTAGTTATCTGCTATCTCTGAACTGCTCATAAAAGAGTTTGTCACTGTGACAATCAGAGGAAACAGCATCAGCAGAGCCATAAGCATGAGAAATGCAGTTGTCATCTTGGGCTTCAATCCTTTCATACTTCCACCCCCTAATTGCCTATGGCATCATTAATTTTCTTTTGCACCTTGAACAGAATGAAGACAAATATATAAATCACCAAAGTCATCAATATGGCGGCAGTCACCAGCTTGTGATAATCCAGCTTCCTGAAAGCATTATTCATGTAATGCTGAAGCATATATATGCTTTGATGCGGATAATCTCCTGCCAGAAGATATACCTCTCTGAATACCTTAAAGGAATTGATGATGGATATAATTATTACAAAAAATGTGGTAGACATAAGATATACCAGTGTGATATTGAAAAATTTGGCCACAGGTCCTGCCCCGTCTATGCTGGCTGCTTCATAGTATTCCTTGGGTATACCTTGAAGTCCGGCAAGAAATAGAACTATATTATATCCCACATTCTTCCATACATATATTATAATAACGGCTATCATGGCATAAGATGAATTCAACCAATCAATGGGAGCTATATCAAATAGTTTGAAAAAGCTGTTTAGAAATCCTCTGTAGTCAAATAACAGCTCAAAGAATATTATGACAGAAGCCACAGGCACTACCAGCGGCACAATAAAGGCAGTCCTGAAGCCATGGGAGAAATGTATTTTGCTATTTAAAAGCAACGATAGCAACAAAGAAATGACAACGATAAGTGGAACACTTATTCCTGTAAATATAGCTGTATTTTTTACTGCTTGCTTATAAGCTTCATTATTAATCAGATTTATGTAGTTTTGCAAACCTACGAAATTTCCATTTATAGGGCTGTCAAAGAAAGAATATATTATCATCCATATAAATGGGATTATATAAAATATCAATAAGCCTATAAGGCTTGGCGCAATAAGAATCAGAGCCATTATAGTTTCCTTTTTTCTATATTTCGAAAACATAATAATCTTCCTCATTGTATTATGATTATGCACAACGCATTAAGTATTCCGCATATCCATCATACTGACTGATAACATTATTCCTCTAGAATTTTTCACTTTATACAGAATCATTATATCAAATTTTACCATATAGGACAATAAATGATAAGATTACTCATTAAGATACAGCTCTACCTTGTTCTGAACAGCCTTGGCTGTTTCTTCCACACTTTTTTCATTTTTCATATATTTCTCTATTTCATTCCATATTAGCTTATCCAGTTCTTGATCATAGGAGGAAATCTTGTTTATTTTTGCCATATAGCCTTTAAGATGTCCTATATCCTTCTCTGTAGGCCTGTACCATTCGGGAGGTATTTCATTCGTCTCCCTAAGCATATCTGCCATGGATTTTTCATCTGCTTTTTTATTAACAGGTAAATCATTGCTCTCACTAAGCTTATACTGTACTTCTTCAGATAAAAACAGTTTTATGAATTCACATGCCTCCCCCTTGTATTGGGAATTGCTGTTGATGGCTATGCTTCGGGCATTCACTTCTCTTATATCGGTGCTTAATCCTCTGATCTCAGGAATTATATGAAAGCCATCATAATACATACCATATGTCCATATATGCTTATAGCTATAAAACGAAATAGGAATAAATAATATATCTTCAGGTGCAAGCTCACCGTCAGAACGTATAATTTTCTTAACATCTAAATCAGGATGCAGTAATTTCCCATCAACCATGCGCCTCATAAGCTCCAGTGCCTGCATAAATTCCTGACTGTCAAATCTGGCAACCTTGTTTTCTTTATCAATATAGTAGTTAATATCTTCGTAAATTATATAATAATATAACTCTTCATGCTCCATCTTAGGAAGTATATAGAACTTTTCCTTAGAGCTGCTGTTAGCCTTTACAACTATATTATAAAGCTGCTCCCAAGTCATATCTTCCTTTAAAACAATTCCCTTTTGCTCCATGAGCTTGGTATTCACCAAAAAACAATTTATACTGTAATCAACAGGTAGACAGTAAAACCCATACTCTGCTTTTGATGCATTTATGAGATTTTCATTATAATCTTCTATATTAAAGCTTTCATTCTTATTGATAAATTCCTCCAGATTCACAAGAATGCCTTTCTCTATGTAATCTGTTAGAAGAAAGTCACTAAATATAATATCTGGTCCTTTTCCTGCCATCAGCTCTGTATTCAACTTTTTTATAGTTTCTTTATCTGACATCTCACTGATAACATTAATCTCTATATCAACATCTGGATGTTCTTTCTCATATTGTAAGGCTACATTTGAAAAAATATTATCAGCATAATAAGTTACGTATATGGTCAATCTCTTCTTATCTACCTCTGAGGCGCTCTTCTGGTTTTTATCCTGCTTTATGAAGCTGATGATACTTGACTTTTTACCATTATAGTTTTGAACATATATCACTTCCTCATCATCTACTATGAATCCATCTATATAATCGAAGGCTGACAGTTCTTTGATATCCAAAAGTCTTTCCTCTATATCACCATTAAAATCATAGGTAAAAATGACACCGTTTTGAATGCCATATAGCTTGCCTGTGCCCAAGTTGCAATATATATGTTCCGGCGCATCCACATTTTTTAATTCCTTCTCCCATACAAATTTATCATTTTGGAGATTTATTTTTTGTAAATAGCTTTTTCCCCCTGTATTTCTTTGCAGCAATATAATATTATCCATATAATCTATAGCAAAATCTGAATATTCAGCTCTATCCCAGTTTCTTGTAGTATTCAAGTTTTTGTCCAGCACCTCAACCGTCCCATCACCTTTAAGAACATAGATGTCTCCTTTTTTATCTATCATCATCTTGTTTATATATTTTCCTTTTAAAGATTCTGCGTTTCCCTTTATTTCCCTTACAATCTCATCTCCTAATCTCTGACCCTGTTGGTCGTATATTGCCAGCTCCATTATCATTCCAGTCACTTCACTGCCGTTTCTATTTTGATTTTGAAAAAGGGTATATAGCTTGTCCTCATCATCGTATGCAAGAGCCATGATTCCTTTAAAGGTGTCAGGAATTTCTCGCAGTAATGCTCCTTTATTATCAAATATACGTATCTTCTCCTTTTCTTCATCAAATACTGCAACCTCTCCTTTGCTATTGATACATAGGCTGGAGAAGTATTGCAAATCCATAGCATTACTTAAATCAAAAGCCTCATAATAGTATGGTCTTTCTTCCATGGTATCCTTGGAATTGGATGTACCCAACAGCTCTACAGCCTGTCATGGAAAACAGCATTGAAAATATACATATAATTCTGATTATGTTAATGGTAAAATAAAAGCATCAAAAAAGGGAAAGAAAATCCCTCAGTAGGGATACTAAAAAATTCCTTTTAGTTAAGAATGAAAATATAGATTCTGAGCTAAAAGGAGGAAAGAAAGGTGCTGAGGGAAGCTATGTATACAACAATAAAAACCCTTTTTGATAAAGGATATAACAAAACTCAAATTGCTAATATGTTAGGGATAGATAGAGGAACTGTTAGAAATGTATTAATAAGAATCGAAAAGGGAGAAGAAATTAAAAGGAAACCAGTTTCATCTATCTTAGATCCCTATAAAGAAATAATTAAAACAAAAATTAATCAAGAGTTAAGTGCAAAAAGAATATTTCAAGATATACAGGAATATGGATATACAGGCTCCTATGATACTGTAAAGAAATATGTTGGTAAATATAAAAAATCACATACAAAAGTGTATATGGTAAATAATACTCTACCAGGTGAAGAAGCTCAAGTTGATTTTGGATATATCGGGAAAATACCTGACCCTACGGGTAAGTTTAAAAAAGCATGGGTATTTTGCATGATACTTTCCTATTCAAGACTTATGTACTGTGAAATAGTATTTAATCAAGAAGTTGAAACATTCATTAGATGCCATGAAAATGCCTTTAAATATTTTGGTGGAGTACCTAAAATAGTTAAGATAGATAACCTTAAAGCTGCTATACTTGAAGCTAATTTTTATGAACCTATATATCAAAGAGAATATAAGGAGTTTGGTAAATACCATGGCTTTTCTTCTATACCATGTAGAGTAAAGACCCCTACTGATAAAGCTAAAATTGAATCTGGTGTTAAATATGTAAAGAATAATTTCTTTAAAGGGCTTAGCTTTAAGACATATGAAGAATATACAGATAAATTAAAGTCTTGGTTAGACGATATATGTAATGTTAGAATACATGGTACTACTAAAAAAATTCCCAAGGAAGTGTTTGAAGGTGAAGAAAAGCTAGCATTAATGCCACTTCCTATTGAAAAATATGATTTTTCTGTATGGGCTACAAGAAAAGTAAATACAAATTGTCATATATGTTATGAAAGTAACTTTTATTCGGTTCCGTATAGATTTATTAATAGCGAAGTTACTCTATGGGTTTGTAATAAATTAAACAAAATATACAGCAATTATGAACTAATAGCTACCCACCTAAAAATGGAGGGTAAAAGTCAATTTTCAACTAATACTGTCTATTACCCTGACTATAAAGTAAAAACTAAAATACAGCTGCAGTTAGAGTATAGACAAAAAATGGAGATAATAGGGCCAAATGCTTTAAAATTTTTCGACTGTATTTTAGATGAGTAAAAAAATCACTGGGGCAAACCAATATATGGTGTACTTAAACTAGCAGAAAACTACGGCTATGAAGTTATAGAAAAAGCATGTAAAAGAGCATTAATCTTTAATTCATTAAAATATCAAACAATAAAAAGTATATATGAAAAAGGTTTATATATTCTTGCGCTAGATAATACTGAAAGCCTTGTAACAAAAGATAATATGGATGATTTATCAAGACCTCTTTCAGAGTATGTGAAACTATTAAGTCTGAAGGAGGTGAGATAGCATGAATACTTCGATCATTAAAAACTTAAAAAACTTAAAGCTTTCCGGTGTAATTAAGACCCTTGAAACCAGAAACCAGCAGGCAATAAAAGAAAATTTATCATACATAGAATTTTTAGAATTACTTATTGATGATGAGCTGTCAAACCGTAAAGAAAACAGCTATAAAAAACGCACACTAAAAGCTCACTTTCCGGCTTTTAAGACATTAGAAGAATATGATTTTAATTTCCAACCATCTCTAAATAGGCAAGAAATATATAACCTTGCTACATGTGAATATATACGAAAAAAAGAAAATGTGGTTTTTATAGGTCCTCCAGGCACCGGTAAAACCCATTTAGCCATAAGCCTTGGAGTTAATGCTCTAAGGCAAGGATATAAAGTTATTTTTACAACTGTATCTGAGATGATGAGTGTATTATTTGAATCTAAGGCAGATAACTCATATCATCAAAAGCTAAAGTACTATTTATCTCCAGACTTACTTATACTAGATGAACTGGGATTTAGGAAGCTAAATGAGCATATTGTTGACCTTTTTTATGAAATTATCTCCAAAAGATATGAAAAAGGTTCAGTTATCATTACTTCAAATAAATCTTTTGATGAATGGGGAAATATATTCTATGATTCAATTTTAGCATTAGCTATTCTAGATAGAATTGTTCATCATTGCCATTTAGTCTTAATTAAAGGTGAAAGTTTTAGAATGAAAGAACAAAAAGAAAGATTCGATTCCAACTAAATTTTTTTACCCAAAGTGGTGGATTTTCTTTCCCATTTTTGCGGGATTTTTATTGACAATAACAATAATAGTATATAAAAATAGCAATATCTTCTCAACTTTACATGCAATGTAGCTTATCCCTTAACCACAAAGGCTCCTTAAGTACATGAACATATAAAAAGCCCCTATCTATCTTAGTGTAAAAGTTGTTTTCTTATACACTAAGATAGATAGGGGCTTGATTAAGCACTAACATATCTACTAATCGCAAATTAATTCAACATTTTCTGGAGAAAGTATAACATATTCTTCCCCTGTCTTCCATATAACTTTAACCTTAATATCTTTAATCAAAAAGTACTTCAAAGTATCGATATCATAATAGTCTGTCAGCAATGTTGAACGTCCGACTTCAAGTCCTTTATTAAAAGAATCAAATGTTATATTCTCAGATACGTCGGTTCCGAAACCAAGGAAGTTCTGAACTGCAAATGCACTTTTTAATGACTCATCCAAAAAAGCAGTAACCATTACATTATTATAAATTTTACCAGTCTTTGGAGTAATTCTTAACTTATAAATAACATTCATAAAACCATGTTCATCTTTTTCTTTTTTCAAATAAACATATAAATGATAATCAAAATTATCGCTTTTATTGCTATCAATAAGCAGATTCTCATCGATTTCTTTTTCATCGTACATAATAATATTGTTTGATTTCATATCCTTATTTATGCTAAATAACCAAAGCATCATTGGTAATAAAAAAAGAAAAGCAAATAATATAAATTTATATGTTTTTATTGAATCATTATTTATCATAATCATTAATATAACGGCACAAAAACATCTCTATATGGCCCTAGGTTGTATTTATATCTATATGATGCTTCAGCTTTAATATAACTGTCATTATTATAATTGTATTTCAAATCTTCTTTTATTGGAGAATAGCCATTTGTAGGAATACAGTCTACCGTTCCTGAACGAGTATATCCATCGGTACATTTGAAAGAAGCGTATTCATGCCTGAACCATTGTCTTTTTTGTATATCAACTTTTAAGATCCATTCTTTCAATGGTTCATTATATACATAACCTAGCTTATCAATATAACTGTACGAATGAGAAAGTTTTGCAGAACCAGGAGCTGTAGTAACTACTTCAGACCAGCTAGTTTGGAACATAATAAGCGCTACATCCTTCACTATATTGTAAACAGTTTTTGTGAAATAAGATGATATTGTTAATGTAATATTTAATATCGAAGATAGAATATTACTAGATTTTGAGCCATCTTCATATAATACTCCACTTGTCCATGGAGTTGAAGTAACTATATTTACGGTTCCATCTTCAATAATTGGACCATATAGTTGTATTTTTTCATTCTCATTATATCTTTCTCGTCTATATTTTTCTGCAGCTTCAATTTCATATCTATTTGCCTTTTCACTACTAAAAGGTATTACTATTTTACAATTATCACTTGTCGTATAGGAATTTTTATAATTATTCTTTGATGTGACATCAGCACTCAAAATAAGAGTATTACTCATAATTACTATAATTAAAAGAAATAATACTATTTTTTTTAACATAGCTCTACCTCCAATTTTAATTTTTAGCATTGTCAGTCCTGTAACCTATCTGTCATTTGTGATTAATAAATAAGTCAATATACCATATCCAATGGAGTCACCCCCATTTCTTATAAACTTGCTTTGCCTTTAAAATAAGGCTACAATACTTATATGTCTAGCTTATATAGGGCTTTTGTTATACTTTATCTTCATTAATGCATACAAATTAATAAAAGTTTTAAGATTGAAATTACCTGTCTAATTTTAGAATAGGAACATAGTGCTTCAAATGTTGCAAAAAAACTTGATATCCATGAGTAAATATAGTTTCAATTATTAACTTTATCTTATATGAGAAAAATCCTTTATGGAGTAAGATTGCAAAACTTGTACATGTTTTTGGTATAACTTACAATTTCCATTGTAAAATAAAATTTCCCCACCTATTTGGTGAAGGAATTATTGAGTATGAAGAGTAAGAATCGAAATGAACACAAGGATATCTGAAACACGAGAAGAATGCAAAAGCAGCATTGAGGGAGTCAAAAGTGCTTAACCTATACTTATAATATTCTTTACCTTTCCAATAACCAACAGAATACTTAATGCAAACATTGATACGGATATACATAACGAACCCCCATTGACTCTCAACCCCATCATCAAGATCGTAGCACATAACTCTAGCACAAGAATTATCCTTGTTCGCTTTTTATATATTTCTACTTCCTTTTTATCTAAGGGCTTGTTGGCATCCTCCACAGGAGCAAGAACATAGATGATTATTGCTGCAATCATTGCAATACATAAAATATTAAACCTTGTACTAGGAATAAGTTGTATTGCCAAAAGCACTGATATAGTTAATAATATGGAAAAAAAGTAACATCTTGATTGTGTCCTTGCATGATAACCTCCTGCATATGACCGCAACGGCATATATACAATCATAAATATAATACTTTGCCAAATCATTTTGAGTAAAAAGCCAATTATTATTATAGTAAGTATATTAAGAACTATGAGTAATCCTTGCTGCAAACCATATTCATATAGATCTCTTTCTTCAGCGTTTATGGTTCCGCTTACAATAAGCTCGCCTATAACTTTATAACTCATGTTCACAGCAATTAGAACTTTCGAAGTTTCTCTGCGCCTTTTGGCAGTTTAGGTTGATGAATTAGGAATGTACATGCTGTATTTACATTCATTTTTGTTACAAACAAGGCAAGGCAAGCAATCACACCACTAAACTTTATTAATGCTTTCCTCATTACTATTACCTCCCAATAAAATAAATAATTTCTTTATCTTTAACTTACATCAAAAATATACTTTATATATAAAAATGGTAAAACTCATATATGTTCTTGGTAAAACTTATAATTTGCTTTTTATCTCGAAAAACTATGACAAATTATTATATAAAAGCACATCTACGTTAAACATGGAGTCTGTATGATGTATATTCATTATACCGTTATATTTGCCAATGGCCTTTTTCACGCTTTTTAAGCCAAATCCGTGATTTTCTTTATCTTCATGAGTTGTTTTAAGATTTTTGTTCTCATATATAAGTTTTCCATCAAATGGATTTGAAATGTTTATATAAAAAACATTTCTGTCTAACTTAACAGAAGCTTTAATCACTTTGTTATTTTCCAATTTTGATACTGCTTCTATAGCGTTATCAAGCAAATTACCGAGAACTATGCTTAAGTCAAAGGGCTGTATATTAAGCTCTTTAGGTACACTTAATTCTAAATCTACTTTTATGCCACGCTTTTGTGCTTCATCTATTTTATAATTTAATATGCTATCTACCATCATGTTTCCGGATTTTATGTGATTATCTGATTCCCTGATATAATAAAAAATCCTATGTAAATACTCTAAAGCTCCTTTATTATCATTTCTTTCTATTAAAATCTGCAAAACAGATATATGGTTTTTTATATCATGTCTAAGAATTCTAATATTCTCATTAGATTGATTTATAATGTCCAGTTGTTTTTTATAGGCATTATTCTGTTGATGAAGCAATTCTTTTTCTATTCTTTCATGATAAGATTTAATCAAGGCATCATATAAATAAAAAACAAATACATTGATAATGAACAATATTGAAATGCTTATCAGAATTAATTGTATTTTGTATTGAGTTTCTATGGTTATCAACATAAAGGTTGAAAACATAGTTCCTATAGGTATTAAAACTATTGCAATCCAGTGTATAGGAGGAATATATATATCATTTGTTATCATTTTAAAATTTGATAAAGCAAGCATAACCATGTATGAAAATATTTTGGTGCAAATCAATGAAGTTATTAATTCTATATCTGCATTATCGCTTAATTGATTTAAATTTATAAATCTTAACCCAAACACAACTAAAACCTCAACAGATAACAGTATTGCATAAATGTAGACTATTGCAACCAATCTTGATTTCAATGAGGATGGATAGTTAAGTGTCAACAAGAAAAATAGAATTAGGTTTGAAATTAAGTTAATAGTTGGGTCATTAAAAATAATATAAATAATGGCTATTGTTAAGTAATAAAATACATAGGAAATAAATTCTATTTTTTTATTAGCTGTATCAGTTTCAAAGAAAAAAGTCATAAATTTGAAAATTGTATAAGTACCAAAGGTATTAGACAGAAGGTAAATAATATCATAACTATCAAGCATTATTATTTACCTCACTCTGTCTTATCTGGAGTAGTTTTTGACGTACAGCCTTTCTGTTACGTTGACTAATTGGAAGTACAACATTATTTGATATTCTCACCTTATCATACTGTGCTTCAATTATGTGATCATAGTTGACTAAATATGATTTATGAATAGGTATAAAAATAGCTCCTTTAATCTGATTTTGAATTATTGATAATTTTGAATAATATTCTTCTACACCATCTTTCATAACAATTCGAACTTTTTTACCTATGCTTTCAAAATATAATATATTATATAATGGTATTCTATAAAAACAGTGCCCTTTTTGATATTCAAAAATTAGGTCATTATTATGATGTATAAGCTTTAAAGCTGTTCTAAATACTTTTTGGATTTTTTCATATTTAAGAGGCTTGATTAAGAAATTGAGAGGCCTTATATCAAAAAGCTCCATGGCATAGCTATCTTTTCCTGATATATAAACTATATGGGTACTTTGGTTAGCTATTGTTTCTCTTATAAATTCTCCAATTTCTATACCATTCATAGTTTTTAAGTCAATATCTAAAAAAATCATATCATAATATATACCTTTATATAATGATTTACATAATCTTTCTCCGGAATAGAATATCTCTATAGAGATTTCCTGACAAAATGCTTGTCCAATCTTCATCAATACATCTTCCATATAGGCACATACTTCCTTCTCATCATCACATATAGCTATATTAAGCATATGAAGACCACCTCTATAAAGAAAATATAACAAATTTAATGTTAATTAAACATAATTCACCTATTATGTTTAATTATAGCATACAGCTTTTTTATATCTCAACTTGCAATTAGCAGAAGGTAGCACCAATTTGATATCTTTTTTAATAAGTAGATCGCCCTCGATGTTTATTTAACTCAACCTTTAAAATTCTCCTTAGCTTCTGCATTTGCTGCATTTTGCTCCTCTCTTTTTAACTTACTCATTGAGATACAACTCAACTTTATTTTGTATTACCTTAGCAGTTTCTTCTATACTTCTGCTGCCGGGAAGATATATCTTGATTTCATTCCAGATAGTATTGAACAATTCATCGGGTACGCCTAAAGCTCTATTCTTATTTATGCTATTTTTAATATAGCTTATAGCCTTTATATTATCCTCGCCCAACAGATTATATTTTTCTAACTCTTCATCAAAAACAGCAATTCTCTTTTCATCAGCTTTCCTATTTACAGCAAAATTTCTTTCGCTTAAATAGAATTGTGTATCTTCAGCAAGAAGGAATTTCACAAACTCCCATGCTTCTTCTTTAACTTGGGATCTGCTGTTTATGGATACATTATAAGCATCAAAGGGCCTGATATCTGTATACTCTCCCCAGGGCCATGGTAAAAGCTTCATGCCTTTATCAAAGGGATTGGTGATATTTAGCTGATGTTTTTGCTGACATCGCTATCAGAAGGATAATAAGAATATACAACTATTTCTTTTTATTGTTGATACCTTCTTCATTATTTTTTGTCCTTGTAAGCTTCAATATTTTTTGAGTATTATTGCTTCTTCCTTGGACATATATGTTTTCTTCTTCATCCACAATAAGCAGGAATATATTATCCTAATATCCAAGCTGCTCTCTTCCAGCAATATTTCCCTTTATGCTTCCTTCATCATTGAGCCATGCTATGCCTTGTGAAGTTAAGCAGTATAAAGTTTTACTCTTCGGATTATAGTATATGGATTCCGGCATATCAGTTTGTTTATAAGTCCTCTTCCAAATGGATTTTTGAATCTTTCCCGATATTTTCTCTATATATGCTTCCAAGTTGCTGCCATAGCCTAGGATCAATATATTATCTTCTTCGTCCAATTCAATATCCAAACATTATCTGCCTTTAAGCATATCAATATTTTTCAGCTTCTTGTCCAATATTTCTATTTCTCCGCTTGCTTTCAAACAGTATATATTTCCTTGAGCGACTGCTTCAATCTTACCTATTACTTCTCCAATAAGTTCTTTACTGTTCCCTTTAGTTTCCACAATACTGCTCTGTCTAAAAGTATATTGCTCTGAGTGTCATATATCCTAAGTTGTCTTTTAAACAATGCATTTTCTTGTCTGTCTTTCTTTTCAAGAGATTGTAGCAGTACATAAAGCTTATTATACTTGTCAAAGGTCAATACCCCGTCCCAGTTTTCTCCTACTTCTATCTCTCTGATTTTAGTTCCTTCTTTATCAAATATGCATATATTCTTTTCATAATAGTTGTATAGAGCCAATTCTCCGTTGTTTCCCATGGTAATTGAGGATATTCCTTTGCTTCCAGTGGCCGAATATATTTCGTTGACTTCATAGGTGAATTGCTCTTTCTCCTTATTGGTGCCAGTAGCAGGAGTTGTTCCATAAGATATAGTGAATATTAAGCTTATGATAATAAAGGATAGAATTATACGTTTCACTTTAATACTCTCCCATATCTTATACATTTTTTGAAATAGACACATAATTTTGGCATAGCTGAATATGCTATATACTTCAGCCATGCCTTATATTAATTCCAATCATCATCAAAACACATGATGCAAACAGCATCACAAGTAAATTCCTCAACAGTGACCTTCATATTTAAATTTGATATAGTTTCATCTCTGCCCATATTTTCGGTTTGAAAGTTATCAATATATTTCACTCAACAGCAAAAATTAAAACTTTCTACTCATTAAGATACAACTCCGCCTTGTTTTGTATGATCTTAGCCGCCTCCTCTGCACTTCTTTCGTTATTGAGATAAGCTTTAACCCCATCGCATATAATATCAAAGAGTTCTCCTCTATCCCAAGAGTTCTTGTTGCAATCTTTTATTATACCTTGCAGCCTTTGGATATATTCTGAAGTAATCCTATAAACATTTGAATTAGAATATAAATTTTGATTATCAAAAATCTGCTCAATATAATTGTCTCTTGCTTTTAGATTTACACGAAAGCCATCCTCTCCCATCTTGAACTGCATTTCCTCCGAAAGAAGAAATTTTATAAAAAGCCAAGCCTAATTTTTCTTTGACGTACTTTTATTTATAGCAATATAATCATCCCAAATTTCTTTTGCACCCGTATACAATCCCTTTGGGACAGGCAAAATATTTATACTTTTAAAGTAGACATTATAAGTTACTATATTGTCATACGAAAAAAGCTGAATAGGAAGAAATAAAATGTCATCAAGTTCGATTTCCCCGTCAGGTTTTATGACAGTACGTAAATCTATATCCGGATGCTCTATTTGCTCATCCATTATTCTTTTTAAGAGTTTTAATGCATCAGTAAATTCCTTTGTATCAAAAGCATACTTTTCATTTTTATCCACATAATAGTCTATATCTTTGAAAATTACTTCTCTAAACAAGTAACCTTCAGGTGTTTTAGGTATGGCATAGCATTTCGGGCTTTGCTTTTCATTTGCTTTTTTTGCCATGTTATATAGATCCAACCATGTCCAATTATCATTTAGCTCCATGCCTTTGTCTCACACCAATGTACTATTGACTAAAAAGCTATCTACAATATAGCTAACCGGCATAACATAAAACCCATCTTTGCTTCTATAAACATTAATTATTGTCTGGTCGTAATCGGTCATATCAAATTCAGGATCATTATTTATCATATCATCCAGTTTTAACAGCATTCCTTTTTCTTGATACTCATCAAAAGGAAAATAACTATAAATCAGGTCTGGACCTTTTCCAGCCATCAATTCAGTATTAATTCTCTGTAAATATTGCTCATACTCCAGCTCATCATATCTTTCTACAATAACCTTAGTATTTGTATATTTTTTCTCATTCATCTGAACTCACCAGAAAGCCGTATACATCTTCTATAGGCCATAAGTCCCTGCAATTCAATAATTTTTCTTTTGTTTTTCGAGCGAAGTCACATTTATATATTATTCCATCTCTAATTCCATAGGTGAACCCGGTCGCCTGATCAGTATATATGGACTAAGGACTATCATTATGAGCCATTTCCACTTTATAAATAGTATTATTTCTTCTGGGATCAATTTTTTCTACCGTACTTGAAGTATTATTAGTGTATAGCAATATCAAGTTATCAGCTTCATCCAAGCATATGTCCCTGTATTGAGCTGTTTCCCATTTTCCTTTTCCATTCAGAAATATGTCATAAACTTCGATAGTACCATCTGCTTTACGCATGTATATTTCGTCATTATCAGTAACATATATTTTCCGTATAAAATCGCCCTTTACAGTTTCCCGATCTCCCTCTATTTCACTGGTAAAACATTTATTATCTAATCTATTTCCTTGACTATCAAATACTATAAGCTTTCTTATTAATCCGTTTATACCGCCGCTATCATTTTTTCTTAAGTTTTCTACAATTACATAGAGGTTATCATTAGCCCTGAAATTCATATGGACATCTCCTCTAAATTCATCTGATATCTCCCTTATAAGCTCATTGTTCTAGTTTATCACAACAGTTTTTGCATTTTCTTTATCATAAAAAGCAATCTCATCTTTACTGTTTTTGCATATCTCAGAAATGCTGACCGATCTTAATTCTTCATTTATATCCACGATTTTAAAATATTTCATGTTCTCTTTTAATCCTGAATTATCATCTACAACATTATATTTACATCCTGATACCATGGATAGAATATAGAACAACAATAAAACAATTGAAAACCTAGCCATGGTTGTGCTTTTCATATTTTCACCTTCAATCTTCATTCCATATGTTCTTCTTATCCTTCGTGGATATTTTCTCTATGTAAGATTGTGAACCGCTGTCATAGCATAATCCTATTATATTGTTTTCTTCATCTATGGCTATATCCAGAAATTTCTTCCCTTGAAGCGTAGCGATATTTTTCAGCTTATTGTCCAGTATTTCTACCCCTTCACTTACTTTCAAACAGTATATATTCTCTTGGCTGTCTACTTCCATTCTTTCTGCAATTTCTCCCGTAATGTAATTGCTTTCCCCTTAGATTTCTGCTATTTAACTTTGATTTTCAATTGCATTTTCTTGAATATCATATATCTGCAACTGTCCCTTAAACAATATATTCTCGTTTTTTTTTCATTCTTTTCACGATATTGAAGAATCACATATAGCCTATTATCCTTGTTAAAGGCTAATATCCCGTCCCAGCTTTCTCCCACTTCTGTTTCTCCAGTTTTTATTCCGTCCTTGTCAAATATGTGTATCTTCTTTTCATAAAAAGTTGTATGCAACCAATTCTCCGTTCTTTCCCAAAGCAATTGATGATATGCCTTTGCTTCCATTGGTCGAATATATCTCATTGGCTTCATAGGTGAATTGATCTGGCTCTCTATAGGTGCTTTTTGCAGTCTTTACTCCGCAGGATGTAGTGAATATTATACTTATAACCATAAAGATTAGAGTTATAGCTTCACTCTAACACTCTCCAAGTTTCTTTGATACTTTGAATCAATCATTTAATTTGAGACATAGCTGAAGTATGACCAATACTTCAGCTATGCTTTATTACTCCTTGATCAAATAGTTAATTGAATTTCTACATTTATTTAATTTTAAATAATCACTTTCTAACTTAACCCCTTATGTTTATTTGGACTTACCACTGAATTATTAACCATGAATTAATATCAAATTACATTGTTTAAAAAACTAATTTATTTACTTTGTCATCAGCATAAGATTCTAATATGTCCACACTAAATATATTTTATGAACTGCATTCACAATACAAAAAGCTAAAAAGCGATTATCTGAATCTCTCAACTAATTTATAACACATCTTCAATTGCTTCTTCTCCAGAAAGCACATCAACAATATATTGGACTATATCTCTTTGATCATTTTCATTGAAAATGTTGAAAAATGGTTTATTAACTCCTTTATATTTATTCTTTTTATCGTCTATAAAAGCTTTATCAACCATGAGATAGCTCATTTGCTTAGACTGTTCCACCTCTGCATAATCTATCTTTATATTAGATAGGTTAAAACAATCTATAGTAGCTCTAAATCTATATTTGGCCAATAATTCTATCTCCTTGAAAAAATCTTCACTATATTCTTCATAATATATGCTCAATATGGAGGCATCTGCTTTTACCGCCTGAGAAATCATATAGGGAATTATACCAAATCCCTGTGCAATATCTTTGTTTATCGCCATAATACCTCCTGGCACTCCTATGATTATCACATCCGGCTTCTCATTAATTTCTATTCTTTTAACCATCCTATTGAACAAAATTACTTTATTCTGTTCTGAGATATCATCGCTAAGCATAAAATCCGGGAAAGAATGAAAACCAAAAATACTGCCATAACTTTTACTCCCAATTTGGCTTACATTATAACCTAATCTTTTTAATCCTTCCCATAGCGAAAGCTGAATATTGAATTTTTGAGTCCTATCTCCAAGCCCTAAAACAAATATGACTGGAACATCTATATCTAAAATATTGGTAAGCTTGGGCATGTTCGGCTTTTTATCATCGACAAAACTTTGAAATGACACATTATTGCTGTTACATAAATCCTCTAAAAGTTTTAAGTGATAAGATTCAATTTTTGTGAGGCTAATGATACCTTTGCCTTTGGAAACTTGAAGCTCTAGCTTTGGATAAACTATTTTTTCGAAATCAAGCTCCTTAAATGAATCTACCAAAACAACAGCATCATAATCCTTATCATTATATTCTTCAAAATCTTTTGCTACTATAAGCCCAATCTCTCCTCCGCCATCAGCAGTTCCTGCATCCTTGCCCACTAATGCCCATCCTCTTGGGGAAACAACTCCTACAGAGTTAAAAACTTTGTTGAGATGATTAAATCTTAACAAAAAAGCAGATTCACTGTCATATGGATATATCAACGCTCTTTTCCTATCCATCACAGTACCTCCCCTTCCAAAGCATATGCTGCTTCATCGTTGAAAGCATATCCCATTTCTCTCATCATGCAGTAGTTTTTCATCCGCTCTTCGATATCGTTCCTTACTCTGACACAATTGGAAAGCTTTTTCTCTTTGGATAATCCTTCAATATTATCTGCAAAAGCAGCGCATAAATAACAAAACCTATAAGCCCAGCAGTTCCTACATTTATCCTCTGTCAGTCTTCCTATATTAAGGATTTTATCCATTTTATCCAAATCAAAGCCATCATATATATTGCCAATTTTCATATGCTCAGATAATTCACTAACTCTCTCACAAGGATAAAATGTACCGTCAGTATCCATGAAAAGTCGGTTCAAGCCTGGAACACAAGGACCACCGTGATGTTCTTTTTTAGATACACTTTTATAATTTTTTCTTTCATTTATACTAACTATAGACTTTGCGAATTCAGTTTCATATAATTTGGAAGCATATCTTTTATCCAGCTTTCCCAGTTTATAGAGAAGAAATTTGAATCGCTCATAACTGATATCGATATAAAAGCTTTCTTTCATCCTTATTTCTTTGTTGGAATACTGGTTGCTTACTGAAGCAGTATTAATCCTGAAATCCTTTATATCCTCATATTCACAAAAGAACTTGGTAGTACAATGAAAATCTGTGGTACCATCCAGTACCGCATTGAAGCTTATATTTTTCTTTACATATTCAGGATGCTTTTTCTTTAATTCAGCTATGTTTTCCATTATAACTTTGAATGTACCTTTTCCGTTGGAAGCAAACTTACGATTTTTATCGTGTATTTCTTCAGGACCATCTAAACTGACCAATATCTGGACATCGTTTTCGGCCATATAATCAGCAATTTTTCCCTTAAGCAAAGTTCCATTAGTAGTCATATGAAATAGTATGTTTTGTCCCTCTGCCTGCTCTTTTGCATATTCCACACACTGCATGATAAAATCTGGTCTCAGTAAAGGCTCGCCTCCATAAAAGCCTATGTTTATCATATTGGATTCAGAAGAGTTCTCTATTAATAAATCAATGCCCTTCTTTGCAATATCGAAGCTCATGCTCTTATCATCGTGTATCCTATTCTTATATGAACCAGAGTAAACACAGTATTCACATCTTAAATTGCATTGCTGAGTCACCTGTAAGGTTATGGAGCTCAGCCTGTTTTTTATCACATAAGGAAGCAATGAGCTAAAAGAATGTTCCATCTTTTCTACTCTTTTTGATGATAAAAAACCTTGATCTCTCATTTTATTGATTTTCTCTTCTAAATCTTCCTTAATTTCAGAAGATCCATTTTTCCTTTTGTTTATATATTCATACAGATTTTTATCTATCTTTAAAATAGAATTTGTATTGACATCATATAAATAGTATCCTTGCCTTGTATTAAAAGTATGTATAAAAGCATCCTTGATATCCAATTTCTCACCCTCCTTTTCTATTACTCATTGAGATATAGCTCAACCTTGTTTTGCATAACCTTAACAACCTCGTCTTCGCTCTTGTTGCCAGAAAGATATGTCTTAATCTCCTCCCAGATTGTATTAAACAATTCATCTGGTACTTCTAAAGCCTCATTCTTATTCAAACTACTATTTATATCTTTAAAGGCTTGCAAGTTAGCATCTGCATCAAAGCCATATTTTCTCATTCGCTCCAGTTGGTTTTCCAGTACCTTTTCGCCAGCTCTCTTATTCACAGGTATATCTTTTTCGCCTATGTAAGATTGGATATCATCCCTTAAAAGAAACTTTATAAACTCCCATGCCTCATCCTTGTATTTTGATTTGCTGTTTATTCCCGCATTATATGCTATAAATGCTTTGGTATCCCCATATTCAGGTTTAGGCCTTGGAAGAAGTATTATATTATCTGAATAGGGACTATGAATATATACAGATTCATACTTTCCTGAATGAAAATCAGGATAGAACAAGGTGTTGTTAAGGAGAAGCTCCATGTTTCTTCCGTTTCTTGGATATGGCTCAGCTTCAGGGTGTTCAAAGTTTCCGCTCTTTATGTTTTTAAGAAGCCTCAAGGTTTCTCTGAATTCCTTGAAGTCAAATCTTGCTTCCTTCTTTTCCCAATCTATATAGTAATCCAAGCCATCCTTAACCAGTCTTGATAATATATATTCTTCCGGGTATATAGGAGCAGCATATATTCCTTTTGACTTCACTTTTTCCATGATTTCATATAAGTCTCGCCAGGTCCATTCTATATCTACTTCTATCTTATTGTCCTCCAATAGCTTCTTATTGCCTATATAAAATTGCTTAATATATGTTATCGGCATTATATACAGAGCATCTCCGTATTTTGACCCCTCTATGACAGCTTCATTATAATCTTCCCTATTGAATTCGCTGTCTTCATTTATCATCTGGTTCAAATCAAGGAATACTCCTTTTGTGATATATCCCATGGCAGGGTATTTTCCGCATAATATATCGGGGCCTTTTCCTGTCAAAAGCTCCGTATTGATTTGCTGCAAGTTGTCATGAGCTTCAAACTTTATCTTTATATCCGGATATTTTTGTTCAAATTTTCTTATCACATTTATCATGCTTTGATGTATATGATCATCGTTTGGATAATAGGAATATAACCGTATCTCCTTCTTTTCTGTTTCTTCCTGCTCCTTTTTTTCGGTCTTGATATATGTCAGAAGCCTACTCTGGCTTCCGTCCTTCCCAAAGATATATATCTTTTCTCCTTCATCTACGATGAACCTATATATGTTGTCCAAGCCTGATAGTTGAGCGGCATCTGCTATATATCCTTTTATATTCCCTTTGTCGTCATATTTGAATATTCCTTTTTCATTGAACCCATACAAAGTCTTGGTAGATTTATTGTAGAAAATTGCCTTTGGTTCTTCATCGCTGCCATATTCTTTCTTCCATATGCTCTTGTGGTCTTTGCCTGATACTTTCTCTATATATACTTGGGAGCCGTTGTCATAGCATAATCCTATTAAATTATCCTCTTCATCTAAGGCTATGTCCAGAAACTTCTTCCCTTGAAGCATGGCAATATTTTTGAGCTTATTGTCCAATACTTCTACTTCTTGGCTTACCTTTAGGCAATATATATTTCCATGGTTGTCTACTTCTATTCTTTCCACGGTTTCATCTGTAAGATATCTGCTCTCTCCCTTGATTTCTGATATTCCGCTTTGGGTTTCAACTGCATTGCCTTGATTGTCATATATCTGTAGCTGTCTCTTTAGTAATACATTCTCATTCTTCTCATTCTTTTCACGGTGTTGAAGAAGCACATAAAGCTTATTATCATTGTCAAAGGCCAGTAATCCTTCCCAGTCTTCTCCAACTTCTGTTTCTCCGACTTTAGTACCGTCTTTGTCAAATATGTATATCTTCTTTTCATAGTAGTTGTATACAGCCAATTCTCCGTTTTTTCCCATGGCGACGGATGATACTCCTTTGCTTCCACTGGCTGAATATATTTCGTTGGTTTCATAGGTGAATTGCTCCTGCTCTATATTATTGACAGTGGCAGTATTTGCTCCGCAGGATGTTGTGAATATTATGCTTATAACCATGAAGAATAGAATTGTTCTCTTCATTTTAACACTCTCCAAATCCTTCAAGTATTTAAAGTATACATATAATTTTCGGCATAACCGAAATATGCAATATACTTCAGCTATGCCTCATATTAATTCCAATCATCATATAGATAGATTTAAAAACTTGATACAAACAACTTTTAATAATCAGTTTCTAATATTTGCTTTTCATGCTTCATATCTAAATTTGATGTGGCTTCATCAAGTAATATTATTTTACATCCTTTTACAAAGGCCCTCGCCAGTGCTATTCTCTGCCTTTCTCCGCCAGAAAGCTTACTGCCTTTTTCCCCAAGCATTGCTTTCCACTCTACAGAAAGACTATTTATTAACTCATTTGCACAACTAATTTCTGCAGCTTGCATTATTTGATTTTCAGAGTGCTTATTGAACATAGAAATATTTTCCTTTACTGTGGCATTAAAAATATAGATATCTTGGTTCACTATAGCTATTGCTTTTCTCAAGTCTTTTATATTAATGTTTCTGATATCAATACCATCTATATAGACATTTCCTTTTTCATTATCATAGAGTCTCAAAAGTATATTAAATATAGAAGTTTTTCCTGAACCATTCAATCCTACTATTCCTATTTTTTCTCCTGGGTTTATTTCAAAGCTTACATCTTTTAATACTTCACTATCACTTCTATAAGAATGATTAACATTTCTGAATTCGATTTTACCCTTAATTTCATCTTTTTTTATTCTTATGGAATCTTTTGAAGTATTTTCACACTCCATATCTAAGAAATCAAACAGTCTTTTAGCTGATAGCAATATTTTCGACATATCGTATCTTATGTTGATCAAGGATGAAATAGGCATAATCACATTGGTACTATAAGTTGCAAAAGCGAATAAACCTCCTATTGTAAAATCATTTCGTACAATCATCTTCGAGCCTACTATATATATCATTGAAGCCATTAGTTGCAACAACAACAAATCAGATGCCTCTTTTGCACTATCTACTATTTGAGATTTGATATCGGTTTTTATAATATTCCTTTGTAATTTTGTAAATTGTCTCATAATGATATTTTCTATGCCCGACAGTTTTATCTCTTTAATCCCTGACATCTTATCTCCGTACCACTTTGAATAATCTCTTGCATATTCCATATACCTTTTATGCAATTTTTTTCGCAACATTGTTAAATAAACTGTTGATAAATATTTAATAGGTATGATCATTATTATCATTATGGTTAATTTATAATTGATGATAGTCAGCCCTATCAGACCACCAACTATTTTTAGCAGGCTTAACAATCTGTAAACAAAGGATTCATCTGTGATTTGAGAAATATTCATAATATCCATTTTTGAATTGTTAATTATTTCGGTATAATTAGTTTCATTCAGATATGATAATTTAAGCTTCATCAATTTTCGCATAGAAAGGCTGGTCCAATAATAGATATATCTATTATTTACATAAGCTATATTCTTGGATCTCAGTAAAGAAAACAATTGATCTATTGCAACTAGCACAAGACTTATAATAGAATACTTAAAAACATTGCCAAAATCATTTTTTATCAAGCCTTCATCAATCAAATACTTGTTTGCCAAAGGTAGTATAAAGCTTATTGCTGAAGAAAGCAGCATTAAAAATATAATAAGAAGTATTTTCCTTCTAAAGGGATATAGGGCCTTCAGAAGCCTCTTAACAATAGCCGCATTCTCTTTCACATTATTCACATCCTAGATATAAAGCAATTGATTTAAAATATTGTTATACCAATAAGGATTCAATAAATAATTATTAACGCTATGGTGGACATATTTTGGGGTATGAAACAAACTACATTAAAGTTTGCAATAATAGCTAATATAGAACATATCTATGGATTTGTTTTAAGTTCATATGATTTGATAGGTTTTTGTTGTATGATGAAGTGTATATAACGATATTACTTATGCTGTTATAATAAGCTTTTTATTCTGCCATGTGATTTACATTAAACTTTTCCTTAACTAGATCATTAAATATCATCATCTAACTTAAATATATCAAAATATTATGGGAATTCAATATATACAGGACAAGAGGCAAAGTTTTAAGGATAAGAGGTACAAATCATAAAAGTAATAGAATATGCTAAATGTAATTTATACATATTTATCTTTTGAACATAATAAAATTCCTCCACCTGTTTGGTGAAGGAATTTTGATTTTACTCATTAAGATACAGCTCAACCTTGCTCTGTACAACCTTAATGGTCTCTTCTTCATTCTTGCTACCGGAAAGATATAAATCTATTTCTTCCCAGATGGTATTGAACAACTCATCAGGCACTTGCAAAGCTTCATTCTTATTTAAGCTATTATTTATATCCTTAAAGGCCTGAAGGTTGGCATATGCATCATAGCCCCTCTTCTTCAATTGCTCCAATTGGACTTCCAACAGTCTTTCGCCAGCTTTCTTATTTACCGTAAAATCATCTTCGCCTATATAAAATTGAATATCTTCACTTAATAAATGTTTAATAAATTTCCAAGCCTCATCCTTATATTCCGATTTGCTGTTTATTGCCGCATTATATGCAAAAAATACTTCTGTATTACCGTATTCAGGTTTAGGCCATGGAAGGAGCAAAGTTTCTGAATATGGACTAAGAACATGGGCGAAATCATATCTTCCTAAGTAAAAATTCGAATAGAACAATGTGTTATTCTGAATAATCTCTAAGTTTCTTCCGTTCTTAGGATATGGCTTAGCCTCAGGATGATCAAAGTTTCCATTGCTTATAGCCTTAAGAAGCTTCAGAGTTTCTCTGAATTCCTTTGCGTCAAACCTTGCCTCCTTCTTCTCCCTATCTATAAAGTAGTTTAAACTATTCCTAAACATCTCATATAATATATATTTATCCGGGTATTGGGGAGCAGCATATATGCCTTTTGACTTCACTTTGCCCATGATTTCATATAAGTCCCTCCATGTCCATTCTATATCTATTTTTAAATTATTGTCCTCCAGCAGCTTTTTATTGCCTATGCAAAATTGTTTGCTATATATTATTGGCATTATATACAGCCCATCTCCATATTTAGAGCCCTCTATGACCGCTTCATTATAGTCCTCCATATTAAATTCGCTGTCTCCGTTTATCATTTGGTTTAAATCAAGAAATGCACCTTTTGTGATATATGCTGTAGCAGGATATATTCCACACAATATATCAGGACCCTTTCCTGTCAAAAGCTCCGTATTGATTTGTTGTAAATCGTTATGAATTTCAAATTTTATTTTTATATCCGGATATTTTTGCTCAAACTTTCTTATCACATTTACCATATATTGATGAATATAATTCTCTTCCGGATAATAGGAATATAGCAATATCTCCTTCTTTTCTTTTTCTTCTTGTTCCTTCTTTTCTGTCTTGGCATATGACAGCAACTTGCTTTGGTTGCCATCCTTCCCGAAGGTATATATCTTTTCTCCTTCGTCCACGATGAATCTATATATGTCGCTCAAGCCTGATAATTGGATAACATCTGCTATATACTCTTTTATTTTGCCTTTGTCGTCATATTTGAATATTCCCTTGTCATTCAACCCATATAGGGTTTTGGTGGTTTCATTATAATATATTAATTTTGGTGCTTCATTGCTTTCATGTTCCTTTTTCCATATGGTCTTCTGATCCTTCTTGGATATTTTCTCTATGTATAATTGGGAACCGCTTTCATAGCATAGTCCTATTATATTGTCTTCCTCATCTTTATCTATGTCCAGAAACTTCTTCCCTTGAAGCCTAGAAATGCTATTGAGCTTCTTGTCCATTATTTCTACTCCTTGGCTTACTTTCAGGCAATAAATATTCCCTTGGCTGTCTACTTCCATTCTTTCCACGATTTCTCCTGTAAGATAGTTGCTTCCCCCCTTGATTTCTTCTATTTCACTTTGATTTTCAATTGTATAACCTTGAGTATCATATATCTGTAACTGTCTCTTAAGCAATATATTCTCGTTTTTTTCATTCTTTTGACGATATTGAAGAAGCACATATATCCTATTATCCTTGTCAAAGGCTAGTATCCCGTCCCAGTTTTCTCCCACTTCTATTTCTCCAGTTTTTATTCCATCTTTGTCAAATATGTGTATCTTCTTTTCATAAAAGTTGTATGCAGCCAATTCTCCGTTCTTTCCCATGGCAATAGATGATATGCCTTTGCTTCCATTGGTTGAATAAAATTCTTTTGCTTCATAGGTAAATTGCTCCTGTTCCTTATTAGTGCCGGTTGTTGGCTTTACTCCACATGATGTAGTGAATATTATGCTTATGATAATTAGGAATAGAATTACACGCTTCATACTAACCTACCTTTCATTATTTATTTTATGATTGATTCATGCCTGAAGCAAAATTATTCTTAAGATACAATAGCATCAAATACTTCAGGCTCATCATAAGCAATTTTTATTTCATCGTTCAAATGTCTACGAACCCTTAATTTAATTCAACTATATGCATATAGAAAGCTAAAGTCTATAGTTATATGACAAGATGCAGGGTTTTAAGGACAAAATGCATATATCCATAAAAATGATCTGTGTCATTTTTATCTATCTATTTTACACTATGACAAGCATTAAAGCTTCTTACTCATTGAGATACAATTCCACCTTGTTTTGTATGACCTTGGCTGCATCTTCTGCACTCCTGTGACCGGTTACATAATAATAGATTTCCTCTTCCAATAGTAAATATATGGCATCCGTATCAATACACAGCTTATTCAAGCTTTGTGCAATACAACAGCTCTTTTACCGGATTACCCTCTGAATCATACTGCATTATTATACCGTTTACTAATCCATATAAAGTTTTGTTACTGAGGTTGTAAAATATAATGTTGGGGACTTGAGAATATTGGTGTTCCTTCTCCCATTTGGTTTTATAGTTTTTTATTTCTATATACCCTATAGTGCTTTTTTCCCAATCGAGACATAATGCTATGAGGTTGTCCTTTTCATCTTTTGCAATATCTTTGTATTGCTTTTCATTTAGCACCTTTGTCTTGTTAAGGTTTTCATCATATATTTCAATTTCTCCGTTTAGTTTAAGTGCATGTATGTTGTCCTTGCTGTCAACCCTCACCTTATCTACAGACAAACTGTAAAATCCATACTCTGCTTTTGATAAATTTATAATATTTTCATTATAATCTTTTATGTCAAAGCTTTTATCCCTATTGATAAATTCCTTCAGATTTACCAGCATGCCTTTCTCTTTACGATCGTTTATGGGAAAATAACCGTTAATAATATCCGTCCCTTTTCCTGCCATAAGCTCCGTGTTCAGCTTTTTTATTGTTTTTTCGTATGATATTTGGATGATATCATTGATTATAATATCTACATTCGGACACTCTTTCTCATATTGTAGAGCCACATTTGATAAGTCCTTATCATCATAATAAACCACGTATATAGTAAGTTTCTTATTATTTTCCTCTGAGGCACTCCTCTGGCTTTCATCCTGCTTTATAAATCGGATGATGCTTGATTTTTCATCCTAATAGCCTTGGACATACATCTCATCATCTACAATGAATCCATCTATATGATTAAATGCTACCAACTCTTTGATATCCAAAAGTCTTCCTTCAATATCTCTGCTGGGGCTGTATCTGGAAACAATGCCGTTTTGGATACCATATAGCTTGTCTGTATTCCTGTTGTAATGTATGCATTCCGGTGCATCCACATTTCTGAGTTCTTTTTTCCATACAACTTTATCATTTTGGAGGTTTAATTTTTGTATATAACTTTTACTACCTGCATTTCTTGCAGCAATATGATATTATCCTTATCATCTATGGCAAAGTCTGTATATTTAGATCTGCCCCAAGTTCTTATGGCATTAAGATTTTTGTCGAGCACTTCAACTGTTCCATCATTTCTACGCACGTAGATGTCTCCTTTTTTATCCACCATCATCTTGACTATGTACTTTTCTTTTAGAGACTCAAAATCACCCTTTATTTCCTTTTCAATCTTGTCCAATAATGTCTGATCCCGTTGGTCATAGATTACCAGCTTAAATATCATTCCGGTCACTTCATTACCGTCTATTTTTTTGATTCTGTAAAAAAGTATATAGCTTGTCCTCTCTATCGTATGCAAGAGACATGATTCCTTTATAGGTATCAGGTATTTCTCGCAGCAATGCTCCTTTTTTATCAAATATGCGTATTTTCTCCTTTTCTTCATCAAACACCGCTATCTCTCCTTTGCTGTTGATGCATGGACTGGAGAAGTATTTCAAATTCATGGCATTGCTTAAGTCAAAGGCCTCATAATAATATGCTCTTTCTTCCATGCCATCCTTGGAATTTGATGTACCAACAGCCCTACAGCCTGTCATGGAAAACAAAATGTGGCTCACCACTTAACCACAAAGGTTCCTTAAACACATGAACATATAAAAAGCCCCTATTTATAATAGTGTAAAAGTTGTTTTGTTATACACTAATATAAATAGGTACTTGATTAAGCACTAACATATCTACTAATCGCAAATTAATTCAACATTTTCTGGTGAAAGTATAACATATTCTTCCCCGGTCTTCCATATAACTTTAACCTTAATATCTTTAATCAAAAGGCACTTCAAAATCTCGATATCATAATAGTCTGTCAGCAATGTTGAACGTCCGACTTCAAGACCTTTATTTAAAGAACCAAATGTTATATTCTCAGATACGTCGGTTCCGAAACCAAGGAAGTTCTGAACTGTAAATGCACTTTTTAATGACTCATCCAAAAAAAGCAGTAACCATTACATTATTATAAACTTTACCAGCCTTTGGAGTAATTCTTAACTTATAAATAACATTCATAAAACCATGTTCATCTTTTTCTTTTTTCAAATAAACATATAAATGATAATCAAAATTATCGCTTTTATTGCTATCAATAAGCAGATTCTCATCGACTTCTTTTTCATCGTGCATAATAATATTGTTTGATTTCATATCCTTATTTATGCTAAATAACCAAAGCATCAATGGTAATAAAAGAAGAAAAGCAAATAATATAAATTTATATGTTTTTATTGAATCATTATTTATCATAATCATTAATATAACGGCACAAAAACATCTCTATATGGCCCTAGGTTGTATTTATATCTATATGATGCTTCAGCTTTAATATAACTGTCATTATTATAATTGTATTTCATATCTTCTTTTATTGGAGAATAGCCATTTGTAGGAATACAGTCTGCCGTTCCTGAACGAGTATATCCATCGGTACATTTGAAAGAAGCGTATTCATGCCTGAACCATTGTCTTTTTTGTATATCAACTTTTAAAATCCATTCTTTCAATGGTTCATTATATACATAACCTAGCTTATCAATATAACTGTACGAATGAGAAAGTTTTGCAGAACCAGACGCTGTAGTAACTACTTCAGACCAGCTAGTATTGTCAGTCCTGTAACCCATCTGTCATTTGTGACTAATAAATAAGTCAATATACCATATCCATTGGAATTTCCCCATTTCATATAAACTTGCTTTCCCTCTAAAATAAAACTACAATACTTTTGTGTCTAGCTTATAAAGGACTTACAATGACAAATGAACCTATCCCACCGATTAAGACTGCATGAAAAATAAAGCCCATACTATAATGCCAATGAAAATAATAAAAACCGATATAAAATATTTATCTATCAATGGCTCATCATCATTTTTATTTATTGATATCAAGTCTTTTATTTTTCTCCCTTCAAATATGTTGTTACCGCTAATGCGCATAACTAAAAACATAACTAATATGGTAAATATGCATAACATAATAGATACAAACAAAAGCTTAATCCTGAAAAACCACACATTGTCTCCATGCAACCAGAATAAAAAGTCATTTAATGATCCTATCATTGGTTCGGATAATAAAAGAGTACCAACAGCATTTATACTACAATGAATCAATACAGGTATCCAGAAACATTGGGTTATCTCGTACAACAATGCCAAAAATACACCTAAAATAAATATCATAATTATTCCATGCAAATTGAAATGAAAAATTGAAAAAAACATACTACTTAATGTAACAGCAGTTAATATACCTTTCTTTTTATAAAAGTTATATAAAAATCCTCTAAAAAATAACTCCTCAACCAAAGGTCCGAAAAAACAGATACTAAATAAAAACCAAAAAGTTGACATTGATAATGAGAATTTATCTTCTCCAATTGATTCTATACTAAATCGAAAATAGAAATAGTTAAAAACATTCATAAGGGCCAATAAAACACCGATTATCATAGAAAGCAGCACTATCGAAACTATTGGTCTGTTAAGATATAGAAAATCTCTCAATTTTAAATCATTTCTTCCAGCCCAAGCCTGAGTAATAATTAATGTTAATATATGACTGTAAGGATGCTTAACGATAAACGTAAGCATAAGTACAATGAGCAAAAGAAGATTTACATCTCTGATTTTTATTTTGTCCATGAATATACCCCCTAAACATAACTAGGCCTATGAGTCCGAAATTTAGGGTCAGCATATAACAATATAAACAATTTCAGATGTTTTATCATCTGATTTAAATATATCAAAGCAAAATGAAAAAAAATAGATATGGGACAAGAGGTAAAATAGCATGAATTGTGATTTCTATTTTACTTTTTTATGAGGAGTTCTTGAGTATAATATTTCTCATCTATTATAGTGTTATTTAGCATATTAGGATATTTTTTCAATATGCTTTTTACCGTTTTAAGACCTATGCCGTTTCCATCCTTTTTCTGGTTCATATCATAAGAATTTTTTATGACTATTGTATAGCATTCATTATCTTCAAAAATGCAAAGTTCAACATATTTATCTTTTGTCAGTCTCGCCGCTTCTATTGAATTATCTAAGAACACCCCCAGTATCTCACATAAATCTGATACATTTACATTAATATGCTCCATGTCTGTAGTTATTTCAACATTTATGTTCAGCGACAATTCTTCCATCTTTCCTATTTTAGAATATAAAAGGCCTTTAACTCCTGGATGGGCTATCTTATATAAAGAGGCAATATTGTTTTTATTAATTCTATTTTGTCTCTCAATTACACTGCTTAAATGTTCCTTTAATCCTTCCATATCGTTGGCTTCAATAAATGCTGATGCCGATTCAATAATATTATGAGTATTATGCCTTATCCTTCTATACTCATCTATTAACTCTTCCGCCATATTTATATATGCCTTTAACTGCTTATTTTCCTGTTCATTGATGGCCAAGTTACTGTATATTCTGTAAACTGCTATAGTAAGCAGAAAATATAAAAATGTTATAAGTATATTGATAAATATAAGCCTACTGTCTATCATTTCCATATATTTGTTGTAAACCAATATGTTTGCGGCAGTTACCATGAAGGTTAGAAGCGCAAATATAATATAAGCTCCATTTTTTATTGATTTGGCAATATTTTTTTTCTTATCCCACAGATATTTCATGGCTATTATGGCAATATAAGTCATCCAAAAAACTGATAAGCTTGCTATAGTCATATATAGAATATGGTTCTGCATCGCTTTCAATGAAATGTCAAAAATCTTGACCATTAAAAAAACAACAACAGATTCATTGATTAATGCAACTGTATATACAAGAACTGTATAGTAGAAGGATTTGATGATATCCCTTATTATAAAAGCATTGGTTAAAAGTACTACCACAGTCATTACAAAAAATAATTTCATTAAAGAAGTTATATTATCATAATACTTGTTACTTCTTATTAATGCATTGCAAAAAGCATAACAAGATATAAAGAGAATAGCCTTTCTTTTATTAAAATCACAGCTCAATAGCCTAATTGCTGATATATAAAACATGGCACCTGTGATCAGAGACACAAAAAAATTAGCTATTAAAAGCATCCATAATCACCCTTTTGTACCTTCTTGATATTGGGCAGCGATCACCATTTTTCATTATGATATTATTCTTATCTATGCAGCTTACCTTCTTTAAATTTACCATATAAGACTTATGGCAAACCACTATGCTTTTAAAGCCCACAGAGGATAGCTTGTCCCTAAAATCCTTTAATGTAGAAAAGAAACTTATTTGTCCTGTTTCAACATGAATTATTATTTTATTCTTTATGACCTCTATGTATGTGATATCTCTTACATCTATCCTGTACTGCTTCCATCCGGATTTTATATTCAATATATAATCCTTTTGAGCATCATCTTCTTTGACTTTCTTTTGATTTTCCAACTTGCAGATTGACTCAATGCAATACTTAATATCCTCATTGTTAACAGGCTTAACTATATAATCCAATACATTCAGTTTGTATTTATAAGTCAAAAAGGCAAACTCCTCATGGGCTGTTATAAATACTATATATGAAAAAGAATCTTTCTCTCTTATTAATCTTGCCATATGAATTCCATTAATATATGAATTTAATTCAATGTCCAGAAAGTATACGGTAGGAGCTTTATTATAGTTTATGTACTCCAACACCTTATCAGGACTTTTCTCAACCATAACTATCTTGCCTATACTTAGCTCATTTATTATGGGTTCAACGGCATCTCTAATACTCTCCGAATGGGTATCGTCGCATATTACAACGTTCAACAAGATCCTCACCCGCACTCATTTGAAAAATATATAATCATTATAAATATTAGTAATTATTGGATAATGATAGTATATCAGATTAACAATATCTTCTCAACTTCTACAAGAAATTTAACTTTTCCATTAACCACAAAGGCTCCGTTTAAAATATACGCATATAAAAATCCCCCACCAGTTTGGTGAAGGAATTTTTATGATACACATAGTATTCCTTAACTTTCTATTCAGCATATTGTTCAAAAATCTTCTTCAGGTAAGTGTTATCTCCTTCCATCACAAGATCATATACAGATTTTCCGCTGGATGTCATAACATATGGATTTGCTCCTGCTTCCAACAATATTTTAGCCATGTCACAATTTCCCATTACCAGCACCGTTTCAATAGGATACTCTCCTTCTGAATCTTCACTGTTTATATCAACTATTCCGCTGGTTATAATACTTTTGACTGACGTAATGTCATTCTCCAATACTGCCTGCGTTAACTTATCAACTGTAATTTCCATATGATTCTCCCTTTTCTCATCATCAGTTTTAATAGTTACATCATCTTGTTGCTTGAGCACATCTACTGCCTTAGGTTCAGCAGATGAAATACTGCTGTCAAAACTCAGGAATATGATTACCGCTGCCAACAGAACTATAGCAACAAGTGCTTTGAATCCCTTATTTAGCATATAATATCCTCCAAACCTTATTTTATCATCAAACATCAATATACCTACTCATTGAGATACAGCATTACCTTGTTCTGTATGGCCTTAACGCTCTCATCCTGGCTCTTGCTGCCAGAAAGATATAGCTTAATTTCCTACCAGGTGGTATTGAGCAATTCATCAGGCACTTGTAAAGCTGCGTTTTTATTCAAAGTACTATTTATATCTTTAAAGACTTGCAAATTAGCATTTGCATCAAAGCCATGTTCTGTCATTCGCTCTAATTGGTTTTCCAGTACCTTTTGTCCAGCTCTCTTATTCACCGGAATATCTTTTTCTCCAATGTATAATTGAATATCGTCACTTAAAAGATACTTTATGAATTTCCAAGCCTCATCCTTGTATATTGATTTGCTGTTTATTCCTGCATTATATGCTCTAAATGCTTTGGTATCGCCATATTCAGGTCTGGGCCTTAGAAGAAGCATAATATCTGAATAGGGACTATGAATATATACAGATTCATACTATCCTGAATGAAAATCAGGATAGAACAAGGTGTTGTTTAGGAGAAGCTCAAATTTTCTTCCGTTTCTAGGATATGGCTCGGCCTCAAGATGTTCAAAGTTCCCGCTTTTTATGACCTTAAAAAGCTCCAAGGTTTCTCTGAATTCTTTTGAATTAAATCTGGCCTGCTTATTCTCCCAATCTATATAGTAGTCCAAAGCATCCTTAACCATTAAAAGCAAATTTTCTTCTTGCGGGCATGTAGAAGTCGCATATATGCCTTTTGACTTCACTTTGTTCATGATTTCATATAAATCTCTCCAAGTCCATTCAATATCTGTTTTTATGTTATTATCCTCCAGCAGATTTTTATTTCCTGCATAAAATTGCTTAACATATGTTATTGGCATTATATACAGAGCCTCTCCATATCTGGAGCCCTCTATGACCGCTTCATTATAGTCTTCTTTATTGAATTTGCTGTCTGCATCTATCATCCGGTTTAAATCAAGAAACACGCCTTTTGTGATGTACTCCATGGCCGGATATATTCCACATATTATATCGGCGCCTTTTCCTGTCAAAAGCTCCGTATTGATTTGCTGTAAGTTGTCATGAGCAACGAACTTTATTTTTATATTCAGATATTTCTGCTCAAACTTTCTTATCACATTTACCATGCTTTGATGTATATGATCGTTTCTAGGACAATAGGAATATAGCATTATCTCCTTTTTTTCCGTCTTTTCATATACCAGCAGCTTGCTTTTACTGCCGTCCTTCCCATAGGTATATATCTTTTCTTTTTCATCTACGATAAGTCTGTTCATGCTTTCCAACCCTGATAACTGAGCGATATCTGCTATGTATCCCTTTACATTGCCTTTGCCATCATATTTGAATAGACCTTTTTCTTTAAATCCATACAGGGTTTGGTAGTCTCATTATAGTATATAATTTGGCCGCTCCTTTGCTGTCATATTCCTTCTTCCATATAGTTTTGTGATTTTTATCCGACATTTTTTCTATATATAACTTGGAGCTGCTGTCATAGCATGATCCTATCATGTTGTCTTCTTCATCTATGGCTATGTCCATAAACTTTCTCCCTTAAATGGTCTTAATACTTTTTGGTTTCTTGTCCGATACTTCCACTTCTTCATTTGCCTTTAGGCAGTATATATTCCCCTGACTGTCTACTTCAATTTTCTCTACTACTTCTCCAATAATGTTATCACTCTTGATTTCCACTATATCGCTTTGTTCTTCAAGGGTACTTTTCTGAATATCATACATCCTTAGCTGTCTTTCCAGCAAAACGTAATCATTGTTATTATTCTTTACACGGTATTGGAGAAGGGCATAAAGCTTGTTGTCCTTGTCAAAGTACAATGCTCCATCCCAGTTTTCTTCTGCTTTTAATTCTCCGGTTTTGGCGCCGTTTTTATCAAATATGTATATCTTCTTTTCATGATATTTGAATACAGCCAGTTCTCCGTTTCTTCCCATGGCAATGGATGATATCCCTCTGCTTCCATCGGCCGAATATATTTCTTTGGCTTCATAGTTGAATTGGTTCTGCTCATTGCCTATGCTGGTTGTAGGATTTGCTCCGCAGCCTGTAGCAAATATTAAGCTTATGGCCATGATAAACAGGATTATGCGCTTCATTCTAACTCCCTAACAACTTATCAATTAACTTTACTCTGTCATTGCAGAACTCAAATATGGAATAATTAAAACAAGTTTACAAATATAAAGGGCAAAAAGTACACAATATTGCACATTTTAAACCTACAATAATTGCGTACTTTTCTATAGCATCGTTAACACCCACAACTAATTTAATTGATCAATGAATTAAAAGAAAAATCATACTATCAATTTTAAATTTGGGCTGCAATAGAGTAATTACTAGGCCCTAGTTTAAATATACCAGAATAAAATAAAAAATCCATATAAATGGGATAAGAGGTAGACTTTTAGGTACAAAATGCATTTTTTCAAAAATTATCAGTTTGTTTTTTAATCACCAGCTCCTGGATATGGTAATTTTTCTCTGTTATAGTATTATTAAGCATCAAACTATATTTCCTTATTATGCTGTCTGCTGTCTTTAATCCTATCGCTGCGTCTTTTTTTTCATGACTGGGGTCATAAGAATTCTTGATGATGATTATATAGTATTGGTCATCTTCAAAGATGCAAAACTCCATATATTTCTCATTAGTCAATGCAGCTGACTCTATCGCTCTATCCAAGAAGGCTCCAAGTATCTCACAAAGGTCCGATATATTTGCTTTAACTCCTTCCAAATCAGTGGTTATTTCTAGATTCAGGTTCAATGACAATGCCTCTATCCTGCCAAGTTTTGAGGATAAAAGGCTCTTTATCCCTGGATGAGCTATCTTATATAAAGATGCTATATTGCTTTTCTTAATACTTCTTTGCCTTTCAATTACTCCGCTGAAATGCTCCTTTAAGCCTTCCATATCATCTTCTTCTAAAAAAGCTGATGCAGCTTCAATGATATTATATGTATTATGCCTCACCCTTCTATACTCATCTATCAATTCATCCACCATGTTTATATATACTCTAAGTTGTTCATTTTCCTTTTCATTCACCACTAAATTGCTATATACTCTATATACCGCCATAGTAAGTATAAAGTAACCTGTCATTATGTGTATGCTTATGAGCATTAATCTTCTATCTATCAAATCCATATATTTGCTATAAACCATTATATTAATGGCGGCAACTATGAATGTCATCAACGCAAATGCCATATGAGCCGCATTTCTATTTGTCACATCAGCTATTTTTTTCTTGTCACACATTACTTTAATAAGGATTATTTCAGTATAAGTTAGAATAGATATTCCAATGTTTGTTAAAAAACATATCATAAAACTGGAATGATGTTTTTCAAAAGTGTATCCCATAACTTTTACAAAAATAAATACCACTAAAGAATCATTGATCATTATCAAAGTATACAAAGTCAACGTATAATAAACAGATTTAACCAAGTTTCGAAGCAAAATGAAGTAAATTGAAAAAGCAACAATAAAAAAATTCCCTATGAACCTTATATTGGACATATCAGTGCTATAATCATAAGTTTTATTTATAACTGTAAGTGAAGTTACACAACAGATATAAAGTATAAATTTTATTTTTGAAAACTTTAAAGATGAAAATTTCACTACTGAAGCATAGGACAAAAAAGACATTATAGATGCTAAAATAACATCAGCAATTATATACATGGATAATCTCCTTTCTATAGACCATAGATAAAGGACAACAATTGCTATATCATGACCTATGGCAAAAAACTTAGCGATTATCTCACCAGCATCATTTGACCTGTAGAATTCTAATGGGCTTATTAGTAAATATCGACTAATTATAGTATATCAAAGCTAAAAAATCTTCTCAATTTCTACTAATTGCGTCATAAAAATACATAGCCTAATTACTCCTCCATGATTGACAAATGCAGCATCATATAGTAGCATTTGACTGACATCATTATTGGAGGTAGGCTATGTCAAAGAAGAAGTATTATGGAGTGAGAAGCGAAAATATCACAGGTGTGTTTGAAACCTGGGAAGAATGCAAAAGCAGCATTGAAGGAGTGAAGAGTGTAAAATATAAGGCCTTTCCTACCTTCGAGGAAGCTGATGCCTTTGCAAAGGGTATAGATATTTCAAATATACATATACAGACGGCTGCAGAATCAAATTCCGTTATTGCCTATGTGGACGGCAGTTATGATGGCAGTCAAAAAAGATACTCCTTTGGATGCGTCATAATCACCCCCCAGGGAAAAATAATATGCGAAAAGGGTTCCAATGAAGATCCTGAAGCTTTGACCAGCAGAAATGTGGCAGGAGAACTGATGGGTACCATGTTTGCAGTAAGATGGGCATACAGCAATGGCTATTATAGCATATTGATAAGGCATGACTATGAAGGAATAGCCAAGTGGTTCACAGGCCAATGGAAGGCCAACTCCTATTGCGCAAAAAAATATATTGAATACATGGGTAAATATAGAAATGCTATGAATATCTCCTTTCAAAAGGTTACAGCCCATTCAGGAGACAAATATAACGAAATGGCAGATGAACTGGCAAAGAAGGCATTGATGGAATCCAAAATTTAGCTGTATGATATACCATAAATCAATCTATAATTTTATTAACAGAAAAAGTAATATGATACTTGACAGGTTCATATGATTATGTTACTATTATAAAAATCTTTAAATGCGGTACAGAGATGCCGACAAGATTAGAAGTCAATATTGTAGGAATTGGTGTGCTTACATATTGGGCCATTCTATAGTCTTGCGGTATCCGCAAGACTTTTTGCTTGCCATTAGACTCTGAAATAATACTTCTCATCTTTGTTGCACTATGAAATGACACTTCTCTGCACCGCCCAGTAAGGAGAAATGGACTATGAAATATGTGTTTAAGAATGTAAACATCTATCAGGAAGGTGCATTCAAAAAAGGGACCATAGTCGTTGACAATGGTCGTATTGCCACTATTTCATTTATTGATATCGCTATCGAAGATAAGCCCGTTTTTGAACTTAATGATTGTTTCCTTTTTCCCGGTTTTGTTGATGTCCATGTGCATCTGCGTGAACCGGGTTTTTCATATAAAGAAACAATCAAAAACGGAACCTTGGCCGCAGCGCACGGAGGCTTTACTTCTGTCTGTACCATGCCAAATGTCAATCCTGTTCCCGATAGCATTGAACATCTGAATATTCAGAAGGAAATAATAGATAGAGATGCTGTCATTAATGTCTATCCATACGGTGCCATAACAGTTAATGAAGGTGGAATAGTTTTGGCAGACATGGATGGATTATCAGACAAGGTAATAGGTTTTTCAGATGACGGAAAAGGTATACAAGATGAAGAAATCATGCTTGCTGCTATGAAAAAGGCTAAAACTCTGGGCAAGATAATCGCTGCCCATTGCGAGGACAACAGCCTGCTAAATGGCGGCTATATTCACCAGGGTGTCTATGCCAGCCTTTACAATCATAGAGGTATCCCCAGTGAAAGCGAATGGCGGCATATAGAAAGAGACCTCCGCTTGGCAGAGCAAACAGGCTGTGCCTATCATGTATGCCATGTTTCATGCAAAGAAAGCGTATCACTCATCCGTAATGCAAAGATGCGGGGTGTTGATGTTACATGTGAGACGGCTCCCCATTATTTGCTGCTTAATGACATGCAATTGAAAGATGATGGGCGTTTCAAAATGAATCCTCCTATTCGCAGCGAAGCAGACCGACAGGCCCTTATTGAAGGGATCTGTGACAACACCATAGATATGATTGCAACAGATCATGCACCACATTCGGTCCAGGAAAAATCAGGAGGTTTACGTGAGAGCCTCAATGGAATAACAGGTTTGGAAACTGCATTCCCTGTATTGTATACAGGTCTTGTATGCAAAGGAATCATTCCTTTGGAAAAGCTCATAGACCTTATGTACAGGAACCCTTCCAGACGATTTGGCATAGGATCTTCCATTGCAGTAGGTGAACCTGCATCCTTTACCATTTATGATTTAAAAGAAGAATACAAGATTGATTCAAAAGATTTTCTTTCTCTTGGCAAAAGTTCACCATTTGACGGTATATATTCTTTTGGCAAGTGCCTACTTACAATGTGCAATGGAGAAATCGTCTGGAAAGACAACAGTCTAAAGGAGGTTATCAAATGAAAAAAGAGCTGTTTGAAATTATAAGCAATGACATTGCTGCAGAAAACATTTTCAAAATGGAACTTTCAGGGGATACCTCGGCAATTACTGCACCTGGCCAGTTTATAAATATAGAACTCCAAGGCTATTTCCTCCGCAGGCCTTTTTCCGTATGCGACTGGGAGGATTATAAGCTGACCATATATTATAAAGTGGTGGGAAAAGGAACAGCAGAAATGAGCTGCATGAAACCCTGTGAAAGTCTTGATGTGCTCATCGGTCTTGGCAATGGGTATAATCTGGCAGCCAGTGGAGACAGGCCATTGCTCATTGGCGGTGGAGCCGGCATTCCTCCCCTCTTTGGCTTGGCTAAGAGACTTATTGAAGAAAGGAAACAACCTGAGGTCATCCTCGGTTTCAATACATATATGGAAATGTTCCTTGTGGAAGAATTCCAGAACCTAGGAATCAAAACAACAATAACAACAGCAGACGGCAGTCATGGCACAAAAGGTTTTGTCACAGATGCTATGGCAGATAAAAATTATTCCTACATATATACCTGTGGTCCAGAGGCTATGCTAAAGGCTGTCTATGAGAAATCCATATCGTCCGGCGAGTTCAGCTTTGAAGAACGGATGGGTTGCGGCTTTGGTGCCTGTATGGGCTGCACTTGCAGAACAAAATACGGCAATAAGCGCATTTGCAAAGATGGTCCGGTGCTCAGAAAGGAGGAAATCATATGGTAGACACATCTGTGGAATTGAACGGAATCAAATTTCAGAATCCGGTAATCCCTGCCAGCGGAACCTTTGGTTATGGCTATGAATTTGCCCATTGGTATGACATCAATTGTTTAGGAGCCATATGCATTAAAGGAACCACCAAGGAACCTCGATTTGGAAATGACTGCCCCCGAATTGCAGAAGGGCCTTCAGGGATACTTAACGCTGTAGGACTTGAAAATCCAGGCATCCATAAAGTATTAGACGAGGAACTTCCAAAACTGCGACATATATATCATCAACCCATTATTGCAAATATCAGCGGTTTTAGTAAAGATGAGTATGTGTATTGCTGTGCTAAAGCTGATGAGTCCCCTTTGGTAGATATAATTGAAGTAAATATCAGTTGCCCCAATGTTCATAACGGTGGCATGAGTTTCGGCACTTCACCGGAGTCTGCCGGAGAGATTACAAAAGCTGTGAAAACCATCGTACACAATAAACCCGTCTATATCAAACTTTCTCCCAACGCAATGGACATAGCAGCCATTGCAAAATCCTGTGAGGAAGCAGGTGCCGATGGTATCAGCCTCATCAATACTTTCCTTGCCATGCGCATTGATATAAAAAAGAAAAAACCAATACTCGCCAATGTAACAGGGGGGCTTTCGGGTCCGGCAGTGTTTCCCATCGCCCTTCGCATGGTATGGCAGGTATATGAGGCAGTCCGAATACCCATAATTGGCATAGGAGGAATATCAACGGCAGATGATGTGATTGAAATGATGCTGGCCGGAGCAACTGCAGTACAGGTGGGTGCTGCAAATCTGAAAAATCCCTATGCCTGCAAAAAAATCATAGAAGATCTTCCCTCCGCAATGGAGCGGTATGGGATAAAAAGTCTTAAATCAATTATAGGAGGAGGACATTAACATGGGAAAAGACGTGATTATTGCCTGCGATTTCAGCAGCACATCAGAAACCCTCAAGTTTCTTGAACAATTCGGATCGATTCGGCCTTATGTGAAAATTGGCATGGAACTATATTATGCCGAGGGACCGACTATCGTTAGGGAGTTGAAAGTACGCGGTCACAAAATATTCCTTGACTTGAAGCTTCATGATATTCCCAATACTGTAAAAAGAACCATGAGGATACTTTCCTCACTCAATGTTGATATGATAAACCTTCACGCCGCCGGAACAAGCTCCATGATGGAGGCTGCCATGGAAGGAGTGATTAAATATGATGGTTCACGTCCATTGGTGATAGCTGTCACCCAGTTGACCAGCATCAGTGAAGAACAGTTGCATAATGAACTTCTTATCAATGAATCTCTCAAAAATACTGTTCTTGCCTATGCTGCCAATGCCAAATCCGCCGGACTGGACGGTGTGGTATGCTCCCCCTTGGAATCTCAAATCATTCATGAGAAATGCGGCAATAATTTTATCACCGTAACACCGGGCATTCGCTTCCCTGATGGTGACAAAAGCGATCAGGTGAGGGTTACTACACCTGCACAAGCAAAGGAGTTAGGCTCAGATTACATAGTGGTTGGAAGACCTATAACACAATCTGAAGATCCAGTGTCTGCATACCATAGATGTATAAAAGATTTTCTAGTATAGGAGGCGATGTAAATGAAAGTAAAAATTGCAAAGGATCTGCTTAAAATTAAAGCTGTATTTCTCAGACCTAATGAACCTTTCATCTGGGCCAGTGGCATAAAAAGCCCTATATACTGCGACAACCGTCTTACACTTTCTGATCCTGAAGTGCGAATGGATGTGGAAACAGGCCTTGCAAATATTATAAAAACCCATTATCCCGAAGCTGAAGTTCTTATGGGTACCAGTACGGCAGGCATTGCCCACGCAGCCATTACGGCACATCTTTTAAATCTTCCCATGGGCTATGTTCGTTCCAGTGCAAAAGATCACGGACGAAAGAATAAGATTGAAGGTAAACTGATACCCGGTCAGAAGGTTGTGGTCGTAGAAGACCTTATATCCACGGGAGGAAGTGCCATTGAGGTTGTAAATGTGCTTAAGGAAGCAGGGGCTGAAATCCTTGGTATCGCAAGCATATTTACCTATGGCATGAAAGAAAGCATGGATAAACTTTCAAAAGCTAATGTAAAAAACATAAGCCTCACAGACTTTGACACCATTGTTGAGGTAGCAGCAAAGGAAAAATATATTGAGGAAGATGATATAAAGAGGCTTCTCTCATTCAGAGATAATCCATCAGATGAAAGTTGGATAGGAGGTATAAAGTAATGAAACATCTTATAGACATTCTTGATCTTTCAAAAGAAGAAATTGACGAACTCATCTCCGTTGCTGAAGACATAATAGAAAACCCGGCAAAATATAGTGAAAAGTGCCGCGGAAAGAAACTGGCCACATTGTTTTATGAGCCATCTACCCGTACAAGACTTAGTTTTGAATCTGCCATGTATGAGCTAGGTGGCAATGTCATAGGCTTTTCTGAGGCCGGCAGCAGTTCCGCAGCTAAAGGCGAAAGCGTTGCAGACACAGCAAGGACGGTGGAATGCTTTGCAGACATAATAGCCATGAGACATCCCAAGGAAGGAGCTCCCCTGGTAGCTGCTCAAAGTGTTTCTATACCAGTCATCAATGCAGGAGATGGCAGCCATAACCATCCTACACAGACCTTGACGGATCTCCTTACAATAAAGCGTGAAAAAGGAAGATTGGACCATCTTACAATTGGATGCTGTGGAGATCTTAAATTCGGACGTACAGTTCATTCTCTTATCTCTGCCATGTCAAGGTATGATAATGTAGAATTTGTGTTAATCTCTCCTGAAGAACTGATGATTCCTGAGCATCTTCGCACTGATGTTCTTATAAAAAACAACATTCCATTTACAGAAACAACCTCATTGGAAGAAGCAATGCCAAAACTTGATATACTGTACATGACTCGAGTCCAGCGCGAGCGTTTCTTCAATGAAGCTGATTATGTCCGTCTCAAGGACAGCTATATACTTACTCCTGACAAACTTTCAAATGCAAAAAAAGATCTCTCCATCCTCCATCCACTGCCAAGGGTAAACGAAATTTCGGTGGAAATAGACTCTGATCCACGAGCTTGCTATTTCAAACAAGTTCTTTGTGGTAAATATATCCGCATGGCACTTATACTTAATCTTTTGGGGGTGAATTAAACAATGATTATAGGAAGCATAGTAAACGGAGTTGTCATAGACCACATTCCTGCCGGCAGAGGCATGGAACTTTACCGCTATTTGAATCTGGAAGAGCTTCAATGTGAAGTAGCTCTCATAAAAAATGCCTTCAGTGAGAAGCATGGTAAAAAGGATATTCTGAAAGTCAATGAAGTCATCGACTTAAACTTTGATATACTTGGATATATTGCACCACAGATTACTGTCAATATCATTAAAGACGGTGTCAGGGTTCAAAAGATCCATCCTCAATTGCCAAACACCATTACAGGAGTAATAAAATGCAAAAACCCTCGCTGCATCGTATCCACAGAACAAGGGTTAAAGCACGTATTCAAGCTGACAGACAGAGAAAACAGAATTTATCGCTGCATATACTGCGATACAAAAGCAGAACCCCAAAGCTTTTTATAAATCAAGAAACATTAATATAAAAATACATTTACAGCTCTAACCTCAAAGCAATGAATATCGGGGTTTAGTAACAAACAAGACAATCATCCAACCTGCTTGTGACCTGACACATCAAAAATGGACACTGGAGCGATACTCAAAACCAGTTATGGTATCGTTGTGTCCATTTTTTGTTAAGCTTAATGTTAAAATAATCATCCAGTCTTTAGTTCAATCAGTCTTATAATATACGTGCCAGCCAACAATATTAGACTCAAAGCTGAATAACCAATCAATATGCTCGTGCCCACATCTGTTCCAACATTGCATAGCCCCGTAAAATTTAAGATATAATTATTCTAGCTAATACCTGTATACCAAATGAATGAATAAATATATCATTTGAAACAAATTTGGACTTCTACTCCATGCGCTTAAAAATAAGGCCAAAGAAGGGATAAATATGCTCCCTGCCATTATCATAGTAATATCAATATGCTGCCTTAGCAATAGCCCTTTGCAAATCAATGGCACATTGGGCAAAAACACTATAAGGACTCCGCAAATATAATGCGTTAAAATCTACATCCTATTGAAATATGATGTACTCTGAATCACCTCTCTAGTACTATAATAAATGTTCCTTGTGTTTATTTCTGATATGATGCTTAAAGGCATTATCCATAAAATTGATATTATGGGGCCCTTCACCGAATCAAATGACAAAAGCAAATATAATCCGATGACTGCTACATACATAAAAAGTATAAAAGCATTGATACTCCGCACCACAAGCCCCAGTTCTGCATATAATAAATCCCTTAGTCTGTATTTTAGATTTCCAGCAAAAATCCTGCTCAATACATAATTATCTTGTTGTGCCTTTGCCATATTGTTTTTTAACATATCACTTCTTACAACTTGCCCATTTCTCGTTTTTTATAAATTTAAGAAGGCTGCCGCCCAACTAACTATTTATTAGTTGTGCAACAACCTCCACTTCTAAAATTCTTCACCTTTCCAATAATTATCAAAATACTTAATGCAAGTATCGATACAGATATGCAAAACGAAACCCAGCTCACTCTCAGCCCCATGGCCAGTAGCATAGCACATAATTCTACTGCAAGAATTTTTCTTGCTCGCTTTTTATATACTTCCTCTTCCATTTTATCCAAGGGCTTGTTGGCATCCTCCACAGGAGCAAGGGCATAGATGATTATTGCTGCAATCATTGCTATACATACAATATTAAACCTTGTACAAGGAATAAGTTTTATTGCCAAAAGCACTGACATAGTTAATAATATGGAAAAAAAGTAACATTTTGATTGTGTCCTTGCATGATAACCTCCTGCAAATGACCTCAACGGAATGTATGCAATCATAAACAGAAGGCTTTGCCAAACCATATTGAACAAAAGGCCTATTGCTATTGTTGTAAGGATATTCACAATTATTAATAATCCCTGTTTTAAACCATACTCATATAAGTCTCTGTCTTCAACTTTTATGGCTCCATTGGCAATGAGCCCATCCGCAATTTTATTAATCAAGTCCATATCAATCAGAATTTGCGCAAATTCTCTGCACCTTTAGGCAGTTTTGGTTGGTGAATTAAGCATATACATGTTGTATTTACGTTCATTGTTGTTATAAACAAGGCAAAACTGGCAATCAAACTACTCAACTTTATTAAAGCTTTTTTCATTACCATTACCTCCCATAAATCTTTTCATTTAGTTTTATATTACATCAAAGATATCATTTAAGCGATTAGATGGTAAAACTTATATATGTTTTTGGCAAAACTTACAGTTTTTTTCTTAAAAAGTATTAGCAAATCTTTGATTCTTGGGAAGAAGTTCATTAGCTAATTGTACTGCCTCATTCCAATCTTTAGATGGCGCAGAAATCATCCATCCATCAGCAGAACTAAAACTATATACACCTGATTCATTGGGCTCAAATATTTTAATCATAATCTTTTCTAACTTATCTCCAAAATAAGCATGCAGAACTGTATCGCTATTCTTTAAGCCTGCCATTCTATCTTTATTTATTATCAATGTCATTTTAGTAAAGTCAAATCGTTGGTCTTCTACATCAATAGTGCCTTCAAATGCAATTCCCCCGTCTTTTGATGGCCTATATGTTCCATTAATTGATATGGTAATGGGTACCACATCTTCCCTATTTACCATCCTGAACTTAAGTCCGTATAAAGTAGTGTTTATTGATTTGGGAGACATATAATAATAATTACATGCAACATATATTAACAATATAATTACTATCAAAATACTGATTGACTTATCTGTAATTTCCATTATTATCTAGCTCCTCCCAAGTATTTCTTGGCCCAGTTCATAATATGAATTATACTTTTTAAATATATCATATCAATGTTACATTGATCATCATTTTGCTTAACAGCATGAAAAGAGACTAAAATCTTTTATAGGTCTGCATACACATTGTTCCATATATAATCACTTCAAAACTCTTAAATCTGTGCTTTCTCTATTTATAAGCAAATTTTGTGTAAAATATCTCCTAACTAACATTATTTTTCGCTTCATTTTAAAATAAGAAAGGCTTACTATAAAAGTGTTTATATTTATCTAGGTAGCCTTTCTTGAAACCTATTACGGAAAGTACAAATTAAAAATTTATACATGTTTTTCCAATAACCTAACACTTTTTCAGAAAAATATATACAATGTACACATTACAGCATCTTAAAAATCAATCAGTATATGTTGAAGCAAATGATAATTAAATTTAGTTTATCTTTATAAAATCCTCATGGAAAACAAGTATCACATATAAAAATGTCTCTACCTTAAAAGATATCCTTTAAGGAATTGAATAGCAAAACTTATATGTGTTTCTGGTAAAATTTAAAATTTTGAATTGATTAGCAGAAATGTCTTGTAAAATGAAAATTTCCGGTACCTGTTTGGTGAAGGGAGCTTTATTTGGCATATTGCTTAAAAAGCTTCTCATCATCAGATTTCAGTATCACAAAATTTTTCTCTTGAAGCTCCTCTGCTGTTTTTTAAAAGGCAACTTTGTCACAAATTCTTCCGCAAACAAAATTTGCATCACATCAGTCGTTCCTCTGGATCACGAAATGCATCACAAATTTTATCGCATATTCCATCACATATTCCATCACATACTGAAGCAACACAATCACATATCTTATCGCATACTATACCATCACATATTACGACTTCACCGGGATCTGGAATACCGGCAACGATAAAGCTGAATTCAAGTCTGTTTTCCATCTCAGTAATGCTCAAATTTTCAACGGAATTCAAATTAATTGAATTCAATATACCTTTGTTATCCATAATTTCACCTCCTTTATTTTAATCTGATGCTTAATGTTTGGATTAATTGCTAATTTTATCTTACAATAAAAAAAGTCCCTAATGGGTTAATATGGTAAAATTTACATATATTTTGGGTAAAATTTAAAGTTCTGCTTTGGTTGGAAGGAATGTCTCGTAAAATGAAAACTCCCCTCACCTGTTTGGTGAAGGGAGTTTTATTTGGCATATTGCTTAAAAATCTTCTTCAGGTAGGTGTTATCTCCTTCCATTACAAGATCATACACTGACTTTCCACTGGATGTTATAACATAAGGATCTGCTCCGGCTTCCAGCAATATTTTAGCCATATCGCAATTTCCCATTACCAGCACCATCTCAATAGGATATTGCCCTTCTGAATCCTGACTGTTTATATCAACTGTTCCACTGGCTAATATCCTCTTAACTAATGCAATGTTGTTCTCCAATACTGCCTGTGTTAACATATCAATCGTAAATTCCATATTACTAACCCTTTTCTCATCATCAGATTTAAGAATCACAGAATTCTCTTCCTGAAGCCCGTCTGTTGTCTTTGAATCAGCAGATAAAACGATGTTGTTGAAGTTCAGTAACATGATCACTGACACAAATACTGCTGCTAAAACCATTGTTGCTCTCGAACCTTTATTTAGCATATAATATCTCCTCCTTATTCTATTTTATTTTTTAACACCCTTAATGATGCTATTGAGCACAATTATCAACCTCTTTTTTTCTTATAAAGCGATTATAGAACTCTAAAAACCTATTTGTGATAGCTCTAAAAAGAATTATTACTAAATACATATAAAATAAATTCATTAAAAGTCTCACATTAAGTTTAATATTACTGAAATCCCTAAAGTATGACACTATGAATTTTACAATCAAAGCACCTTTTTTAATTAAAATTATTGTGAATAAAAAATATAAGAAGTAGTAAATGTTGTTTGCAACTTTACCTATTTTATTATTCTCATAATACTGCAAAACATCTCTGAAAAACCAATATCCATCTGTTCTCATGAAAGGATGAAAATTAAAATAAAAAGTATAAAAAAGCATATTTATACATATTAGAAAAATGCTGTATTTAGTTACTATATATAAAATAATTAATAAAACCATATATATGCCTTGCGCAAACAATCCTGCAATATTAACCAAAATTCTTTGTTTCAAATCAAGTTCATCTATCCCTGATACATTCGTAAACATAACTGGATATATCAAATATACGGAAAAACTGATAGGTCTTAATCCTATGCCGCAGTAGCTGCACATGTATGAATGTCCAAGTTCATGAAACATGATGCCAATTATAATAATCAATAATAAAGCAAAGAAATCTGATATGTAAAAATTATCTTCTTTTTGATAGGCTGAAAAAAAACTATTAAAAGGCAATCCTAAAACAGCCACCAGCAGAACAGAGATAGACACAAGTTTAAGCATGGTATTTTCCCTTAAATTATATAAAAAGCTGTGACCAAAAAGCTTTTCTTGAATACTGCTTGAAAGCACCTGAATTTGAGGATTAAATATTTTGCGTATTATATGCTTAAATTTTTTATTGAAACTTTCATACTGTCTTTCCTTTAACACTCCAAGATCAATCAATTTGTCAAATATAACCTGACTGTTTTCTATATTTAAAGATGTTAAATGCCTTAAATACTCTTCTTTATCACCTTTTTCAGGCAGAACGGATATGAGATAAGCCACTTCTTTACTTACCTTATAGCAAGATGTCTTGTTGATTATTAAATTCCCATTTTTATAATCCGGCATATATTCATTTTTAAATACATTAACATATTCTGAGCCAGCTCTCATATTATCACTCGCTTTTGTTTTGCATAATTACAGATGAGGAAATAGGAAATTTAAACTATCTATGCGATCATCCTGTTCTCGCTCAGTATATATATATTTGATGGCTTCATAAATTTCATCTTTCCTTGTGCTGCAATATGGGTTATATATACTTCCATTGTTTTCTCTAGCCTGAACGCCGCATTCTCCGGCACAAAGCAGTGAGATGGAACATTCCAAACACTTATCAAGATTAAGCAGATTTCTGTTTAGGTAATCTTCTCTCAATGAGTTAAAATAAACCTCTCCATTTTTCAGGTATCCTATTTTATAATCATCCCTGCCTGCTTCCTCATAGCAGCCGTATATGTCTCCATATGGGTCAATGAGAAAGTTATTGGGTATATTTTGCATGCAAAATCTTGTTTTTCTGAATGGTATGCCCCTTTGAATTTTCATAAGATATGCCAATCCCTCTGCTTTTCTTCTTATGGGATGTCTGATTTTGCTTTTTATATTGATTGATTCTATTGTTGCAGCGGCTTCCATATGTCCTACAAAAGAACTGTCATCTGTTTGCTTGAAGTGATTGTGCAAAGGATGCAGATAAATATATGCGTATGGATGATTTAAAATTTCTTCCTTTTCAAGAAAATCGTACAAGAATGCCAGTTTTTCCAAAGAATTGGCATCAATATTTATTCTTATATTCAACTTTACTTTCCTATCCAGCATTAAATGGATATTCCTTACTATTGTATCAAATGTTGGCTTTCCAGGCTCTGAAACTCTACTTGTATCGTGATCTTCTTGGTTGCCGTCTATTGATACTTGTATGAAGTTTATTTGGCCCGGCAGAGGACCAACCAAATCCAGGTAATGTTCCAATTGAGTACAATTGGATATGGCACCTACATTGATTGAATATTTATTGGAATACTCCAATACCCTTTCTACCACATCCCTATTCCTTTTTAAAAAAGGTTCTCCTCCATATAAGGTAATGTCCAGGTCTTCTCTTGAAACATCTCTATATAACTTTTCAAAATATATGCCAAACAATTGATCCACAAATTCTTTCGTCATAACCTTATTTTCTTTTTTTCCTCTAATTGGCTTCTGATAACAGTAATAGCAATTTAGATTACATGCATATGATAGTAGCAACATCAAGTTGCACTCTGAAAAATCATTTTTTAAATTAAACTCATCTATTTTCTTAACAAACTTAACAAACTCTTTCTTTTCTTCTTCAGGAGTAAGATTTGTTACATGCCCTCTTCTTTGCAGGAATTCAATTTCCACATCGGCAATATCCTGGGAAGATACCACTTTATCCTTATTGCTTAGAAGTTGGCCCATCTCTTTAGAAACCTCATCTATACATCCATTGAATCCATTAAATAACAGATATGTGTCTTTAAGAGGTATTATATTTAGATATTTGCTAACATAATAGTTTTTCATAATAAACTCCTTCCTCTATGAACCTTTTTGTATCCAATGCAGATAAAAAATATCCATAACGGGACACATTGCTTCCGTTAGCATAAAATGGATGAGGCACATCATTTTTTATGAAATATTCATGAATATTGCCTTTATGAATCTTATAAAAGTTGCCTTTATAAAAATCGGAGAACCATTTTTCCAACTGCGGCTTTTGTTCTAAAAATCTTTCATATACTTCATTTGAAAAGCCCAAGCTTTGTCTGATATCTATGTCAAATTTCTTGGCAGACAGATAAACTGCAAGCCCTTCATCATAATACTTTATTAACTCATGTGGCATATTCATGCTACGCCATATGCCAGCAGTCATGAAATGTGTTAGCTCATGGGTGATGAGTCTTAATATATCTTGCTCATCAATCCTGTCATCAGAGAGCATTATAACACGGTTTGGGTTAAAGCAATTGCATGCATTGAAATTACCTAATAATATGCGCACTATCTCAATGTTATCAATATCTTTAAGAAAAACATCTTTGTTAATACCGAACAAAGTTTCAATTTCACCGGATAAATATTCACGGATATCTATTATATCTTTTTTTTCTATTGGGGTTATTTTTTTACTTGACAAAAATTCTTTATATCTGTAATATGAGTTACTATCCAGATTAGGCATGTCCAAGCTGTAAGTTGAAAATATTTTTCTCAACTCTGGAAGGCCTCGGGTTAAATAATCAACATAATTATCGCAGCTTAAAATGATGTTCCTTATATGATCTGAGTGATTTGTGATATTAATATCAGGTTCCTTAATGGATGTTTTTATATTTGCAGATATGGGCTCATTTGTTATTTCACTTTCAATTTTAAAAGCAATAGTTTTTATAAATTCAGTATATTCTTTCAAAAGTGATAAATCAATTTCCTCCGCTCCAAATTTACTAAAAGGAATGCCATTGTGAAAATGATTAATCTTAATAAACAGGCTTATGCTTGGTCTGTTTTCTTTTACCAGAGTTACACCTTCGCATACTCCAAAGGGAATTTCCGCTTTATACTTTTCATCTAACTGATGCATAACTCCTTCAGGGATAAACTTATCCAGCTCTACACCATTTTGTTTTGTGCGTATACCGAAGCCATTATTGCTGTTTATCGATGAGTCTATGGCATCCATAGATATAAAATATAGATCCCTATCATAAATTATGTTTAAAAACTCATACAATCCTGAATGACTTACCTCTTCATTAAGCGTCAAAAGTCCGTAATACTTATCAGCATAGTTTTCATATTTCATCAGATATATGATAAGAGCAGCATTCAATATATTATCTAAGTTCCAATTTGTCAAAGTATCATTTTTTAATACAGGAGACCCATCATAATGGATGACAAGTTCACCTGAATCATAAGTTTTTATCAAATCATTATGAGCTTTAAAAAACAATGTGACGCCATCCATGCCACTTCTATGACAATGCTCTACCTCAAGTTGATCTATACTTTCATACATTCCCGGCAAAAACACTCCAAAATTTCTGCCCACTAAATATTTTGAAGTTCTATGTCCGTACAATTTTGAGTACATATATTCCTCATCTTGACTATAGTAAAGCCTTCCTCCAGGATGATCGAGATGAGCCTGAAAGCATATCCTATTATTTTTTATTTTTTCTTGGGAATCCTCTCCTAAAAAAATATTACCGTTCCTTGTAATAAAAAAAGGTATGTTTCCTAATATAGAAGCTAAAATAGCTTTCGTCGTTTCATTCCATTTATGAAAGGGAACAATATGCAATCTGGACAGTTCTTTAACAATTTTATGATATTCTTGTATCATAACATTTATCCTTTCTTTCGCTTTAATATCATGTTATTTCCATCATCAGTCTACCAGATGACCTTGTCACAGAATCTTCCGCAAACGAAATTTACATCGCATGGATATATTGTGTCACAAAAAACATCACAAACTTTATCACATATCTTGTCACAGATATCCCCACAAATCTTATCGCATACTTTATCACAAATAGGACTGCAAATTACATCACATACACCGGTTGTACACTCAGGGCGGATTATATCTAAAATTGATATGTCCATAATCGAATAGACAATTCTTTCTTCAGATTTTTCCAATATTAGATTGTCTTCATTGAACAGGTTAATAGTTCTAATAATATTATTCATAAACATTCCCCCAAGTTATATTTTCACATTATTCAATTTGCATAACCTGTCTAATAAACATCCGAAAGAACTAATTGAGGATTACTCAAACTCATCTTTGCCCCAGCCAAAGATGAGTTTGAGTATGTAACCTTAATTATTTTGCAAAATCAAATTGCTACCAAATTGCATCGCATATTTGTCCACATATTTGATCACATATTGCATCACATACTGCGGAGATGCAGTCACATATCTTATCACATACAATAGCATCACATATTCTACCATCATAATAATCCGGAACACCAGCAAAGATAAAGCTGAATTCAAGTCTGTTCTCCATTTCAGTAATACTTAAATTCTCAACTGAATTTAGGTTAATTGAGTTCAATATGCCTTTGTTTTCCATAATTTCACCTCCTTTATTTCTGTTTTACTTCATGCGTTATTTATTGATAGCTATTTTTAGCTTATAATAAAAAAGCCCCCTAATGGGGGAAAGTGGTAAAACTTATACACATTTTTGGTAAAATTTAAAATTATGTTTGTTTAGGAAATATATTTGTAGTAAGGCCTTCAGCTTGGATTTCTTATTTCTAAAAACTATGACAAAAATTATATAAAAGAACATCTGCATAAAACATAGAGTCTGTATGTTGTATGGTTATCGCTCCATTATATTTGCCAATGGCCTTTTTTACACTCTTTAAACCAAATCCATGATTTTCTTTATCTCTATGAGTCGTCTTAAGATCGCTGTTTTCATAGACAAGATTTCCGTCAAAGGGATTTGAGATGCTAATATAAAGAACATTTCTATCTAGCTTGATAGAAGCTTTAATGGTTTTATCCCTTTCCAATTTTGATACCGCCTCTATAGCATTATCAAACAAATTGCCAAGAATTATGCTCAAATCAAAAGGCTGGATATCTAATTTCTCAGGCATGTTCAATTCCAAATCCACTTCTATGCCAAGCTTTTTTGCCTCATTTATCTTATAATTCAATATACTATCTACCGGCATATTGCCGGATTTGATATGATTGTTTGATTCTCCGATTAAATCAAAAATTCTATGTAAATATTCCAAAGCACCTTTATTGTCGTTTTTTTCTATTAGGACCTGTAAAACTGAGATATGATTTTTTATATCATGTCTGAGAATCTTTATATTCTCATTAGATTGATTAATAATGTCAAGTTGTTTTATATAAGCATTATTCTGCTGGTGCAGCAATTCTTTTTCTATTTTTTCGTTATAAGATCTTATCAAAGCATCATATAAATAAAATACAAAAACATTAATAATGAATAATATTGATATACTTATCAAAATAAAATACAATTTGTATTGAGCTTCTATAGTTATCAAAATAAAGGTGGAAAAGAGAGTTCCTACAGGTATTAAAATTATTGCAATCCAATGCATAGGAGAAATGTTTATATCATTTTTTATCATTTTGAAATTTGATAAAGCAAGCATGATCATATATGAAATTATCTTTGTACTAATTAGTGCAGCTATTAATTCTACATTGGCATCATCGCTTAATTGATTTAAGTTCATAGATTTTAACCCATACACTGTTAAAGCTTCAACAGACAGCAATATTGCATATATGTAAATCGTTGCAATAAGTCTTGACTTCAATGAAGCTGGATAATTAAACGTTAGCAAGAAAAATAGAATAAGATTTGAAATTAAATTAACACCTGGATTGTTAAACATAATGTAAATAATAGCTATAGATAGATAATAAAGTATATAAGATATGAATTCAAAATTTTTGCTGACTGCATCATTTTCAAAGAAAAAAGTCATAAATTTGAAAATTATATAAGTACCAAAGATATTTGACAGAAGATAAATAATATCGTAATTATCAAGCATTGTTATTAACCTCTTTCTGTCTCATCTGCAAAAGCTTGTCTCTCACAGCCTTTCTGTTATGTTGGCTAATGGGCAGTATCACATTATTGGATATCCTAACTTTATCATATTGCACTTCAACTATGTGATCATAATTTACCAGATATGATTTATGAATGGATATGAAAGGCGCTCCTCTAATCTGCCTTTGTATTATTGACAATTTGGAATAATATTCCTCTATGGTATCTTTCATAATAATGCGGATTTTTTTACCCATACTTTCAAAATATAAAATATTATTTATCGGTATTCTATAAAAACAATGACCCTTTTGATATTCAAAAATAATGCCATTATTACGTAAAAGTCTTAAGGCTGTCATAAATACTTTCTGGATTTTCTCATATGTAAGAGGTTTTATTAGGAAATTGAGAGGCCTTATATCGAAAAGTTCCATGGCATAGCTGTCTTTTCCTGACACATAAACTATATGGGTGATATCATTAGCTATTACTTCTCTTATGAGTTTACCAATTCTTATTCCATTCATGGTCTTTAGGTCAATATCTAAAAATATTACATCATAATACACTCCTTCATGTAATGACTGGCATAATTTTTCTCCAGAATAGAATGTCTCTACAGATATTTCCTCGCAAAAGGTCTGTCCTATTTCCAATAATACATTTTCCATGTAGGCACATATAGCTTTCTCATCATCACATATAGCTACATTAATCATATAGGACACCTCCTTTAAAAGGATATTATAGAAAACTAAACCTTTATTTAACATATTTTATTTAATTTGTATAATTATAGCATAAAACCTGTCCATATCTCAACTTGTATTTGGTAAAATAGGGACAAAGTAGGATGATAGTGAAATGCTTCAAGCTAGCAACTCAAATGCAACACTAACAAAAAAACAAGGAGAACATTTTCTTCATCCCTCTCTGGTTAATTGATCTTGGATAAATTAAGAAGGCTGATGGATAACTGACTGCTTGTCAGTTATCCATCAGCCCCTATTAATACTATTTGATCTCTATTCTGTTTCTCTTCTTTGGAGTTGGTTCCTTTTTAGGCAGCACTATTGTTAGGACTCCGTTTTCAAACTTTGCAGTAACCTTGTCTTCGATTACATTTTCTACATAGAAGCTTCTGCAGAAGCTGCCGCTTCTTCTTTCTCTTCTAATGTAGTTCTCCTTTTCCACATTTATTTCCTCGTTTCTTTCTACAGCAATGGTAAGCCTGTCATTGTCAAGTTCAATGTTTATATTTTCCTTGTTTACTCCTGGCAAATCTGCTTCTACAATGTATTCCCTATCATTTTCCTTTACATCCACTCTCATCTGAGTGTTCTCCATGAACCAAGCTGGCATAAAGGAATCATTGAAGAAATCGTCAAATAAATTATCTATGTCGAAAATATCTCTGCTTTTGTTAGCCAGTGATTTATTTCTTCTGCCATATGGAATTAGAAACATATGAAACACCTCCAACTAATTTGACTTTGACTTTCTTTGACCTTCAATCATATTATTGCACCATTGTGTCTTAATATCAATTAGTGATATGCTTAATATTATATAAAAATTTGTGTTTATATCTAAATATTTGAATTTATCTCTTATTTTCTCAATATTTTTCATTAGACTTTCATTTTATTTGATAACATAAAAAGAAGACCCATAAAAGTCAGGATCTTCTTTTTCATCAGTTCATATTATGGTTGTCAATGCTGTTATCTCTTTACTATTAATGAAGTACCTTGGCCTCCGCCTATGCAAAGAGTTGCAAGACCAGTCTTAGCATCTCTCTTTACCATTTCATGAAGCAATGTTACCAATATTCTCGTTCCGGAGCATCCGATAGGATGACCCAAAGCTATTGCTCCACCGTTTACGTTAGTTTTCTCAGGATCCAATCCAAGATCTCTTACAACAGCTATGGATTGAGCTGCAAAAGCTTCATTAGCTTCTACCAAATCTATGTCATCAATAGTCATATTTGCTTTTTCTAGTGCCTTTCTGGAAGCTGGTACAGGTCCATATCCCATGATTGTTGGATCAACGCCTGCTGAAGCAAAGGATACTATTGTTGCCATAGGCGTGATTCCAAGCTCTTCTGCTTTTTCTTTTGACATGAGCACTACTGCAGCTGCTCCGTCATTTATTCCTGAAGCATTTCCTGCTGTAACTGTTCCATCTTTCTTGAAAGCAGGTTTCAGTTTTGCCAATGCCTCTAATGTTGTACCAAAGCGAGGATGCTCATCTGTATCAACTATAACAGGATCTCCTTTTTTCTGTGGGATTTCAACGGGCACTATCTCATCCTTAAATCTTCCGCTCTTTATAGCCTTCTCTGCTTTCAACTGGCTCTCTAAGGCGAACTTATCCTGGTCTTCTCTTGTTATGTTCCATTTTTCTGCTATGTTCTCTGCGGTAATTCCCATATGATAATTGTTGAATACATCAGTAAGACCATCATATACCATGTAATCAACAACAGCTCCGTCTCCCATTCTATGACCCCATCTTGCATTCTTCAACAGATAGGGAGCCATACTCATGTTCTCAGTACCTCCTGCTACAACCACATCAGCTTCTCCCAACATAATAGCCTGAGCACCAAGGCTTACTGTTTTCAAACCCGAGCCACATACCTTATTTATAGTCATAGATGGCACTTCAGCGGGTATTCCTGCAGCAATTGATACTTGTCTTGCTACATTCTGACCGAGACCAGCCTGAAGCACGCTGCCGAATATGACTTCATCCACCATTTCAGGTTTAACATTAGCTCTAGCCATTGCTTCTTTTACAACTGTTGCTCCTAATTTTATCGGAGATACATCTTTAAAACTTCCTCCAAAAGTTCCAATAGCAGTTCTTACAGCACTAACTATAACGACTTCTCTCAAGTTATTAGTCCCCTTTCCTAAAATGTTTTATTTTGAATTATTACTATTGCAAATAACGTGCCATATGTTCCTAATATTATGCCATATTACCTAGCCAAGTAATTTCAGTACATAGGCATCTGTAATTATATCATACATCAAATATTATGTAAACAAACTAACTATAAATATGTAGATAATAATCTACATATTTATAGTTGCTCTGCTTAATAAAACCAATGGAACATCTTTAAATATAGCAAATCTTCACATTGTATAATATTTTCTACATATTTTCTAGTGTAGAAATTATTCTACATCATATGTTCTTTATATTGATTCCATATTTTTTTATTTTCTTGTAAAGACCCGTCCTATGGATCCCTAGAAGCTTTGCTGCTTCTGTCCTATTTCCGTTTGTTTTTTCCAGCGCTTCAATAATTGCGTCAAGCTCTGTATCGATAACTCTAGTCTTCAGACAGGATTTATCAGCTTTTGAAACTCTGTCTTTAACATTGCTCTTTATATAATCCGGCAAATCCTCCAGAGTGATGAGATTACCTGAAGACATATTTGCCGCTCTCTCAAGCACATTTCGCAACTCTCTCACATTACCTGGCCAACTATGCAATTTCAAGGCTTCCACCGCCCTATCAGTAACGGTTTTATAGGTAAAACCCATATTCCTTACCAACTGACTTAATATTTCATCGCACAATACAGGTATATCATCCATTCTTTCTCTCAAAGGCGGAATGTTTATCTCCACCACGTTAAGCCTATAGAACAAGTCATTTCTAAATTTTCCTTGTTTTACTGCCGTCTTCAGGTTTTCATTGGTACAAGCAATAATCCTAACATCTATCTTTACCTTTGTGTTTCCGCCTATTCTTTCTATTTCCCTTTCTTCCAATACCCTGAGAAGCTTTGCCTGCATACTCATAGGCATGGAGGAAATCTCATCCATCAATACTGTCCCTCCGTTAGCAAGCTCCAACTTCCCTATTTTCCCTTCCTTTTTGGCACCGGTAAATGCTCCTCCTTCATATCCAAAAAGTTCTGATTCCAACAACTCATGGGGTATTGCTGCGCAGTTTATCTGCACAAAAGGAGCATATCTCCTGTTGCTGGCATTATGTATAGCATGGGCAAAAAACTCTTTGCCTGTACCGCTTTCTCCCTGAATTAATACAGTTGAATCCGAATTAGCAACCCTGGCAGCAAACTCTTTAAGTTCAATCATGTCAACATTTTGAGTTATTATATTTTCAAAGGTGTACTTTGCACTATACATCTTGCTTATTTCATTCCTATACTTATTAACAGTCTTCTCCAGCATTTCCACCTTCTTGGTAATTGCTCTTAACTCCTCAATATTTCTAAAAAGCACAGTGCCTATTGCCCCTATGACTTCGCCATCTTCAATTATGGGAATTCTGTTTGCCAGCATGTCACGTCCCTGTATTCTCTGGATTTCACATAATTCTTTTTGTCCTGTCTTTACAACAACATGAAGTCTGGTGTTTTCTATAGCTTCATCAACATGTTTTCCCAACACGTCTTCTTCCTTTATTCCTAGCAGCTTTTCGTAACACCACTTGAGTACCCTTCCTTCTTTATCAACCAGGACCATGCCTTGATACACATTATCTACTATATCTTTCATGGCATCAAGACTTCGTATCAGTTCTTCCATCTTAGAATATCTGTCACCGTTTTTCAAATCTTTAAAAATCAGAATGTGAAAATTATATTCTTCTGAAAAGGATAACTTTCTTTTTTTAACTTTTAATTTTCTATCCCCTATTAGAATATCCTTATCTATATGGTTATCTTCCTTCAGCATTTCTTCTAGTCCATATTTCTTCAATTGAGCCATTATAATATGGGATTCATTATTTTTTATATCAAATATATGCATTAAGTGATTATTTATTGTTATTTTATCTTCAGAATGGTATACCAGTACTCCTTCTGATAACTCATCCAATAGGCTATGCAAATTTGAAAGATAACTGTTTACCATTCTAAATCACCTACCGTTTATATTTGATATAACCTTAGTGTATCATGCTTAATACTATTTTAAATAACTTGGTTTCATATTTCAATGACAACCATCAGACAATCTTTTCTGCCAGTGTTGATGAGAAAAGTTTTGTCACCAAAGCTTTAGCTGTGAATAAAATGATTATATATATTTGCTTGAGGGTGATTTAGATGTTCGGAAATGAATCAAATCCTTATAGAAACCTGATTGCCGGCGTCAACACAATAGTGCCTTTAAAAGGCGGAAATTTTACAACCTATATAAATTTTGACAACGCAGCCACTACCCCTCCTTTTATATCTGTAGTAAACAGAATTGTTGACTTTTCACAATGGTATTCCTCTATACACAGAGGAACTGGATACAAATCCAAACTTTCTTCGGAGATATATGACTCTTCGAGAAAAGCTATTCTTGACTTTGTTGGAGGTACATGTGGAAAAGACTGTGTGATATATGTAAAAAATACTACTGAAGCTATTAACAAGTTGTCGAACATGTATAAAGAAATATATGGTACAGGTGTCATATTATCAACTTCTATGGAACATCATTCCAACGATCTGCCCTGGAGGTACAAATTTCATGTTGATTATGTAAATATAGATCAAGAGGGAAGACTTGATTTGGAAGATCTAGAAAAGAAATTGCAGGCATATAGGGGAATGGTTCGTCTGGTAACCGTCACAGGTGCTTCCAATGTGACAGGGTACAAAAATCCTATTCATCAAATTGCCCGATTAGCTCATAAATATGGGGCCAAGATTCTCGTAGACGGAGCCCAATTGGTTCCTCATTGCGCTGTTGATATGAAACCTCATTCTTCACCTGAACATATAGATTATCTGGCTTTTTCGGCTCACAAGATGTATGCACCCTTTGGCATAGGAGTGCTCATAGGACCTAACTCAATCTTTGATCAATGCTCTCCCGATTATAAGGGTGGAGGTACCATTGATGTGGTAACACATGATTATATCAAATGGGCTGAACTTCCGGACAAAGAAGAGGCTGGTACACCTAATGTGATGGGCGTTGTAGCTTTATTGGAATCCATAAACATATTAAACTCAATCAGTATGGAGTATTTGGATAGATATGAAAGGAGCCTGGCTCAGTATACCTATGACCATTTATCAAAGATACCTGACATAGACCTATATAACTTTCATAAAAACAGCAATGACAGAGTATCAATTGTTCCATTCAATATAAAAGGTTTACACCATAGTCAGGTTGCGGAAATCCTTTCTGAAGAAGCTGGCATAGGCGTAAGAAATGGTTGTTTCTGCGCTCAGCCTTATATACAAAAACTACTGAATGTCAGCAATGAAGAAATAGACGAAAGGAAAAAGGGCAACTTGAAAATCCGCCCCGGTTTTGTAAGATTAAGCTTTGGTCTTTACAATACAATCGAAGAAATAGATGCACTGATTGGAATACTAAAAAAGATTGTAGATAATAAAGAACACTACATGAGAGAATATCCTTTGGAATCCTAGGACAGAATATTATCAGTGTTTTATAAAGGAAGTACAAAGGAGGTATTAATTTGGCTAAAAAGCTCAATATACTTATGTTTAGCGGTGAGTATGACAAAGCATTGGCAGCATTGATATTGGCAAACACCGCAAGGCAAATGGGTATTGATGTAACAATGTTTTTCGCATTCTGGGGGCTTTGCATTCTGAGAAATGACAGCAATATGAAAGGAAAAAGCTTTTATGAAAAGCTCTTGTCTGCTATGACCCCCAAAGGACCTGAAGATCTGCCATTATCCAAAATGAACTTCAGCGGTATAGGCAAAGCCATGATGCTTGAGATGATGGATGATAATGAAGCTCCAAAGCTCATTGACTTTTTAAACAGTGCCCGGAAAAAGGGAGTCAAATTTTACAGTTGCAAACTTTCAATGGAGATCATGGGTATTGACAAAAATGAACTCATACCCGAAGTGGAAATTATGGATGCTCAGCAATATCTAAAGGATGCATTGGAATCTGATATACAACTGTTTGTATGAATGAATAGAATAAGCATATGCTAATTTGGACATATGCTTATTCTATATTGTGAGGATTGTGAGGTTTTTTTCTACGATTAAATATGATATGAGAAGAATCAAAATTTGGACCTTTCAGCATATTATAAGGATTTTCTGCATCTTTTAATTTCCTATTATATTCCCAAATAGTCAGCTATATTGGCCTTGTCCTGCTTTACTCCTTCAATAATTGGCTCTCTGCAGGACATTATTGTTGTTATTCCAGGTCCATGTCCCGCTTTTATGCAGTCACTGTGAATAACCACACCAATTGAAACCGCATTTTTTGAATAAGTCCTGCCAAAGCCGTTATCATGATCCCTTATTAGAACTATATCCCCAAACCTCAGTTTATCAAGACCATATTCCCTGATTACATTATCATCACTGGTCATGATATCATAATCTCCGCTATATGCTGAAGTAGAGCCGGTACCGGAACCCATAAGATATGCAGGAACCTCGGCAGCTATTGGAACTATCAACTTCCCATTCCTTTCCCTGATGCCCAGCTTGTTAAAAAGCTCTGGATCTATGTTCATAATCTTCACTTGAGGATAGTCAACAAGCTCCAATCCCTGTCCCCAAGCTTTAATCAGTATCTTATCATCAACGCTCATCTTGTCCAGATCTTCTTCTTTAAAATATACCAACACATGTTCAACTCCGCCATGTTTTCCTGTTACATATCCCAATGCCCCTTTTGCATCACCGCTTACTACCTTTGCCATATTTCCAATACAGGATAGCAGATTTAAGCCCCCATTTTCACCTTCATTATCATTTCTTATGGACACTCCTGGTTCTACATGATCACCTGCCCAACCCATGGCAGGATCTCCTACCTTCACATTATAAGTAATTCCTCCTGTGGCAGGCAAAACTCTAGGTTCTCCAAGGTAACTTATTCTATAGGGATAATTAGATACAGGATGATGTATCTTCCCCTGCACTGACTGCATGACTAGTTTATCCTGATTGGTCTTCAACATAATTACATCTCCTTCAATAAAATAATATACTCCACCTCATATTCTATCTCTATGAAGTGGAGTATTCAATGGATTTACTATTTTATATCAAGCTTTTCTCTTAATTTAGCCAACATGTCTGTTGTCATTGCAGCTAAATCATATTTTGGATTCCAGCCCCATTCTTCTCTTGCGGCGCTATCATCCAAAGAATCTGGCCATGATTCTGCAATGGCCTGCCTTACAGGATCTACATCATAACCCATTTCAAATTCAGGTATGTGCTTCTTTATTTCAGCAGCAATATGCTCTGGTGCAAAGCTCATTGCTGTTATATTAAATGCATTCCTGTGTTTCAGTTTTGATGGGTCGGCTTCCATCAATGTTACTATTGCATTCAAAGCATCGGGCATATACATCATATCCATATAGGTACCTGCTGCTATATATGAGTCATACTTCTTATTCTTCAATGCTTCATAGAAGATGTGAACTGCGTAGTCAGTAGTTCCTCCACCTGGCAGTGTCTCATAGGATATGAGACCAGGGTATCTTACTCCTCTAGTATCTACGCCAAATCTCATATGATAGTAGTCACACAATAGCTCACCGGATACCTTGGTTACACCGTACATAGTAGTTGGCCTCTGAACATCATCCTGTGGAGTTTTCACTTTCTTTGAGTTAGGACCAAAGGCAGCTATTGAGCTAGGTGTAAACACAGAGCATCCAAGCTCTCTTGCAACTTCAAGCACATTGAACAATCCGCCCATATTTACATTCCATGCTTTAACAGGATCTTTCTCTCCAGTTGCTGACAGCAATGCTGCAAGATGTATTATTGTATCAATCTTATATTTTTTTACTGCTTCAGCTATCTCATGGGCATGCTCTACATTTATCAATTCAAAGGGTCCACCTTCAATTACTTTAGAGCCTTCTACCTTTCTTAAATCTGATGAAACTACATTATCGTTACCATAGATGCTTCTCAAAAGTACGGTCAATTCCGAGCCAATTTGCCCCAAGGAACCGGTTATTAAAATTCTTTTCATTGATATACCTCCTGCTTTATTAGCTACCTACTATTTTATTTAATCAAATTTAATTCTTTGCCAACCTTTTCAAATGCTCTTAAGGCTTCATCCAAATCTTCTTTTGTATGAGCAGCCGTTACTATTGTTCTTACTCTTGCTCCATCCTTTGGAACTGTAGGATATACTATGCTCTGGGCAAATACGCCTTCCTCGAAAAGTCTCTTACTCAATTCAATAGCAGTTCTATCTTCTCCAGTAATTACAGGAGTAATAGGTGTTTCACTCTTTCCTGTATTGAATCCTAAGTCATTCAAGCCCTTTTTCAGGTATCTTGCGTTATCCCATAGTTTATCTGTAAGTTCGGAGCTTTCAGATAAGATGTTTATTGCTTCCAAGCATGCTGCTGCTATTGCTGGTGGAGCAGCTGTGCTGAATAGGAATGGTCTTCCTCTGTGGTTCAACCATTCTATAAGGTTTCTTCTTCCTGCTACATATCCTCCAACCACGCCGATGGCTTTAGACAATGTGCCTATTTGTATATCTACTCTGCCATGAAGGTCAAAGTGATCCGCAGAACCTCTTCCGCTCCTGCCTAATACTCCGCTGGCATGAGCATCGTCTACATATGTGAGACAACCATATTTTTCTGCAAGTTCTACGATTTCAGGCAATTTTGCTATGTCTCCATCCATGCTGAATACACCGTCGGTAATGATAAGCTTCGTATTGTACTTATCTTTTACTTCTTTGATAACTCTCTCCAAGTCTTCCATATCGCTGTGCTTATATCTTACAACATCAGCACGGCTTAGACGGCATCCGTCTATTATGCTGGCATGGTTCAGCTCATCACTGATTATTACGTCGCCTTTGTCAACTACTGCCGGAATTACACCTGCATTGGCAGTGAATCCGGATTGAAATACCAGCACTGCTTCTACATGCTTAAACTCTGCAAGCTTTCTTTCCAATTCTTCATGTATAGTCATGTTTCCAATGATAGTCCTTACTGCGCCTGCACCAACACCCCATTTTTCCAGGGCTTCCATAGCAGCCTTCTTCAATCTTGGATGGTTTGCAAGGCCTAGATAGTTGTTTGAAGAAAGGTTAATTACACTCTTGCCATTAATAACACTTCTTGGTCCTGAAGGGCTCTCCAGTACCGCCAACTTTCTATATACGCCTTGTTCTTTAAGTTCATCTATCCTCTGGGTTATAAAGTCTAGATCATGAATACCCATATTACAACCTCCCTAAAAATAGAATCAGTATAAGTATTTACCTAAATTTATTCTATTATAATTATATATAAGTAAAATTTGCTATTCAAATCGCTAACAAGTCATTTTTTTGAATATTTTAGTCAATTAGTCCGCCAAACAACTACATTCTTGCTATTTTGTCTTTTTACTATGTTTATAATTTAGAAAAGTATCTCCCAATGTAAAGCTGGAAATAATATTCGAAGCTTTATGCAAAAAGCTGAAGCACTATACTTAGTCTTCAGCTTTTTGCATCCTATCATACTGAATTTTTTTGCTTAAATCCATAATGTTTCTGAAAAAAAGTTCCAGTTCTTCAGACAATTTTTTATCCTTCAGCCTATCTATCGCCTTTTCTATCACTTCTTCTTCCCTTCTAGAGTCGAGAACCGCCATATCCATTTTCTTTTTAATGGCTCCTATTTTTACAGCAAGCTCCATCCTTTTTTCGAAAAGTCTTACCAGTTGTTCATCTATATCATCAATTTCCTTTCTCAAAAGCTCTAATTCTTTCAAATTCATTCCTCCAAAACAAAATCTATAATTCCAATGGCAGCAGCAGCTTCCACAACAGGCACTGCTCTTGGCACTATACATGGATCATGTCTTCCTTTTATATTAAGGTCCACCGTTTCCATTTTGGTCATATCAACACTTTTCTGGTTTTTTGCTATAGATGGCGTGGGCTTTATAGCCACCCTGAATATTATAGGCATTCCATTGGTGATACCTCCAAGGATACCGCCGCAATGATTGGTTTTGGTCTTTATTTCTCCATCTTGTATGTAAAACTCATCATTGACTTCTGAACCTCTCATCCTTACGCTACTGAAGCCTGAACCAAACTCTACTCCCTTTACTCCAGGTATGGAAAAAAGAATATGGGCAAGCCTGCTCTCTACAGAATCAAAAAACGGTTCTCCTAAACCTGCGCCAAGACCTATGACAGCACATTCGACACTTCCTCCTATGGAGTCCCCGTCAGCTTTAGCCAACATTATTTCTGATTCCATATCTTTTATTTTTTCCTCTGCTATTAAAGGCAGTCTCATAACATTCAGCTTAAAAATTAAATCTTTGTCAATATGTACAGCATCAAAGCTATCATCATCTGCCTTGCCTATATTCTTAATATGAGATCCTATATATATTCCTTTTTCCTCCAAAAATTGCCTGCATATTGCTCCAACGAATACAATTGGAGCAGTAATTCTTCCGGAAAAGTGACCTCCTCCTCTATAGTCATTATAACCTCTATATTTTATTTTTCCAGTATAATCCCCATGTCCAGGCCGTGGAACATTTTTCAAATATTCATAGTCACTGGATCTGGTATCATTGTTTTTTATTATGAAAGCCAAAGGAGTGCCTGTGGTGTAACCATTGAAAAACCCGCTCAATATTTGAAATTCGTCTTCTTCCCTTCTTGCAGTAGTGATGCCACCTTGCCCCGGTGCTCTCCTTTTCATCTGGGATCTTACGGCTTCCAAGTCCAGCTTTATTCCCGGCGGCAACCCGTCTATAACGGCTCCTATGGCTTCCCCATGAGATTCACCGAAAATTGATACCTTTAACCTATTTCCCCAAATTCCGCTCATTGCTTCCACCTCCATATTGAGACACTGTGGACGCTTATCTCTGTCTCAGTTTTCACCTAATGAGACATGGAGAACCGTCCTCGATACTTCATTTTCCGTCTGATGAGACACCAAGAACTCCCCCCAGTGTCTCATAGTCCTTCCAAAAATCCGGATAAGACTTATTTACAGCTTCTTCTCCCATTATAATCAGGGGTTTATTGCATCTGGTAGCTGCAATGGCTAAAGCCATTGCTATTCTGTGGTCATTCCAGCAATCTACAATACCTCCCGTAAAGTTTTCCACGCCTTCTATGTTGAGGCCATCATTCAATTCCGATACTTTTCCTCCTATTTTATTCAGTTCCGTTGCTATGGCTTTAAGCCTATCGGATTCCTTTATCCTCAATCTGCCTGCATTTTTTATGGTTGTTGTGCCTTTACTTAAAGCCGCCATTACAGCAATTATGGGTACCAGATCCGGTATTTGGGAAGCATCCACATCTAGTGCCTTCAGGCTGCTTTTATGGGCAATTATTGTGTCATCCCCTATTTCCAGCCTCCCTCCCATGGCTTGTATTATTCTCAATATATCCTTATCTCCCTGCAATGAGTTTAGGTTTAACCCCCTGGAGGCAACTCTGCCGGATAATGCTCCTGCTGCAAGCCAGAAGGCAGCCTGAGAAAAGTCCCCTTCCACCTTGAAGGTTGTAGGGATATATCTTTGATTTCCTTTGATATGAAAGCTGTTGTAGTTGTTATTCTCCACATGAACACCAAAGCTTTTCAATACATCTATTGTTAAATCCACATAACCCTTTGATTCCAGAGGAGTTTTCATAATTATGGCAGAGTCTTCCTTCAAAAGGGGCAAAACAAACATAAGGCCTGATATAAACTGGGAGCTTATATCTCCTCTGATATAGAAATTATCCGGCTTAAGCCCGCCACATATAGTTAGAGGCAGCTTTCCATCATGGTTTCTATACTCAATACCCTGTTTTTTAAATATTTCATAATATATATTCAGTGGCCTTTCCACAAGTTTTCCCCTGCCTTGGAAAGTAACTCTGCCACCTGCCAGTGCTGCTATGGGTATCATAAATCGCAATGTAGACCCTGATTCAATGCAGTCAATGGTAGTCTCAACTGGTTCCATGTTTTCTTTGCCACATATTATGATTTGATACCTGTTACCTTCATATTTTTGAATTTCCATATGTATACCTAGAGATATCAATGCATTGCATGTAGCCTTTATGTCTGCAGAAAGCATCACATTTCCAACTGTGCTTCTCCCCTGAGACAGAGCGCCCGCTATTATGGCTCTATGGCTTATGCTTTTTGACGGTGGTATATGTACAGTGCCGTTAAGTTCCTTTGGTAAAATCTCTATAGCCATTTATCATATCATCCTCTTTATGAACAGTTTTAAATTACCTTGTGTTTGAACATTTTTGATGTTGTAATTGCTGCTATTTCAACTCAATCCTGTATTGTGATAATAATTCTTCAACATCTGTTCATTTACCTTTTTATAGCATTAGCTTTTTGCAAAAAAATACACCAATACATTCCGTAGATGATATTTTATGAATATATAGGTCATTCTGTCACAATAGAAATATATAGTTTGGTATAATAAGCCATAAGGGCAAATGCTGTAAGGAAGGGGATATATAAAGGATGAGCAATAAAATACTATGGAAACTTAATACCATAAAGGTTGATAAAAAGGCAGATATAGATTTCTTAAGCCAAAGTGAAATAGAAAAGGCGAGAAAATTTCATGAAAGCTTTCCTCAATATACAAAAACTCCTCTTGTCAGCCTGGATAACTTATCAAAAAAACTTGGACTTGAAGGCATATATGTAAAAGATGAATCCTACAGATTCGGCCTTAATGCTTTCAAGGTTCTTGGGGGTTCCTATGCCATGTCAAAATATCTTGCCCAAAAACTTGGAAAGGATATTTCAGAACTGGATTATGAAAAACTGACCTCGGAAAAAACAAGAAAACAACTGGGTGAGATCACCTTTGTTACAGCAACTGATGGCAACCATGGCAGAGGCGTTGCATGGACAGCAACTCAGTTAAAGCAAAAATCCGTTGTTTATATGCCAAAGGGCTCGTCTCTCACCAGATTGGAGAATATCAGAAAAGAAGGGGCAGAAGCTTCCATAACCGATATGAACTATGATGACGCTGTAAGGCTTGCAGCTGAAAACGCTAAAAATTATGGCTGGGTTGTGGTTCAGGATACTGCATGGGAAGGTTATGAGGATATTCCTGCATGGATTATGCAGGGATATGGAACTATGGCTTCAGAAGCCTTGGAACAATTGAATTCCTTGGGTATTGAAAAGCCTACACATATATTTGTTCAGGCAGGAGTTGGATCTTTTGCAGGAGCAGTACAAGGATATTTCACCTCTGTTTTCAAAAATGCTTGCCCCACAACTGTCATTGTAGAAGCAGATGAGGCAGCATGTCTGTATAAATCAGCACTCCAAGGCGATGGCAGACCACAAATAGTAACTGGTGATATGCCCACTATAGTGGCAGGTCTGGCCTGCGGTGAGCCAAATATCATAGCCTGGGAAGTCCTTAAATCCTACAGCAGCATGTTCGCTTCATGTCCTGACTGGGTTGCGGCAAAGGGAATGAGGATGCTGGGCAATCCTTTGAAAGGGGATGAAAGGGTTATTTCTGGTGAATCTGGTGCTGTAACTCTCGGATTGGTTGCAGCAATAATGACCAGAGCTGAACTGAAGGATATGAGAGAAGCCTTAAAGCTTGATGAGAATTCCAGAGTGCTTTTATTCAGTACCGAAGGAGACACAGATCCAGATAAGTATCGCAGCATAGTATGGGACGGGGAATATCCATCCTATTAGTAAAATATAAGAAAAGCTTCATATTGATTACAAAAAACACAGTGAAGCGGGATTTAGAATTGATATTGCAAACATTTTTCATATACCATAAGCAATGATTATTTTAAAAATGAGTATGGAAACCAATTCATGGCTTCCATGCTCATCTTCATCAATTGAAATGTCAGCTCATTAGCCTCTTTTCTCCTTCTATCTCTTGGATTGGCTTTATGTTCTGAGTAACCTCCAGAGTACCAAGGTAGTTGCCTTCACCGTCTCTCACTGCAAAGTACCTGATCAATGCATATACATCACCCATCTTGATCCAGAAATCTTCATGATCCTTTGCCCCTGCTTTGAAATCCTGAACTATCTTTTCCACAACATGAACACTTGCCGGTGGATGACAATTCTGAACGGATCTTCCTATTACCGCCCTTGTCCTTGCAAATATCCTCTCTCTGCCTTGGGAGAAATACTTCACCACATCATTTTTATCAACAAATGTTATGTCAAAAGGCAGGGTATTCAGCATTGCCTCCAGTTCTTCCAGCTTCAGGATGCCTGTTTCAAGCTTCACATAGCCAGTTGCTTCCGTTGATGCTTTAATTGCTTCCTTTTTCTCCAGATTTACCCTCTTGGGCTTCCACACTCCGGCAGGTTCAGTGAGGCAAAATCCTATTTCCCCGCTTTCTTCTGCAATGGTCAACCACTCATCCTCTGTAAGAGTATCTTTGCACATAGGGAATAATATATTCTCTTCCTTGAAAATCATTTCGATGACTTTGTTCATCAAAGTTTCTGTTCTCTTTATGATTTCATCCTTGTTACCCTTATACTTTTCCAGTTCAATCTTTATACCCTTTATCTCAGCCCTTATTTCATCATCTACACCCCACATGACTTTTGGGGGAGCTGTTATGCCGTACTTCTCCAGATAGGGAAATATGAGGTTTTCTTTTCTGCTGTAATGCTTGTCTATTTCCCATAGTAAATTAAATGCTTCAACGAGCTTTTCAATATTGCTGTTGCTATCATCAGCTTTAAAGACTTCCCATGCTTCACTCATTTTACCATTCAGCAACTTTTCTATTTCTCTGTTTTCCAGCATAAAGGTATGCAAAGGATGCCCAGGAGTTCTCTCAATTTCTTGTATATCTTCCTTATGTATATCTTCTATGGAGCCTTTAAATACTGCAGCATGGACATCACATAGCCTCTGGACCTCCTGTACCGGCATGCCTTCAGCAATTAAAGCTGCTTCCATCTCAGATATTTCACTGGCCGATACACCCTTTATTAGCTCTGCAAACCTTTCTCTTACCTCTTCTACGCTTTTCCCATCATGCAGTTCCATTATCAATTCCTTAAGAACTTTCTTTCTGTACTCTCTGTTGTTGATGATTTCGCTCATTTGTAACCCTCCCATCATATTTTTCATTAACAGATTTATTGGTGTTCAATAACTGCCGGCCAATTATGTTAATTATATAGTATCCCATGGAAAATCATTTTTCAGTAACATATGTTACCATTTAGAGAGGCTGTTGCCACATTTCAACTTTTACGTACTGAACTCTGGGAAAAACCATCAGTAATTTACATATTCAGAATGATAAATGAAATGAACTTTGCAACAGCCTCAAAAATCACTACTTCAATCCAAGAGCCTTCCTTTTTTTCATTATATGAGTTTCAATGCCATCGGCGGCTTCCTTTGGATTATCTCCCAACCCAACCTTACCTCCTGTCATGGCTTCCACATCCTCTGTAAGGAGCTTGACAAGAGCCGGAGCGCCTGTTATGAAGGGTACCGGAGACAAATGAGTATAGGTTCCATAGGCTATGGCAAATACACCATCTATTGTAGCCTTCTGTTCCATCCATTCAGGTGCTGTAACAGCTATAGGAAGCTCTGGTATATCCAGATCCATATGATCCGCCAATGCTGTCACCAGCATGGAGATTCTTCCAGTATCTGTGCAGGTACCAAAGCTTAATACGGGAGGAATCTTGAGCATGCTGCAAACCTCAGCCAATCCGTCACCGGCAAGCTTGATTGCATCCAGATTACATAGACCTGCCACTTCCAAACCATGATTTCCACAACCGCCGCTTACTACCAATATATTCCTCCTTATAAGTTCCTTTGTAAGGTTTACTGTGTTCCAGTCGTGTGGTCCATTTCTTAAAGTCGTGCAATTTGCTAATGCGACAATTCCCTTAAGCTTTCCTTCGCCGATAACCTTCACAAGGGCATCAAGATTGTTACCCAGCGCATTTAATACAGCTTCTGTAGAGAATCCAGCTATGGCTTTCTGTTTCACATTTGGAACTTTTGGCTGTATCTTGCCGTGCCTCTTCCTGAAGTTTTCTATTGCCAAATTGATTAATGAATCGGAAACCGTATCTACTTCTTTTGGATTATAATCAAATCCGTATTTCAAACCTGGTATTCTCACAATATCGTTTACACTTACCAAAGTACATTGATACTTTTCTGCATATGTGTCTATGTGCGGTGGTGAGCAGTTTTCTTCCATGGCAAATACATCCACAGTACCCGTCGCCAACAGTGGTTCTATTGCCAGCCAATTTCCTATGAGCCCTACAAACACATCGTCCATATCGAACCTTTGGAGCAATTCCTGCCCTGTCTCTATAGATCCTACTATGCGCAGTCCCTTTGCCCCCGCCTCTCGGGCTCTTTGCTGAACTTCCTGGCTTTTTGCTTTCTGCATTGTAGCTACTCCAAGCCATGGCTGATGTCCGTTGAAAACAATATTTATATAATCCGGATCCATTATGCCCAAATCAACCTCAACTTCATGGGGTTTGGGGGTACCAAATAGGATATCCTGTACCATCTCAAGACCTATCTGGGCATTGTATATGGTAGATAAGCCGAGCCTCAAGGCTTTTGTAGCTAGAGATACATAATCTCCATCAACATTAGTCAAGCAGCTGGCTACACAATCCTGTACCTCATATATGACTCCTGCGGGATATATATCCAGGCTCTTCCATACCTCTTTTCTCTTTCTTGGCGCAAAGACCTCCACCATCCTGTTAGGTCTGTCATAATCTGTATGAAGTTCTTCCAGAAGCAAGTCAGAAAGCTTTATTGCCATCTTATTTGTATCCAGATTTGTGTCGATATCCAGCATCTTGCACATCCATCTGAGCTTCTCAACATCGGTTATTTTAAAAGGAGTTTCTCCGTTAGCCGTAGCCTTTAATGTTCTGAATGCCTGATATGCATGATGACCATAAGTACCTGCTCCCATAATGTTATGCAATAGAAATTCTCTCATGGCCATGGCATCGGGACCTATACCGCAGACCCCTCTTGTCTGGCCTCCTTTTTCGCTTATCCTGCAGGGACCTTGAGAGCAAAGCTTGCAGCTTAATCCTTCCAGGCAGAATTTACAGCGTATTTTCTCCTGCAATGCATAGCGGTCAAAAACATTTGATAGACCATCTTCTCTGATCCTAATTAACATCTCCTCTACAGAATCATGATAGCTGACTCTACCCTCAGTTTTTTCCAATATTGTTTCGCCCATAAAAAAACCCCTTTCATTAGTATTCAACATAAGTTTACCAATAAAGGGGTTTTCTTATTCTAATTCTTATTTATTCTTGACTCTGCGAACTATACCTCCAGCAATATCCTGTATGTCCAACACCTCATCAGATAAATTTGCCTCATAAACGCTCTTAGGCATGCCATATACTGCACAGGTTTTTTCACTCTGGGTTATAACATAGCATTTGGTCTTTTCCTTTAGCTTTCTTATACCTTCCGTACCGTCCTTGCCCATGCCTGTCAGGACTACCGCCAACATGCTTAGATTGGGAAATTCATCGGCTACGGATGCGAACAAAATATCGGCGGCAGGACGAACTCCATTTACTGTAGGACCATCTTCCAACTTTATGGTCATTGTATTTGAAGAAGATTTGGTCACTATCATGTGCTTGCCACCCTTTGCAATATAAATATGACCTGCTTTGGGTATATCACCATCTTTGGCTTCAGATACCTCCAGTTTGGAAATATTGTTCAGTGAGTTGGCAAAGATCTTTGTAAAATCGGCGGGCATATGCTGGACAATGAGAACAGGAACGCCCAAATCAGCAGGCAGTTTGCTGCAAACATCATATAAAGCTTTAGGCCCTCCTGTAGAAGAAGCTATAAGCACCAAATCGGTTTTGAACCTTGCTGCCTGTCTTTCTATATTGGGAGTTGTAGGAGCCGACTCTGTTTCCTTTTCAATATTGGATTGCTTCGGAGTTGTTGGACTCTCCCTCTCAACTTTGCTTTTTGCAGCGGTTGCAGCTGTTTCCTTACTGCTTCTTCTATAATACTTGTTGATAATTATATAGTTAAAAAGCACCTTCAAATAACTGGATATGCTAAGCATATTTCTTTGCCAGTCATTTCCTTTAGGTTTTGATATAAAGTCTATCGCTCCAATTTCCAAAGCCGTAACGGTAAGCACATTGTCAGAATTGTCAGCAGAGCTTATCATTATTACTTTAGTGTTTTCATAATTTTCTTTTATGCTTCGCAAAACATCTAAGCCATTCATGCCCGGCATATTTATATCCAGCAAAACCACATCGGGAGTGTTTTGTTTAAGGATACTCAAACATTCATTTCCATTGGCAACTGCTGACTGAACTTCTGCTATACCGGTTTTCTCCACTGCATCACTTAAAAATTTACGAAACAGAGCAGAATCATCAACTATCATTACATTTAACTTTTTCATATCTTACTACACCTGCTTATATATTGTGATTTTATATTAAACATAAAACAAAAAAGGCCACTTTGCAACTCTTTTTCACAAAGAAGCACTATATTCTAATCTTCAGATTTTTCCATCCTATGAACACTACTTAGTGGGTTGCATTCTTTTTTCTTTATGAATCATACTCTTACAAAACAAAAAAGCTGCAACTACTTGCAGCTATGTAACCATATGGTGCGCCATCGGGGATTCGAACCCAGGACCCACTGATTAAGAGTCAGTTGCTCTACCAGCTGAGCTAATGGCGCATTTAAATTTCATCTTGTCGCAACCGACTCTTACATTATACAAAATAGATAATAATATGTCAACTGTATAAAAAACATTTTTATAAAATTTTTCATTGGGTTAATTTAAAAAGCAAATTCCACCCCAAATATGCAGATAGTGGAATTTAGTTTTGCAGATTACGAGAAAAAGGTAAGTAGAAGTCAATGTTTTAAGTTCACAGATGTATCAGCTTTTCAAAATGATATGATATACTGGTGAATTCTCTTTCCGACTAATCATCTTATTTAGATCAATAATTTCTCTTCTCTGTTATACATTATGTAAAGTTTGTATATCATATTGATATCTTCATAAAATTTTATATTATTATCCTTTACACCCAACAATTCCCTAATCTTATCAACTCTATATCTTATAGTATTGCTATGCTGGTACAATTCTTTAGCTGTATTGTTAATACTTGCATCATTTTTTACAAAGCATATCAAAGTTTCAAGAAGATTTGAGTTATTTTTTCTGTCATATTCAGTAATGGGCTTAATCAGACCTTCGAACAATTCCAACAGGAAATCTTTATCTTTAACCTTCATAATCAATTTGTACATTCCAATATCTTCATAATTAACTATTTTCTGTTCAAGTATACCAGACATATCACATGCATCTATAGCGCTTTCTATAACTTTTTTTATGTTATGGAGACCATTATACGGGCCACTGATTCCCATGCAATAATCCAGCTTACATGCATCAATGATTTCTGTGATCTCATTTTTTATGCTGTCTTTTAAAGAATCTTTGAACTTTTTTGCTTGGGTTGAAAAGGCAATTATCTTATCATAGTATCTCACACAATAAAACAACTGATTGCTGTTTATCCTTCTGATTAGATAGTTTCCATGTTTAACATCTTCATCTTTCAATATTTTTATACAAAAGGCCATAATATGGTTTTTAAATCCCGAATATAATGAATAAGCCAGCTTTTTAAGCTCATCGCCATGATAGCTGCCTGATAATATTTTATCCATAAGTTCAAACACGGCCTGCTGATTGTATTGTCCATAAATAGATCTCATTATATCGCTTATCATGCTTGCATAGGCCACTTCTTTACTAATAAATAAAACCGGATATGCATTTTCATTGGCATAATCTATAACTTCTTGAGGAATTTCTTCTATATATCTTCTAACAATGCATATACCGCTTGAATTGAACTGATTATATAACTTTATTGTCTCAAGCATATCTCCAATACTGTCTTTTATAGCATAAAAGCTGGTTATAAGAAAATCACCATCCATAAAAAGCAGGTTATTTCTCCCTGCAATACTTACATCGATAGGAAATTCAGGACATTCTACCACACTGACTCTGTATATTCTGCGATTCAAGCCTTTTGCCCCTGCAATAACGCTTGCAGTACTAAATGATGGTAGTTTAAGTGCATCTTCTACTGTAATAAACATAGATCACATCCCCTCATCAATAAAAATATAATATTATTCATTTTATTATATAAAAAATGATTGCAAAAGCAAATTAAGTGGCTTTAATTAAAGCCACTTAATTTATTTCTCAAAGGGGGATAACCAATCTGTCTCAAATCCGAAGCTCCTTGGTCCGAATACCTCCAAGCCTCTTTTAGTAGTCCATTCTGCCGGTGCAGGTAACGCATAAATCGCAACATCCATTCCTTTTTCAAAATATGGATTCAATATTGGTTCTTGCTTTGACATATCCATTGCACAGATTAAATCCGGGACGGTTACATCAACTTTTTCATCGCGCCATGCGATTATATTCTCATTTTTATACCATATTTTATATTTATGCCCTTTGTATTCATCTTCTCCGGCAATTTCAACTTCTCCTACCGTAAAGCCTTTTACAGTGCCCCATTCATTTTTTTCCACTACGCCGCTGAAAAGCCTCACTCCATCACCTGCTTTTATCACTGCATCCACTACATTGTACCCCTCAACTTTTGCTGAATTAAAGGCTTTTCCTATCTTCCATGCATAGGATATGGCTCCTCTGATTACAGCATTCTTTAACACTTTAGATGTATTCACATGATCTACTACCGCTATAGTATTTTTACTTGCTACAGCCATAGCCCTAACCAAATCTTCCGCTCTGCTATCATCCACAACATCAGTTATGATAGCAGATTCCCCAAAGATATTTACAAGGGAAATAGGCTGAATAGGAATATTGTTAAGATAATATGTGCTATGCTGTAGCTCCGGCACAGATCTGCCGGCAGGGTCTCCGTCAACAATATACTTCCCTGCTTGAGCTGCAACTTCAAAGGCTGCAGCTGTATTACCTCCACCCAACTCAGTAGATATGACAGCTTTTATTTCTCTGCCCAAATACTCCTCCATTTTCAGCAAAGCGGCAACATGGGGAGATTCCTTCAGCAAAGGCAGTCTTTGGTATTTTTTTCGTTCTTCCTCTGTTTCAGGCGATATAGCTCCACAAGAATAGGGAGTCGCTATAAGATCCTCGTCTTTTAACTCATCAAAATCTACTAATATAAATTCTTTTCCTTCCTCAAAAGCTTTATAGACTTTTTCCAATCCTCTTTCAAGGCTACCTCCACCGCCGGTTCCCAAAATAGCGCATCCATATAATATATCAAATAGATCTTTTTTGTTAAGCTTTATCATAATCTTCCTCCTTAAATATAAATTTTAAGCATATTAATTACCCAGATTCTTGACAGAATGAAATATGGTATAGTTCACTTTCTAGTTACTCATATAAAAAGCAAGCTGTACTGTGATTATCGCTGTGCACTTTCATAGTAGGCACCTCTTTGCTGCATCTTTCACTGGCCATGCTGCACCTTGTATGAAATCTGCATCCAGATGGTGGATTAATCGCACTTGGCACATTGCCTTCCAATGTTGTTAAAGACTCTATGCCGTTGACTTCCAAAGACGGTATTGAATTAAAAAGTGCTTTTGTATATGGATGTAGCGGGTTCTTAAATACTTCGGCAGAATCTCCATATTCAACAACTTTTCCCAAATACATAACAATTATTTTATCTGCCATATAATTCACAACGCTTAGATCATGAGATATGAGAATATTGGTCAAACCAAGCTTTTCTCTGAGACCCTCCAATAATTCCAAAATCTGTGATTGTGATATTACATCAATGGATGATGTAGGCTCGTCCAAAACTACAAGCTTCGGATTTACAGCAAGAGCTCTTGCTATAGCAATACGCTGTCTTTGACCACCGCTGAACTCATGGGGATATTTAAAAGCGCTGTTTTTCGGAAGTCCTACAAGTTCCAGTAATCCTTCCACTCTTTTTAATATGCTTATACCGTCTAGCTTTTCATGAACCTTAATAGGTTCTGAAATGATATCTTTAACAAGCCATCTTGGGTTAAGAGACCAATAGGGATCTTGAAAAACTATTTGTATATCCTTTCTTGTTTTGCGCAGTTGGCTTCTATCCAACTCAAATATATTCTTGCCTTCAAACAGCACTTGTCCCGAAGTAGGTTCATGCAAATTCAATATTGTATTCACCAATGTGGATTTGCCACATCCTGACTCTCCTACTATACCGAGGACTTCTCCTTTATTAACTATCAGGTTTACATCATCTACCGCCTTAACAAAAAGCTTTTCAGATGTCTTTTTCCTTACAGGAAAATACTTTTTCAATGATCTTACTTCAAGCAGAACTTCATCATTTTCCTGCTTCTTTTTTCTGGCATTTTCTCCTTTGGTTATAGAATCAATAAGCATCTTAGTATATAGGTTCTGCGGTGATCTGATTACATTCTCAACTGGCCCTTGTTCTACAATTCTGCCATCATGGAGAATGCCAATTTCATCGCAAAAAGCAGACACAAGGCTTAAATTATTTGCTATAAAAAGCACTGTCACTCCGAACTTATGTTGTAGTTCTTTCATAAGCTTAAGTATGCTTGCCTGTATTGTAACATCAAGATTTCGAGTAGGCTCATCGGCGATTAAGAATTCTGCTCCACATGCTAAAGCCATCGCAATTATTATTCTCTGCCTCTGGCCACCGCTTAGTTGATGGGGATATTTCTGCATGATATCTTCAGCATCCGGCAACTTGACAACTTGCATCATTTCAACTGCCTTTTTGTAAGCATCTTTTTTATGAAGCTTTTGGTTTTGCTTAATGATCTGTATCATCTGATACCCTACTGTAAAAACCGGGTTCAATGTTGACATTGGATCTTGAAATATCATGGCAATCCTATTGCCTCTATAATTTTCTGCCATTTCTTTGCCGTTTTTCTTCAACAAATCCTGTCCGTCAAAGATTATCTCTCCGCCTTGAATTATTCCGGGTGGACACTGCAGCAATCCCATTATGGTTAACGCCAGAACCGTTTTACCGGAACCGCTTTCTCCTACTATTCCATAAGTCTTTCCTCTTTCGATGGCTATTCTTTTTATGTCCAATACGGTTTGCTGCTTTTCATAGGTTCTATAATCAACCTTAAGGTTTCTGATTTCAAAATATGCACTCAAAACTATTACCTCCCTAATTCTTTCTAGTCTTAGGATCCATTATTTCTCTAAAACCGTCACCCAGGAGATTAAATGCAAGCACGGTGATAAATATTGCAATACCGGGAAATATGCTATACCACCATGCATTGAGGAAATAGTTCCTGCTTGTGCTTATCATAAGACCCCATTCAGGTGTCGGTGCCTGAGCTCCTAAGCCTAAAAAGCTGAGTGAAGCAATTGTGAGTATAACTCCTCCCATATCCATAGAAGCTTGAACTATGACAGGAGATATAGTATTAGGTACTACATGACTAAATATAATCTTCCATTTCGATGTTCCAATGGCTTCTGCCGCTTGTATAAACTTTCTCTCTTTAAGGGAAACAGCTTGTCCTCTTACAAGCCTTGTATACCAAGGCCACCATGACAAAGCTATGGCAATTACTGCATTATTGAGGCTCGGTCCTACAATAGATACTATTGCTATTGCCAAAAGCAAAGGAGGAAAGCTCAAGAAAATATCAGTAATCCTCATAATGGTTTCATCAACCCATCCCCCAATGGTTCCGGCTATAGCTCCCATAGGCACTCCTATAAGGAGAGCAAGACCAACTGCTAAAACTGCAGTAGTCAATGATATTCTTGTGCCATAAATGACTCTGCTGAATATATCTCTTCCAAGTTCATCTGTCCCGAATATGAATTCCTGGGATGGAGGTAACAGTTTATTTGCAGCATTTGCCTCTTCGCTTATATGTGAAGGGTAAGGAACAATAAAAGGTGCTAGTATGGCAAGTACAATAATAGCAATAATTACATAAAAGGCTGCCAAAGTAAGCTTATTCTTCTTTAAGAGATAAAAGGAAAGACCCACCTCTTTTATTCTAGGTTTAATTATTTCTGTCAGATTGCTCGATTTCAGAATCATAATCCACCCCCTAAAGCCTTACTCTCGGATCTAAAGCTATTATTATATCTGCTATTAAATTGAGTATCACATAGCAGGCTGCTGAAAATATGGTTACTCCAATAATTGCCGGATAATCAAGGGTAGTAACGGCAGTAGTTACATAACTACCCAGGCCTGGCCAGCTAAATATTGTTTCCACCAGGAATGTATTTACCAAAGTATATCCAAGGGACAGTGTAAGAACTATAGCAGTAGGTCCCAGTGTATTTTTTAGGGCATATACCCAAAGTATCTTTCTGTCCTTTAGTCCATATGATTTGGCAGCGGTTATATAATCTTCATTAAGCACTTCAAGGAGCGCTGACCTTGTCATCCTTGCTACAAGACCGATTGGGTAAAGGGATATGGTAAAACATGGCAAGATATAGTGTTTCAATGCATCTCCAAATATGGTCCAATTTGATGTTAGAATACAATCTAAAAGAAGCATACCCGTTACTCTTGGAACTTCATACATAATTTTTATATCAGTACCAATTTGCCCTCCAATAGGTAATAACTCAAGCCAATTATAGAATATAAGTTGAAGAAATAAAGCTACCCAAAATGTAGGTAAAGAAACTGAGCCTATTGAGAAGAGCCTACTTACATGATCCAATAGATGATCCTTCATTTTTGCAGAGTAAATGCCTAAGGGTATGCCGACTATTGTTGCAAAAACAAATGCTATAATAACCAGTTCCAAAGTTGCAGGAATAAATGTTTTTAATTCCTCTGTAATAGGCTGATGGGTGCGAAGGGAATAGCCCAAATCCCCCTTTAGGCAATTCTTAAGATATTTTCCAAATTGAACAATCAATGGCTTGTCCAAACCTAATTCCTCTCTGGCTTTTTGCAATTGCTCTTGTGTTGCCCTCGGTCCTGCCCATTTGGCAGCAGGATCCGAAGGAATGACTCTGGCGATTGTAAATGTTATTGTGATAACTCCAAACAATACTACTATCCCTAATACTAATCTTTTAAAAATATAGGATATCATAGTAACCTCCACAAAACTAAATTTCGTCTTTACTCATAAAATGTATCATAGAAGAAAACTACGCCTTCATATGCAGGATTAGGTTTAAAACCTTTAAAATGTGCATCTGCTGCCCATACTGATTTATCATCGAATGCATGTATAAAATATGCTTTATCTAAGACATCCCTCTGAACTTCAATAACTGATTTTTCCGCTTCTGCTCTATCTATCGCGCTAAGCTTGTCTGCTTTTTCAATTATCCCATCAAGATTTTTATCCTTAATATAAGATAAGTTAAAGAGTATTGTTTCTTCCGAGTGCACCAAGCTGAACAACCAACTCATAGGACTTGCATAATCCGGCCACCAATTCATAAACAATATATCCTGCCTGTCTTCCGGATTTGTATTCTTAGATTTTTCCCATACATTGTCCCAGTTCATCTCATGTATCTGCAATTCTATGCCTAGTTTTTTCAAATTCACTTGATATAACTGAGCAGCATTTCTTAGCGCCTCACTACCTGATGTAAATGTAACTTCCAGCTTTATGCCTTCCGGGTTCACTCCTGATTTTTTCAAGTATTCCTCTGCTTTTTGAAGATCCATTTCATATTGCATAAGGCTTTCATCATGTCCCCATAATCCTTTAGGTATTAAACCGAATGATTTATATGCCATGCCTTCTTTAACATCATTTACGACTTCGTCATATGGAAATGCATAGCTTAAAGCTCGCCTGAAATCAACATTATCGAGAGGTTTTTTTTCTGTGTTATAAAAGCCTATTATATTCTTCCAGCTCGGACCCTCAATTACATTGACTGCCGCATTTTCCCTTAATGCTTTGATATCAGTCACTGAAAGGCTTGTAGTTATTTGAGCCTCTCCTTTTTCAATCAGCTGCCTCCTTGATGAACTTTCCGGTATCTTCTTAATAATGACTCTCTCATATTGATTATCATTCCAACCTCTCCAATAATCATCAAATTTTGCCAATATAACTTCCTCACCTTTTGTAACCTGCTGAACCTTATATGGACCGGAACCGGCTTCATTTCCTTCATTAAACCATGTACTATCCTTGTCTATGGCATTGGGAGAAATAATGAAAGCTGCGTACCCAGCGCTGGCGATTAAGTCTAAAGGTGCTGGATAACTCAAATCAAACTCCACTGTATAATCATCAATAACTTTTATTTCCTTTACACAATCCCAAATATATGCTGCTCCCATCTTCAAGCCCATTGTTCTTTCTATGGACTTTTTCACTGCGTCTGCATTTAGCTCTGCTCCATCATGAAATTTAACACCCTTCCTTATTTTGAAGGTCCATACAGTACCATCTTCATTGGATGTCCATTCTTCTGCCAAAAGAGGTTCTATCTTTTCCGTATTTATATCGTATCTTGTCAATGTTTCGTAAATATTGTTAAGAACAATTATTCCATTTGAGTATTCAACACTTGGATCAAAATCAATGTATGGTTCTGTGTTATAAGCATAATACGCTATCTTCAGCTTTTTTTCTGTATTCTGAGCATTTCCATTACCAGAACATCCTGCAATAATCGCTCCCATAATGCATACCAGGAGTGCAATACATATAGTTTTTTTCATTATTTTTCCTCCTCTCATAATTATTATTTTTATATTATCACAAAATTCTGAACAAATAATTGTAAATATTACAAAATCATACATTCAGCTTTGTAATATTTACAATTTTCTATTATATTTATTCATATTTGCGCATATTTTTACTTATAAAATAAGGCAAAAACACATTCTTTTGTGTTTTTGCCTTATTTTTTTACATTGGAATCGTCTATTCAGTTTCGATTTAACAAGTCTAAACAAACAAATTGCCAAATATCACGTTTAATCTTCAAACTCTATTTCTATTTTTTCATAACCAAGGTTTCTCAAAAACTCTTCCAAAAACATCTTAATATTATTGTTTGTATCTGTGAGAAACCCTTTTTCTATAAGCTTAGATTCAATATTTGCCTTTTCCTCTGAAAGTTGATCAAAAATATCCTTTATACTTAGGTTGTTGAATATTGAATTCTTTTCATCATATACATATATGCTTTTCTCATCTATTACATGGTCAAGTATCTTTGAATTTTTCAGCTTTAATTTTATAGTTTTTCCCTCATTAGTCAATATCTCCATGTCCTCAGCATTTATGCCGGCTTTCAAATATCCATCATATTTTATCAAAAATGATTTTTCCGTAAAAGGTACTTGGAAATCTTTGATTTTCACATTATCCTTAAATGCCAGCACATTACTGTAAAAGTATTTATTTGATGCTATTTCCCAGAGTCTTTCAACTCTTTCCATTATGACCGTAGAGTCTTGAATTGCTTGGTTCTCAATTGTTACAACAGGTTCTTGGATTCTCTGTATATCAACTATTTTATAAGCGAAAAACAGTATCGCCAAAATTAAAGCCAAAATTATTACGATCTTCGCAAATGTCATATTTTTTAAATTCATCTGTTCAAAACTCCTCACAAATGCTACATATATTTTAGTAAATAATATTACAATACCCCCCACATTATCTCTGCATTTACTATGATTACAGTAACTTTTACACCCTAACAGCTCCTCTCATCACTAGAAGATGCTGATACCAGCAATTCTATTGCTTCCTATCTTGGCAATGGCTTGCTAAACAGGTATCCCTGCACCATATCACAATTATAACATTTTAGATACTTCAATTGCTCTTCTTCTTCAACTCCTTCTGCCACTACAGAGAGTCCCAAATCATGAGCAAGGGTAATTATGTTGCCTGTCAAGCAACTTTTCTCATTAGACTCCAGTATATTGTCTATAAATGTTTTATCTATTTTCAAAATATCTATAGGCAAATCCCTTAAATATGTAAGAGAAGAATATCCTTTTCCAAAGTCATCAAGGGATAATCCCACTCCCAATCTCCTCAATTCTCTTATTCTCTTAAGATTGAAATCTATGTTCTCCATCAATATACTCTCTGTTATTTCAAGTTGAAGATTTGATGGCTTCAATCCATATTGTCTCAATACATTATTCACGTTTTCCACAAAATCATCCTGCATAAGCTGTATTACAGAAACATTTACAGAAATGCTTACATCTTCGTAGCCCATATCAATAACCCTTTTTATAAAACTGCAAGCTTCATTCAGTACCCAATAACCTAAAGGAATAATCAACCCAGAAGTTTCTGCAATTCCAATAAACTCTGAAGGAGATACAAATCCATGTTGAGAGCTGTTCCATCTTAATAAAGCCTCAAAGCCTTTAATCCTGCCTGTTGAAATATAATACTGAGGTTGATAATACAGCATAAACTCATTATTCTTTATGGCATCTTTCATGCTGTTCTGGATTTTCATCTTTCTCACAATTTTTTCATTTATCTTCTCATCGAAGAAAGCATAGGTGTTTTTGCCTGATGCTTTTGCATCATACATAGCTATATCGGAACATTTCAACAGTTCTCTGAAATTATCTCCATTATCAGGATACAAAGCAATACCGATGCTGGTGGATATGCTAATCATTGAATCATTTATTTTAAAACTGCTTTCGAAGGATTTCAGTAATTTTTCCGCTAAGTCCTCAACTTCTTGCAGATTTCTATACTCATCCATCACTATCATAAATTCATCTCCGCCAAGTCTTGCTGCTACTTGATTTTCATTTATGACAGACTTGATATTTTCTGCCACTTTGATCAACAGCTCGTCCCCAACAAAGTGGCCGAAGGTATCATTTACAAATTTAAAGTTATCCAAATCCATAAAAAGCAATGCTGCACAATCTTTTCTGTCTTTTATATTATCTTCAAAGTACTGTTCTACATTGGTACGGTTGGCTAATCCCGTCAAATGATCGTAGTAAGCCAATTTATGAATCTCTTTTTCCTTTCTTGATAATTCTTCATATTGCTGTCTTAATGTCTCCTCTGAGGCATATAACTCCTCATAAAGAGAAGTCAATTCTTCATGACTTTCAACCAGCTCTTTCTCAACTTTCATTATTTGGCTTATGTCCATGCCTACTAATTCCATATACTTATCGCCATAATCATCAATGAAATTCAAACTCCATATCATATATACTACAGTACCCTCTGCATTCTTTAAAGATAATTCCAAGCTGTCCAACTCTTCATTCTTATTGATATGTTCCATAAGTTTGTTATAGTTATCAATGGAATCAATATCAACCATATCTAAAAGCTTCATTTTCCCCAATACCTGATTCTTTTTATAACCCAGTTTTGTTTCCGCATTGTTGTTAAATTCCTGTATTACACCATATTTATTAAAACCTATTATTACTATATTTGCAGTATCTATGGCAGCTGCAGCCATATCTCTTTCTACCTTTAATCTTTTTCTCAGAACTCTGATTTGGAATTGGGCTGCTAAAAAAATTATAATTGAAGCAAGCAATAAAAATCCTAGGAAATAGTATATCTGATTAATGCTTCTGAAAATCTGGGATCTGGGAGCAGAAATTCCAAAATACCAATTGGTTCCCGGTATTTTTGCATAACCTGCATATATCAGTGATCCATTAACTATGAATTTTCCAGCTCCTGTTTCATTCTTTTGCATAGAAGAGAAAAAATCATAAACGGTCTTGTTGTATCCTAGCTTCTTCCAATCCAACAATATGTTCATTCTGTTCCTAACACGTTCTCTTAGCTCATGAGCTATTGTTACTCCCATGTCATCGACTATGAAAGATCTTCCATACTGCCCAAGTTTTATTTCATCAGTTATTTCAGATAAAAATTCTATGTCCTCTGTAGCATATAGAACCCCTGTTACTTGGTCATTGAACATTATAGGCACAGCAAAGGTTATTACCAAAGTTTCATCCACCCTGCTGACCACAGGTTTGGAAATATTCGCCTTTCCTTCTTTTGCAAGCTTAAAATATTCCCTGTCTCCTACATATACCTCTATACCTTCTGAAGTAATGGAATTCCCTGATAAGTCTGCAATGCTCATCCTCGTAAAACCTTTTCTATCTACCTCTCTTTTTAAAATCTCTATTTTTTTCTCCAATGAAATATTGGGGTCTTTTATAGTTTCTTCTGCGGCTATTGTCTCAATAACTGCCAGACTTCCTTCTAAATTGCTTTCCACAGCCTTAGCACCCATTACAGCAATCTGGGTAAGGGATTCGGAAATATTGGCAATAATTGCACCAGAAGCAAAGTAATAAATAAAGCCACCTATGATAACAGAAAAAATCATGATGGCTATACTGCTCATAATTATCGCCTTTTTTCTTATAACACCTCTCATAAAATCACTCTCCCAAAATAAGAGTAATTATCCAATTGTACTATATTCAGAATATTATATAAAATTATACCAAATATCGTCAAAAAAGTGAATAATATTTACAACGTTTTACGAAAGTTGTAAATATTATTCACTCTGTTAGGGAATTTGACAACTTTTTAATATGGTAATAGCTACGTCACTAATTATACATCATAATTGCATAAATTTCTATGTGTTTTTTGTAAACTCATTCTTGCATTTAGGACATGTTATGTGAACTCGTCCTTTTCCTCTTGGCACTCTCAGTGTTTGTCCGCATCCAGAACATTTGAAGTAGCGGTATGTCCTATATCCTTTGATGCGATTGATATACTGCATCAACTTTATGCTTATGGGACTCCACCACCTCAAAAATCTCATATTTTCTTCTCTTCGTTTGTTGATGTTCTTGGAAAATACTCTTCCATAAGACAATATAAGCATAATCATGGCTAACATGTTTATTATACTCGATCCAATCAATGAACTTATTATCAAAAGTACAATGGAAAGCAAAATCATTGCATTTGATAGTTGATCCACACCATAGCGCCCCGCCATCATTCTCCTAAACCAATCCATATCTGATACACCTCAATACCATATTATAGCTGCATATACTACATCCTATCTGAGTTTTTCTTCCTCAATATTCTTATTTCTCAGCCTTGAAGTTACCATCTCTCTTGTAAGATTATATATTACTGAGCATAATGGAACAAACAGCAGCATTCCAAATACTCCAAAAATGCTTCCTCCCAATATGACTGCTACAAATACCCATATGGCCGGCAATCCTATGGAGTTTCCTACAACACGGGGATAGATCAAGTTCCCTTCGATCTGTTGCAAAACAATTATAAACACAATGAACCACAAGGCTTTAATTGGAGCTACCATAAGGATTATAAAGGCACCTGCAGCCGCACCTATAAATGCGCCTACCAGCGGAATCAAAGCAGTAAATCCTATAAGTACTGAAACTGTCATGGCATGTGGAAATCTTAATATTAACATACCAATAAAACATAGAGATCCAAGTATTATTGCCTCAGTAAATTGTATAGTTACAAAGCTATGAAATGTCTTATATGATAACCTGGATACATAGGCAACTCTATCCGCCTTATTCTCTGGCAAATATGCATATATCAACTTTTTAGCCTGATATGTAAGCTTCTCTTTGGCTGTTAGTATGTAGAATGCAAATATAAGGCTTATTGCCATAGTAAATGTACCGCTAAAAATAGATGATACTGCTGTAAAAGCCGATCCTATTACAGTGGAAGTTCCACTTTTAAGAAAATTAGCAACTGAAGTTGCTATCTTCTCCCAATTTAGCTGTAGGGATGTTATCCATTGCTTCAACTCAGGAAGCTGTACCGACCATTTTTCTATCCATTGCTGAATTCTTGCAAAAAACAATGGAGCATTGTTCTTTATAATGGCAAATGTACCTATTATTTCAGGAATCACCAAGAAAGCCACAAGAAATATGATGGATAATATTAATATAACAGACAAAAGAAGACATGCAGGCCTACGAATTTTCTGAACTATAGGCTTCCTGGATGAAGGAAAGAATATATTTTCCAGAGCCTTCATTGGTACATTCAAAATAAAGGCGATTATTGCCCCTATTATAAATGGCGATAATAGGCCAGTTATCCTTTTTGCAAAGTCTATTACGGAATATAGATTTTGCAATGCAGAATAAAATATTATTGAAACGAAAATTATAAACAGTATTTTTTTTACGTTTTTTCCTGATAAATCCACACAAATCACTCAATTCTTTTTCAATTATTGGAAATACTAGTTTGCAACACAATCTTATGCTTAAAATTACAATTTGTCAATATCATCTTTTTTTAATTTCTTTCTATGTTTTACACATTCTGTAAGCAAGTATTCAATCTGTCCGTTGAGAGATCGAAAGTCATCCTCCGCCCAAACCATTAACTCCTTCCAGAGAGAGGGCGATAATCTCAACAACACTTGCTTTTTATTCTTTTCCTTTTTTTCATCTTTGCTATCCATAAATCATTGCCCTCCCCCACATGTTCTAGTATAAGGACCCGCTGTTCACTATGGGCTGAGCATCCTTATTGCCACAGAGTACAACCAATAGATTGCTCACCATAGCAGCCTTTCTTTCCTCATCAAGCTGTACAATATCATTCTCACTGAGCTTGGCAAGGGCCATTTCCACCATGCCTACAGCACCCTCAACAATCATTTGTCTGGCATCTATTATGGCTGAAGCCTGCTGTCTCTGAAGCATGGCTGCAGCGATCTCCGGAGCATAGGCTAGGTGGGTTATCCTTGCCTCAATGATTTCCAAACCGGCAATATCAACCTTAGACTGAATTTCTTCTTTCAGTCTATCTGCAACCTCCTGACTGCTCCCCCTCAATGATTTCTCATTATCTTCTGCATCATAGGGATAAAGTCTCACAATATTTCGCAATGCAGAATCGCATTGGATGGAAAGATATTCGGTATAATTATCTACATTGAACACAGCCTTTGCCGTATTAACAACTCTCCAAATGACAACAATCCCAATGATAATAGGATTCCCTAGCTGATCATTGATCTTTTGCTTATCATTGTTCAATGTCATAGTTTTCAATGATATCTTCTTGTTTCTGGCAAACAACGCAACTTGAGCTGTGCCTTTATCTGAAGGTGCCAGTGTTTCCGCAGCAATTTTCCCTGTAGAAGTCACAGGAAGTGCCGGATTGACAGCCACAGTAAATGGATTTACAAAGAAGAAACCTTCTCCTTTCAAAGTTCCATAATACTTGCCAAAAAGAGTTAACACAAGGGCTTCGTTGGGCTTTAATACTTTCAAACCTATGAATAATATCGGCCCAACTATTATAAAATACAGCAGCGAAACCACTATTAGGGCAATACCTGCTACAGTGACGGTTTTATCATCTATAAGGTTAATACCTATGATAAAACCAACTACAGAAGCAATCATCAGCATGATGTTCATAATTAAGACAGGTAATCCGTTTACTGATTTTGCTTCTATCTCTTCATAATGAAGCTCTTTTCTATCATTATTAGTATTATTTGCCATACTTAAAAACCCCTTTCCACATTTTTATATGATATCATTTTGATATCACTTTTATATTATTATAATATATAAAAAATATCAACATTAGCCATATAAATTTCAAAAAATGCGGGTTCCTTAATCGTCATGTTTTCTCTTTCTATTTCAGTTTTTTCATCAGAAATGAACTTTTGAAGATATTTGCCACCATAAAAGAAATTACTCCGGTTAAAATATAAAAGGGCGCTTTTATAATGAAGCATGGAGGTAATTTCCATGATCTTGATATATGCATTAATAATTGCAGCCTTGTTTTTTATAGTTCTTTTGCTTGCTGTACCTTCAAAGGTTATTATTCGTTTTGATTCTATTTCTTCAAACTTTACTATACAGCTACTTTGGCTCTATCCTGTACTAAAGTCAGTTGCATGGTCTGAAAGTGATGGATTTCATTTAAACATTTATCTGTTTAATAAAAGAATTATTAAAAAGCGAATAATAAACAGAAAGACTGATTTAAAAAACATGAACTGGCTTAAAAAGCTTAACCCAACAGATATTCACATCATTGCTGAATATGGATTCAAAGATCCTTACTTCACAGGTTTATTATTTGGTGCAATAAGTACCATTTCAAGATTCTTCACATTAGAATCACTAAGACAGAAGCCATGTTTTTCATCAGTTTCAGATTTTGTCAATATTGACGCCACTGCAAAACTCAACCTTGGCTCTTCTATATTGAGGCTAGTATAACTATAGAAAATTAGTATTACAAGGGAGGATTTTAAATGGATTTGAATAATACAATGGATCAGAATGTTAGCACATTGTTCTCCAATATAGAAAGCTTTACTCAAGAAGAAGGTACTCTTGGAAAACCCATAGAGCTTGAAAATAAAACAATAATTCCGGTTATATCCGTTTCTATAGGATATGGTGGCGGTAATTCTTCAGGCAAAACATCCCAAGGCAATACCTCCTCAGTTCAAGGAACCACCAATACAGGCTTGGATGCACTCGGAGTAGGTGCGCGAATTTCTACTGATGCGGTATTGGTAATAGACCAGAATAATGTGTCTGTAATGCCCATCAGTGCTACCCAAGGAGCCATGAATCAGCTTATTAACAAACTGCCTCAGATGCTCGGAGGTAAGAATAACCAGCAGCAAGGACAGCAGGGCCAGCAATAATAAAGATGAAGTAAAATATAACGGCGCAAGATCTTTCAGTTAGCTCCACTGTCATGGTCTTGTGCCTGTCAGTTATTTCAATATCCTATACTTAGAAAATTCATGATTATTCTATGTTCAATATTTTGTTATATCTCTATTGTATTTACTTTTTAAATAGTCAATAATAGAATTATAATATACCATATTAAGGCATTAGGAAAATCTGCTAAGTTAACGTATATTAACTATAATCAAGGAAGGTGTCAAAATGAAAAAACTCAAAAAACTAGCTGCCAGTCTGATTGTTTTTTTACTCCTATTTCAATTATTGCAACTGCCAACAATAAATGTTTGGGCAATTAAAAATGAAATCGACAAATCTGATGCCCCAAGTAATTGGGCTGCTGAACATGTTCAAATGGCAAAATTGTATAAATTAGCAGATGAGAGTATGTTTAGCAACTTTCATCAAAATGCTACCAGAAAAGATTTAGCAAAAATCGGTATAGCACTATATGAAAAATTGACAGAAAAAACAACCGGCAATGATGAAGCAATACTCAAAGCCTATGAATTGGGACTTATGCAAAAATATTCTGATGACAAACTTGAACCTGAAAAGCCCATTACAAGAGGAGAAGCTATATTGCTTTTACATAATGTTATAAAATCCTGTGAGCCTGAATTTAATTATGAAGTTGATATTGATTTAAAATACAAAGATGTTGACTCCCTGGAAGAGCCTTATTTATCTGCAGCTAGATATGCCGTTGCAAAAAATCTGCTAAAAGGCACCAATGAAAGCAAGCTGGCTCTGGCTGATAATTGCACACGTCAGGAACTTATCATACTTGCAAATAAATATTACGAATTTGCAATACGAGAAGGGAATAAGGCTTCAAAAGGCCTTATGTGGAAGATATCTAATGGAAAAAACCACCTGTATGTGCTAGGTTCAATACATATTGCCGATATAAGCATCTATCCATTTGGAAGAAATATTATGGAAGCCTATTATAAATCTGATTATCTTGCTGTGGAGGCTAATATTGTACCAAGCAATGAAGATATTATGTATATGCTGCAAAAAGCATTTTATCAAGATGGCAATTCAATAGATAAAAACATATCAGAAGAAACCTACAAAAAATATACCGAATTTATGGATAGCTATGCCGGTACTCTTGGTATAGGACCTGAAGCATACAACTTGTTCAAACCATGGTATGTTACATTGTTGCTGCCTAATCTTACTCTTGCCCAAAACTCTTTTGACGCAGCCCTCGGCATTGACATGTATTTTGTAAATAAAGCAATGGGAATCAAGGATATCATAGAAATAGAAGGAATAAAGTTTCAGGTAGATATGTTTGATAATTTCTCTCCAGAACTTCAGGAAAGGCTTCTGATATCTAGTTTGACAGAAATGGAAACAGCTAAAGAAGACAATAATACTACTTTGGAAAGCATGAAAAACATGCTGACTGCCTGGAAAAAAGGCGATGCTGCTGCTTTGGAAGCTATTTTGGAAATTTCAAAGCAATCCGATGCTGACAAGCTCTCAGATGAGTTTGTCAACAAATTCTGGCATGACAGAGACAAACATATGGCTGATACAATAAAGAAATTTCTTGCAGATGAAAATGGAAAGACATATTTTGTAGTAGTAGGAGCAGGCCATTTAGTGGGTGACAAAGGCGTTATTAAAATACTGGAGAATGATGGTTATGACATAGAACAGATTCTTAATTAGCATAAAAATTAGAAAAGGTAGTATCTGTATAAGATATCTACCTTTTCTATTCCTTTTGATTTGTTATTCACACATAGAAAATGCTTTAACTATGTTGGCAACTTTTCTGGCATAAAATCAACAATTAAGTCACATAAATTATAATGACTCTAATAATTCATCAATATTGGATATTCCTTCAAATTTCTTCTTGCTTTCCACTGCTTTTCTAACTTTATTGGGCAGTGAAGCTTCGCCAAATACTATAGCTCCTTCTATTATTCCATTCTTCAAGAAGAACTTAATGTATCTTCCATGATCTTTTTCAAATCGTTGGAAAACATCACAATCTTCACTGAATATGTTGCCTATGGTGAACAATGTGATACCATGTATCTTAAGCTGTGTGTGCGGTCTTATATCCTCATATATCATGGGTTTCCCCGCTGCATTGCTTCCTGCCACTTTACCCTGTGCTATAGCTATAGGCCATATACAAAAGTTGTTGTTTTTAAATTCCGCTGCATCTCCTGCTGCATATATTCCTTCTATATTGGTCCTCATGTATTCATCGACTTTTATAGCTCTGCCAATATCAAGTCCCGTATTTTGGAAAGGTGCTATATTCGCCCTTACCCCCATGGAAAGGAGCACAAAACCTGTATCTATGGTTCTTCCATCCTTCAGTTTAACCTGTGCCACTGTACCATCTCCACAGAACTCTTCTGTTTCTCCATTGAGATACACATTAATGCCCTTCTCCTTCAGAGCATCCAGCAGCAGTGATGAGGCAATGTCATCCGATTGTCTTGGAAGGAGCCTATCATTAATTTCCACTACATTAACTTCACATCCAAGCTGTCTTATGGAATAAGCAATTTCCAGACCTAACAATCCTCCGCCTATTATGGTACATGCTTTTGTATTCTTAGCAAGATTGATAACATTATCTGCATCATGGATAGTACGTAATGTCATGATATTTTTCATATCCACACCCTTAATAGGTGGTTTAAAAGGACTGGAACCTGTGGTTATTATAAGTTTGTCATAATGATAGCTGCTCTTATCCGTAAATACTTCTTTTTTGTTGATATCGATCCTTGTAACCTTTGCTTGTTTTATAAGGTTTATTCTGTTTTTATCATACCAATCATCACCATAGGGAGTCATCTCCTCATAGCTGGTTTCGCCTGATATATAGTGTGGTATTCTTGTCCTTGTATAAGTATTTAGATTATCCATCTCTAATAATGTTATTTTACAATCCTTATCGGCTTCCCTAGCTGATTTTGATGCATAAAGTCCTGCAATACCCGCTCCTATAATTAATATTTTCTTCTCCATATTATCACTACCCCGTTATAATTTTCTTTTTATTGATATATTAGTTATATTTCGACGAGTTTTTGTCAATACCTTTATTTTTTTGATAATTATTATCCATTAATGTAAGATACAAAAATTTTCAAATCTAATGATTATTATTTGGATATTTTATTAATCTTATTTAATGAAACTGATCAGTACACATCTATTTCTACAACATATAATGATATAAGCAAATTTTATTTTAAGTAGGTGATATTTTGCAGATCCATGTTGTCCAACCAGGCCAGTCGATATTTCAAATAGCACAACTGTATAACACCACTGTTTCTGCCGTTGCAGGGGCCAATGAAGTCCCCAATCCCAATCAATTGGTGGTAGGACAGACTCTTGTTATCCCCATAGTTGGGAGTTTTTACTGGGTTCAGCCCGGAGACAGCTTGTACAGCATAGGACGAAAATTCGGTATAAGCTATCAGGAACTCGCTCGCATAAACGGAATACCAGTAAATCAGCCTTTACGAGTAGGATTAAGACTATATATCCCACCACGTACCAAAAAAAAGGCAGAAATAAACGCATATGTCGAGCCGACAGGAACTACTGTTACTCCTGCGTTGGAAAATTCGGCTCGAAAAGCAGCACCATTTTTGACATACCTAGCACCCTTCAGTTACAGAGTAAACAGAGATGGAACATTGCAACCTCCGCCGCTGAACAACTTCCCTGCTATTGCTGAAGCCAACGGTGCAGCTTTAATGATGGTTGTCACAAATCTGGAAGAAGGACAGTTCAGCTCAGAGCTGGGAAGAATTATCCTGACCAATGAAGAGGTACAGAATCGTCTTCTTGATAATATAATCGCCACAGCAAGACAGCACAACTATGGAGACATACATTTTGACATGGAATTTTTGCCTACTGATTTAAGAGAAGCCTATAACAACTTTTTGAGAAAAGCTAAAGCAAGGCTATCTGCAGAAGGATTGCTCATGTCTACAGCCCTTGCCCCAAAAACAAGCGCCACCCAGGTAGGTGAATGGTATGAAGCCCATGATTATAAGGCTCATGGAGAAATTGCCGACTTTGTTGTTTTGATGACCTATGAATGGGGATACAGCGGTGGACCACCCATGCCTGTATCTCCAATAGGGCCGGTAAGACAGGTTGTGGAATATGCTTTGACTGAAATGCCTGCCAACAAGATAATGATGGGTCAGAATTTATACGGATATGACTGGACACTGCCTTATGTTCCTGGTGGGCAGTATGCAAGGGCAGTAAGCCCTCAACAGGCCATTCGAATAGCAGCAGAAAACAACGTGCCCATTAGATATGATTACACAGCTCAGGCTCCATATTTCAACTATACAGACACCCAAGGAAGGCAGCATAGAGTCTGGTTTGAAGATGCCCGATCCATCCAGGCAAAATTCGATTTAGTAAAGGAACTGGGATTACGAGGAGTAAGCTACTGGAAACTGGGTCTTCCTTTCCCCCAAAACTGGCTACTCATTGAGGAAAACTTCGATGTAGTTAAGAGATAGTCAATATAACCCCTGTAGATTTATTAATTCTACAGGGGTTATATACGTTCATAATGCTATTTATATACCACTTCAAACTCTTCGCATACTACCAGCATATCTTCACTGGGCTCTTTCCCAAGCGGTCTGATTTCTCTTGAAAAATATCTCCAATGACAATCTCTCCAATATTCCAGAGATTTGTCTCCTTCTCCCTCCAAGGCTGCGAATTCAGCTGTCACATCCTTAAAAGGAAGAATATCCACTTTTTCTGTCCTCACAATACATTGGGCAATTCCATCCCAATCTGTTATGATGCTATAATCTCCAACCTTAGGCAACTCTTGGTTATCCGCTTCGTAGGAAAGATATAACGATGCAGTAGCTCTCTTGATACCCTGAACAACCAACTGAGCCAATTCATCTGCATCTTCTCTATTATCACAAAAGTGCCAAGCACTATACTTTCTATCAGTAGCTGATGGCTTTTCCCCTTCAGAAGAAAGATATTCTTCCCACATTCTTTTTACAGACTCATGTTTCATGAATTCTCACTCCTTGTTTTTATTTTGCATATAGCTGATAATTAATCTAATAATATTAATGTATATAATGATTTTTAGGTGATATATTATGAATGCCATTCAAGAGTTTATCAGACAATATCCAGTTATATTCTCCGTCATTGTCATCACAGCTTTTATAGGCTATGTCCGCTCTCTTATTATTTACGTGGACAAAAGAAAGAAAAAGTAGTTTTGTAAATACTGAATCAATATATTGCTACCAATTCATTTCGTGTATTATAAAGAGGTACACAGCCATATTTTGTCAATATTACCGTTTTTTCTATTCGTACTCCGCTTCATTCATGCCTGGCTTAATGCTTTTAATGACACACACCAATTATCATTATCCCTCGTTTACCACACAATTGTAAATATTGGAAAGCTGCTGCAAAGCTTTTTTACAACAGCATCTAATTTTAATAAGACACTTATTCTGCCTTTTCCTTCTTTCCTGTCATAATATTGATTTTGTACTTGCCCATATTTTTGAATCCACCATTATCAAAATCGAAATAATTATAGTCATAATATACATACTTGTCATCAGCATAGAGCAAATCTCCCTGTGCATCACCAATCTTCCTCACATTGCTTCCGTCGGTTTTCATGGTATACACACCGTCTCTATCATTATATATCCTATAATATAGATTGTCTCCAAAGTATATTACCTCCCAGGCTCCCTTATCGCTGAGAAGCTTGTTATCTGTGCCGTCAAGATTGATGCTGTAAAACTTTACAGTATCATATTCTCCGCTTTCGCCAAGCTGTCGGTAATATATCTTATCCTTGTAAATATCAAAATACATTACTTCAGCTATGTGCTTTTCGTCGCTTCCATCCACCTTTACCCTATGAAGAGTAAATTGTTCCTCACTTCCTTCTATAACCTTTCGGTTAGTCAAGTAGTATAGATAGTCACCTGATTTCTCAAAGCCATAAATGCCACGCCAGTTTGGTGACATCCTATAGCCACTCAATATTTGCAGTCCAGATCCGTCATATTTCACTCTCATGGGATATCCTAATGGATCTGTACGAAGGGTATTAATATAGTCATAGGGGTCCCAGGTGAAATATATCCATTCCCCATCCACCATTCCATTGTCAAGGCTGATAAAGTCATCATCCTCCCAGTAGATAGAGGTACAGTTCAATGATATATTCTCTGAATCTGCTAGATTATCGGAGCTTTTTACATACTCCTTGTATTTATCTCCCAACCGAATTTTGCATAAGTAACCATTATCATAAATATATACTTGATTGCCTTCTAGCTTCAAAATTTCGCCCGTCGTTCCTTCGTAAACCTGTTCAAGTCTTCCCTCTTTCTTATTTTCCCTTATAAGGTACAGATGGGTGTAGTCTTCACCGCTGTCCCTTTCAGTAAAATATGTTGAAGCATTTTCATGCTTGATATAATACCATTTATAATCCCATCCGTCCTGGCTGAAGGCAGGTTTTTCCTTCACAAGCTTTGCATTTTCTGTGATACCCATTAAATATGAACTATTTAGCTGTGTTAATTCATCAAAGGCAGAAACCACGTCAAGATATACGGTTTTGCCAGCAATAGCAATCAGGCCTTTAAGCCATGTTATCTTTTTTCCCAGAGCTTCTGTTATAGGTCTCAAAGGCACATATACCGTACCATTTATTTTCTCAGCTGAAGCAGATATTGCAGATTTTTTCCCATTTGATATTAATTCTTTGCTCCCTATCTTCAACGAGAGAGTTTTACCTTCATGTCTGATGTAAATTGTACCATCTGCCGTATTTTCACTTACTTCTGCACCAAAACCACTTTTGAAAAAATTTAAAGGTACTAGAGTCTGCCCGTCTTTATAAACAGGTACCAACTTTGAATTGCTTTCATCTAATATCACTCTTTCCCCTTTTACTTTAATATAAGGGATTCCTAAAGTTGTAAGAACAGCATTATCAATACTATCATATGAGTTATTAGATTTTTCTTTTATAGATGGGCTTAATACCAGCATCTCGCATCGGTTTGATGATTTTCCATCATAACCTCCCATTATCAATATGTTACCATTCTTCAACTGCAAAGCAGCAGGAGGACTGTAAGTATATTTAAGTGAAGGTCCCTTTGTCCACACATCACTAATAGGGTTATATATCTCTGTAGTTCTGAAATATTCTTTTCCACTAATGCCTGCAACTACTATAACCCGTCCATCCGGAAGAGTAAAAGCCCTTGCATTATCCCTTCCGCTGTTCATAAATGAAGTGGTCCTCCAAATATTCTTTTCTGGATCGAATATATCCGCATCCCAATTTGCATTTTGACTGTATCCTCCATTGGAGCCTCCGATTATCATGAATTTTCCATCTGCCATAACAGTACATGCTCCTGAAGTTCTTGGATTAGGCATTACCCATGATGTGGAGAATTCATCCTTAATGGAATTATAATACTCCCCTGGAGTAAGAGAATTTTCAAGCACGCTCGGAGAGAATGAGAATACATTGCCTTGGCTGTTTACAAGGGTTTTAGTACCTGCATATCCTACCTTTGCCTTTTTGATCCAAATGTTCTTGTTCACATCATACACATACGCCATATTTTTATTATTATAGGCTTTTCCTAGCACTAACACTGTATTATCTTTCAATAATACTGCCGTTACTCCACTTAAACCTTCTGGCATTTCTGCCACAGCCATAAAACTATCATTCTGAGGGTTATATATTTCAGTTTTTATATACTCTCTTTTATAATCAGCATCTTCCATGGGTGTTCTTTTTTCCCCTCCGACAATGAGCACCCTGCCATCAGATAAAGTTATTGCGGCTTGTCCATATTCCATGGTTCTATTTCTTAGCTGTTTTCATTGATTTTTATTGATATCATACACATAAGCATCATCCCAATTGACTGTTATAAACACCTTGTTTTCTCCTGCCAAAGCTGTAAGCCCTATGCTCATACTTTCATCTGCCAACTTAGGTTTATATGGAATAGGACTTATCTCTTTCCATGTGCCTATACTGTCAATACCATCAGCATACAATGATAGAGAAATGCTGCAAAAAACCAGAGCCACTGTAAATGTTAATAATAACTTATACTGCTTCAGCTTCAAATGATCCATCTCCTGTCTATATGTAGAATTATGTTGTAAAATGTAGAATATCCATATAATTTTACTATCGCACCCTCTTTATGTCAATGTTATAGATGGCTTCAATTCATTGTATCTTCTAGTACTTCAATGAGCATGTTTCATTCCCATTAAACAACTTTAAAAGCTTGGAACCAATTCATGCAGGTAGTTTAGCTTCTTAACCGAAATAAATTAAATTCCGTAACATATGTTACAGAAAAATGCAATACTTACCATTATACTATAAATAAAGGACGAGATTATTAAACTAAATAAGCAATTATACTCTAAAAAAAAGAAAGGAAAGGGCTTATGAGTAATTTGAATATGCTAAAGAGACAACACGGAGAAGTTTTAACAATCATAAACAATATTAAGAACTTAATGGACAATGGCAATTTAGATAAAAACGTAAATAATATTTCATTTAATATAAACATTTTGGCAGGCAAATTAAAGATGCATTTGATTTCTGAAGACAAGTTTTTGTACCCACAACTCATGAACAATGATAAAGAGGATATAAGAGATACTGCTTATAATTTTTATAATGAAATGGGCAGTGTGGCTGATATTTTAACTTCTTTTGTTAAAAAGTATAATGTCCCTGGCAAAATTCTACAGAGTAAAGAAGACTTTATAACAGAAAGTAGAAAAGTACTTAACTTAATACAAAATAGAATAAACAAAGAAGACAAAAAATTGTATCCTTTGCTTGAATATTAATGCAGTCTTACTAGGGAACCTTATGGTTCCCTTCTATATTCTTCATTACTTCAAGAAACCTTTTATGAGAGTATTCATTCCTGATATTTCTGAAATGCTCCATATCCATATATTCGCTCATTACTCGAGTTTCAAACATAACCTTCGTTAATAGGTCTTTCATATATAAAATTTTTCCATACTTTATAACCTGGAATTTTACTACTTCATCTGCATTATTCAGAATTACTAAATCAATGTCTTCTCTGTTAAATATTCCTACAAGTTCGTCCAGAATAGATAATCTTACAAATCCATATGCTTCATTCTCAAGATATACTGCTATATCTAAATCACTGGATTCATTATTGTTGCCTTTGGCATATGATCCAAAAATATATATAAGTTTAATTTTATATTTGTTAATCAACTCTTCTACATATGGTGCCATAATCTCTTGTATTTCATTTATATTCTTTTCCATATTCTATTCATCCTTGTAGTGATAGTTTTCTTCTATCCACTTTCTAACATAATTCATATAGTCAATAAAATCATCTAATTCATACTTTAATATACGTAAGATCATATTTTCGTCAACCTTTACATAATCATGTACAAGTATATTTCTAAAACCAATCATTTTGGTTAGCTTATCAGAAAAACTTTTTGGTATAACACCTATTTCAGCCATAGAAACTATAGTCTCTTTATAGGTATTAGGCTTAACATTTTCAGTAGTTGAAATAATAATATTTGCTATATCAATAACACATTCAATACATATCTGTATTCCTCTCTCAATGCCCCAATACCTTATCATATCTTTCTTAATGTTGTCTTTGCTAATATCAAAAGATGCTTTCTTAAGAAAAACTAAATTTCCTTCCAAGTCTTTCATCTTTTTAATAATAACATCATAAACATCTTTGGTCATATGATATCCTCCATATGTGTTTCTATACCCATATTACCATATAATGGTTATATCCCTCAACCAAAACTATTCATTGAAAGAATAACTCATAATTCTACCCAACTTGTTTATCCTCCTGAGACATCTTTATCAGTATCTCAGCTACTACCAAAGCATCATAAAGTCCTCTATGAGCAAGCTTATTTATGATACCTAAATGGTGTGCAACCGTATTAAGCTTATGATTCTCCAATCCAGGATAATGTCTTCGGGATAATGCTAAAGTATCTATTACCTTGTTGGTTACGTGATACCCTAGTCTCACACCTTCATAGTTTATGAATTTCATATCAAAGGAAACATTATGTGCAGCAATAGGTAAGTCTTCGATAAACTTTAAGAATAAAGGCAAAGCATCTTCTATTTTTGGAGCATTACGAACCATTTGCTGATTAATACCATTTATCTCCGTTATGTGTTTTGGAATAGTACAGCACGGATCAACAAAAGTCTGAAACTCATCAACGATTTTATTGTTTATCACTCTCACAGCTCCTATTTCTAATATTTTGCACGGTGGAGCCAAGCCGGTGGTCTCAAGATCAAATGCAACAAAATCTCTCGGTATCTTCATATATATATACCTCTCATTTCTATAGTAGTTATTCAAATTCTACCATAGATTCTATTCTAAAACCATTTATGTTTTTGTTCTTTGCAGCATGATTTCCGTAAACTACCCAACCTCCTGTAGTAGTGTATTTGTCCTTGTTAAAACATCTCTGGCACTACCCTTTATCACCAAATCAAATTGATGGCTATGAATATCTACATCCAAATTTATATAAACCTTCTTGCCTTTGCAAAGATCTGGCAATTGACTTACTGGATACACTTGCAGACTGGTACCGATAACTATAACCAATTCAGCTTTGCTTATCTCTTGTGTTGCATTATACAGTTCCGTATATGGCAGTGATTCTCCGAACAACACCACATTTGGTCTAAGCTTTCCACCACAATTTGGACATGGCTTTCGTTCTAAAAACTCTGTCATTTCTGCTGGAGCATCACAGTCTTCACACCTTATAGTTCTGATATTGCCATGCAACTCATATATCTTTTCACTTCCTGCCATATGATGCAATCCATCGACATTCTGAGTAGCAATGCAACTTATGAAACCTCTTCTCTCCCAATCAGCCAGTATCTTATGTCCTTCATGCGGTTTGCAATCTCTTAAGTTTTCTATTCTCATGGTATAAAAATCTCTGAATAATTCATAATTGTTATCCAACGCATCTTTTGAAGCAACTGTCCTGGGATCTATGTTTCTCCATAAACCCTTGGAAGAACGAAAATCAGGTATGCCGCTTTCGGTAGACATGCCCGCTCCTGTCAAAACAACAGTATGTCTTGATTCTTTTATCCAGGATGCCAGCAAAGTCAGTTTCTTTTCATCATTAAGACTCAAACTTTTCTCACCTACCTAAACTTTCATATGACATAATTTTTACATGATGATATAATTATTGCAAAATATCTGCATTCGGTTTGATTATGTGGAATAAATATAATAAACAAAGGCATATTTTAGAAACTTCATAGGTACAAGTTATGAAGTGATAACACAAATAGGCAAGTGGCTTTTATCTTCTCATATTTAATTACAAAAACATTGCTTCCTTCTAAAACTCACTCTCATATTAATCTGATTGAAATTTATAACTTGTCAGTTTGTTGTTGTCAAAGCATTAATGGACAAATCAGAGAATTTTCTCATATGCTTGGTGTTTCTATGGGAAAAATGCTTTTTACTCAATGACCCATTTAGAACGTGAATGTAGCTTGGTGGCAGCATTTAACAAGAAAATTACCCTGCGCTCTTGTCCCCCATGCCCTTTATCTATTTCTCGAAGAAATATGCCAAATTGGCACTCTGTCAAATAGGTACTTTTTCTTGCCTTGTATAATATAATTATCACCATCCTTAATCTAAGTTATTTTAAGTTAAGTACTAAACTCAATAATTAAAGAATATACAAACACTTTCTTAGTCTTCTTAAGTCTTCATCTAATTCCTTTAGTGATACATCCATCTTGTTTATAAACTCCTGCAGAATACGTTTCTCATTTTTGCTTACCTTTTTATCAGCAAGTGCTGTAAGCATCAGCGCATTATAGATTGATTCAAGTTCTTCTCTTTCTGTAATATGTTCTAGATCATTGAAAAAATCTTTTTCCTTAATTGTTCTTCCATTTTTTATTTCATTCCAAAACTTATCTTCCACCAGATAATTTTTCTTTATATAGTCAAGCAGAACCGTTTTATTGATATCTACTACTTCATCAGAGTAAGCCATTATTAAGCAACCTTTTGCTAATACTTTGTTGCTCTTCCCATTATCTCTGCTGATCTTATTTACTGATTCAAAGTATTCAATAATTAATTCAGGCAATCGATAAATAGCCAAAGTATTTATTGCTACATTATGAGTATTAGTATAATCCAAGCAAGAACGCAAAACCACTCCTGTAGCAACACCTATAATAGGTATTGCTCTTGATGCAATATCTTTTATAGATTTCTGTTTTAATTCCATCCCTAATTTGCTTTGTATCGGCTTTAATACTTCTTTTCTACCAAATCTATTTGCTATGATTTTGCCAGTTCTGTTTACACCTTGCTTTATGGTTTCATTACCAACATGATTAGTTTTTAATCCCAAAGCAACTCCTAATATCTTGTAAGTTTCTTCAGGGTCTTCCATGTTAAGTGGCTTACCATAAACAATAGATAAATCATATATCATTTTGAGCTGATAATATATAATAGTAATTATTTCACCAAATGTAACCGAAATAAGAGATAAAAGCCCTAATATTCCTCCAGTTGCCCCAGACGTCATTCCGATTATAATTGAAATGTTTAGATAAGATTCAATTATTTTTCTTGCAATTATATCTCTATCTTCAGAACTGTACTTATTCTTAAAGTATTCATAATTTGCATTTTCTGAATGTGCCTCTATTACCTTCTGAACAAGCTTTGCAAACCAGTCTCCGTTATTTTTTTCCTTTTTATCTATATCTCTTAATAGCTCTTCTTTTATGCCTTTAACTTCTTTGATTAAATCAGGGGCTTCCTTAGCAATTTTTTCGTATATCTGAGGGACATTTTTTATTATGTCTTTAGTAATATTATCTGATGTAAATGACTCCTTAAAACTCTCATTTGGGTTTTCCATCAGCATTAACCCCCTCATATATATAGCAATTCCAATCAGATCTTAAAAAGCCAATAATTACTCATTATATATATCTTATTTCAACACAATTATATGTTAACCTTCTTAGATTAAGTCAAATTTTCCAAAAGCTGATTTCATTATAGCATATTAAATATCTAGAAATCATACAATCATTGCCATATCATGCCTGTGGAGATCAACTTGTATATTAGAATCCTTTTACCTATATAGGCAATAAGAAAGGCTTCCTTTAGAAGTGTCTAAAACAATAAAGGAAGCTTTTCTTGAAATGCTTTTATAGAAAAATTTATACTTTCTTAGCATTATAAAAAAAACACTACATTGTTATTGTAGTGCTTTCATTTATATATTGCACCCAGAGAAACTCGTTCCCCAGACCAATTATCCTATAGTATCCTTTCCACTACCCTGTAACCAATACTGCACTATTTATCTTTCTGTTACTTTTGTAACCTCTCCCATTAAAATTAAGTTGACTGCTGCCACCACCATCGAGAGATACTGCACCAACAAGTCTTAGCTCATTGCATATCTTAACAAGTTTTTTCATATCCACATTTGTTTTCACAAGCAAATACACATTATTATTTGCATCGAAACCTATTACTGTATGGTTTGTTTTTCTATATACATCTGAAAAATATTCTTCAGCATACCTGTCATAGCTAGGCAATAGCATTATGCCACTTACACCCCATATCATGTCTGGTATCTCAGTATATTTGTTTATCCGTTTACATATCAACTCTTTACCGTTCCATGCAATGGTCCCCCTTTTTCTGCCTTTCCAATCTGTTAGATGGGAATTGCTCCCCAGAGGCCTGCCTTCGTCAACAGCTAAACCCCAGCATGAACTGGCTAGCTTTGGATTAGGCGTGTCAAAAAAAGTACCATTAACGCCATTAACTTTTGCATTGTGTAATGTATCACCTAAAATAACTATCTTTATCTTTTGAGGTTTTGTTTTTATCAAGTATAACCCCCTACTTGGAGTTAAATATATAGTGTGTCCTAGTAGTGCTTCCCATGTTTTTTGTCCTACTATTCCATCAATCTTTAGCCCATTATTGCTCTGAAAGGATCGGACAGCCAAGTATGTTAGTATTCCAAAGATACCATCAGCTTTTATGAATAGTAATTTTTGAAGTTCCTTTACAAAGTCACCTTTGCTGCACATTTTGAGGATAGGATAATCTAACATTCTAAGATCCTCCTTATGTCCTTCATTTATTGTTTGTAAGTAGTCTTTTAAATTCCACATCAACATGTTTTAAAAGCCTTTATCGCATGCTTCAGCTATCAATGTTGCGTTGTCTCATATCCACAATGCACTCATAAAATTGCTTGGAGCAACATGAACACGAAACTTATTCATTAGGCTCACTACTTATCTTTTCTTTCCTTAATTACTATCTTCGCTTCAAGTTCAATAATTACATTCTGATACATAGTATAGCACAATAAGGAAGACAATACTTAAAGAACCACACCCCACCCTCATAATGCTATTGCTATATTAGTGTCAATTATAAAAAGAACCTCTTCTAAGCTCCATACATCACAAAAGTACTCAATGATATTCCACTAACTATCATCCTGCTCCCTATCACTGCTAGGTGAAAAAACTCTCTTGAAGGTCATGTTTTTATTCGGCTTCTTTTGCTTACTTTTGATATCAAAAAACACTACATTGCTATTGTAGTGCTTTTATTTTTTTTGGTGCGCCCAGAGGGACTTCTACCACCCAGCCAACTGACTTGAAGTAATAAAATGCAATTACAGCTTGTCTATTAAGTTTTAAAATATCCATTTTCAAGCCTTTTAAAGCTACAATGGGTCTGATACATGCTAACGATTCTATCATTTTATGATGTATTAGGAGTAAAATAGGAGCAAAAAGAATATGATCAAGCTTCAAGTATCAACATATGAACGTCTATGGACAAAATCATAACTATCCGTAAAACAGGTAGTTTGCAGAGGTCTTCATATTCCTTAACACTTAATTTATCTATCATGTCATGTTTTTCTTATTTTCGTATATAATTCTTTATGGTTGCTTCATTATTAATTTCATCGTCTAAGAATAACACTTATTTTTTATGCTTTTGACATCTATATATAAATTACATTCTTTCAGGAGCTTCAATGCCAATTAGGTTTAACCCATTCTTAAGTGTATACTTAACAGCATATACTAACGCTAATCTCGCCTTGGTTAATGATAAATCATTTGTAAGGATTGGGTTATCATGATAAAATTTATTGAAACAATGTGCCAATTGTGTTACATATCGTGTAATAAGAGAAGGTTCATATTTATCGTGCGCATCAATAACTATATCAGCAAATTGATATAACTTTTTAATAATCTCCATAGATGACGAGTCAGTCAAAAGAGAATAGTCAACATCATATATATCAATATCTCCAGCTTTTTCTATAATACTACAGCAACGCGCATGTGCATATTGTACATATGGACCTGTTTCACCATCGAATGCAAGTGATTTACTCCAGGAAAAAGTATAATCCTTAATCCTGTTATTAAAGAGTTCCTGGAACACCACCGCACCTACCCCTACTTGCTTTGCCACCAATTCTTTATTTTCTAATGTTGGATTTTTTTCTTCAATTATGTTCTTTGCCATTTCTATAGCCTTTAACAATACATCTTCAAGAAAAACAACTCGACCTTTCCTTGTAGACAATGACCCCTCTTCTAAACTAACAGTTCCAAAATCTACATGAACTAAATCATTTGCCCAATCATACCCCATTATTTCTAATATCTTAAACAATTGTTGGAAGTGGAGTTTTTGGGGTGATCCTACTACATAAATATTCTTATAAAATGAATATGTATCTTTTCTATATTTAGCCGCAGCTATATCTCTTGTTACATATAAGGTAGACCCATCTCTCTTGGTAACTATAGCTGGAGGCATTCCATATTCACTTAAGTCAACTATTTCAGCCCCATCTGATTTCGTCAATATGTTTTTTTCCCTTAATTCCTTAAGTACTGCGGGCATTTTATCCGAATAGAAACTTTCTCCAGCATATGAATCAAAACTAACTCCTAAGAGTCTATAAACTCTTTCAAATTCTATCAAACTAATTTCCCTAAACCATTTCCATATTTCATATGCTTCTTCATTTCCATTCTCTAGTTTTGTAAACCAACTTCTCGCTTCATCATCAAGCAAAGGGTTTTTTTCTGCTTCATCGTGATACTTTACATATAGGCGAAGCAATTCATCAACCCCCCGCTCTTCAATATCTTTTTTATTTCCCCATAATTTATATGCTGTAATTAACTTTCCAAACTGGGTTCCATAGTCACCTAAATGATTAATACCAATAACATTATAGTTAAGGAATTTATATATTTTATAGAGGGAATTACCTATCATAGTACTTCGTATATGACCCATATGAAATGCTCTCGCAATATTTACAGATGAGTATTCAATAATCACAGTTCTTCCTTTTCCAATATCTGTAGCCCCAAATAATTCTTTTTTTTCAAGCACTTCATTTATTACAGTTTTAGCATAAAATTGTTTATTTATAGTAAAATTCAAATAGCCTGAAACAGCACTAACTGCTTCAAATAATTCATTACATTTTATTTTTTCTTTAAGTTCTTCTGCTATCATATTCGGTGATTTTCTTAATAGTCTAGATAACTTGAAACATGGAAATGCAAAATCGCCCATTTCCGTGTGCTTCGGAATCTCAATTATATTGTATATTTCTTCCTCTCCTATAACCCCTATTTCTTGTGCTAATATATTTGATATCATTTTTTTAAAATCAACCATATATATCCTCCTACTGAGCTTTATTCACTTCTTTTATGGGACTTAAAACCAATAATGTATGATATTTACTCCATATTCTATCACATATTTATATATGTGTAAATCCACTGTGAATCTTTATTTTTCTTTAGTCCCAGCTTAACATTCTCTGTTCTATATCCTAATAGATATGAAATTACACCGATTTGAGAGACACAGAGAATGGTTGATATAATAAAACCATAATATATGGACCTGTCCATCGATGAAACGCTTTGATAAAAACTTTAATATTGAAGCTGTCCTTCTAGTTATAGAACAAGGATACAGTGCTTCAAGTGTAGAAAAAGAGTTTGATATTCATGAGATTACAGTTCAAAAGTACATAAAAGAATACGGAATATATAGTGACGATGCCTTCCCTGGCGATGGTAACTAAAATCCCCAAGATGAGGAAATAAGACAACTAAAAAACGCATTGCTAACCTTGAGGAGGAAAATGGCATTATACAAAACCACGACCATCTTCGCAAGACACCAGAAGCATAGCCTATTACTTCATCTACAAATACTGCTCCATGTTTCGGTTGGAGAAGATGTGCCAAATGCTTGAAGTTTCAAAGAGCAACAATAATGCATGGCTTACAGTAAGAACCACGTAACCCGTTTGATGAAAGAGAATAGTACAGTTCCGAGGGCCAAGAAAAAATTCAAAACCACTACTAACTCAAAGCATAATTATCCAGTTGCTGATAACACTTTAAATAGAAACTTTAATCCTACAGCCTGAACCACGCTTGGGTATCAGATATAACATAAATGGCTGGGCTATAGGATAGCACAATGAATAAAGACCTTGTAATAAATGCTTTAAACCAGGCTATCGGAAGATATAACCCTACTAAAGGAATAATCCATCATTCTGATCAAGGTACTCAATATACAAGCTATGAATATAGTGAAACGGCATTCAATTTATAGCATAAAACACATCTTATTATTAGGAATAAAATAAGAAAGGCTTCCCTTTGAAACATTTATAACAATCAAAGAAGCCTTTCTTGAAATGCTTTTAACAGAAAGTATAAATTAAGATAGAATTATACTTTCTAAAATATGCTTGATTTTAATTAGCTGGTCTATGGGTTATAAAAAAAGCTGCAGAATTAAAAACTCTACAACCATTGATATTTATGGCGCGCCCAGAGGGACTCGAACCCCCGGCCAACTGATTCGAAGTCAGCGACTCTATCCAACTGAGCTATGGGCGCATTTTTATGTGATTCCATGTTGTTTCAATTTATCAAAAATAAAAAATAAATGGAGCGGGTGACGAGATTCGAACTCGCGACTTTCACCTTGGCAAGGTGACACTCTACCACTGAGTTACACCCGCATACTCCATTGACAACTAACTTATTGGTGCGGGATAAGGGACTTGAACCCCCACGTCGTTGACACTAGATCCTAAGTCTAGCGCGTCTGCCAATTCCGCCAATCCCGCATGTCTATTCTATTGTTTTACTTGTTAGCCATATATTACAGCCAACCAGTCAAGAAAAAATTGGCTGGGGTGGCTGGATTCGAACCAACGGAATGCCAGAGTCAAAGTCTGGTGCCTTACCCCTTGGCTACACCCCAGGATGTCAGTTATGGGGTGGATAGTCGGAGTCGAACCGACGGCCTCCAGAGCCACAATCTGGCGCTCTAACCAACTGAGCTATACCCACCATAATTAATGGTGCGCCTGAAGGGAGTCGAACCCCTGGCACACGGATTAGAAGTCCGTTGCTCTATCCAACTGAGCTACAGGCGCATAATTGGAGCGGGTGAAGGGAATCGAACCCTCGCGTTCAGCTTGGAAGGCTGACGTTCTACCATTGAACTACACCCGCTTGTTATTTAATTGCTACCGACATTTATAAATTATATCACTTATTTTATCATCTGTCAATAACAATTTTTTATCTTTTTTAAAGGGTTATAGCTGAAACATATACAGTTGTTAAAGCTAACTCAGAGACCTTTTTTAGTATATAAGAATATTGCCATTCAGTCAATACCCAAAAAAGTTCAATTTAAAAGCATTGGATTATTCTATCTATTAATTTCTGCATTGTTCTTTATATTTATTCATACTTTAAAATTATTGATTCAACATCTTTTTTAACTCTTTCAATGCATTCGCTCTGTGACTTATTTTGTTTTTCTCTTCCGAAGTTAATTCAGCCATAGTCTTGTCCAACCCATCAACTATAAAAAGAGGATCATATCCAAACCCGTTTTCTCCTTTTTCCTTAAATCCGATGGTTCCATAAACATATCCTTCTGTAACTATTTCTTTACCGTCAGGAAAAATAAAGGCGATGGAACTGACAAATCTGGCTTGCCGTTTGTTTTCCGGAATATCCTTCATATTTTCCAGCAGCTTTTTATTGTTAGCTCTATCCTTTTCATCGCCTGGAACTCCTGCATATCTTGCTGAATACACTCCTGGTTCTCCATTTAATACAAAAACCTCTAAGCCTGAATCATCTGCTATACTTGCTTTACCCGTCAGCCTCCATATCTCTCTAGCCTTTATCAATGCATTCTCCCTAAATGTGGTTCCATTCTCTTCTATATCAATTTTAATTCCTACATCCTTCAAAGAGAGAACCTTGTACCCCATATCCTTTAGTATATCCCTTATTTCATCCAGCTTATGCTGATTATTGGTTGCTGCAACCACTTCCATTACCTTCAACTCCTATCAAATTAGCCAATTCACCTAGGCTTTCCTTTTGTATCTTTATAAGTTCCATTATGCCCTTTTCTCCATATGCAAGCATTTGCTCCATCTCTTGTTTTGTAAAAGGTTTTTCCTCACCTGTTCCCTGTATTTCTACCAGCTGTCCTTTTTCTGTCATGACAATGTTCATGTCTACCTGACACGTGGAATCTTCGGCATAATTCAAGTCTAATATTACAGTGTTATCCTTTATTCCAACGCTCACAGCTGCTACAAAGCTATTTAACGGGATTCTTGAGATTTTGCCCTGTTCTAAAAGCTTAGTTAATGCATCCACTAAAGCTACGTAAGCTCCTGTTATTGAAGCCGTCCTGGTACCTCCATCCGCCTGTATTACATCACAATCAATAAATATCGTTATTTCACCGAGTGCTTCCAAATCTACTACAGATCTTAATGCTCTTCCAATAAGCCTTTGTATCTCCATGGTTCTTCCATCTACTTTACCTTTGCTTGAATCCCTTACTTTCCTAACTTCTGTAGAGCGAGGAAGCATTCCATATTCTCCTGTAACCCAACCTCTTCCTTGTCCCTTAAGGAAAGGTGGCACTCTTTCTTCCACACTGGCTGTGCAAATTACTTTTGTATCTCCCATTTCTATCAATACTGAACCTTCAGCATGTTTTATATAATTCCGGGTAATCTTCACAGGTCTTAGTTGGTTCACTTGTCTTCCATCAATTCTGTCCATTTTATTCATCCTTTCATACTGCCATAGCATTATGTATTTAAATAAAACCCACTTGAGTTAACCCAAGTGGATATCAGCTACTATTCATAAAAATTCACAAATACTGGTACATCTAAATACTCCTTTGAACCAATACCCTCTCTATTCTCAAGAGTCTGTCCGTTTACAAACAGTCTAACCTTTTTTATAGCTGGAAACTCTTTTAGAGTTAATGTCACAGACTTAATTATTGTTCTTTCTTCTGCAGCAGAATCTACATTGAGTATTTCCTCCGAGAAATTCACATATGCTACGCCATCATTGACTTCCACATCCAATAACCGTGTGCCTGCAGGGAAAGGATTTTCAAGTCCTGTGCCCTGGGCCGGGCCTTCAAGAAGCACATCCAAAGCTGCCTTGGCGCTGTTTGTATATCCTGATACCAGTTTTGTCAAAGGTGCAAAATACGTATAATTTCCTTTTCCCTTCTTTTGATAGTATACCATAACCTTAGATAATTTATCACTTAATTTTTCTGGTTTTACTAGATTAATTTCAGTCCTTTTTAAAGGTTCTCCAATTTTTGTACCATAAGGCATTTCATCTATTGTTTTTCCATCAATTCGTATTTGTACTGACTTTATATTAGGAAACTCAGTTAAAGTATATACCAACGCCTTAACTCCTAAAGCTTCCCCTTCTGCAGTATTGAAATTCAAGAATTCCTGTGATAAGTCTATAACAGCTAACCCATCATCCTTTATTACCGCACCGTTTATCTTAGTGCCCTGAGGTAAAGTAGGAAGCAATCCTGTAGGTTTCAAATCCTCAATCAGCTCAGGACTATATATGATACCCTTTATTGCAGCCTTAGCCAATCCTAAATCTCCTTTAGGTATGTATCTCATCACTGGCACCAATAAATTATCATGATCTTTATAATATAATACGGTTGCTCTTGTGTCTTCTGGCTGTTTTACTGACACCTCACTAAGATCCTCTGTTTCCTTCTCCTCAACCTTCTCCGGCTCTACTTCCACTGTTGTTTTCTTGTTGAAAAAATCCCGTAGAGAAGCCAGCGGATTGGTGCATCCGGTAAGAGTTATACATAATAGGATAACTGCTACGACCAATAGCTTTTTTCTCAACCTTTTCACCCCCCAAAAGTTCTATATTATATATATTAGAGGGCTACAAGGTATATTCATTTATTTCATTGGGTCAAAGTAGAGTATCTCACCCTTTATGGATGCATAGACATATAGGAGACCCAAAGAAAACCTTGGCTGAAATCTTCTATCTGTCGGAGATCCAGGATTAAAAAGCAGAACTCCATCTATTATCTCATTGAAGGGTATATGGCTATGGCCAAATACTACACAGTCAACTTTATCATTCATAAACTCCCTATAAGCGTTTAAATGTGTCTTATCACGTCCATATCCATGGGTTAAGCCTATTCTCTTATTTCCAACTTCAACAATTCTTCTTTCTCCATATTTTTCATAAATACGAAAGCTATCATTATTTCCAGCTACTGCATATACAGGAGCTATGATTTCCAAGTCTGTTATTATATCCTCAGACAGCAAGTCCCCAGCATGAAGTATCAAATCCACTCCTTTGAAAGATTCAAATACAAAATCAGGTAACACCCTTGCTCTCATTGGTATATGTGTATCCGATATTACTCCTATTTTTATCATTTTTCCTCCATTTCTGGTGCTGAATTGATCATGCCTCTTCTCTACAAAGTGATGTTCCGGATTTAAATGAACTTATGCGATATCTTCACTGCACCATATCCTAATTCAGATTCCTCTTTGATGTTAAGAAACACAAATTATAACATGTTCTATTGTAACGCCTTTTTTAGATTTTCCAGATTTTCATACATTATAGTTATATAGTCCATGCCTTTATCCATCTCTTCTTGTGTTAAGCCATGGACTGCATTAAGGGTCAAAACTTCTCCGTCTATTTCATTGGCAATGGTTTCAGAGTATTTAGGATTTACAAATTTCTCAACAAAGATATATTTTATATTATTTTCCCTGCAGAGCTTAACAATCTCAGCGATCTTGGCAGGGCTTGGTTCCTGCTGTGGAGAGATGCCTCTTATGGGGATCTGCTTCAAATTGTATTCTTTGGCAAAGTAACCAAAAGCCTCGTGTGATGTAACTATGATGTTAGTTTTAAAGCTTTTTGAAGCTTCTCTTATATCATTGTCCAAAGCATCAAGACGGGATATCAGATTATTATAGTTAGCTCTATAATAATCTTCGTTGGAGCCATCCTTTTCTATTAAAGCGTTCAGCACATTCAATGCTTGTTTTTTCAAATTCATAGGACTTACCCAGACATGGGGATCATAATTTCCGTGATCATGTTCATCTTCGTGATCTTCATCTTCATGGTCTTCTTCTCCACTTATGAGTTCTATGCCTTTGCTTGCTTCAACGATTTTTGATCTTTCAGTATCCATATTTTCTATAACCCTGTCAACCCAACGCTCCATACCGGCACCATTGTATATGAAGATATCGCTTTCCTGAAGTTGTGCCATAGTCTTTAAAGTAGGTTCCCAATCATGAGGTTCTACACCTGCAGGTATCATATTGATGATTTCAGCTTTATCCTGTGCAATTTCTTTCGCTATAAAATACATGGGATAAAAGCTGGTAAATATTTTTAATTTTTCCTTCTCTTCATGGTTCATTTCATTATTGGTCACACCCCTATTGCAGCCTGTTATCGCAAGAACTATTGCAATTATAAGTGCTAATACTGTTGCATTTTTTCTCATACTATACCTCCATTTGCAAATTATTTGCATTTATATTGTATAGTATTCCCATGTGATTGTAAATATATAGCTTCAACTTATCAAAGCATAGAAACATGCTGCTGGCGCAATGTATCTAACAATTCCATATCTAAAGGCTATTAACGCCTTAATGCTACTTCTTATTTAAAAAATTATATGCCAACAATGCCTGTAATGCAGAACCTAACGGGAGACAGTCTTCGTCAATATCGAACCTGCTGTTATGTCCTGGATAAATTATGCCTTTTTCCTTGTTACCGCAACCCAACACATAATATAATGAAGGTCTTTCCATGGAGAAATATGCGAAGCTTTCCACACCCATGCTGGGTTCCTTCAATTCTATGATTTTATCGCTATGAATCAGCTCTGGAGCAGTTTCCCATGCAAGCTTCAACATCATATCATCGTTATATGTGCAGGGATATCCATCAATAATGTTAATTTCTGCACTTCCTCTCATGGATGCAGATACTCCTTCCACTATTTCCCTGAATCTGGATTTCATGAATTGTCTATGTTCCATGCTCAATGTCCTGATGGTGCCTTTAAATTCTACTTCGTCCGGAATAACATTTTCAGCAGTACCAGCGTGTATAGCACCTATAGTCAAGACTGCAGGCTCTGTAGGAGATGTCTCCCTGCTTATCATCGTTTGCAGTGCATTTATGATATTACAGGTTATTGTTATAGGATCTATTCCCATATCTGGATGAGCTCCGTGAGCACCTTTCCCTCTAATCTTCACGCTGAAGGGATTTGAAGCCGCATTAACCGCTCCTGATTTCAACCCAATGGTGCCGCATTGGAGATTTTCTCCAACATGAAGACCTATTACTGCGTCCACATGGGGATCTTCCAAAACTCCTTCTTCTATCATTAGCTTTGCACCCCCAACCGTTTCCTCTGCAGGTTCAAAGAGCAATACCACATTCCCATTCAGCTCATTTTCCATGTCCTTTAATATCATAGCCGCTCCCAGCAGTACAGCCATATGGGCGTCATGACCGCAGGCATGCATTTTTCCTGGAATCTGAGACTTATACTCATGCTGAGCCTTCTCCTCAATAGGCAGAGCATCCATATCAGCCCTCAAAGCTATGGTTTTGCTTCCTTTACCTCTTATCACTGCCTTTATACCGGTCTTTGCCACACTCCTATATTCAATTCCCATACTTTCAAGATATCCTTTAATCTTTTGGGAAGTCTTGTACTCTTCAAGACCTAACTCCGGTTCTTTATGAAAATCTCTTCTAATATCTATCAACTTTTTCTTATGCTCCATAGCTTTTTTAAGAAAGTCCATCATATACTCTCCTTTCTGTTTTTGATGTATTGATTATTTGAGATAAATTATAGCAATGGGAAACATGATCTTCAATACAGTTAAACTGTATATTTCATATTGCCTCAAGAAATAGTATAATTAGGTACGAGGAAATACCCCTACTTTACAGGTATTTTTTCCCTCAGAATGTTACCATACTATAGATAAAAACTACCAAAATATGTTGGAGGGATGAGTTTGAAATCAAAAGTCTATTTTTATAACATGAGGGCAGGAAGGCGTTCAGAGAGTATATCCCAAAAAGTTTCAAAGCTGTTTGATAAAGCAGGATTCAAAGATATAATAGAACAGGATAAGCTCACAGCCATAAAGATACATTTTGGAGAGAAAGGTAATAATGGATTCATTAATCCTATTTATGTGAGACAAGTCGTTGATAAAATAAAGCAATATGGAGGCAAACCATTTTTAACGGATTCCAATACTTTATATAAAGGCAGCAGATCCAACGGAGTGGATCATCTTGTGACCGCCATAGAAAACGGCTTTGCCTATGCTGTTGTAAATGCACCTTTGGTCATATCCGATGGAATATACAGCAAGGATTCAGTGGATGTACATATTGAAAAGAAACATTTCAAAGATGTAAAAATAGCGTCAAACGTATATTATGCAGACTCTATGCTGGTAATGTCTCACTTCAAAGGACATGAAACCGCAGGCTTCGGAGGAGCCATAAAAAATATGGCTATGGGTTGTGCTCCGGCAGCAGGCAAGCAGCAACAGCACTCAACAGCAAAGCCAAAGGTAGGAGACATGTGCAAAGCATGTCAGATGTGTCTCAAAAACTGTCCCGCAGATGCCATCATAATGGTGGATGGCTCCGCATTTATCCAAGATGAAAAATGCATAGGATGCGGTGAATGTGTTTCCATGTGCATCTATAATGTTATAAAGCCTCAATGGGGCACTGCAATGGATGCATTTATCGAGAGAATGACTGAATATGCTTATGGTGCCTGGTCAACAAAGAAAGGCAAAATCGCCTTCATAAACTTTGTGATGAATGTTACTCCCCTATGTGACTGCGTACCTTGGAGTGATGCTCCTATCGTTCCGGATATCGGTATACTGTCCTCCTTTGACCCAATAGCTATAGATCAGGCCAGTTATGACCTTGTAAACAAGCAATTGGGAAATGCTTTCAGCGAAATAGGCGAATGTGGTTGCGGCCTAAAGAGCGGTGAAGATAAGTTTAAGGCAATACATCCGGATACAAAAGGAGAAATGCAATTGTCCTATGGTGAAGAGCTGGGCATGGGCAACAGAGATTATGAGTTGATAGAACTATAGAGCAAGGAAAACCTTGCTCTATCTTTTTGCATGATTCAAATATTAAACTTATTCATAAGAAATGCTGCCTATGAGCTGGTGATAAACATCATAATGGTCAATATAAAGGGAATGGCTGCAGCAATAAAAGCTCCTAATCCCTCTGGTTTATTTCCCTTTTTCCAGCAATAACAGCCATAACTTCCAATATATATGATAGGAGGTATAAAAATAAGCAATAAATAATTCTTCATTATTCCTCTTCCTCCGTACCTTTAATTGGAGAACTTTTTATCATGGTTCCTGTCCTCCTGATTTTTACCTCCACATCCACCGTTGCTTTTACATCTTTCATTCGCTCTATCCAATTATATTTTTCCCATTCCTGTATAGTAAGAAAGCTCTTTACAAAATAGCTGCCAAAATTCAAGAAATCCACATTAAGCTCCTTAGCCTTATCTATCAATGCTTCTGCCTGTTGCTTTATGATATCTTCTGCGGCGCCTTCCAGATAACCTATCTTATTTGCTTCTTCATAATCTATTCTGCTCTGAACTGATAATATTTCTCCTTCCATCAACAACTTAACATGTATTACAGGTTTATCCCCATCAAACTCAACTTTTACTTTTGGTTTTTTTTGCTGTTTCAGATTTATGGATACATAGAGTTCAGGTTTCAATGGATCATGAAAGGTAAAAACCCCTTGTTTGAATTCTCCTCTCAATGCAAGCATAATCCTGGTTTCATATCCATTAAATTCAGCCACCATCTTATCACCATCAAATACGGCAGCGCCGAAGAATTCAACCGTATTACCTCCCTTTCTGGGCAACTCCCCTGCCTTTCTTTCTCCTAATTCTATTTTGTTCTCATCATCCTCTGCATTTTGTTGTAAGATGCTAAAATCATTTACAGCAGCCAGAATAGCCACAGACTGTCTGTAGCTTGATTTTGTTCCGCTGTAGAAATCCTTCAGCTGTATCTCAGGAAAGAACCCTGTCTGCTTTGACTGCTCCATAAGTCCTTCCTGCATTCTGGCCATGGATATTCCTATCCTGGGATTAAACTCCTCTATAAATGATTGGGCAGTGCCTGTGGAAACCACTACTCCTGTAGTCCTCCTTATTTCCCTAAATCTTATTATAGGACCCAGAGTCTCATTGAATTCTCCCTTTTCTGCAATGTCCCTTGATAAGACAATGTACTTGGTATGCCTGAAATTAATAGTTCTAGCTATGGATGTATCCAGTATATTGGCCGCATGAAAAAAATCCGGCGCATCTATGGTAATGGTTAAATACTCAGAGGTTTCTTTTCCATCAAATGTTTCCTTGGATCCACTGCTTCTCATGTTGGTTATCTGAAAACTGAAACGCCATTTATCTGCAGTTCCATTATCCACTCCTATAGTAGTCACGTATGCATAATCATCAACTTCATGGGCATCGTAGCATGATATCGATAGGAAAACTATGAAAAACAGTAACAATATCAGCCTAACTCTTCTCAACATTGGTCTGTTTCCCCCTTCTGAATAGAAGCCATATAGCCCAGGATATGAATATGGGAGTATAAAAGCCTATCCATCCATATCCCCTGAAAATTGGGACTATATAATCAAGAATTATTGAGATAGAAGGAACTATTAAAGTTGATATGTATGTTGAAATTCCAAAGGAAATTATTATAGGCTTCTTGTCTTTAATATTAAACACATGACAATAACAAATGATTGATCCATAAAATATGGCAGTAAGACCTATCAATGTGCTCAAGTTCCATGTAAATATGAATACGACTTCTATGCGTTGAAAAAATCTTCCGTATTGAATGAGGGATACCATTATATATAGAGGATCTGCAAGCTCAGTGGTAACATAATAAGGGAATGATATGATTACCGAAAATAATACAATTGAAATAATTAATCCTCCGATAATCAGACTTTTATACCCTATTTTGCCTAAATCTTTAGTATTGTTCAAAGCTTTTGCAAAAACACCAAGGAGTATAAATTCTCCAAAGGCAGAGCTTCTCATTATTCCATGTCTTACAGTATTACCCAAGCCATAACCCAATATAGGAAAAAGCTTATAGCCCTGGAATGTTCTGTATGATAACACCATTACAATCAAAAAATTAAATAGCAATATAAAAGATAGAAATTTGGCCACTCTTCCCAATCCTTCAATGCCCAAAAAACATACAGTTACCATGGCTATGATAAACATACCTACAATAAAACCCGGAGGTGACTCATGGAGAAGATATACATTAGTTGCATCTGTGAACTCCCTGAGTGTGATACTGACTGTAACAAACAGCATTATGCAGGAAATGAAGGAGAGTACTTTTCCAACCTTCTTTCCAACTATATCATCATATATTTCAAGAAGGTTTTTCCCAGGGTATGCTTTTGACAATGCATACATCTGGCTGAAAACACCAATCGCCACAATATCTGATATGAGAACCATATACCATCCTGCAGTTCCCACTTTCTCCACAACCGCTGCTACGCTTGTAAAGAAAGCCTTGCATGCAATGGCATTTACCAGCAAGCAAATCATCTCCACATTGCCTATTTTGCCTTCATCCATAAGCTCCTATCCTCCAATAGATCATTTGCTTTTTTGCTTTTTTAGAGTATTCATCTTATCAGGTCTATATTTCATTCCATCTATAGGTCTAACTGCAATTATATCGTGACTGGTTCTTAGCTTAGGAGCAACAGGTGCCATAAAAGGCACTCCAAAAGATTTTATGCTGCACATGATGGCAAAATATACGAACATTCCTATTGATATTCCATAGAACCCCGCCATATATCCCATTATTATAAAAAAGAACCTGGAAACTCTCACAGCCAACGACAAAGAATAGTCAGGTATTACATAGCTTGCAATACCTGAAGCAGCAACTATTATTATAAGTATGGGGCTTACCAGACCTGCCTGAACCGCTGCCTGACCCAGTATCAAAGCTCCAACTATACCCAATGTCTCTCCTATAGCTCCAGGTACCCTCGATGAAGCTTCTCTTATGAGCTCAAAAGCCACTTCCATAACCATAAGCTCTATTATTGTCGGAAATGGTACTCCCTCTCGTGCGCTTGCTATTGATGCCAGCAATTCAGAAGAAATCATCTCCTGGCTGTACAATACCAATGCCATGTAAAATCCCGGCAAGAATACTGCCATAATCGTCCCTATCAATCTTACAATACTTATGAAGGTACCATATTGCCATCTCAAATCCGTATCTTCAGAAGTATGGTAAAGATTAAAAAACGTTATTGGCACTACATTTGCAGAGGGTGAACCTTCTACTATTATTAGTGCTTTACCTTCTATCAAAAATGACACAGCTCTGTCCGGTCTTTCCGTATTCAGCACCTGAGGAAAAAGCTGCCACTTGCTATCTTCTATCCACTGTTCCAGCATCCCACTACTCAAGATGCTCTCAGATTTTACTTTGTTTATTCTTTTCTTCAATTCTTTTGGTATCTCCGGATTAATTATTCCATCTATATAGACTAGAGCACATCCTATATTGTTATCTGCTCCTATGTTCATGTACTCCACTATGAGATTCTTATTTTTGCATAGTCTTCTCAATATGGAGATATTAGTGGGTAAATCCTCAACAAAGCTTTCTTTAGAACCCCTTATAGTCTTTTCGTTTTCGGCCTTTTCTATGTTTCTTTTTGGATAGTCTTTGATTTCTAATAAGAGACACTTGTTATATCCATCTATGAAAAGGGCACAAAATCCATTTGTGATCTGATTTTCAATTTTATCAAACAAGTTAGATTTTCCTATGGTGCCAACATTTAGTACTTTATCAACCAAAGCATCTATGAAATTTTCTTCTTCATAATCCAATCCCGTGGTTTCCAGCATAAGGTTTTTCAGTACTACTTTATTCATCATCTTCTTATCTATCAATCCATCAATAAAAACCAAAAATGCATCTATATGCCCGCATATTTTTAGTTTTCTTATTGTTATATCTGCATTTTTAGGAATATTGAAATCCTCTTTAATTCTCCTTAAATTTCTTTTTATATCCACATAAATATAGGCTTCTTTGCCAGCTCTGTGTTTTCCCCAACTACTTACATTGCTGTCATCTTCCTTAGACTCCAAAAGCTCAAACTGTTGATTTTGAGTTTTTTCTTTATATATAAAGATGTCCCACCAGGACTTTTTTTGCATCTTTGGTCACCATCCTCGAAATTTATGTATACAGAGAATAGCTATAATTGCAATAATTAGTATCTATAAACTTCCTAATAACTATGCAAAAAGCCTCTGAATTTTAATCCAGAGGCCAGTAAGCAAATTCTATATATTAACTTTTTTCCAAAAAGCAGGTATACTTAGAAGCAATATTGGATATATCTCTAACCTTCCAATAAGCATTGCACAGGATAGCACCAATTTGCTTAAAACAGACATTTCCGAATAATTTCCCAAAGGTCCTACTACAGAAAAACCAGGTCCAATGTTGCCCAATGTAGCTGCCACAGAAGACAATGTGGTCAACATGTCGAAACCATCTAAAGAAACTACCAACACTGCTATTACAAATATCAACATATACATAAAAAAATAGTTTTTTATTTCCCCAACATATTTTTCTTCAACTACTTTATTACCTATCCTTACAGGATATACACCTCTAGGATGAATTATCCTCAAAAGTTCTGTCTTCGTAGATTTCATAAGTAACAGTATCCTTATGACTTTCATGCCTCCTCCTGTTGATCCTGCGCATCCCCCTATGAACATTAAAAAGAATAATATCACCTTTGAAAATATGGGCCAATTGTTAAAATCAGTAGAACTATAGCCTGTTGTAGTTATTATGGTCACAACCTGAAATGAAGAATGCCTTATGGATTCTCCTATGGTTTCAAACACATTTCCGCATAAATCTATGCTAATAAGCAAAATGGCGCCTAAGACAATTGCCAAATAGAATCTGAACTCCTCATCTTTTAAAAAAGCTTTAAAGTTTCCCTTTATAGCTTGATAGTACAATGAAAAGTTAACACCACACATAAATGTAAACATGGTTATAATAATTTCAACAAGCACATTATTGAATGAACTGATACTTGTATTCCTGCTTGAGAAACCACCTGTTCCCACACTTCCAAAGGTATGTATGCAAGCATCAAAAAGAGGTAGACCGGCCATAACCAGCAATACTATTTCAGCAAAAGTGAATAAAACATATATGGCATATAATATTTTAGCAGTATTGGCCACCTTGGGAACTAGTTTCCCCGGTATAGGTCCTGGACTTTCTGCCACCATAACTTGAAAGGCTCCCGTACCTGTTATAGGAAACAAAGCCATAGTTAATACCAGAACTCCCATTCCGCCTATCCAATGGGTAAAACTTCTCCAAAATAAGATAGCCTTGGGTAAAGTCTCAACTTCCTTTAGAATGCTTGAACCAGTAGTGGTAAATCCTGAAACTGTTTCAAAAATACAGTCTATAAAGGAAGGTATAGATCCGCTAAGATAAAAGGGCAATGCTCCAAACAGAGATATCATTATCCATCCAAAAGCTACTATAGCAAATCCATCTCTTGTATATATGGTTTTGTTTTCTGGCTTTACAGCTATTACACATAATATTCCAACAACCAATAAAATAAATATAGTATAGAAAAATGCAACCCCGGTTCCATCTTTATAAATGAATGAGACCATAAGAGATGGCATCATGGCAATAGCCTCGCAAATCAAGATCATCCCTAGGCTTCTTAACACCATTTTTATATTCAAACTTATTACCTCCTGCGGAGCTTACAGCAAATCATCCAATTCACTTATATTTTTATCCTTTGTTATTATTATAACTCTATCATCTTCTTGAATTACATCATTACCATGTGGTATTACAACATGATTCTTTCTGACAATAGTAGCTACTATAGCATCCTTGTTTAATCTTAATTTTTTAAGAGGTGTATTAATAATTCTGCTTCCCCTGGTAGCAATTAGTTCTAAAATTTCTGCCTGTCCTTCTACTATCCTATATAATGTTTCTACAGAATTACCTCTTATAAATTTCAATATGTGCCTTGTAGTAATTAACTTTGGACATATTACATTATCTATACCTAATTTATGAATGACTCCCATATAGTTCGTTCTGCTTATTTTAGCTATAACCTTTTTTGCCCCGTTCTGTTTGGCTACCAACGCAGCAATAAGGTTTTCCTCATCCATGCCAGTCAGCGCTACAAAGGCATCCATTTCCCCAATATTCTCTGATTTCAGCACTTCTTCATCGGTACCATCACCATTTATGATGAGAGCATCTGGAAGATAAGAGACAAAATCTTCACATTTTTCTCTGTCTATTTCAATCAATTTTGACCTTATGCCCATGTCATTGAGCATCTGTGATAGATAATAGGCTATTCTTCCAGCTCCTACTACCATTACATTTCTTATTTTTACTTGAGCAACATCACATAATTTAAGAAAGTTAATCAAACCAGAGGTGTTTCCTAACACATATACGATATCGTCATTCTTTATCTGAAAATCACCTTTAGGTATTATGACTTTATCATCTCTTAACACAGCTCCAATCAACGCAGATTGAAGGTTCTTATTAGGCAGATCTTTAAGTCTTACCCCTGCTACAGGCATTTCATCGTTTATTTTCAGCTCTATCATCTTAACTCTACCTTTTGCAAAATTTTCCACATCAATTGCAGCAGGAAAAGAAAGACTAAGAGCTATTTCTTCGGCAGCCGCATGCTCTGGATTGATAACCATATCTAATCCAATTTCCTCTTTCAGCATGGCAAGTTCCATAGCATATTCAGGATCTCTTATCCTTGCAACAGTTTTAACTGCACCCAGCTTCTTGCCCGTCAAGCAGCAGACCATATTTACTTCATCGCTGTCAGTTACTGCTATCAAAAGATCTGCATCCTTAATACCTGCTTCTAACAAAATATTGGTACTGACACCGTTTCCTTTAATGCATAATACATCCAGGTTCTCTTCAGCTTTTGCTAAGGCTTCAGAATAGTTATCAATTATTGTTACATCATGATTCCCTTTTGATAGTTCCAAAGCGAGATTATACCCTACTTTCCCTGCCCCTATAATAATAATTTTCATTAAATTCCCTCCATATGATACATCTGGCATAATCCTAAAATTACATTTTAACTTATTAATAACTTTATTACAACACGAGAAAACAGAAACATTATTGCATAAAACGCAAATTTTACTAATTATGCTAAAATGCATAGCTATTATGTGAAAATTATTGTTGTTTCAATATTTAGCTATATTCCTATACTTCATTTATCTATTTCTTCCACAAACTAGGCATAGTCAAGACCAAAATAGGATATATTTCAAGCCTGCCCATAAGCATGCAAATTGAAAGCACAGCTTTGCTTAGCCCTGACATATTAGAGTAATTTCCCAAAGGTCCAACATCTCCAAAACCTACTCCTGTATTTCCCAAGGAAGCTGCTGCTGCAGATAAAGTTGTAGAAAAATCGAATCCATCCAATGATACTACAACTACTGCAACGACAAAAATCAATATATAGGCAAAAAAGAAATTCTTTACCCCACTCAAAGTCTTTTCATCAATTATTTTATTACCCAATCTGACAGAATACACTGCTTTAGGATGTATTATAGATTTCATCTCTATCTTAGTTGATTTTAGCAAAAGAAGTATTCTGATGCTTTTTATAGCTCCAACTGTAGACCCAGAACTTCCTCCTATAAACATCAGTAATAATAATATCATTTTACTAAATAATGGCCATGTATCAAAATTTGATGAACTATATCCGGTGGTAGTTATCATGGAAGCCACCTGGAATGAAGAATGCCTCAATGACTCCCCTATGGATTGATATACATTTCCATATAGATTAACTGATATTAGTATTATAGAACCAATCACTACTCCTATATAGAATCTAAACTCCTCATCTTTTAATAATGCCATTACATTTCCTTTTATAACTTGATAATACAATGTAAAATTAACACCACAAGCTAGCATGAATATTGTAATAATAATTTCTGTTGCTACATTATCATAAGCTGCAATACTAAGATTTTTATTGGAAACTCCCGCTGTCCCTGTGGTACCAAAAGCATGAATAAAGGAATCATATAGAGGTAGACCTGATGCAAGAAGCAATACTATCTCTATTATTGTTATGGAAAGGTATATTTTATACAGTATTCTAACTGTATTGCTTATTCTTGGAACAATTTTACCCGGGTTGGGCCCGGGCACTTCTGCTTTCATAATCTGTAAGGTTCCTGCTCCAACTGATGGCAATATTGCAAGAGTAAGAACAAGAACTCCCATGCCTCCTAACCAATTTGTAAAGCTTCTCCAGAACAATATACTGGCAGGTAATACTTCAACATTATCCAGTATGGTTGCTCCAGTTGTAGTAAAACCGGATACTGCTTCAAATAGACTATCTCCAAAACTTAATATTGAGCCACTGAAGTAATATGGAAGTGCACCAAACAATGATATGATTATCCATCCAGCAGCAACAATAGCAAATCCATCTCTTGCATATATGCTGTTTGCTTTTGGTTTTAATTTTGCTAAAGGTAACCCAGCAATTATCAATAAGAATAATGTATAGATAAATGCCATCACGGCTCCATCTTTATAAATGCTTGAAACAAGTATTGAGGGCAATAAAGCTATGGCCTCACATAACAATAGAGTGCCCAAACCCTTTAATACCATTTTCAAATTCATATCATGTCCTCCTATAAAGCTTGTCCTAATACATTTCACATACACGTGCTGAATATATATAACTTACCTTAAAGTGCTTGTACTACTCATTCTACTATAGCTTTTCTAATACTACAACATTTTACAATTATACATTGTCATCATCTTTTCTGCAACTAAAAAGAAAGACTTCCTATTGAAGGATTTATAGCACTTAAGGAAGCCTTTTCTTCTACTCTATTCTTCTTATATCATAGTCCTATGTCTTAAATTTTCAAACTTTCCCCTTCCAAATATTTCATTATACCCATAAATATGGCCCAGGCCAGTTTTTCCTGATATTTCTCATCTTTGAGGAGCCTTTCTTCTTCATAGTTTGATATGAATCCACACTCCACTAGAACACTGGGCATTTTATTGTTTTTCAGTATATATACAGTATCAATGCTTTTTGCCTTTCTTGTATTATTATTCCTTATGACATCTATTAGCTCAGCCTGAATAAGCTCAGCAAGCTTTTTCCCCTCTTCATCCCCTTCATTATAGAAACATTGGGCTCCATAATATTGGGATTGCGGAAAGAAATTAAGATGAATGCTTATAAAGATATCTGCACTTGATTCGTTAACCATCTTGCGCCTTTCTCTCAAGTCCTCATTCTTTTTTTCTCTTATCCTCGAGCTGCCTCCACTATACAACCCGCTATCATCCTCTCTGATCATTAATGCAATTCCGCCGGATTGCTCTATTAATTTTCTAAGCTTAAGAGCTATTTGGAGGTTTATCTCATCTTCCAACACACCCGTTACACCTATTGCTCCGGGATCTATACCTCCATGACCCGGATCAATGATGATTATTTTATTTTTCATTGGAAATCTGCTTATAATCATTGCGTCTGTATCAATGAAAATTGCAGAAAACAATAAGAAAATTAACCCCATAATCATAGCCGTTATTTTCATCAACTGTTTTCTACCAATAACTATGACCCTCAATGTAGCACCCCCAAAAAATCTTATATTATAAAATATAGATGTTAAGTATGTAATATTCATAAAAGTGACAATATGATATAATTATTATTATATATATAATAAGGAGGGGTTAAATTGGCAGATATAAGAGTCAGCAAACTTGCAAAGCTGTTGGTAAATTATAGCTTAAGGTTGAAAAAAGGTGACACTTTTATGATCAATTGCAAAACTGCATGTGAGCCTTTACTTAAAGAAGTCTATAAAGAAGCTATTTTGGCCGGTGCACATCCAATCGTATTCAACAATCCCGAAGAGCTAAATGAAATCTTCCTTAAATATGGAAGTGATGAGCAGTTATCCTATGTACCACCTTATTCTCTGGACCTGATTAAGACTGTAGATGCCTATCTCACTATATGTGGCGAACACAATACAAAATCCTTTAGCAATATAGACCCTACCAGAATGAAATTGCGATCCCAGGCTATGGCAGAATACAGCAAAATTTATATGGAGAGAATGGGTAATGGCTCATTAAGATGGTGCGGAACACAGTTCCCTACAAACGGAAGTGCTATGGATGCAGAAATGTCATTGTCCGAATATGAAGATTTTGTTTATGGTGCAGGACATATTGATTCCGAAGATCCTGTGGCTCACTGGATGAAGGTTCATGAAGAACAGGAGCGATTGGTGAAAATACTCAATACCAAATCAGAGTTTGAAATAATTGCAAAGGACACTCACTTAAAGCTTAGTGCTAAAGGAAGAACGTGGGAAAACTGCGACGGCAAAGTAAACTTCCCCGACGGTGAAATATTTACTTCTCCTGTGGAAGAATCAATAAACGGACATATTAGATATACATATCCTGCAATATACAATGGAAGAGAAGTGGAAGACATTATCCTGACATTCAAAGATGGTAAAGTTGTTGATGCAAAAGCAGCCAAAGGTGAAGATTACCTTCTTCAGATGCTGGATATTGACAAAGGTTCCAGATATGTAGGTGAGTTTGCAATAGGAACTAATTATGGCATTAAGAAATTCACTAAAAACATACTATTTGATGAAAAAATAGGAGGAACAATTCATATAGCTGTAGGGGCAGGCATGCCTGAATGCGGAGGTAAAAATGTATCCAGCCTCCACTGGGATATGATATGCGATATGAAGAACGGTGGAGAAATATACGCCGATGGAGAACTGATATACAAAGACGGAAAGCTTATAATATAACACCAGTTGCTAATCATCCTGAGAAACATCGTTATTATGAAAAAAGGGGGCCACTCCCCCTTTTTTCATTACCCAATCCTTATTCTTGACAACAATAGATAAAGTATAGCAACCTCAATAGGTGCCATTATTAAAGCTGTAGTTGCTCTAGCAGGCAAAAGCAGCCAAAATCCCTTTTTAAGAAGTATACTAAGCCATAAAGTATTCAATCCAAATGATACTAGCACTGTGACAATTACAACTGAAATTATTATTTTAATCAATTTGTGCTCATCTTTGGACCTAAGAAATACCAATCCAGGTATGAAACCAGTAAGAAAAGAACTCACTGTAAATCCCGGAAAGTATGGTCCTGCAGCTCCTCCCGTCATAAGAACCCCTCCAATATCTGCTATAGCTCCTGTCAGCCCTCCCACAACAGGTCCAAGCATGACACCGGATAACAGAATAGGAATATCACCAAAACTAAGCCTCACCGAATTGCCAAACAGGTACAAACCGAAAAATCTGGCTAGTATAATGCTCATGGCTGCTAGCAATCCTCCAACCACAATGGAAAATGTACTTACTCTTCTGGATTCATTAAACAAAAAAAACCTCCTCCTTGTTTAACCTGACAGGTCACACTAAAGAAGAGTTGGCTTCTCCATGTGACAGCGGATGCGATGCTGCATCGCAGGATAACCCTTTCGTTTAGTGGCAACTTCCCATCCACTAACACTTAACGCGCAGGCATCTACTCTGTCAGCTATTTAATTATCAATATTTATAATGATAATATTTTTTTACATAATTTACAACTATTTTATATAACCTTTTTTTATTAATTTATCAATATGCTGTTTCAGTTTTTCATCTATGGATATATTATAATTTTCTTCCAGCACATACATCATTGAAACAGCAACTTGCGCCACATCAAGAAGTTCTTCAGCTATCTTGTCAATAACCACAGCTTCTTCCATTGTGCATTCTTCTCCGTTTAGCCCTCTATATTTGCCTATAAGTTGGGCCAGTTCCCCCGCTTCTTCCATAAGCTTAAGGGCTGTAGATTCAATGTTTGGCTTAAGATTGTTAAGCCTTGGCAAGCTTACGCTTTTATACTCCGTTGACCTCATCACAATACCCCCGTCATCAATATACTGGGTTCATAACTAGCTGAAATTAACTATTTGAATATCTTAAATCTATCTTCTAAAGGCATAAACTCCTTTTCTCCTGCTGGAACTGTTGGCTTTCCAAAGGGCATCTGGGCAATAAGCTTCCAGTTGTCAGGAATGCTCCAATGCTTCCTTACATCCTCTTCTATCAACTCATTGTAATGCTGCAGCGACGCTCCCAAACCTTCTGCCTCCAAAGCTGTCCAAATAACATATTGAATCATACCCGATGATTGCTGTGACCATATAGGAAAGTTGTCTTTGTATCTAGGGAACTGTTGCTGCAACGATTGGACTATGCTCATATCTTCGAAATACAATATTGTCCCGTATCCCATCTTAAAAGAGTTTATTTTCTCCTCAGTTGGAGCAAATTTATCTGCCGGAACAACTTTTCGCAGTGCTTCCATTGTAATATCCCATAATGCATCATGACTCCTACCTAGCAGTAGAATCACTCTTCCACTCTGGGAGTTAAATGCAGACGGTACATGCAGCACCGCTTCTCTTATAACTTCTTCCAGTCTTTCATCGGAAATAGTGGTTTCTTTACTTATTCCATATATGGATCTTCTTTCTTTCACCGCTGTATAAAAATCGCTTGCCATTAAACTTCATCTCCTTTTTATTTAATATACCTTTCATAACATTGATAGTATTTACTAATTTCATATATTTAAAAAATCAATGTGTTTCATAAGTCAATGAAGCCTTTTCAATGATATAAATATTGGTTGAGATAGTTGATAAAACTCTTTATATCTTCCTTATCATCATAATTTTGATAGTGGTTTAGGCTAAATGCTACAAATTTCTCAACATAAGGTTTTTCTAAAAGCATCTGAATGGATATTCTTTCTTTAGCCGCCGGTTTATTTCCATCAGATGTTGTTTCGAAGGTCTCAACATTTCCATAAAGCTTTATTCCCAGCTTATCTGTGCTTTTCTTTGTGTATGCAAACAAACTGCTAAGTTGCTTTATATCTACATTATTTACTCCTACACCATCCTGAAGTGCAAGAATATCTATCTTTGTATTTCTCATAGCATTCTCCACCAACATTCTCCAATTGGCAAGAGGCATAATCCATCTATAGTTTGAATTATAAAATGGAGATATCATTATTTCCTTATCACTTTTTGACTTAATTTCCCAAGCTATTTCCTTAAGAAATTTATTTAAATTCTTCTGATAGTTCTTAGTCACGGCAGTAAACTGATAGAACTCATAGGGTATATACCAACCCTCAATGGAAGGATGATGACCATAATTATCTATTACTTCATTAAATATTCTCTTATTAATTTCCGCTTCATTCATCAACCATTCCAGATCCATTGCATTTTTAATCCACCAATCATTGTTAAAGCCTAAACCAATTCTCACTTTCATCTCTACAAAATCTGCTGCACTAAGAAGATTATCAAGCATGTCCACCTGATTATGTTCATAATTCTCTATACTTGTGGGGTAAACCGCATATCTGTCTCTAGTATCGGCTATATACTGGACTATCAATTCCTCTACACTGGCTTCTTTAAGCATAAGCAATTCTTTAACCCACCTAGCCTTGTCCCAGTCCTTGGAGTGCCAGTATTGAATGAAAGAAGCGCTAAATACTCCACTAGGTTTGGCTAATGTTTTTGAAACTTCTTGCTCTGAATATGAAAATGCAATAGCACTAACTAATAACAGTATTATAACATAAACCTTCTTCCATCTTCTCATATGTTTTACCTCATCATGGCCACAAGAACCTTGCTAAAACTAACAAAAACTCACAACAACTGATTTGACAGCCTGTCCATATATAAACCGAACTTTAGAGCAGATAATTCATCTTTAAACCATTATATCACATTATGTATACTAGCAAAACAAAAGTATGTTTGCTTTATTGATGTTTATAATATCCATATCATACCTTAAATCGCATAATTATAGATTGAAGACTTTGGGCAAGGTTTGAAAGGCTCTCACTGGCATAGGCAATTTCTTCGATAGATGCAGTTTGCTCCTCTAATGTTGCAGTCATTTCTTCAGTTGAAGCAGAATTCTCTTCTGCAATAGAAGACAAACTCTCGAGTGTGCATAAAATTTCATTTTTCATGTTCTGCATATCCTGACCGGAAATAATTAGTTTATCAAGAGCGCTCATAGCTTCACTCATGGCTTGTGATATAGACATATATTTTTCTCTGGAGTTTATTACGCTGCTTCTCTGCTGCCTTGATATGTCAGATACCTTTTCCATTGTCAGTACCGCAGATTTTGAATTGCTTTGAAGTTCATTCACCATTCCATCAATCATTTTCGTTGAGGCCGATGATTGTTCTGCCAACTTTCTAATCTCTTCAGCAACTACTGAAAAACCACGACCTGCTTCCCCTGCTCTTGCAGCTTCTATAGCTGCATTCAATGCCAGTAAATTTGTCTGTTCTGCTATTCTTGATATTACACCGCTTGCCTCTCCGATTTTATTGGAGCTATCATTGGTTTTCAATATGATATCATAGATTTCCCTTATAGCTTCACTGCTTTCTTCAGTTATCCTATATAAGTTATCGACTTCTTCCAAGCCTTTTTCAACTACTTCCTCTACTCTTTTAACAGCTTCATTGAGATCATTCATATGTTCTTGATCCTTTTCAATGCTCTTTCCCAGCAAAAATGCTTTATTTGCTCCTTCTTCCGTGTTCTTTGCCTGGTCTGTAGCGCTCCTGGATATTTCCTCTATAGTCTTAGAAATCTCTTCAGCTACTTTTGCCGATTGTTGAGAAGTAGCTGTCAACTCTTCTGAAGCCGTTGATACTTGTTGAGATGAATCACTTATTTGTCCTATTATATCCCTTAGGCTGTAAGTTATGGTCTGTATGGCCTTTGACAAAGCACCAATCTCATCCTTTTTATTTATATAAAATTGAGGAACATCTTGTGTAATATCCAAAGCAGCAATTTTCTCCGAATGCTTGGCTGCAAAAATAATGGGTTTTGTTATTGAACTTCCTATAATATAAACAAGAACTATGGCTATTATTATAACTATGGTAACAAACACTATAGTAAACTTCTGAAGTTGAACTGCCTCATACAGCACTTCACTTTTATCAGCAGTAATTATCATAATCCAATTGGTTCCCCTAACAGGTGCATATCCAGCATATAAATCCTTGTCTTGATAACTATAGCTACTTATTCCCTCTTTCTCTTTTAGTATCTTCTCGAATAATTGAGCTACAGAAGCCTGTGAAGGATCGTTTTTAGCTTCAACAATGGCATTGCGTTGGTCTAGAACTTTTTGATTATCTGGATGTGCTACTACTGTCCCTGAATTGTTAATCATATAAGCATAACCGCTATCACCGTAGCCCAAATCTTGTATAATATCTGATAATGCTTTCCATGAACGGCTACCTATTAATGCTCCAACTACTTTTCCATCTCTTTCTATTGGAGTTGCATACATAAAAACAATATCATTCGTAATATTGCTAATAAACAAATCTGATACATTTGCTTCTCCCTTTAAAGCTTTTGATACATAATCTTTATCGCTTAAATCAATGGTTGAGCCATCTGCATAATAGGCTTTTCCATCAGGTTGAACCACTCCAATATCAATAAAATTAGTCGCTTTCACTTGATTTTCTATCACAGCCTTCTGTGCTGTCCAATCCATTGTTTTAATATCTTCTCTCATAGATATCATATTAAGAGTTTTCATTTGCGTTTCAACTCTGGTCTCAACTAACTTAGCAGCTTCAAAGGAAAGAGATTTAAGCGCTTTTTCTGCCTCATTGGTTAGGGATTCACTGGCTCTATTGCTATTGATAACACCTAATACCGTTAAAGATAACATCATTAAAGTAGAAAAATACAATATCAATTTTGTCTTAATGCTTTTCATTTCTGTACCCCCCATAACATAATATTATCTTCAATTCTGCATCTCTCAGCCTTTAATCAACTGTTAATCCACCTAAATTATTGCTTCCACCGGACAGAATATCTTTTCAGTGTAAACTCTTAATATAAAGTTGCTCATGGGAGTTTCTACGGAAAACTTAATTAGAACTCAACATACTACAATTCCAAAATTTTAACCAACAATTGTAAATTTCCATATCATTCTTTCTGGTATTGCTGATTATTAACTCAAATAATTGGGATCTTTCAAATTTTTTATACTCATATACATAATCACTTAAGCTTCTCTCATCTGATAAAACTCCTCCTTCCACGCATTGTTTAATCATGTCCTGTATCAATTCATCTTCTTTGCTTGTCCATTCTCTGTACTTTTCCCTTATAATATCTGCAATATCTTCCGGAGGAAACAAATGATATCTAAATAAAAATTTCATCTTTATAATGTTCTGACAATAATAATCCATAAAGCCCTTGTAAAGAAAATACAGCTTCATATTTGGAGGTATATCAGATCCTAATTCATCAATGTTTTTTGATATATTTAGTTTTTCTTCCCAGACTTCATCATAAATACTAAAGAATAACTCCTGTTTGGATTTATAGTAAAAATATAAAGAAGATGGTTTAATTTTCACTTCCTCACAAATGCTTCTTATATTTGTTGCTTCATAACCAACTTCTACAAACATTTTAAAAGCTGTATAACGTATCATATCATTTGTTTTATTTGACATATTATTTCCCTCCAAAGGAACATTGACTACCGAATGTTCGTTAGGTTAATTATACTACTACCCTTTATTTGACACAATAGCCTTTGTTATACAATTAATTACCATTTTTTATGCTATTTCACCATTCCTTCTATTCTTACCCAAATGTCCAGTGGTTATACTTTGTCAAAAAATAAAAGGCTTTCCTGAAAGCCTTTATCACATTCCTAACCATTTTTCCAATATACTGTAAAGCTGGTTAATATCAAAGGGCTTGGATATATAATCATCCATTCCTGCTTCAATACATTTATCTCTATCTTCCCGCATTGCATAGGCAGTAACAGCTATAATGGGAATATGCCTATTTTTAAACTCTTGCCTAATCATGTCCGTAACCTTATATCCATTCATTCCATGCATCTGTATATCCATGAGAATCAGATCTATATTATTGCTTCTCAATACTTCTATTGCTTCTTTTCCACTATATGATGAGATTAATCTGTATCCCTTCCGACTCAATACTCCTTGCATTACTTCCTGATCAACAATATTATCATCAACATACAATATGGTTTTTACATTGCCAGCATTATCTTCCTTATTATGCATACAGGTACAACGAGAATGATTTGATGCATTAGATGGCGTATCAACATAGGTTTTCATATTGCATTCAAAGTAAAAAGAACTTCCTTCTCCTTCCTTGCTTTCATAATCTATGTCTCCACCCATTTCTAAAGCCAGCTTTTTTGCTATTGACAAACCTAAACCAACACCTATATACTTCTTTTCAGTAGATAAATCTCCTTGGAAAAACTTTTCAAAAATCTTGTCTTTCAACTCATCATTTATGCCAATCCCCGAATCTTTAACTATGAATTTGACTTTCTGATATGCATCATCATGGGATATTAACTCTACTCTCAAAATGATATACCCCTTGTCTGTATATTTTACAGCATTGTTAGTCAGATTTGTGAGGACCTGCTTCAACCTCAGCTCATCACCAATAACCTTAGTGTTAATCCTCGGATCAAAGTAGAAACCTACTTCCAGTCCCTTTGAGCTTCCTTGCAATAAAAGGTTATTATAAATATTTTTAGTAGTCTTAAACAAATCAAAGGGTTTATTGTCCAGTTGAATCTTACCGGCTTCAATTTTTGAAATATCCAATATGTCGTTTATTATGGCTACCAATAAATCAGCAGATTCTTTCATTCTATTGATGTATCTTTTTTGCTCTTCGTTAAGTGATGTCAGTTCAAGTAATTGCATCATACCTATGATACCATTTATAGGCGTTCTTATCTCATGACTCATGTTTGCCAAAAATATTGATTTTGCTTGATTTGCGTAATCTGCTTCCTTCTTTAATTGCTCTAATTGCTTGCATTTTTCTTTACACTTTTCCTCTATAAGTTTCCTATCTGTAATATCTTCATTCGTCCCTATCATTCTAATGGGCTTACCATCATCTGACCACTGTACAACTCTTCCTTTTGTCCTCATCCATTTGTATTCGCCGTTTTTGCATTTTATACGATATTCTGCTATAAAGTCTTTGTTTTCATATATCATATGGCATTTTTTCGTGACATGAGGCAAATCCTCATGGTGAAGCAACTCCATCCACGATTCACATGAGTTATCTATGTCACATTCTTCATATCCAAGAATCTTTATCCAATCATTATGATGCTTAATTTCATTCGTTATAATGTTGAATTCCCATATCCCAAATTGCCCGCTTTCGAGAGCAATTCTTGCTATTTTCTCATATTCAGCAAGTTTTTTGCACAATTCTATTTTCTTTGATATATCCTTATAAATTACTATGGCACCAATGAATTTTTCGTCCGAATCATATACAGGAGATACGGATATGGCAACTTGGATGCTCCTGCCTTCTTTAGAAACTCTTACAGTTTCAAAGTCTTTAACAACAGCACCTTTTTTCACCACATCTATTTGAGCTAGCATTTCATTCTTCCTATTCTCAGGTATAAGTATACTTATGTTTTCTCCAATTATTTCCTCTTCAGTATATCCGAATTTTTCTTGTGCCCCTTTGCTCCATAAATATATTTCAAAATTCTTCGTCAAGCCTACAATTGCATCATCAAAAACATCTAGGGATATGGATGGCATTTTATCATGCTTATTTATCTTTTCTTTACTTGAAAAATTCTTTAGTTTCCAAACAGAACTATCTTTATCATCATGATTCATATATCTCCCTCCCTTTCGTATATTACTATCCTACTTGTCAAACAACTTATCTTTATGTAGTCTGTCTATATCTATCTTTTGTTAACAGTTCTTCAAAACAAATCCTGCCAATATGCGGTATCAGCCTGTCATTGTGACAGGCTGATACCGCATATTCCCATTTACATTATAAGACTCATAATGCAGTAATTCAACATATCAGTTGGAATAACTGCATATCAAAAATCAATTAGCTACATATTCTTGCCCGTCCTCATATCAGGCTCCATAATACTCTATAGTCATTAAAAACCTATATAAGCAAAAGAGATATTGAACTAAATTATTCCAATATCTCTTCCACAATATTGCTATTTAAAAAGCTTCTTCTTGTAGTATCCATCAGCTGTATATATAGGTGCAAGAGGGTTGTGTCCAGTTACTCGATCTTTAACTGCAAGGATGGTTGTAGGCCTTTCTAGGTATTTGAGCACCAGGCTATCGTGTCCTACACAAAGCCCTAGCAATATATTAAAATCAGTTTTCTGCTCATTCATAAGAAGTGCCTGTCCTATAGGATTGCACATGGTTTCTTTTGCACAACCTGATACTGTATCTTCATCCTTTACTCCCATATAGCTCTTTGGAACATCTCCATTCTTACATATCGCCGAAATCACCTCAAAGCCGTTATGTGTCAATATCTTGTCAACTACCTTGGCTTCGTTGAAAAGGCCAAGGCAAAATATAAGTCCAATTTTTTTGTAACCAGCCTTGTCCATGAACAGCAATATCTCTTCCATACGGGTTAGACGGCCATAACCTTCTGCCTCAACAAGTGCCGCATTATAGGCAATCTTGTGATTCTCTTCATCTTTATAGAGCTCCATTGCCTTTCTTTGAATATCTTCATTTTTACTTGGACAATCCTTCATAGTCTTCGTCAAGTCATGAATTTTACATCCATGCAAAGTACATTCTGCACATCTATACATAATATCCTCCTATACTGAAACAGATCCAACAAACCGCTGTATTCTTGGGTTCATGCTATTAAATATTTCTTCTGGGGTTCCTTCTTGAACAATAAGTCCATCTTCCATAAAAACTATACGGTCTGACACCTCTTTGGCAAACCTCATCTCATGGGTTACAATCAAAAGCGTCATTGTATGCTTAGAAGCCAAGGCTCTTATAACCTCCAACACTTCATTTACCAGCTCTGGATCAAGAGATGACGTAGGCTCATCAAACAGCATAACTTCAGGATTTACTGCCATAGCACGTCCTATCCCTACACGCTGTTGCTGCCCTCCTGACATATGTGCTGGGTATACATCCCTTTTATCTTTAAGTCCTATTGATGTCAAAATCTCCATAGCTTTATCCTCTGCCTCTTTAAGGTTCATGCCCTGGCACATAATCATCGGCTCCATAATATTCTGAAGAGCTGTTTTATTCTTAAACAGATTATAATTTTGAAATACCATTGCAGTCTTTCTTCTTAATGCAGAAACCTTTTTATATCTGTTATGGCCACTCTTAAGGATTACATCTCCTATAGTAATTGTACCTTCTGTAGGTTTTTCAAGATAGTTGATGCATCTCAGCAGCGTGGATTTTCCTGCTCCGGAAGGACCAATTATAGATACTACCTGTCCTTTTTCAACAGTTAAATCAATTCCCTTCAATACCTGTAGAGAATCAAAGCTTTTCTTTAAACCTTCTATCTTCAACATAACACTACCTCTTTATTCTATCCTTCAATAGGCTTTGTTCATATACTTCTCCAATCTGGACTGTAAATAGGAAATTAAAGAAAGTATTATCCAATATATAATCAACACTGCCATATATCCCTCCAGATAACGGAAAGATACATTAGTCTCATTCTTGCAATAAGCTATCATATCCTTCAGGCCCACAATAAAGCATAGAGAAGTCGATTTGAACAAATTTGCAAAGCTGTTCATCATGCCCGGTATAGCTACTCTTACAGCTTGTGGAATAATAATACGATATATAGTCTGCCAAGTGCTAAGTCCTATAGATAATCCTGCTTCAAACTGACCTTTATCAACAGACATTATGGCTCCTCTTATATCCTCACTCATATAAGCTGCAAAGCTCAAAGAAAGTACTATTATTGTGGCCCAAAAGCTTGACATATTCCTTACTATTCTTGATACCTGAGCAATGCCATAATAAAAAACAAACAACTGTGCAATGAATGGAGTGCTCCTAAAAAATGATACGAACACAATGGAAAGTTGCTTAAGCACCGGTATATTATAATAGCGGAAGGCAGCAATTATAAAGCCTATAATAACCGAAAACACCAAAGATACTCCTGCCACCTCCACAGTTGTAGGAAATCCGCTTAGAATAATAGGAAACATGGAAAAGAAGTATTCAATATCAAAATTCATGGCATATCCCCTTAATAATAAGTTATATTAGAGCAAAGTGCCTCTCCAAAGAGGGCACTTGCTAAAAACGCTTATTTATTCTTACTAAAGTATTCCTTTGCCGCATCGGTTTCCATAACATCATAGTCGAACCACTTTTCACTAAGTTTTTTATGAGTTCCATCTTTAATCATTTCATTTAAGGCTCCGTTTACCAGCTTTAGCAGCTCAGCACCACGTTCTGTACGTGCAAAGGGGTAACCGTTTACCTCAGTATAAATAGGATGTTCAGTATCAACAGCCTTCAAATCCCAGTCAGGATTCTTTTCCAGCAGGTAAGGTATAAGCAGATATGCATAAGGCATTGCATCTACACGGCCAAGTACAATCTCTTGTGGAATTGAGGCAAAGGATTCATATGTAGTTTTCTTTACCTTGTTATCAGGATCTAGCGCAGCCACAAACTCATTCATTGCACTTCCATCAGCAAGACCTATAGTCTTTCCTTCCATATCATCCCAACATGTTATTTCGTTGTTATCTCCTCTAACCATCAAACAGTAGGGACTGAAGAAATATGGGTCAGTGAAATCATATTTCTCCTTACGGGCAGGTGTTATACTTATCTGTTTTGCTACCGTATCCACACGTCCTGTTTCCAAATCTCCAAAGGCGGTAGCCACATCCTCCTGTACGAATTTTACATTGTAGCCTATGCGTTTAGCAATTTCATTCCACATATCTATCTCAAAACCTGACCAAGTCTTTGTTGATTCATCATACACTGTAAATCCAAGATAATCTCCAGAAGTGGCAACTATAATAGTCTTGTCCTCATTTGAGCTTTGTGATATTGTGCCTTTTTCTCCTGTTTTACCGCATCCAGTTAATACTGATGAAATGATTACAGCACAGAGAAATATTGCAATAACCTTTTTCATAATAATGCCTCCATTTCATTATCTTTTATATTTTTCCAGTGTTCTGGGCACTAAGTAATATTATATATACAACAAAAAAAATGTTGAAATAGTTATTTTAAATTTGTCCAATATGTATTATAGACAAACTCTATAAGTCCCATGACCCATAAAACCATATTTCTACACAAAACATGTTTTTTTGACATTATATAGTACTGAACATCCAATTATTATGTTAAAATAGAAAAAAAGAAATAGGGGTGAATGCTTATGTTACAAATTGCATTCTGCGATGACAATATAGACGAGCTGTCCAATATAGTGCAGCTCATAAATCAATACAGAACATCAAAAAACTTGGATTGCGAATATGCTATTTTTCAAAACGGGTTTGATTTAGTTTCCACACTGGAAAAAGGGAAACATTTTGATATATATTGCCTTGATATTATTATGCCTGGTTTTACAGGTATCGATGTTGCAAAGGAAATACGTACCTATGACAAAACTGCTCCGATTCTGTTCTTTACCTCATCGCCTGAGTTTGCTTTGGAAAGCTATTCAGTAAAAGCTATTAACTATGTGCTAAAACCTATATCGAAGGAAAAATTGTTTATCACCTTTGATGATATTTTAGAACGTATAGAAGTAGAAAAGAATAATGATTCCATTATAGCAAAGAGTAATGAGGGAATTCAAAGAATACTGCTCTCCAATCTGGTCTTTGTAGAAGCTATGGGCAGAAATGTCTTGTATCACATGATTTCCGGCAGGATAGTGGAATGTACAGAAAACTTCTCCTCTGTCTGGGACAATCTCATGAAATTTGGCCATTTTATCAAAACCCACCGTTCCTACATTGTTAATATGCAGTACGTAGATATCATTGAAAACCATCGGATAACCTTACAGAATGGAGAAACAGTTCCTGTTGCTCATGTAAAATGTCGAGAAATTAAGCAACAGTATTTGGCTTATCAGATGGAGGAAGAATAGGCGAATGAATGGAGATGTTTATAAATGATTGAAACTGTAATTGGACTAGTAAGATTTGGATTTTCTCTGGTCTTTGGCGTAATGGTATCAGTTCTCTTAGCAGGTATAGAATCCACACGAAAAAATAGGTTCATAATTGCCTCCATATGCTTATTTTTTCTTTTTATTCAGTTAATTAGCTGGTGGACTCTTGGCTTGGATTTAACATCAAAACTGTATCCCATTATAGTTCATGTCCCCATGATAATGATTTTATCCTTATATTATAAGTTTCCATGGCACATATCCGTCATCAGCATACTTACCGCTTATCTATGCTGCCAAGTACCTCGCTGGATCGGCTTCCTTGCGGGAGCAGCCTTAAGGAGCAAAATTGCAGATCATATTTTCTATATAGTTGCTGTCTTCGTGTCCTTTTATCTCTTCAAAAGGTACGTGGTATCATCAATACGGCAACTTATGCTTAAATCTCCAAAATCCTGCCTGTTATTAGGCGGTGTCCCACTTTTTTATTATATTTTTGATTATGTGACCACTATTTATACCGATGTGCTATACAGCGGAGCAAGATGGGCGGTACAATTCATGCCTTCAACAATATCTGTCTTCTATTTCATATTTGTCATTTTATATTACATAGAGACTGAAAAACAGGCAAACTATCAAAGAGAAAGAGGTATGCTAGACATACAACTTAGACAGGCACAAACAGAGCTTGAATCATTGCGGAAAATTCAAGAAAATGCAGCCGCCTATAGACATGATATGCGCCACCATTTTGCCCTTATACAAGGTTTAACATCCAAGGGACTTATAAATGAAATCAGTCATTATCTGAAAACTGTTCAATCTGACATAGATGCTATCACACCTGTACGCTATTGTGAAAACGAAACCGTAAATCTGATTATATCCTCCTTCGCCACCAAATCAGAACAGGAGAAAATCACATTTACCATAGATGTGAAGCTGCCTGATTTGCTGACTTTCAGTGATACCGAACTTTGCTCACTGCTGTCAAACGCTTTGGAAAATGCCATACATAGCTGCCGAAAAATATCCAACATCAATAAACGTTATATCAATCTACGTATGTACTCAAAAAATAACAAGCTTTGCATTGACATACGCAATAGTTGTGAAACAGAACCCACATTTCACCAGGGCCTTCCTGTATCAAAAGAAAAAGGGCATGGCTACGGCACCAAAAGTATGGCTCATATTGTGGAAAAGCATGGCGGAGTATTCCAGTTTATGGTGAAGGATGGGTGGTTCATATTTCAAGCCACCGCATAATTCAAAATCCCACAAACATATATGTTTGTGGGATTTCATATTTTGCATGAAAAATACTTTTATAATGAAATGTGGTGCAGAATGCTAAATTATTATGCTAAAATAAGGTGAAAGAAACATTGGAATGCTTATGTTACGGACTGTAGTCTGTGACAACAATATTGACAAGCTGTACATCATAGTACAGCTAATGGACCATTATAAAACATCGAAAATTTCTAAATGCAAATATGTTATTTTTCATAAATCATCAGGAGGAATATTCAAATGATAGAAACTATAATTGAGTTCTCCCGTTATTTTGCCGCTATGTTGTTCGCCATGTCGGTTGCAGCCAGCTTCGTAGGAATGCCTTTTACGCGAAAAAACCGTCTGGTAATGTGGAGCTATATAATCCTTGTATTTATTATTCAGGTAACATGCTTGTTCAGTTTTGGCATGGACATTACATGGAAGATATACCCTCTTATCGCTCATGTTCCCATAGCCGCTTTTATCGCCATATATCTAAAGCGTTCATTGCTCATTTCCATAACTACTATGTTCGCTGCTTTTTTGTGCTGTCAACCGCCCCGTTGGATTGGCAGTTTAGCAAGTGCTGTCACCGGCAACGTGTCCCTGAACCATTTGGGCTATATCATATCTGTAATTTTCATGTACCATATCCTTCGAAAATATGTGGCAAAATCCGTACAGCATCTTATGGAACGCTCCACTAAATCCTGTCTCATATTTGGTGCTGTTCCTGCTTTTTACTATTTAGTGGACTATTCCACTACTGTTTATACGGATTTTCTATACAGCGGAACTCGGGTGGCAGTTCAGTTTATGCCTTTTATTATATCTGCCTTTTATTTTATTTTTGTAATTTCTTACTATGGTGAAATACAGAAACAGACAAAAGTGGAAAGAGAACGGGACATGCTGGTTACTCAGTTTAGACAGGCACAGATAGAACTTGAATCCTTACGTCAGATTCAGGAGAATGCTGCTGCCTATAGACACGATATGCGACACAATCTTGCTCTATTGCAGGGGCTGGCATCCAAAGGTCTCATAAATGAGATCAATGAATATCTGAAGACTGTTCAGTCTGATATAGACGCCATCACTCCCATACGCTATTGCGAAAACGAAACTGTAAATCTGATCATATCCTCTTTCGCTGCCAAGGCGAAACAATCACAAATCATGCTGACGGTAAATGCAAATCTTACTGAATTGCTGAAATTGAGTGATACAGAAATATGCTCCCTATTGTCAAATGCTTTGGAAAACGCCATACATGCCTGCCAAAACATAGCCGATAAAAGCAAACGTTTTATCAATCTTCGTTTATTTTACAAAAATAATAAGCTCTGCATAGATATACGCAACAGCTATGAGACAGAGCCTATATTCCATGAAGGTCTTCCTGTATCAACAGAACAGGGTCATGGTTACGGCACCAAAAGCATGGCTCATATTGTGGAAAAGCATGGAGGTGTGTTCCAGTTTTCCGTCAAGGATGGCTGCTTTATATTTCAGGCCACCGCATAATATAAAGTCCCCCAAACACATATGTATGGGGGATTTTTTACCACACTATTTCACACTGTCCACTTCCTTTAGATATGTGGCGTAGAAGTCTTTCACCTTTTCATATCGTATAGCATTGCCTAACTTGTTCCCATTCTCATCAATATATTGAACCTGGTAGCATTCCGGACCATCTTCGTCCCAGTCATCATCTTCGTATCTGACATTAGTTCCGCCATTAAGGGAATACTGCCCCCATAGAACCACAAATTTGTTATTGCTTATCTTTAACAGCTGTGGTGTCGTTGCAATTTTCGATGTGCCAATGTATTTGGCGATTGTGACATTCTTCGCTACAGCTCCATTGCTGAAGTTGCGCGGTACAATACAAACTACAATATCACGCTGATTAAGGCTTCTATGATTACTTGGAACCATAGAAGCATTTGAGGCAGCATTTGAGTTTCCCTTTCCCCATTTTGCTGAGGATTGATTGATTGTGGCTATTGCAGTCAGATAGTTATTTTTAGACACCTCAAGACCACCTGCTGTTACACCTGTATAATTTGCACCTGCGGGTCCCAGGATTTCAAACATTGTAGCTTTTATATAGGATGACCCTGAAGCTTTCTGTAAAACAACAGAACGAGGAGAGCCATCTCCAAGGTCCAGGAACACAGGTACATTGCCGTCAAATCGCACATATGTGTCAAAGGAATGGCTTACATGGTTAGCCGGAGATAAGGAACTAACATAGGTTACCTTCATTGTATCCGTGTTCACGAATATATCCAGGTTACTCTGGTGATTCAGCCCGTCACTGGACTTGTACCGAGTACGTGCTGTATGCAATATAAGCTGGTTTCCGCTTTCTGCAAAGTGTGCCGTATGATTCAACGGTTTAATTGCTTTTGTTTGCCCGCCTGTTATAGATACACTGGAAATACGGTTGAACTCTTTGTCATATTTGACAATACGAATACTCTCTTTACTGTCGTTTTCTTCAGTGTTGTCCTGACCAAAGGCAATATAGTTATATTCTTTGCCGCTGTATATTCCACCGAATATTGGCAACTCATACTTTATTGGCTTTTCACCCAAGTAGCTGTTCTCTGCGGAGTATTTCCTTATTGTCACGTATTCACCGTCGGCGTAGGCTTCCAAATAGGTACCTCTTTCATTTCTTGACAAAATGGAGCTCTTAACAGTAGTTCCCCAGTTAGTAAAATTATTTCTGAATTCTGGCAGTTCAAGATTATAATCAATTCTGGTTGTGATAGTTGGACGCTTGGTTTCATTAGCAAATTCCAACTTATCATAGTAGCCGTACCCATCATCCTCCGGCTTTTCTACTTTGGATGCAGGAGCCTCTTTTCCTTCCTTATAGTCAAACCACCACTTGGGGATTGTATTTTGATCAACTGAGGTAGATATGATAAACCTGCAATCTCTCAAATAGGCATCACCATTACGAGTATTGTGGAGGGTTATCTGGCTATCCTGGGTTTCATTGCAGTATCCCCATGTTCTGATGACATATTTGTGGTTTGAATCAACCACAAGAGCAAAGGTTCTGTATCCTCCTTCATTATAGGCATCCAGGAACCATTTGCAGGGGGTATCGCTGATAACAATCGGAGCCGACGGGTCTGTTACCTTGCCTTTGTATGAAAGATAACCCCCATTAGCTGCATGAATATAATATCTGTCATCTCCAAGATGCTCAAAGTAGAAGGGCTCGTTAAACCTTCTTGAAGGGCTGACGGTTTTGTCACCATTAATACGAAACTTTCCATCATCGTGTGAAATTATATATGCCCAACCTGACTTTATTTTGCCGCTGGTCATATTCTTGTCGCTGGGCACAAATGGCCAGGCTCCAGATGCGGCTTTAGGATCAATCACGTGTATTGCATAGCCTCCTACCTGAGCCCCATTATACCGAAGTTCTATTGACAGTGTTTCATTTGCTTCCTTTAATGAAGATCCTTTTTTCAACTCCATATTCCTTAAGGTAAAAAAAGTGATTTTATTGGTAATATCAGTTTCTTTGCCATTGTCAATAAGCACTGCAACTAGTCCAGTAGGGTCAAAAGCCTCGCCAACCTTATAATTTATTTTCGCGGGCAATGACTTAATCGTTACATAGCTTGTGACTCTGCTCCCTTTTATCTGCTCAGGCTTTATCATGCCGGATTTTATAGCCATGTCAAGCCATTCATCAAGGCTCATATCTGGTGAAGCTGTCACTGTCAGCGGGGTAATGGCTATCAATGATAATGCCATAACCACCGCCAGTACCAGGGATAAAGTTATATTAGCTATTTGCCTGAAACTCTTTTTACTGTACAAGTTTTTATTTTTTCCATGGATTCTCCCTCCTTATTCTATCTGTGCAGGGTTATCCCATCCTGTATAAGGAACGCCTGGTTTAATGACGGCCTTGCCTGCTTTGTCGTCCCAATATACGTTAAACTGTGAAGCTGTACCCCTAAGCTTAAATGCAAACTCACGAAGCTGAATGTAGTTGGTATCTCCGCCAATGAGCCAAGCATCCTCAAAGGTAAAGACTTCTCCGTTCATCTTAAATTTTGTGCTGCTTTGTCTGACATCGGTTGTGTTTTGAAGCTTGATTTCAGGCACTGTTCCACTGTATGGCTTTCCTGGTTCTATTACAGCATATTGCCCATCCCAACCCACATCGAACTGTGATGCGGTACCATTTAACAAGGCTGCGATGGCGCGAAGCTGCAAGTAGTTGGCTCCGTTTATGGTGTAGGCCGCAGCTACTGATACTGGCTTACCGTCAATCAGAAAGCTTGTGCTGCTGGGAGTAGCAACCACAGGTTTAGCAGACTTTGCAGGTACCACAGGTTTGGAGGTCTCTGTGCTTGCAGCTGGTGGTGTTGCTTCTTTTATAACTGTGAAAGCATTGCCATTATTAATTGCATATGTTTCAGCCGCTGAGCCTGCAACGCCGTAAATCCTAACACTTTGAGGAAAAGCACCTTCTTGAATTACCTTAACGCTGCTGGGAATAGTCACTTCTTTCAGTCTTTCACAATCCAAAAATGCATATGCTTCAATGGTCTTTACGCTATTGGGAATATTTATGCTGGACAAACTAGAGCACTCAATAAAGGCCTGATTCTCAATGGTGGTCACACTATTGGGAATAGTTATGTTTGTCAAGCTTTTGCAGCCATAAAAAGCATCAGCTTTAATGATGGTCACGCTATCGGGAATGGTTATGCCGGTCAGGTTTTCGCAAAACGCAAATGTATTATAGTCAATGCTGGTCACACTATTTGGTATGGTCACACTCCTCAAGCTCTTACATTCTGTAAAGGTACCGACTCCAGTGCTCTTCATGCTATTGGAAAGGGTTGCCTCCCTCAAGTTTTCACAGCCATTAAAAACCGAACTACCAATATTGGTAACACTGTTAGGTATGATTATGCTGGTCAAGCTTTTGCAGCCATTAAAGGCATCATCACCAATGGTTTTAACGCTATTGGGTATGATCAGGTTGGTCAGACCTTCGCATTCACGAAAGGCATTTGCTTCAATGGTAGTCACACTATTTGGTATGGTAATGCTTGTTAGTCTTTCACAATCATAAAACGCATCATAGGGAATAGTGGTAAGGCTATTGGGAATAATTACTCTTCTGAGGCTTTTGCATCCGCTGAAGACATGGCGCCCCATGCTCTTCACACTATTTGGAATATTTATTTCACTTAGGCTTTCACAATCAGAAAAAGCCGCAAAACCAATACTGGTGACGCTGTTGGGTATATTTATGCTGGTCAGATTTGGGCAGCTCAAAAATGCTTGATCTTCAATGATTTTTACGCTATTTGGAATGGTTACACTCATAATAAATTCGTTACCACTAAACGCTCTTTTACCAATGCTTGTTACATTATCAGGAATAACTACATTATAACTAAAGCCTTTGTATTTTTTCAGCACACCCTTTTCAATTTCGAAATCACTATCTTCCGCTGACACCGTCACTGACAGCATAACCATCATCATGGACAGAATTATCAGGATACTGATAAGCCGCTTTTTCATATATTTCTTCCTCCTCAGTTACTTTGCTTTGTATCTTTACACTATCACAAATTTCAAGAAAGAACTGTTCTTTGAATGAAATTGGCCTTTTTTGACATGAAATATGATCTTGTGAAAAAAAGTTTACGCCGCTGGCTTTTATGGCCAGCGGCATATTTTATAAACCATATCAGTTAGCTTTAATGAACTTGACCTTTCCATGTTCAGGTGCCGATCCTGTGTATTTCCAAACAGTTACTTTTGTTCCATTATCACTTTTTGCACCACTGGCGTTGACAAGCAGCTTTTGGTTGCCATAATCCCGGATGGTACAGAAATTAGAATATTTGTTGATTCTCCAAGCATGGGTAATGGCGGCTGATCGCAACTGATCTCCATTCTGTGAGGATGGCTGTCCGATACTGCGTCCCTCATATTCAATGGAGTACATGGGTCCACGTTCTTTATTATAGTTGATGAGCATTACAGTAAAGGGCTTATCTGGTTTCTTGTCGGAAAGCTCCAGCCATAAGATACCGCCTCCAGGGACAGGATAGACATACTTACCTAAAATTTGCATATAATAGTCACCGTCTTGCAAAATATCGCTGTCACTAACCGCAGCAATATTAATATTAAAGTCAGCAACAGTTTTACCGTTATACTGAACATCAACGCTTTTAATACCGGAGCCTGTCAAGGCTTCCCCTTGAGTCACTGCTTTATTTGATATATAAAATTTAAGCTTTGAATTGTCAACAACACTACGGACCCCATCCTCATCCTGGTAATGCGCAATCAGGCCGGTTATATCGAAGGACTCACCCTGCTTATATAATACTTTATCAGGATTAGCAACAAGGAAGTATTTTGGTGTTTTTTTATCTAGTACAGGTTTGACATAGGCTGTGGTGGGCAGCTTGCCTCCTATTTTTAATCTGGAGGCATTGATGGAACCTACCTTGCCGTCCTTGACCACCAGAGTGTAGGTGCTGCTGTCTTCGGCACTATTAAAGACAGTTTTTCCATCAGGTCCCAGATAATCGTTATTAGTGTTGTAGAACAAACCACGTCCCAAGGGCTTCATAACCAAATAAGCACCAGTGACTTGTTTGCCCGTATCCATATCAAAGAGGGCATTCAAGCTATTGCCCACATTAATATGCATCGTACCATAAATAGAACCATGGCCATCGGAACTAAAACCTAAATTAGTATTAATCCAGCCGGACATGACACATGGGGTAGTGATTTTTTTGATGTTGAAGTTATATATACCATATTTGCCGGTAGCGTCATCTTGTATATTCATATAGCCTTCATTAGCCCACTGAATGCTGCGATAGCTGCAGGGCAGAAGCAGCTGTCCCGATATATCAACTAGGCCCACTTTGCCGTCTTTCTTCACTATGGCATAGGGATTTTTTTTGTCCACCCAGGCAGAATAATCTATTTCATCATACTCAAAGGGAAGTATGATGCTGCCGTCTACTTTCACAAGTCCCCATTTATTGTCCTTTTTCACCCAAAGAGTGTCCTTTGCGCTTACATCAGTAGCACCGTTGCCTTTCAGGTTTTCATGGGTGTAGGTTTTGCCTGTTCTTACTGAAATAATGCCTTTAATAGATGTTATCTTTCCATCATCATCAGCATCACCTAATATTACATAACCATAATCACCGATGTTATAGAGGGCTCGACTTTCCGTTCCTGGAATCTTCGTCCCATCTGTCTTATAGATGAAATTACCCATGTTTGTATTAAATACCTTGTTCTCGGAATCATAAGATAAAAATTCATTGTTAAGGGGGATAATCACCTTATTGTTGAAGTTTATAACCCCTAATCTGGCTGCAGATTCTCTGAAGCCATCATAGCCGCAGTTATATGTTAACGCAAGGGACAGTTCAGGAATAAGCTTTATTTGTGCACCAGGTGGATACCAACCCAGTACGGAGGCTCCCCATATACCTCCATGATATTGGGCAGGTACAAGAACTCCTTTTTGTCCAACTATTCCAGACTCCAGGTGAGAGTAGTAGATAACATCATAACCACCTGCATCTGCAATCATGCGCAGCCTTTTTGTAGAAAGCTCATCATAAACTAAGTAAGGCCCCGCCTGGGGATACGGCCTGCCTATTGAAGGAGTTATATTAAATGGGTAGGCTTGAGGAAGTACTTCCTTACCGTTTTTATCTATAATTTGGACATAAAACAAAGATGCATCTCTGTTATGAACTTCAAATTGATTTTCCTGTGTAACTTTTACCACCTTCCCTGTAGGCACCATTGCATACCCTTTGATGAAATCAAAAAACACAGGATTACGTCCCTCATCGATGTCTTCCATATCAAATACCTCTAAGTAATTGCCTTCGGCTGATCCTAGATATTCGTAATCTTCAGGGATTAGGTATTTATCTGGTGCTACAATCTCTTTGCCCAGCTCCAGATTCCAATAACCAAGATAGGTCTTTCCGTTTACCTTCTTTGATATACGGCAAACTCCTTCCGATGGCAGCCCTACTGCATCATAGTTGCAGGGAATAACTTCCTTGCCTGTAGTGTCAAGCAGTCCCATTTTTCCATTGCGTATTGCCTGAACATATCCATCAACGAATATGGTCTCAGTACTTTCATATTCAAAGTCGCCTGTTGGGTAATATTTTCTGCCCATCTGTGAATTCCAGCGCCAGTAATGAGCAGCTATCTCGTCATATATTGGCTCTACTGCCCAGTTTCCATATATGTCAACAAGTCCATACTTGTCGCCCACGGCTACCTTGCGGAGTCCTGAATCAAACATAGCTTTAAGAGTCTTTTGATACTCGGCTGTAGTTCCCAGCCATGTGACATCGCTGTCATAATAATTTCCATTCCCTGATGGGGCTGCTAATACCGCTGTGGGCAGTATGGACAGCATCATGCATAGGATGAGCAGAATGCTAATTAGCCGCTTTTTCATGATATGTCCCTCCTATTGAAATTTTGCCTGTTCAGCATAAAAATATATTATGTTCAATCTAGCATATATCTGCATTAAAAACCGCTTTATGCATGAAATGGGCTTTTTTTGACATGAAATGCTGGCGGAAGAAACTGTTGATGTTGCAGCATGTCTTCTATTCATCAAGAAAGGATATAAATTGCTGATTATGTTTTTTACAAGTAAATATTGATATTTTTTATATAATTATAAAGATAAATAAAAACGCCAGAGGTATTTTCTCTGACGCTTTGAACTCTTCCAAGTTGAAAAAATGATAGTCCCATAATTATTCATATAATATAAATAGCCTCATTTTTTCTTGTTAATAAAGGAAAATTTCTCAGGTCCATTTTAATTTTTAGAAGTATTTTTCACTGATATTATATTCTTTTATTTTATTATACAATGTTTGCCTTCTTATATCCAAAATTTGAGCTGCTTTCGTCTTGCTTCCGTTAACCTTCCTCAAGGTGTCCGCTATAATTAGCTTCTCATAGTCTTTTAAGGTCATTTCAGTTTTTCCCCTACTCTGGAGAAAGTTCAATTCATTTCTCATGTCAAGAGGAAGGTGGTCTTTGGTTAAAATCTGTTCTTCCTTATTTGCAATAATAACTGATCTTTCAATTACATTTTTTAATTCCCTCACATTGCCTTTCCACTGATAGTTCAACAACATTAACATAGCTTCAAAATCAATGAAACTTAGCTTCTTTTCGTATTCCTTTGAGAACTCTCTAAGAAAATACATGGCTAATGCCTTAATATCTTCTTTTCTTTCTCTTAATGGAGGTATGTTTATTTTTATTACATTTAATCTATAGTACAAATCTTCTCTGAAATTACCCTTCTCTAATTCTTTAGCCAGGTCCTTGTTTGTGGCTGCAATTATTCTTACATCCACATTTATGCTGTTTGAAGAGCCCAATCTTTCAAATTGCTTTTCTTGCAAAACCCTCAAGAATTTAACTTGCATATCTAATGATAATTCGGCAAGTTCATCTAAAAATATTGTACCTCCTTGTGCTTGCTCAAACTTACCTATCTTTTTATAGCTTGCGCCTGTAAATGAACCCTTTTCATGGCCGAAAAGCTCATCTTCAATGAGTGTTTCCGGTATTGCCGCGCAATTTATTACTACAAATCTATTGTCCTTTCTGTTGCTTTTATTGTGAATCATTTTAGCTATTACTTCTTTTCCCACACCGCTTTCGCCTAATAAAAGAACGGTTGCATTGGTTTTTGCAATTTTATCAACCAAAGAAACAATTGACTTCATGGTTTCACTTTCATAAATAACTCCGTCTGAAAAATTGCAATTGTTCATGTATGTAAAGTATTGCTCCCTATTTTCTATTGCACTTTTAATGGAGGCTCTTAAATCTTCAATTGGAAGAGAAAGATTAAAACAGTCAAAGGCTCCTGATTTCACAAGAAATACAGAATCTCTCACATTTATATAATCTGAGATGAAAATTATAGCTATGGAAGAATCTATGCTTTTCGCTTCCTTTATCAAATGAGCGGACATGGTTCTATCAGCAAAATCTGAAATAATAACATGAACAACATGGCTTTTTAAGTATGCTATGGCTTGATTAACATTTTTAACTACTTTTACCTTATAACCGAAGGTTTGAAGTAAGTCTTTTAAATTTATTTTTTTATAGTTATCATTGTCTATAATTAGTATCATATGATTACTAATATTCATTATTAAATATCCCCTTAATAATAACTATAACTTATTTTCTTTTTATATGCACACCGGGGAGTTCTCCAGTATGCTCACCGTTTTCTACAACAACTACCCCATTAACAATAACATCTTTTATTCCTACAGGATATTGATGGGGCTTTGTATAAGTGGATTCATCTATTATGGTATCTTTATTAAATATTGTTATATCTGCTTTATAACCAACTGCCAAATAGCCTCTATCCTTTAAATTCATCTTTATAGCAGGAAGTAGAGTCATTTTATAGATTGCCTCTTCAATATCAACAATTTTTTTCTGTCTTACATATCTTCCCAAAATTCTTGGAAAGGTACCATAGTATCTAGGATGAACAGCAACGTCCTTATAGTCGCCATATGGAGATACAGCAAGCCCGTCTGTAGAATATATGGCCATTGATTGCTTCATTACTTCAATTAAATCCGACTCTGTCATAGCAGAAAAAATTATTTTAATCACTCCGCCTTCATCTATAAGCAGGTCAATGACAACATCATGCGGCGGTAAATTCAAGTATTCAGAAATTTGCTCGATATTCATCCCTTCAAATTTTTTGTTAGACTCCTTTTTCATTGAAACGATTCTAATTCTGTCCCAAGATGAGCCTAGCATAGGATTACCCCAATTGCTGTTTCTGTCAAGCATATCCGCTACTACCTTTTCCCGTATATTGTCCTTTTTTAGAGATTCCACTATCTTTTCAGGGCTTAACTCTCTAATCCATGGCGGAAGGACATCTGTTAAAACGCTTTCATATGATATGTAGGGATATACATCATAGTCCACATTTAATCCGGAATTTTTAGCCTTATTTATAATACTGATGGCTTCCTTAACTTTTCCCCAGTTTTGCGGATGAGCTGCCTTCAAGTGGGATATTTGAAGCTTAACTCCCGACTTTTTGCTGATTTCAATAGCCTCTAGAATAGAATTAAACAAGTAATTGCCTTCCTCTCTCATATGTATAGAGCATATTCCGTCATATTTTTTTACAACCTTTGCCATTTCTATCAATTCGTCTATTGACGCAAGAGAATCAGGACTGTTGTCAAGGCCCAAAGACATGCCATGTATCCCATTTATCAATTCATCTTCCAGAAGCTGTTTCATCCTATTCATTTCGTCATTGGTCGGTCTTCTTTTTTCAAAGCCCATGACGGCAACTCTTATGGTTCCATAACCAACCAATGATGCAATATTTACAGAAGTTTTTCTACTGCTTAAAATGTCAATAAATTCATATTGTGTTTTCCAATTCCAATAATTAGGTTCATTGGTGTTTTGAACATATGACTTGGTGTATTGTTTTAAATCTGATAAGTGTTCAATGTTGACAGGACCTAAAGATCTGCCGCCTTGTCCCACAATTTCAGTTGTTATACCTTGTCTTATTTTGCTTTCTGCTTTAGGGTTCGCATATAGGGAAAAGTCAGAGTGGGAATCAATATCAATAAAACCAGGACATACTATGTGGTTTTTTGCGTCTATAACTTTTAAGGCAGGATCATTTATGCATTGAGATATTTCACTTATATATCCGTTTTTAATACCTATGTCAGCAAAATAAGATTTTGTCCCTGAACCATCCAATATTTCTCCATTTTTTATAACAATATCATACATAACATATCCCCTATCGTAAGTCGCTTTAATCGCTTTTATTGTAGCAAAATGCGGTTATAATTTCAACGTTGCTTGCAAATTGCTCCATCACGTCATAAGTAAAAAAATTAGACAAATTCAAATAATAACAAAAATCAAAATGTCCATTTTTTTGACATCATTAATAACCAATCATCAATAAACATTCTGCTTTAACCAAATTGAATATAAATAAATTTATGATTTTCATAAGTCAAAAATTTTGACAGATTCAGTGAATTACAAATATTTGAATGTCTATTTTTTTGACATTTTATTAATAATTCATCTTTAAACACTTCGGTTTAATCAAATAAATATAAAAAGATTTGTGATTTTCAAAGTCTTTTATTACACGATAAAATTTTTGAAATAAAGTTAAGATTTTGGCATTATCTTTGCAATTTTTTTATGGAAGAAAAACAATATATCAATATTTTTTAATAGTTGGAAGGTGAAAGTATGGACTTAAACAGCATTATGAAAGAAATCGTTATTATTGACGGTCACACAGACATTCCAAGGGACGTATATTTACGCGAATCAAAAGGAGAAAAGGATGTCTTTATGAGCAAGCATTATAAAGAATTAAGAGATGCCGGCGTGAACATTGTATTTGCAAATATTTTTACTAAGACATTTCCGGAGGCGGCTTTAAAGGAAGCATTGCTGCAAATTGAAAAAGCATTGAAAGTTACAAAAGAAAATGAAGATGTGATTTTAATAAAAAGCAAAAAAGATTTAGATGATGTTCTTACCAACAATAAGCTAGGCTTGGTTCTTTCATTGGAAGGATTTGAGCCCTTAGGGAATTCGCCGGAATTGTTAAACATTTTTTATGAGCTTGGCATTCGTGCCGGAATGCTCACATGGAATTATACAAATGCTTTTGCTTCAGGTGCTGACGTCATGAATGGACAACTTAGCGAAAAGGGTATTTCAGCAATAAACATCATGAATTCATTGGGAATATTGATTGATGTTTCCCATCTAAATGAACAAGGTTTCTGGGATATTGTAAAGCATAACAAAAATAAACCAATCATAGCATCACATTCAAATGCCAGAGCCCTGTTTAACCACAGCAGAAACTTAACAGATGAACAAATAAAGGCAATTGCCGAAAGCGGTGGAGTTGTCGGAGCCGTAAGTTATTTTTCAAAAGTTGATGAAAATGATTTGAACAAAATCCGCACAGATGACGACAACACTGAAACTATTCATGATTACATAAAGCATATTGAATACCTGGTTAATCTTGTGGGTTATGACCATGTTTCATTTGGTTTTGACTTCAACATGTACTTAGGCGACTTTGGCGTAGCCGGACTGGAGAATGCAAGTAAAATAAAGGATGTAATACAGCTTCTGTTAGAAAGAAACCACAAGCTGGAGGATGTAAAAAAGATTGCCGGCGGTAACTTAATAAGAGTGCTGTATGACATTCTTGAATAAAATTATAAGCCCTTGAATGAAGAAAGGAGGTTATTTTGACAATAAACTTTATCTTTAAACACATTAATAAATAGATAGGAGGAGGAAAGAAAATGGCTGAAAATGCACTAAAAAAGAAAAAATCAAAAGAAAAGAAACCCATTAAAACCATTAACACATATGTACTTTTAAGCTGTATAATAATTATTGTTTCAATTCTTACATATATTATACCTGCCGGTGAGTTTGACAGAGTTGAAGATGCAAACGGAAGAATGCTTGCAGATCCGGATTCTTTCCATTATATTGAACGCAATCCTGCAACTATATTTAGTGTGTTTAAGGCAATACCGCAGGGAATGAGCGAAAGTGCAAAAATAATATTCTTCATTTTCATAATTTCCGGAGCCGTTCAAATTGTAAATGCAACGGGTGCCATAAATGCGGGCCTTGTTAGATTAACAACAAAGTTTAAAGGTAAGGAAAAATATTTAATACCCATATTCATGATATTCTTCTCATTTACAGGTGCATTCTTAGGATTTTGCGAAGAAAACATCGTTTTCATTCCAATTGCTGTTAGTGTAGCAAAATATCTTGGATATGATGCCATTGTCGGAATTTGCATTTCATATTTGTCCGCAGAGGTTGGCTATTTTGCAGGCATGATGAATCCTTTCAACGTTGGTATTGCTCAAGGAATTGCAGGCTTGCCAATGTTCTCAGGAATTGGATTCAGATTTGGAATATGGGCTGTGTTTATGACTGTAACAGCCATATATGTTATGCGATATGCAGAAAAAGTTAAGAAAAACCCCGAATTAAGTTTAGTAGCTGATATTAAACATGATGACGATAAATTTGTTGATTTATCCAAGTTAGATGTGACCTTTACATGGCGCCATAAATTAATTTATTTAGTTTTCTTAGTTGCCATAGCATCAATTATGTATGGAGCCTTTAAATTAGGTTGGTATGTTGAGGATATTGCAGCAGTATTTTTAATGGTTGGAATAGCCTCGGGTATAATCGGAAAATTATCATTTACACAGATTGCCGAAGAATTTGTGGCCGGTGCTAAGAGTATAACCTTTGGCGCTCTAATGGTCGGTCTTGCTAAGGCTATATTCTTAATTATGTCTAACTCTAAAATTTTGGATACTATAATTAATTCATCCGTTGGATTGCTTGGAATAATTCCCTCATCTTTTGCCATAATCGGATTGTTTATGATTCAATGGTTTATAAATATCGCCATTACATCATCAACAGGCTTGGCAGCAATTGCAATGCCAATATTGATTCCTATAGCTGACATGCTGAATATAAATCGTCAGGTGACTGTTGTTGCATTCCAGCTAGGTGACGGTATAAACGGAAGTATATTGCCTACTTCCGGAGTATTGCTCGCAGTTTGTTCCATAGCAGGGGTTCCATATGACAGATGGTTTAAATTTATGTGGAAACTGACGCTTACCTTTACGATAATGGCATGCATTACTTTAGCCATTGCTAATTCAATTCCTCTTGGGCCATTCTAAAGTTTCATATTATGGGGCTGTCTTAAATATATAGATATTTAAGGCAGCCCTTTTTTATAATATGAAGATAGTATAAAGAGCATTAGATTTTATCACACGAGCAGGAGAAGTTAAAGCCAATTATTACGAATATGGAGCTGAATTTGTAATAAACTAAAGTGATAAAATAGAATTGATAAGTAAATTGAATCAACAAAAAAAGAAGAATGTCCTATGAGCCATCGAACCGTCAAAAAGCTATGGATGGCTCATTTTTCATATTATATTGTAATATCTATATATTTATCATAAAATGAAAAATAGATATTATAATTAAAGCCTGAAAAGCTTTGCCTAATACAATATGGTGCCAATAGAAGGTGATTTATTTATGAAGTTAATGGGGGATCTATTCAACAACAGAGGTTACATCGATGGCATTACTATAATTGATTTAAAGGGTGAAATATTATTTACGGCGAAATTTAATAATAAGTTGAATTGTGATAATTGTGAGAACTATGAAATTGTTGGCAAGAATTTTTTTGATGTATATGAAAATCTCAATAGAGATAACAGCACAATATATAAAGCCATGGAGTTAGGAGTGCCTATATACATCGATAGTCAGATTCTTAAATCTGCAGGAAGAAAAGAAATAAAAATTTCTTCTTTGTCAATACCTATAAAATCCGGCAAAAAGATTGTCGGTGCTATAGATTTATCCATAAGTGAAGAAGATGAAACAAATGATGATTATATTGAGATAAGCAGTGAAACCTTTGAGAAGAATAATGTAGATAAATTATCCAATGTAGGTAATCGTGCAAAATATGTGTCTGATAATATTATTACCAACAACAAAAAGATGCTTGAGCTTAAGGATTATATAAAAATTGCTGCCGGTTGTGATTTACCGGTGTTAATCTATGGAGAGACAGGCACTGGAAAAGAGCTTTTCGCTCATGCCATTCATAATGAAAGTAAAAGGAAAAATAAGCCATTTATTGCTCAGAATTGTGCTGCCATACCGGAGAATCTGCTGGAAAGCATCCTTTTCGGAACTTCAAAGGGTGCTTTTACTGGAGCCGTTGATAATGTAGGTCTTTTAGAGTTGGCTAATGGCGGAACGATTTTCCTTGATGAGATAAATTCTATGCCGCTGCATTTACAGTCTAAGATGCTAAGAGTATTGCAAGATGGTTCTTTCAGAAGCATAGGATCTAAAGAGTTAAAAACTGTAGATGTTAAAATAATCACTTCCATAAATGAGGAACCACTGAAGGCCATAGCAGAAGGCAGATTAAGAAAAGACGTCTACTATAGGCTTAATGTTCTAAATATTAATATTCCGCCTCTTCGGGAAAGAAAAGATGATATTCTTCTTCTTGTTAATTTTTATATTTCCAGATATAATAAGATTTTTAACAAAAATGTTAAATATATTTCAACAGACTTATGTGAAAGACTGCAACAATATGATTGGCCGGGAAATGTGCGTGAGTTAGAAAATATAATAGCATATGGCGTAAGCGTTGTTGATAAATCAAAAATAAAGCTTGAATTTTCAGATATAAAACAAAGATTTGATGAACTAATCAAAATGAACGGTAATGATGAAGTAAATATTGAGTCTTTGAACGATATGGTTGAAAATTATGAGAAAAGCTTAATAAAAAAGGTATTAATGCAAACAGACAACAATGTGACTAAAGCTTCAAAAATTCTTAAAATACCAAGGCAGACACTGCAAAGGAAAGCAAAGCAATATAATTTAATATGACATATTTATGCTGTTGCTCATATATAAGCGGCATATTGCTCATATATGAGCATTTTTTTATAAATGAAAACTGAAGTATACGGATTCAATGCTCAGAAATATTGCAATTGCATGTTTAAAAAAATGAAGGAAAGAAACACAAAATGGCATTACCTTTGCTTAAGTTAAATGTAGCATATATGCTTAACAAATAAAATTTGCTATAGGAGGTATGTCATAATGATCTTTGGAGTTTTGAAAGACATAAAAAAACATGAGTACAGGGTAATAGCAACTCCTGCTGAAGTATCAACCATTACAAAAGACGGTCATAAAGTACTGGTACAGAAAAATGCCGGTGCTAAAGCAGGATTTTCTGATGAGGAGTACATCAAAGCAGGAGCAGAAATAGTCGATACTATGGAAGAAATATATGAAAGGTGTGATTTTGTAGCTAAAGTTAAGGAAATCGAACCAATTGAATATGATCTGCTTAGAGAAGGACAAATCATTTTTACTTGTATTCATCCGGCGGCTCATAGGGAAGAAGTACAGGCTCTTCTTGACAAAAAGGTTATTGCTTTCACAGCTGAGGATTCCCATAGATATGGATCCCCTAACTGCGAAGCTGCCGGTAAAATAGGTGCCTTTGTTGGATTAGAGTCACTTCTTACCATTAATGGAGGATGCGGTAAATTTGTTTGCGGTCTCGCAGGGGCACCAGGTATAAAAGCTTTAATACTGGGAGGAGGGGTAGTAGGAAAGAATGCTCTGCAGGTTCTTCATTCTTTAGGCGCATGGGTGACTGTCATGGATATCAATGTTGGTACGCTGAGAGAGATTGAAAGAATGTACAACGGAAAGGTCAATACGGAATTTTCCACTAGATATAATATTGAGAAATTACTTCCGGAAATTGACTTATTAATCAATAGCGTAAAATGGCCTAAAGACAGCAAAGAGTTCCTGATCGACAGAAACATGGTAAGAAAAATGCATAAAGGTTCAGTAATTGTGGACATAAGTAACGATTATGGAGTGATAGAAACATTCCATGAAACAACTTTAGACAATCCCAGATATATTGAAGAAGGTGTAGTACATTATTGTGTCAGCAATATACCTTCACTGATTGCTCAATCAACATCCATTGCATATGCGGCTTCAGTATTACCTCATATAAGGAATATAATGAATCTTGGTATAGAAGAAGCATGCATTAGAGATGGATTCCTGAGAAGAAGTCTTACAGTATATAAAGGATATTTGACACATGAAGAAACAAGCGCAATACAGAATAGACCGTGGATCAGACCTGAGGATATATTAAAAATAGCCGACAAGAAATTGGATCCGGCACCACCTGCAACAGTAACCAGATCAAACAATTTCATAACTCTATAAAATCTATTAATAAAATAGCAATGATATGAAAGGAGATCGACATGGAAGCAGTAAACATGGGCATATTATCTTTAGTGCCTGCATTATTAGCTATAGTTTTATCTTTTGTAGCAAGAAACACTATTTTTGCTTTAGCAGTCGCATGCATTGTCGGCACGCTTTTAGCAGGTCAAGGGATAATGGGATTTCCCACATTACTAAAAACAAGCTTAGGTACAACCGATTTCTCATGGGTTATGTTACTGAACACATTTGTAGCAATTTTAGTTGCATGTTTTAGAAAGACAGGTGCAATACAAGGATTTACCCAGTATATTGAAAGCAAGCAATTAAGCAGATGAGCAGTGCAGATAGTTGCCTGGTTTTTAGGTATATTCGTATATTTTAGCGATTCTTTTAGCCCGCTGTTTGTCGGTACCACTATGAGAGGTATAGCCGACAAAGCCAGAGTATCAAGAGAAAAATTATCCTACATAGCGGATTCCGGAGCAGCACCTGTCAGCGTATTGGTTCCTATTACAGGTTGGGCAGCCTATTTAAGCGGTTTAGCAATCGGTATTGGTTCTATAGCCACTCAGGAAGATGCTATGAGATTATTTATTCATGCAATACCTTTGAACTTTTATGCGGTATTTACGGTAATATTTGTAGGATTAATAGCGGCCGGCATTATCAAGGATTTTGGGCCTATGAAGAAAGCCGAAGATAGAGCCATAAATGAAGGAAAGGTACTAAGAGACGGAGCTAATCCACTAATCGGTAAGGAATTGACTGAAATGGAAGCTTATCCGGGTATTAAACCAAGGGTATTTTTGAATTTCATACTTCCTGTAATAATGATTATGACTATTGCAATGGGTACTTATTTTACGATGAAATCAGCAAAGACCATGGAAGCATTCCTATTCGTCACCATATTTATGGTCATCAGCATGTATATACAGGGAATTCCTTTTAAAGAGATTATGAAGACTATTGATGACGGAATAAAAGGCGCAGTTCCTGCTGTTTCAATTTTGGCTTTAGCTTACTCTGTAAATAACATAAGCAAGACTATGGGAACTGCAGATTATATAGTTTAAATAAGCAAGGGAATACTAAGTCCACAATTGTTACCGGCAATAATTTTTGTAATCGCTGCTATAATATCTTTTGCAACAGGGTCATCTTGGGGAACTTTTGCAATTTGTATGCCTATAGCATTACCCTTAGCATTTACTTTCACAGGCGGAGAAGCAACATTATTAGTATCTGCTTGCTTTGCTGCTGTAGCAGGTGGCGGAGTATTCGGAGACCATTGTTCTCCATTGTCTGATACAACAATACTGGCTTCAACCGGATCCGCAGCAGACCATATAGACCATGTTAAAACACAATTGCCATATGCTCTTGTATGTGGAGCGGTTGCAGTGATAGGATACTTGATACTAGGCTTTATGAGCATATAAGAAAAGGGCCATCGGAGATTGTCTCCGGTGGCCCTTGAATTTTTATTAGTATGTGAGAATAGACTAAATGTTATCGAAACAATATCATATGGTGTTTTATATTACTTATCTGGAAAAGAAGAAGAATTATCCCAAAGTTACTTTCCTGGCCTTATTCTAGCACTTCTCCTTATAGAATTCTAACAGTACAAGATTATAAGCTTGTTTGTTGTGCTTGTAACTGATATTGGCAATAGCAAAATTATTTTGCGCAATTTCTTTGATACTCACGATATAAGAAAAGCCTCCTTTGGAATCAATTGGAATAACCAATTAAGCCTTTCTTGAAATGCTTTTATGAAAAATGTAAATTATAGATTTATACTTTTCTATAATTATAAAAAGAGCTACAAAATTGTAGCTCTTTTCTTTTAACATATGTTCCAATATTATCTCTTTGAGAATTGTGGTGCTCTTCTTGCTTTCTTTAAGCCGTATTTCTTTCTTTCCTTCATTCTTGGGTCCCTTGTCAAGAAACCAGCTTTCTTTAATATCGGTCTCAATGCCTTATCTGCTTCCAACAAAGCTCTTGATATACCATGTCTTATTGCACCGGCTTGGCCTGTATAACCTCCGCCTCTTACATTTGCAATTACATCAAATTTATTCAATGTATTTGTTAAAACCAATGGTTGTCTTGTTATCAGCTTAAGGGTTTCCATTCCGAAATAGTCATCGATGTTTCTACCATTTATAATTATCTTACCGTCTCCTGGTACTAATCTTACTCTGGCTACAGCGTGTTTTCTTCTGCCTGTACCATAATACTGAACTTTCGCCACAACTACTTCCTCCTTCCTAAATTAAATATCAAGCTCGAGCAATTCAGGTTTTTGTGCCTGATGTTCATGTTCCGAACCTTTATATACTTTTAATTTTCTGAACATCTTTCTGCCCAGACTGTTATGAGGAAGCATGCCTCTAACTGCTTCTTCTATAGCTCTTTCAGGTTTTGAAGCCATTAGATTTCTGTATGGAGTCTCCTTCAATCCTCCTGGATAGAGTGAGTGCTTTCTATACATCTTCTGATCCAATTTCTTTCCTGTAAGAACCACTTTATCTGCATTTATTATAATAACAAAATCACCTGTATCTACATGGGGTGTATATATAGCTTTATGTTTTCCTCTTAAAATTTTCGCAACTTCACTGGCCAATCTTCCAAGGACCTTGCCTTCAGCATCTATAACATACCATTTTCTCTGAACATCTTCGGTCTTTGCCATAAATGAGTTCATCCCGATACCTCCTTGTACTTGTAATACTAATACTTATTATATATCTAAATCTAACGCAAACGAACCTTCAAAGGCACAAGTTTCAAATCCCACCTAGAAACATAAGAGCCTTCGAAGCTCCAATAATTTCTGTCTATCATTAAATGTTGTCCATACCTAGATCCGGGGCAGTGGATCATAAATAAGCAACACTAATATTCTAATACAATGAACCTAGTGTGTCAATATGCAATTGACAATAGCCCTAGTCATAGAACACTTTTTCCAGGCATAATCCATGGGGAGGAAAAGTTATTCCTGCCAATTTTCTGTCACCTTTTCTGATTATATCCGGAATATCCTTGCTGTTCAGCTTGCCTATACTTGCATATACAATAGTACCTGTTATTATTCTAACCATATTGTACAAAAATCCGTTTCCATGGTAAAAGATTTTTATGAAATCTTCCTTTTCTTCAATATCGATGCTATAAATAGTTCTCACTGTGTTAACTACATTGCTCCCTGCTGCCATAAACGCTCTAAAATCATGTGTGCCTATAAAGGACTCCGCTGCCTTTTTCAATTCCTGAATATCAATTTGCTTGCCATAGTTCACATGATATACATAGTTACGCATTATGGCAGGTGGAAATAGACCTCTATGTATAGTATAGCTGTATATTTTTGATTTAGCATCATATCTTGAGTGAAAATCGAGGGAAACTTCTTCTGATTCTTTTACAACAATATCCTCTTGCAAAACCGAATTCAGAGCCCATGCAAATTTATCAGCCGGTATTTTGCTTGTGGTAATAAAGTTTGCAGTTTGCCCTTTGGCATGAACCCCTGCATCTGTCCTACCAGCACCTATAAGGTTCACATATTCCCCTGTTATCTTTTTTATGGCTTTCTGTATTTCTTCTTGAATTGATGGGGCATTTTTTTGTGTTTGCCATCCACTATAGTTTGTTCCATCATATTCGATAATTATTCTTATATTTCTCATATTACCGCATACCTGCTCCACAGTACGGCAGCCATGAAAATTACCGTAATGATAATTGCTACATAATCTCTGCGTTCTATCATCAATTGCTTCATTCTGGTTCTGTTTTCTCCACCTCTGTAGCATCTGGCTTCCATAGCCAAAGCTAATTCGTCGGCTCTTCTAAAGGCGCTTATGAAAAGGGGTACAAGCAATGGAACCATCGCTTTGGCCCGGCTTATTATATTTCCTGTTTCAAAGTCAGCTCCTCTAGCCATTTGGGCTTTCATAATCTTATCGGTTTCTTCCAGCAGTGTTGGTATAAATCTCAGTGCAATGGTCATCATCATAGCAAGTTCATGAGCAGGAACTCCTACCTTCTTTAATGGATTTAATAGCTTTTCTATGCCATCGGTCAATGATATTGGAGATGTGGTAAGAGTTAATAAAGAAGCTCCTGTTATAAGAAATATGAGTCTTAAAGCCATAAATCCGGCCTGTATCAGACCTTCCTTTGTGACCTTAAGTTTCCATATGGTATATATAACTTCCCCTTCTGTCATAAAAATATTCAATGCAACAGTAAGGAGTATTATGATTATTAACGGCTTGAGTCCCTTAAAAAGTTGCTTAACGGGAATTTTTGAAAAGTAGACTGCCATTGCCATAAATCCAATTATAAACAAGTATCCAAAAAACTTATTCACTAGAAACAATGCAGCAATGAAAGTAAAGGTTATTACTATTTTCACTCTTGGGTCCAAATTGTGGACAGGTGTATCACCGGGTATATATTGTCCTATTGTTATATCCTTAAGCATCTTTCTTACCTCTTAATACTTCTATAATAGCCTTTTTTGCTTCTTCTACAGATATGCAGTCTTCTATTGGGAAACCCTTCTTTCTCAGTTCCCTTATGAGATATGTCACTTGAGGGACTCCTAGGCCGATTCTCTCCAAAGTTTCTGCTTCCTTAAATATTTTTTTGGGAGTATCATAGAATTGAATCCTTCCTTTATTCATTACAATTATCTTATCTACCAACTTGGCTATGTCTTCCATACTGTGAGATACAAGTATAATAGTCAGCTTTTCTTTTTCATGAAGCAGTTTTATTTGATTGAGAATTTCATCCCTTCCTTTTGGATCCAGACCTGCCGTAGGTTCATCCAGTATCAAAACCTTCGGCTTCATGGCTAATACGCCTGCTATGGCCACCCTTCTTTTTTGGCCTCCACTGAGATCAAAAGGAGATTTATCCTTTACTTCTTCATATTTTAATCCCACTAATTCAATAGAAGACCTTACCCTTTTTTGAATTTCTTCTTCACTGAGCTTTAGATTTACAGGTCCAAATGCTACATCCTTATATACCGTCTCTTCAAATAGCTGGTGTTCAGGATATTGAAACACCAATCCTACTTTTTGTCTTATTAGCTTTAATGTCACTTCTTTAGAGTTGATATCTAAATCATCTATATATATATGTCCTGATGTGGGTTTAAGCAATCCATTCAGGTGTTGTATAAGTGTTGATTTTCCTGAGCCTGTATGTCCAATAAGACCTATGAATTCACCGTCTTCAATGGTGAAGGATACATTGTCCAAGGCAACATGCTGAAATGGAGTATCTTTCGAATATATGTGGGTTAAATTTTCTACTTTAATCGACATAGCTCCACCACCATTTCATCAACAGTTAGAATGTCATTGGGAATGTTTATTCCCTCATCTGCAAGCAAATGAGCAAGCTCAGTTACCTGCGGCACATCAAGACCAAGGGCTTTTATCTCATCTACCTTTGAAAATACTTCTTTTGGTGTACCTTCCATCACCACATGCCCTTCTTCCATTACATATATTCTGTCGGCATTAACGGCTTCATCCATGTAATGGGTTATGAGTACAATGGTTATTTTTTCTTCCTTGTTGAGCTTCTTTATTGTTTCAATTACTTCTTTACGACCTGATGGATCGAGCATGGCAGTGGGCTCATCCAGTATGATGCAACGAGGTTTCATTGCCAATATGCCTGCTATGGCAACTCTTTGTTTTTGACCTCCTGATAAAAGATGAGGACTATGTTTCCTATACTCAAACATGCCAACAGTGAGTAGAGCCTCATCTACCCTCTTTCTTATTTCTTCAGGTTTTACTCCGAGATTTTCGGGACCAAAGGCCACATCTTCCTCTACTATTGTAGCAACTATTTGGTTATCAGGATTCTGAAAGACCATGCCTGCATTCTGTCTTATATTCCACAAATTTTTTTCATCTTTGGTGTCCATACCATTTATATAAATTGTCCCGTCATAAGGCAGAAGCAATGCATTAAGATGCTTGGCAAAAGTGGATTTACCTGAGCCATTATGTCCTAGTATGGCTACGAATTCTCCCTCTTTTATTTCAATATTTATACCTTTTAAAGCAAAAATGTCTTTTCCTTCTTGATTAGTGTATTTGTATGTAACATTCTCGGCTTTTATCATTCCTTTAATACCCTCTTTATTAATATAAGGTTCAGAGTAGAGGAAATAGAGTAATAACTCTACCCTCAAACTATGAACCGGACTTCATTTTGCAGAGCAAAACACTAGTCAAATCCATACAGACATTAACCATCATTAAAAAATATTTGATTTTATATTAAAAACTCAAAACGGTTATACTATTGTAAAGTTCTAATTCAAAAAACATGGGACTAAGCATATACTTAATCCCCCAGCCCCTTTATATTAAACTAGTTCCAATAATACTATTTCTGCACCGTCTCCACGTCTGGGAGCTACCTTAAGTATTCTGGTGTATCCACCATTCTTGTCTTTATATTTTGGTGCAATTTCATCAAATAGCTTCTTTACTACATCTTCTTTGTTAATATATGCTAATGCTTGACGCCTAGCATGCAGGTCCCCTCTTTTTCCAAGGGTAATCATTTTTTCTGCTATGCTTTGAGCCTCTTTAGCTCTTGTGCCTGTAGTCATGATTTTATCATGCTCAAGCAATGCAGTAACTAGATTTCTCAGCATTGCTTTTCTTTGATCGCTAGTGCGTCCCAGCTTTCTATATCCTGCCATGACTATACCTCCTTATCGCTTAATCGTCACTTGGTTTTAAGCTTAAGCCTAGTGCCTCGAGCTTCTGCTGAACTTCTTCAAGAGATTTCTTACCCAGATTTCTTACCTTCATCATATCTTCTTCGGTTCTCTGAGTTAGTTCTTCTACAGTATTGATACCGGCTCTCTTTAAGCAGTTGAAAGACCTTACAGACAAATCGAGTTCTTCTATGGTCATTTCTAATACCTTGTCTCTCTTGTCTTCTTCCTTTTCAACCAGGATTTCAACATCTCCCACATGATCTGTCAGGGTGATGAATAGATTCAGATGCTCACTTAATATCTTTGCTCCCAGGCTGGCAGCTTCATCTGGGCTAATAGCTCCATTAGTCCAGATTTCAAGGGTAAGTTTATCATAGTCCGTTCTGTTTCCTACACGAGTATTTTCCACACTGTAATTTACTTTTTTCACCGGTGTGAAAATAGAGTCTACAGGTATAATACCGATAGGTTGATTGGGCTGTTTATTTCTATCGGCAGTTACATAACCCCTACCCTTTTCTACAGTCATTTCCATATATAATCTGCTGCCTTCGTCTAAAGTGGCAATGTGCAAATCAGGGTTTACTATTTCAATATCCGGGTCCGCAATTATATCTGCTGCTGTAACTTCTACTTTGCCCTGTGCATCAATTTTTATAATCTTACTGCCGTCTCCATGCATCTTTAAGGCAAGGTTCTTAATATTGAGTATTATTTCTACAACATCTTCTACAACACCAGGTATTGTTGAAAATTCATGCAGAACTCCATCAATCTTAACCTGAGTTACCGCGGCACCGGGAAGAGAAGAAAGAAGAATTCTTCTCAATGAATTGCCAAGGGTAGTTCCATTGCCTCTTTCCAAAGGCTCTACAACAAACTTACCGTATTTTGAGTCCTCTGACATTTCCACACATTCAATTCTAGGCTTTTCTATCTCTATCATCCTATTAAAACCCTCCTTATATTACCTACTACATTATTTTGAGGGTAACTGATTCTAATTTTATTACTTAGAGTACAACTCTACAATTAGATGTTCTTCTATTGGTAAATCTATATCTTCTCTTGTTGGAAGTGATATAACTCTTGCTTCCATCATTTCAGCATTAACAGACAACCATTGTGGCGCTGTCTTAGCAGCAGCGGCTTCAGCCAAAGCTTTGAACTTTTCTGTTCCTTTGCTGTTCTCTTTAACTGCGATTAAATCATTAACATCTACTTGATAAGATGGAATATTTACTTTCTTTCCATTTACAGTAAAGTGTCCATGTCTTACAAGCTGTCTTGCTTCATTTCTTGAATCACCGAAGCCCATTCTGTAAACTACATTGTCAAGTCTTCTTTCAAGAAGCGTAAGCAAGTTTTCACCTGTTACACCCTTCATTCTTTCAGCTTTTTCAAAGTACAATTTGAATTGGTTTTCTAATATGCCATATATTCTTCTAACTTTCTGCTTTTCTCTCAACTGTACACCATAGTTAGAAAGTTTTTTCTTGTTTTGTCCATGCTGACCTGGAGCATAATTTCTCCTTGCTATTGCACATTTGTCAGTATAGCATCTATCACCTTTAAGATAAAGCTTCATGCCTTCTCTTCTGCATTGTCTGCATGCTGGACCAGTATATCTAGCCACTAATCACACCTCCTGTTATTATACTCTTCTACGTTTTGGCGGTCTGCAACCATTGTGTGGTATAGGAGTTACATCCTTTATCATACTAACTTCGAGACCTGCAGCCTGTAATGATCTGATGGCAGCTTCTCTACCTGCTCCTGGACCTTTAACATATACTTCAACTGTTTTCAGCCCATGTTCCATAGCTGCCTTAGCAGCTGCTTCTGCAGCCATCTGAGCAGCAAAAGGTGTGCTCTTCTTTGAGCCTCTGAATCCAAGTGATCCGGCACTGGACCAGGCTAATGCATTACCTGCTGCATCAGTTAGAGTCACTATTGTATTATTAAATGTTGATTGAATATGGGCTGCTCCCTTCTCAACATTCTTTCTTTCTCTTCTCTTTCTTGTTCTTTTAGCCTTTGGCTTTGCAACCATTTGATTATACCTCCTTTTCTTAGGAAATCATACTACTTCTTTCTCTTTACACCTACAGTTCTCTTTGGACCTTTTCTTGTTCTAGCATTTGTCTTTGTTCTCTGGCCTCTTACTGGAAGACCTCTTCTATGACGGATTCCTCTGTAGCAACCTATTTCCATCAACCTCTTGATGTTTAGAGCAATGTCTCTCTTCAGGTCACCTTCAACTTTATAGTTCTTATCTATTACTTCTCTTAATCTTCCTATTTCAGCTTCTGTAAGGTCTTTAACCCTTGTATCAGGATTAACACCTGCTTCGGCTAAGATCTTGTTTGATGTTTTTCTACCAATACCATATATATATGTGAGGCCTATTTCTACTCTCTTCTCTCTAGGTAAGTCAACACCGGCGATTCTTGCCATTAATCTTTACACCTCCAACTGTATGTTAAATCTAATATATAAAAACCTACTAAGGGCATCCGTTAGGATGCAGCCGCTCCCTTAGAAAGATTTTAACCTTGTTTTTGCTTGTGCTTTGGATTTTCGCAGATAACCATAACTCTGCCTTTTCTTTTTATAATTTTGCATTTTTCGCAAATTGGTTTAACCGATGGTCTAACTTTCATTTTAAACCCTCCTTGATCATTTACCGCGCCATGTGATTCTGCCCCTAGTCAGATCATAGGGCGATAGTTCAACTGTTACTTTATCTCCGGGTAATATTCTAATGAAATTCATTCTTAATTTACCTGATATATGAGCCAGAACCTGATGTCCATTTTCCAGCTCTACCATAAAATTAGCATTTGGCAATGCTTCTACAACCTTGCCCTCAACTTCTATTACATCTTGTTTAGACATAAGGTAATCAAACCTCCTGTTCCTTTTTACTTAAAAGAGTTAAATAATCTCTGATCTCAAAGTCTTCAATTCTCTTATTGGAAAGTAGCTTTTCTTTTATGGAATTTGCTACAATACCGGTAGGCTTAAGGTGTTTAACCTTCTTTTTCTTAGGTTTAGTCACCTTTCTTAAGTCCCCATCTGAAATATAGACATAGTTATCATCTATTATACTAAGTACGATGAACTTTCTTCCTTCATCTCTTCCAGCAACAGAATAGACTACTTGACCAGGCTGCAAATTTTGCATTCCAATCACCTCATCTATAACTTAGTCAATATTTCAGGACCGTTGGCAGTTATAACAATTGTATTTTCATAATGAGCCGACAGGCTTCCATCAGCAGTAACTACTGTCCATCCATCGGAAAGTGTTTTTACATGATACTTCCCAGCATTTATCATTGGCTCAATAGCCAGCGTCAGCCCTGCCGTCAGTCTGGGTCCTCTATGAGGAAGTCCGTAGTTAGGTACTTGAGGTTCCTCATGCATATTCTTTCCTATGCCGTGACCTACAAGAGCCCTTACTACAGAAAATCCATTGGATTCTACATGAACTTGTATTGCATGAGATATATCGTAAAGCCTATTTCCTTCATAAGCCTTTTCCAAACCGGCAAAGAAGCTTTCTTCTGCAACCTTTATCAGTCTCTTAGCTTCTTCAGAGCAATTACCAACTTCATAGGTTCTTGCAGCATCACCGCAATAACCACCATAATAGGCTCCTACATCCACCCCTACAATGTCTCCTTCCTTCAGAACCCTAGGGCCCGGTATTCCATGCACTACTTCCTCATTAACTGAAGTACACACACTGGCAGGGTAACCTTGATATCCCAGAAAGGCAGGTATAGCTCCGTTTTTTCTGATATATTCTTCTGCCAGTTTATTTATCTCTTTAGTAGTAATGCCAGGTTGGATTACCTCTTTCAATTTTTCGAGAACCTCTGCAACTATTCTTCCTGCGGTTCTCATTATTTCAATTTCTCTATTTGACTTAATATACATAGGCTACTCCAAAGCTTCACAGATTTTTGCAAATACTGCATCAGTATCCGCTTCACCGTCTATGGTCTTCAACATACCTTTTTTTGTATAGTAATCAATAAGAGGTTGAGTTTGATTCTTGTATACATCCAATCTATTCTTTACAGTTTCTATTTTATCATCTTCTCTTGTGTAAAGCTCACCACCACATGCATCACAAACGCCTTCCTGTTTTGGCTTGTTGAATTTGGAATGGTAAGTTGCTCCACATTTTCTGCATACAAGTCTTCCAGTAAGTCTGTCTATTAATACTTCATCTTTAACTTCTATATTTATAACACCATCCAGCTTCAAGCCAAGCTTGTTCAGCTCAGCTTCTAAGGCATCGGCTTGCTCTACAGTCCTTGGAAAACCATCCAGCAAAAATCCTTTCTGGCAGTCATCTTCCATAAGTCTTGTCTTTACTATGTCAACCACCAGTTCATCAGGCACTAAAAGACCTTTATCCATATATTCTTTCGCTTTTAGGCCTAACTTAGTCTGCTCTTTCAAATTTTTTCTGAATATGTCGCCTGTGGATATATGTGGTATATTGTATTTTTCCACCAATCTTACAGCCTGTGTGCCTTTTCCGGCTCCAGGGGGGCCTAATAATACAATTCTCATTTTCATACATCTCCAATCTGTAATTACTTCAAGAAGCCTTGATAGTTTCTCATTATCATTTGGGCTTCTATTTGTTTAACAGTTTCCATGGCGACACTTACAACTATAAGCAATGAAGTGCTTCCAAAGGATATATTTATATTAGTAAATGTTGTCAGGAATATAGGGAATATAGCTATTAAAGCTAAGAAAATGGCTCCTACCAAAGTAATCCTTGACAAAGATCTTTGAATAAAGTCGGCAGTGGGTTTTCCAGGTCTTATTCCAGGAATAAATCCACCATATTTCTTTATGTTATTTGCTACTTCAATAGGATTGAATGTAATTGCTGTATAGAAGTAAGTGAAACCAATTATGAGCAGCGCATATAGTATTCCATGGAGCCATGATCCCCATGCAAAGTATTTAGTGAAAAATCTATATGCAGCACTGCCTGGGAAGAATCCTGCTATCTGCTTTGGAAATTCAATTATTGACATTGCAAATATTACAGGTATTACTCCTGCCTGGTTCACTTTTAATGGAATATGTGAGCTCTGCCCACCATACATTTTTCTTCCTACTACTCTCTTTGCATATTGTACCGGTATTCTTCTTTCTCCTTCTTGAATAAGTACAACTGCCATGATTATTAGTATAGCTACTATAACAAAGAGTATTAACTCAATAAGTGATGCTGTCTTTGCTTTATATAATTGTATCAACTTACCTGCTCCAGTAGGAATTCTAGAAACTATACCTGCAAATATGATAAGAGATATACCATTTCCTACTCCCTTGTCGGTTATAAGTTCTCCCAACCACATTAAGAAAGCTGTTCCTGCGGTTAGTGACAAAGCAACTAGAGTTATAGAGATAAAATCAGTTTTGATAAGGTATGCCTTTAAGCCGATACTTAAAGCTACGGCTTGTATCAAGGCTAATACAACTGTTGCATATCTTGTGTATTGTGCAATTTTCTTTCTTCCTTCTTCTCCCTCTTTTGCAAGAGCTTCGAGGCTTGGTATAGCGATAGTAAGCAACTGCATTATGATAGAGGCGTTAATATACGGTGTTATTCCCATTGCAAAGATTGCAAAATTAGCAAATGCTCCACCAGAAATCACATCAAAGAAGCTCAGCAATCCTCCCGATTGGATAAAGGCTGCAAGAGCATCCGTGTTCATTCCCGGCACTGGAATAAAACTCCCCAATCTGAAAACCACAAGCATTAAAAGGGTGAATGTCATCCTTTTTCTGAGATCCGGTATCTTCCACGCATTTCTAAGAATATTAAACACCTTAAATCACCTCTACCTTTCCTCCTGATGCTACGATCTTCTCCTCAGCTGCTTTACTAAATTTATTGGCTTTAACGGTTAATTTCTTAGTTATTTCTCCATTGCCTAGTATTTTGATGCCGCTTTTTTCCGCTTTAACTAATCCTGCTTTTTTCAACTCTTCAGGAGTGACTACAGCACCGTTTTCAAAAATATCTAAATCACAAACATTTACTACAGCATACTCTTTTCTGAATATGTTTGTAAAGCCGACCTTAGGAAGTCTTCTATATAATGGCATCTGACCGCCTTCAAAACCTATTCTTACGCCGCCACCAGAACGAGCACCCTGTCCTTTTTGTCCTCTTCCTGCTGTCTTACCCTGACCGGTAGCTGTTCCCCTGCCTAATCTCTTCCTCTTTTTTGTAGAACCTTCAGCAGGTCTCAATTCATGTAATTTCATGGCTGTTACACCTCCTTACTATATTTCCTCTACGTCTAACATGAATGATATTTTGTTTATCATACCTCTTATTTGAGGTGTATCTTCATGTTCAACTACGCTATTTAACTTTTTCAAACCTAATGCTTTTACTGTATCGATTTGGTCTTGCTTTCTGCCTATTGTGCTCTTTATAAGCTTTATTCTAATTTTAGCCAAGGTACTTCCCCCCTAACCTAGTATCTCTTCCACTGTTTTTCCTCTAAGTTCGGCAACTTCTTCTGCCGTCTTAAGGGATGAGAGGCCCTGCATAGTAGCATTAACCATGTTTCTAGGATTATTTGATCTTAATGATTTTGTTCTTATATCTCTTATACCTGCTAACTCAAGAACTGTTCTTACAGGACCACCTGCTATAACTCCTGTACCTTCTGCAGCAGGTTTCAAAAGTACTCTTCCTGAACCTGACTTTCCGATTACTTCATGTGGTATTGTAGTACCAACAACAGGCACCTTTATCAGATTTTTCTTGGCATCTTCAATACCTTTTCTTATTGCATCTGGAATTTCTATTGATTTCCCAGTTCCTACTCCAACATGGCCATTTCCATCTCCAACAACAACTATTGCGCTGAATCTAAAGTTTCTTCCACCTTTAACAACTTTAGCAACTCTGTTTATGGCAACAACCTTTTCCTTCAGGTCTAACTTGCTGGCATCAATTGGCTGCATTTAATTCCCTCCTTATCATTAAAATTCAAGCCCTGCTTCTCTAGCTGCATTGGCAAGTTCTAAAACTCTGCCGTGATAAATATATCCACCTCTGTCGAAAACAACTTTCTTTATTCCCTTTTCTTGAGCTTTTTTAGCTATCAATTCACCAACGGCTTTTGCAGCTTCTTTGTTTCCGCCATATGCTAATTTTTCTTTTAATTCCTTATCAAGAGTTGAAGCAGCAACTAATGTAACTCCTGCTTCATCATCTATTATTTGCGCATATATATTTTTAAGACTCCTGTAGACATTGAGTCTCGGTCTTTCAGCAGTTCCAAAAACCTTTGTTCTAACCCTGTAATGCCTTTTCTTTCTAAGGTCATTCTTACTGGTCTTTGTAATCAATCTGAGTCACCTCTTTCCATTATTTCTTACCTGTTTTACCTTCTTTACGTCTTATGTGCTCATCGCTGTATTTAATACCTTTGCCTAGATATGGCTCAGGTTCTCTAGTTGCTCTGATATTAGCTGCATGGATGCCTACCAACTCTTTATCAATTCCTTTTACCACAATTTTATTTGGTGCAGGAACTTCAGTTGTAACACCTTCAGGATCAACAAATTCTACAGGGTGAGAGTAACCTATTGTTAAAGTTAGTTTGTTTCCTTGCTTTGCAGCTCTGTATCCAACTCCGTTAATTTCAAGAGTTTTTTCGAATCCTTTCGTTACTCCTTCCACCATATTGTTGATTAGAGCCCTTGTGAGTCCATGCAATGCTCTGTGTTCTTTTTCATCTGTTGGTCTCTTTACTGTAATAACCCCGTTTTCGATTTCTATTATCATATCTTTATGAAACTGTTTTTTAAGTTGTCCTTTAGGTCCTTTTACAGTCAATGCATTATTTCCATCTATCTTTACCTCAACTCCCTGAGGAATTGTTATAGGCATTCTACCTATTCTAGACATTTTTCCACCTCCTGTTATGAAGATCTGCTACCATACATAGCAAAGTACTTCTCCGCCCAAACCTTCTTGTCTGGCCTTCTTGTCTGTCATGATTCCCTTTGAAGTTGATATTATAGCTATGCCTAAGCCGCCTAATACCTTGGGAACTTCATCTTTCTTCGCATAAACCCTTAATCCGGGTTTGCTGATTCTCTTTAATCCTGTTATAACTTTGCCTTTGTTGGCTGTATATTTCAATGTTATTCTGATTATACCCTGTCCACCATCGTCAATTATTTCAAAGCCTTTTATATACCCTTCTTCTAATAGAATTTCGGCTAAGGCTTTCTTTATATTTGATAAAGGAACATCTACTGTCTGATGTTTTACAGTATTGGCGTTCCTTATTCTTGTTAGCATATCAGCAATTGGATCGCTTATAACCATATTTCTTACCTCCTTTACGATAACGCTTACCAGCTGGCTTTTTTCACTCCTGGTATCTGTCCTTTATAGGCTAATTCTCTGAAACATATACGGCAAATGCCAAATTTTCTTAAGTATCCGTGGGGTCTGCCGCAAATTTTGCATCTGTTATAAGCCCTGGTAGAGAATTTCGGAGTTCTTTGTTGCTTTAATATCATTGATTTTTTTGCCACATTCGTCCCTCCTATCCACTAATTTGCAAAAGGCATTCCGAGAAGTCTGAGAAGTTCTCTTGCTTCTTCATCAGTCTCTGCAGTTGTTACAAAGATGATATCCATACCTCTGATTTGATCTACTTTATCGTAATCGATTTCCGGGAAAATCAATTGTTCTTTTACACCTAATGCATAGTTGCCTCTACCGTCAAATGATTTTGTTGATACTCCTCTGAAGTCTCTAACTCTAGGTAATGCCACATTAAAGAGTTTATCAACGAATTCATACATTCTGTCTCCCCTTAATGTAACCTTAGCACCTATATTCATACCTTTTCTAACCTTAAAAGCAGCAACTGACTTTTTAGCTTTTATTACTATCGGTTTCTGACCTGCTATCAATGCTAACTCTGATACAGCAGCATCTAAAGCCTTTGCATTATCTTTAGTATTGCCCAAACCCATGTTTATAACAACTTTTTCTAATTTGGGTGTTTGCATTACATTTTTATATTGAAACTTCTGCATTAAAGCAGGAGCTACTTCGTTCACATATTTATCTTTAAGTCTAGCCAATTAATATACCTCCTTTCAGAGCCTTTTATTTATCCAATATATCGCCGCAGCTCTTGCAGTATCTTACTTTTGATCCGTCCTGTAGAATTCTTTTGCCTATTCTTACGCCTTTTTTACACTTATCGCACCAAAGCATAACCTTTGAAGCAAATATTGGTGATTCCTGATGTATAATTCCACCCTGCTGAAGATTTTGGGATGGTTTCTTATGCTTAGTGCTCATGTTTACGCCTTCTACAATAACTTTACCATCCTTTGGCAACGCTACAAGAACCTTTGACTTTTTTCCTTTATCCTTACCAGAGATTACAACTACTGTATCTCCCTTTTTAACGTGTAGTTTCTTCTTTTCCATGACGACACCTCCTTTAGAGCACTTCCGGTGCTAAGGAAATGATCTTCATAAAATCTTTTTCTCTTAGCTCCCTTGCAACGGGTCCGAAAATACGAGTTCCTCTTGGTTGTTTGTCATCTTTTATTATTACAGCTGCATTTTCATCAAACTTAATATAGCTGCCATCTGGTCTTCTTAATCCCTTCTTGCTTCTTACAATAACGGCCTTAACTACATCACCTTTTTTAACAACACCACCTGGTGTTGCGTCTTTAACAGAAGCAACAATTATATCTCCAATGTTTCCATACTTTCTTAATGAACCGCCTAATACACGGATGCACAATAGTTCCTTTGCGCCTGAATTGTCTGCTACCTTTAAACGCGTTTCTTGCTGAATCATATAAAACCCTCCTTTCGGAAATTACTTTGCTCTTTCTATTATTTCAACAAGTCTCCATCTTTTTTCTTTGCTCAACGGTCTTGTTTCCATTATTAAAACTCTATCGCCAACTTTGCATTCGTTGTTTTCATCATGAACTTTAAACTTTGTAGTCCTTTTAATGGACTTTTTATAAAGCGGATGACGAACCAACGTCTCAATGGCGACTACAATTGTTTTATCCATCTTATCGCTTACGACTTTACCAATTCTAGTCTTCCTGTTACTTCTTTCCACGGAACTTGCCTCCTCTCAACTATTTGTTCTCTACAGCCTTGAGTTCCTTTTCCCTGAGAATAGTCTTTATTCTAGCTATGTTTTTCTTTACTTCTCTTACTCTCATAGGATTTTCCAACTGACCTGTGGCCATCTGGAATCTCAAATTAAAAAGTTCACCTTTTAGTTCTAAAAGCTTCTGTTCGAGTTCATTTGATGACATTTCTCTGATCTTATTAGCCTTCATTACCTTCACCCACTTCCTCAGTTTCCTGACGGGTTACGAATTTGCACTTTACGGGCAACTTGTGCATAGCCAATCTTAAAGCCTCTCGTGCAACCTCCTCGGACACACCCGCAATTTCAAATAATACTCTACCCGGTTTTACTACCGCAACCCAGTACTCTGGTGAACCTTTACCTGAACCCATACGAGTTTCAGCAGGTTTTTCTGTAACTGGCTTATCAGGGAATATCTTTATCCAAACCTGACCGCCTCTTTTTATATATCTTGTCATAGCTACTCTGGCAGCCTCTATCTGGTTGCTTGTTATCCAAGCTGGCTCTAAAGACATCAAACCATACTCTCCGTATGTTACCTTGTTACCTCTTGTTGCCTTACCTGCCATAGTGCCTCTCATTTGCTTACGACGTTTTACTCTTTTTGGCATTAACATATTATTCTACTCCTCCTTCCTCAACTACTTTTTTAGCTTCTGGAAGTACCTCCCCTTTATATATCCAAACCTTAACACCTATTCTTCCGTAGGTAGTGTGAGCTTCCGCAAAGCCATAGTCAATGTCTGCTCTTAAAGTTTGTAGCGGAATTGTACCTTCTCTGTACCATTCACTTCTAGCTATTTCAGCTCCTCCAAGTCTTCCGGAGGTCATAGCCTTGATTCCCTTAGCTCCGGCTCTCATAGTTCTTTGCATTGCTTGCTTCATTGCTCTTCTGAATGATATTCTCTTCTCCAACTGAGCTGCAATATTTTCTGCAACCAATTGAGCATCAAGCTCTGGTACTTTGATTTCTGTTATATTTATTGATACACTCTTATTGTTAGTAAGCTTTTCAACTTCTTTTCTAAGAGACTCAATGCCAGCTCCGCCTTTACCGATTACCATTCCAGGCTTTGCTGTATTTATGTTTATTCTAACCTTATTGGCTGTTCTCTCGATTTCTATTCTTGATACACCTGCAGAAAACAGCTTATTCTTCAGGTATTTTCTAATTTTATTATCTTCTATTAAAAGGTCCGAGAATTCCTTGTCACCTGCGTACCATTTAGAATCCCAGTCCTTGATTATGCCCACTCTAAGTCCATGTGGATTTACCTTTTGGCCCACTAATAATCCCCTCCTTCTTTATTCCTTTTCTTTAACAACAAGTGTTATATGACTAGTCCTCTTAAGTATTCTAACACCGCGTCCTTTTGAAGCCGCTCTGAATCTCTTAAGGGTAGGTCCTTGAGTTGCGTAGGCCTCAGAAATATATAACTTATCAACATCCATGTTGTGATTGTTTTCAGCGTTTGCAATTGCTGACTTCAACAGTTTTTCCAATATTGGAGATGCAGCTTTTGGTGTATGCTTTAATATTGCAAAAGCTTCACCCACTTTTTTACCTCTTATCAAGTCAATTACAATATTAACTTTTCTAGAGGATATTCTCACATATCTTGCCACTGCTCTTGCTTCCACAGGATATACCTCCTTCCGTAATAGCTTATTTATTTAAGTGCTGTTGATCTTTCAGTATGATCTCCATGTCCTCTGAATGTTCTGGTAGGTGCGAATTCTCCGAGCTTATGTCCTACCATGTCTTCAACAATGTAAACAGGAACATGTTTTCTACCATCATGAACAGCAATAGTATGCCCTACCATCTCAGGAAAAATCGTGGAGCTTCTTGACCAAGTTTTGATGACAGTCTTTTTGCCAGATTTATTCATCTCAATTATCTTCTTTAATAGTTTCTCATCAACATAAGGCCCCTTCTTAACAGATCTACTCATTAATTTGCCTCCTTCCTGACTATTATGTTGCGTGCTGCGTGCTAGTTACTCATCTAACTCGCAGCTGGCAACCCATATACTAAACAATTATTTTTCATTTCTTCTCTTAACGATGAATTTAGTTGATGCTTTTTTCTTATCTCTTGTCTTATAACCAAGAGCTGGTTTACCCCAAGGAGTTAATGGTCCAGGTCTTCCTATAGGTGACTTACCTTCACCACCACCATGAGGATGGTCTACCGGGTTCATTACGGAACCTCTCACTGTAGGTCTTATTCCCATGTGTCTCTTTCTTCCAGCTTTTCCTATGCTAATGATTTCATGATCAAGATTTCCTACCTGGCCAATAGTCGCTTTGCATTCTAATCTTATCAATCTTACTTCGCCGGATGGAAGTCTTACTTGGGCATAATCGCCTTCTTTAGCCATAAGCTGGGCTGCGTTTCCTGCGGCTCTAACCAACTGACCGCCTTTACCGGCCTTTAATTCAATATTGTGAACAAAAGTACCAACAGGTATATTTCTCAAAGGTAATGCATTACCAACCTTTATATCTGCATTCTCAGAAGATATTACTGTATCTCCTACCTTTAATCCATGAGGTGCTATAATGTATCTCTTTTCACCATCAACATAGTGCAATAATGCTATATTTGCTGTTCTGTTTGGATCATATTCTATAGCTGCAACTTTAGCTGGGATATCAATCTTATCCCTTTTAAAGTCGATTATTCTATATTTTCTCTTATGTCCACCACCTTGATGTCTAACTGTTATCTTTCCATAATTGTTTCTTCCCGCTTTGCTCTTTAAAATCTGAATCAAAGATCTTTCCGGTTCTGTTTTTGTTATTTCTTCAAATGTTGAAACCGTCATAAATCTTCTTGCGGGAGAAGTTGGTTTATACTTTTTTATCGCCATATTAATTCTCCTCCTGTTTCAAGCGGTAATTATCGGCGACCGCTTCCTTATTTTCGCATTTTCAATTCAAGGCATTTGTTCTAGTGTTCTAGATTATAATCCTTCAAAGAATTCAATTGATTTGCTGTCTGGGGTAAGCTTAACGATGGCTTTCTTATAGTTGGGCCTTCTTCCTTCATATCTGCCCATTCTTTTCATCTTACCCATCATTCTGATTGTATTTACTTTTTCAACTTTTACCTTGAATATTTCCTCTACTGCTGCCTTTATTTGATGCTTATTAGCATTTATATCTACAATAAAGGTGTATTTTTTGTCTGCCATTTCATTCATGCTTTTTTCTGTAATAACAGGTCTTCTTATAATATCGTAGGCATTCATTATTCGTACACCTCCTCAACTTTCTCAACAGCAGATTTTGTTATGATAAATTTGTCATATTTGAGAATATCATATACATTAAGTGTATTAACCAAAGAAGTCTTTACACCCGGTATGTTTCTAGCAGATTTTTCTACATTTTCATTTTTCTCTGCCAAAACTATCAAAGCCTTTGAATCAACTTTCAAGTTCTGAAGCATGTTCACAACTTGCTTTGTCTTTGGAGCTTCAAAGTTCAGATCATCCAAAACAATGATGTTGTTCTCATTAACTTTGGAGCTTAAAGCAGATTTCATAGCTAGTCTTCTTATCTTCTTTGGTACTGTGTATCTGTAAGATCTTGGCTTTGGAGCAAACACGATACCTCCATGAGTCCATTGAGGTGACCTGATACTACCATGTCTTGCTCTTCCTGTACCTTTTTGTCTCCAGGGTTTGATTCCGCCACCGCGTACTTCTGCTCTAGTAAGAGCTGATTGGGTTCCTTGTCTTCTATTAGCTAAAAGCATTTTTACAACCTGATGCATGGCTTCAACATTTACATTTACGCCAAATATACTATCTTTTAAGTCAATATCGCCCACCTGCTGTCCAGCTATATTATATAACGCTACCTTAGGCATAGCACTTCCTCCTTTCTCACCGTTATTGTGCCTTCACTGAGTCTTTTATCATGACTAGTGAACCTCTTATTCCAGGTACTCCGCCTTTTACAAGGATATAGTTCTTTTCTGCATCTACCTTCACAACTTCAAGATTTTGTACTGTTGTATTTTCGTTACCCATTCTTCCAGGTAATTTCTTACCTTTGAATGTTCTTGACGGATCTGAAGATGCACCCATGGAACCAGGAGCTCTGTGGAACTTGGAACCATGTCTCATTGGTCCTCTATGTCCATTGAATCTCTTAATGGTACCTGCTGTACCTTTACCTTTGGAAACACCGCTTACGTCAACTTTGTCTCCTTCTGCAAATATGTCAGCTTTTATTTCTTGTCCTACTTCATAAGACTCAGCATTATCAAGTCTGAATTCTCTTAAGTATCTCTTAACTGCAACTTTTGCTTTTGCAAAGTGACCTTTCAATGGTTTGTTTACTTTCTTCTCGTCTCTATCTTCATAGCCTACCTGAATTGCTGAATAACCATCATTTTCAACTGTCTTTTTCTGAACCACCACATTGGGTCCTGCTTGAATAACGGTTACCGGAATGGCCTTTCCATCTTTATCGAAAATTTGTGTCATTCCAACTTTTTTTCCTAAAATCGCTTTCTTCATCATTACACCTCCATAATTTACAGAGGACCGAATCTTTCGGTCATACTAAATCATAATCATTGCTATCATTTCTTTATTAAAGCTTTATTTCTATATCTACACCGGCAGGTAAATCCAATCTCATCAATGCGTCTACAGTTTTAGGTGTAGGGCTCAATATGTCAATCAGTCTTTTATGAGTTCTTATTTCAAACTGCTCTCTTGAATCCTTATATTTGTGAACAGCTCTCAATATGGTTATTACCTCTTTTTGAGTTGGAAGGGGTACTGGACCTGAAACCTTCGCACCTGTTCTCTTAGCAGTTTCTACAATCTTTTGAGCTGATTGATCAATTAGATTGTGATCAAATGCCTTTAATCTGATTCTGATTTTTTGTTTTGCCATTTTATTTCCCTCCTTTTCATCGCACGCGCCTATTTTACTCACGTACAACCGCTTACTGTGGTACACTAATCCGGGTGTGTTCTATTTTTTTATTTAGTGTACTCCCCAAAGTACACCACAGCAGAGTCGCCCGAATTCTGGATTCAGACACTACTCAGCAAGAATTTACCAAGGCAACTTGCAACCTCTTGCCTCATCGCATGCTTGTATCTACAACTATTTTATTTTAAACTATTTTTGCTGTTTTGACAACAATTATTATTAGTTTTTCAGCATTTTTTTAATAATAAATAACATAGTTCTAGAGCTCAGTTAAAACTGAACTCTAGAATCTTTAAACAGGGACATTCTGCACAGCAATTAATCTTTACTGGGGAATGTCCCTAAATTTAAATTATTCTATTATAGTAGCAACAGCACCTGCTCCTACTGTTCTTCCGCCTTCTCTTATAGCGAATCTTAATCCTTCTTCAATTGCTATAGGAGTTATTAGCTTTATTGTCATTGTTACGTGGTCGCCAGGCATGCACATCTCTACTCCTTCTGGAAGTTCGATTACGCCTGTAACGTCTGTTGTTCTGAAGTAGAACTGTGGTCTGTATCCTTTAAAGAATGGTGTGTGTCTTCCACCTTCTTCTTTTGTCAATACGTATACCTGCGCTGTAAAGTGTGTATGTGGCTTTATTGTTCCTGGCTTTGCCAATACCTGGCCTCTCTCTATTTCTGTTCTCTGAATACCTCTTAACAATACTCCTATGTTGTCTCCTGCTTCTGCCTGGTCAAGAAGCTTTCTGAACATTTCTACTCCTGTTATTACTGTTTGTCTTGGTGTGTCGTTCAATCCTACGATTTCTACTGTATCCTGTACCTTTACTGTTCCTCTTTCTACTCTTCCTGTTGCAACTGTTCCTCTTCCTGTGATGGAGAATACGTCTTCTACAGGCATCAAGAATGGTTTGTCTGTTGCTCTCTCTGGTGTTGGAATGTAGTTGTCTACTTCCTTCATCAATTTATGGATTGCTCCGCACCACTGGCAGTCTTCGCTTCCGCATCCGCATTCCAAAGCCTTTAATGCTGATCCTGGAACGATTGGTGTGTCATCTCCAGGGAATTCATATTCATTTAATAGTTCTCTTACTTCCATTTCAACTAGCTCGATGAGCTCTGCATCGTCTACCATGTCTACTTTGTTTAAGAATACTACAATGTATGGTACGCCAACCTGTCTTGATAGCAGTATGTGCTCTCTTGTCTGTGGCATTGGACCATCAGCTGCTGATACAACAAGTATAGCTCCGTCCATCTGAGCTGCTCCTGTGATCATGTTCTTTACATAGTCAGCGTGTCCTGGGCAGTCAACGTGTGCATAGTGTCTTGTTGCTGTCTCATATTCAACGTGAGCTGTGTTGATTGTGATTCCTCTTTCTTTTTCTTCTGGTGCTTTGTCTATCTCATCATATCTTGTTGCTGTTGCTCCGCCAAATTTTGATAGCACTGTTGTTATTGCTGCTGTCAATGTTGTTTTACCATGGTCAACGTGTCCAATGGTTCCTATGTTTACATGGGGTTTGGTTCTTTCAAATTTAGCCTTTGCCATTTCTTATCTTTTCCTCCTT
>NZ_FQZS01000020.1 GCF_900142105.1 Lutispora thermophila DSM 19022
TGGACACCCTTGTCTTAAGCTAACGGTTGGCGCTATCAACCCCCGTATCGGACTTTCACCGACTAGCTTGCGCCCATGCTGGGCGCACATGGAACAGGGTCAGGTTAATAGAAACCTGACCCTGTTATGCTTCTATGGATTTACGTCTAACTCTGCCTTTGGATTTTTTGATTTTTTCTTGAATATCATTGTAATATTATCAAAAAAGCAATATATTACCGGCACTATAAGCAATGTCAATATGGTGGAAGTAGTCAAGCCAAACATCACTACAATGGCCAATGGAGCCATAGCCTCTGCTCCTTCTCCTAATCCAATGGCTGAAGGTATCAATGCCAATATGGTGGTCAAGGTAGTCATAAGTATAGGCCTTAACCTGGTAGGTCCTGCTTTGATGATTGCCTCATCCCTTCCCAATCCTCTTCCTCTTAAAGTATTTATATAATCAACCAAAACTATGGCATTGTTAACAACTATACCTGCCAGCATTATTGCTCCGATAAATCCAGGAACACTGATGGGCGTTCTTGTAATAGCGAGACCGAATAAGGAACCAGAATAAGCAACAGGCACTGAAAACATTATTGTCAATGGATGAACCAATGATTCAAACTGTATTGCCATTACCATGTACACCAATACTACTGCCAATATCAAAGCCAAGGTGAGATCCTGGAAAGCTTCTACCATTAATTCATTTTCACCTGTAAACTTAATGGAATAACCTTCTGGCAAACTATAGGTTTTTAACTTCTCTTCCAGCTCTTCATTTACATCTCCCGAGCTTCTACCGAAAACATCAGCTGTAACCGTCACATAGCGTTCTTGATCTACTCTGCTTATGCTTGTAGGGCCTTGCTCAAGCTTGACTTGGGCCACATCCAGCAATGGAATTTTCATACCTAATGGAGACAATATGGATATGGACTTCAGTTGCTCCAAAGTATTTCTTTTGTCTTCCGGATATTGAACCTTTATATCTATTTCTGTACCATTTACTTTGTAAGTGGTAGCCACATTACCCTCTACTGCAGTCCTTATAACAGATGCAATCTGGGTAGTAGATAGTCCGTAAGCCGATGCCTTGTCACGATTTACATATATCTGAGCTTCCGGTCTACCTTCGGAAATACTGGACTCCACCTCTCTGGTACCCTTAGTAGCTGATACAATTTGTACAACATCTTTAGAAATATCCTCCAGTTTCTCTAAATCAGGACCACTTATCTGTATGGAAACTGAATCGCCTCCAAACATTCCCCCAAAGCTTGTAGAAAGCTCTGTTATGCTTATATTGGCACCAGCAATGTTTTTAACAGAGTTTCGTATTTCTTCTACAACCTCAGAAGTACTTCTTTCTCTATCTTTTAAAGATTTCAAAGTGACACTTATGGAAGCCGTATCACTGCTGGAACCGCTTGTCATTGATATAACTCCTGAACCACCGACACTGACATAAACAGTTTCCACCTCAGGTATCTTAGAAAGCATATCTTCCAGCTTTTCTGCAATCTCATTGGTATTCTCAAGTAAGCTTCCCTTTGGCATTTCAATATCTATTGTGAACATTCCCTGATCCATTGCAGGCATAAACTCTGAACCAATAAAAGGGATTAGAGTAAGACTGAATATGAATATTGAAAGAACTATAACCAACGTCATTGCCTTATGTTTCAATACCCATTTCAATATCCTCTGGTAGAATTTATCTAAGCTGTTTATTACATTATCCCACTTGTTCATGACTATATTAAGCAGCTTATTTCTTGAACCTTCATTAGCTTCAATTGTTTTTAAAAACTTCGAGCTTAGCATAGGTATAAATGATAATGCTACTATTAAAGAGGCCACCAATGAAAAGGTTATGGTGAGAGCCATATCCTTAAATAACTGAGCTGCAATTCCTTCTGTAAATGCAATAGGAAGAAATACTACTATGGTGGTCATTGTAGAAGCTAGTATGGCATTGCCTACTTCCTTGGTCCCATATAATGCAGCCTCTATCCTGTTGTAACCTTCACTTCTATGTCTATATATGTTTTCCAATACAACTATGGCATTATCAACCAGCATTCCTACTCCAAGGGCAAGACCTCCAAGGGAAACTATATTGAGGGATATGCCTGCAAAATACACCATTACAAATGTGGCTATTATGGATATGGGTATAGCAGTAGCGATTATCAGTGTGGTTCTTATATTTTTTAGAAAAACAAACAATATGAGCACTGCAAGTACTCCACCCAATATTGCATTGTTTGCCACATTGCTTACTGACATCTCAATATACTGTCCCTGATCGAAAACTACATCGATGTTCAAATCAGGGTACTCCTTTATAATCTTCTCTATTTCTTCCTTTACTGCCCTCGCAACAGTGACAGTATTGGCATTTGTCTGCTTCTGAACACTAAGGCTGATACTGTTTCTGCCATTGGTTCTGCTATAGGACTCTATTGGTTTGGTGGTATCCACCACTTCTGCTATATCACGAACATATATGGTGGTCCCATTGGCCATGGAGATAGGGATATTTTTAATCTGTTCAATACTGTGAAACTCCCCTGTACTCCTGACCAAAAGCTTTTTCCCTCCATACTCTACAGTTCCACCAGGAAGGTTAAGGTTTTCAGTTTGCAATATGGTCATAATCTGGTTTAGAGATATTCCATAACCTGAAGCTCTCTGAGGATCCACATTTACTTGTATCTCCTGAGTTCTTCCACCTGCAAGGCTTACGGAAGTTACACCAGATAGTCTCTCCAGTCTTGGTTTGATATTCTCCTCTGTAAAGCTCTTCAATTTGATTTCATCTGACCCGTTGGTAACACTTATGGTCACTACTGGAAGCATACTAGGATCCATCTTCATTACCACCGGATCCCCTACATCATCAGGAAGAAAACCCTTGATCATATCAATTTTTTCTCTCATGTTCAAAGTGGCAAAATCCATATCCGTACCAGAGTTAAATTCTACTATGACTGTGGAACTGCCTTCACTGGATATGGATTGAATAGATTTCACATTATTTACGGTAGCGATGGCATTCTCTATAGGCTTTGTCACAATGCTCTCAATTTCTTGGGGTGCAACACCTGAATAGGTTGTCGAAACAATTGCAATAGGGTAGCTGATATCAGGCAATAAGTCAACAGGTATCTTGGAAAGAGATACCCCACCCAACACAAGCACTATCAACACACACATCAGTATGGCTACCGGTCTTTTTACAGATACTTCATGTATTCTCATATTTACACCTCTTAATTAGCTGAAATCACTACTGTTGATTCGTCTTTCAAGAAATCATGACCTTTTACGACAACCTTTTCACCCTCAGTCAGTCCATCTATTATCTGGATTTCCTTATCATTAAAAATGCCGGTAACAACTTCCTTCTTTCTAGCTTTATCACCATCGACTACAAATACGTATTTTTTACCTTCTTCCTCTATAACAGAAGTCAGAGGAACTGATGTGCAGTTTTCTGCCCTGTCCACAATGAACTGAATCTGGGCAAACATTCCACCTTTTATGGCGTCTGGCGGATTATCCAAGGTGATTTTTACTAAGAAGGTCTGTTTGGATATATCCGCAGAAGGCGCTGTTGCTGTTATGGTTCCAGACAATGTTCCTTCCGATATGGCTCCTATGGAAACATTTACTTTATCTCCTACATGAATTTTGCCAATAACATCCTCATTTACATCCACTTCCACAATATAACTAGAATCATCGATAATTATAAATGATGGAGATGCAGTACTTACATACTCCCCAACCTTGATATTCATAGCAGATACAACTCCACTTATAGGAGATTTGACACTCATATTATCCACAGCATTTTTTGCAATGTCATAGGACACTTTAGCCTGGTTTAATTGGGCTTGAGCTGTTTCAACACTTTCAGCATGACTCTTCTGTTCTATCAATTCCAAATTTGCTTTGGCAGTCTCATATTGTTGCCTTGCAAGTTCCAACTGAGACAGGGCTCTATCATAGTTAAATTTTGTTTCTGCCCCTGCTTCATATAAAGTTTTTATTGTGTCAACATTTGTTTTGGCATCATTATAGTTAATCTCTGCAGAAGCCACAGCAGACTTAAGCTGTAGCATCTGTTGCTCATGGGCAGTACCAGACATTATCTTCAGATTCAATTCTGCCATTTCAACTGCTGCCGCAGCCTGATTCAGTTGAAGCAATGCGTCTGTCTTATCCAGTTCGAACAATACTTGCCCTTTCTTGACTCTATCACCTAAATCAAAGTTGATTTTTTCAACCTTACCTGGTACTTTTGGCAGCACCATTATTTCTTGAACCGGCTTAACTTTCGAACTATAACTTATATAATTTTCAATATTTCCAATGGTAACTTGTTCTACTTCTACTGTTATAGGCTGATCCATTATAACATCAGCTGTCTCAACTTCTTTTTGAGAGCTGCATCCTATGCTTAGGCTAATGCTTAATACAATTAGTACAGCAAGTGATAAATTTCTTTTCATTGTATATGTCCTCCTAATCCTTTTACACATATGCTTATATCCAACAATGCTTCTATGAATTGAGAATTTTCATGATTATCTTATCCATAACATCATTTAGATAGTTTAGATCTTCTTTATCTACATCTTTTGTATAATAGTCGAATAATTCCATTCGTTTCATATCAATTTTTTTCAGCAAATCTCCTCCCTTCTCGCTAAGTTTTATTATCACCTGTCGCCTGTCTATTTCACTTCTATACCTGTTCACCAGACCAAAATCGAATAATCTGTCAACCAAGCTTGTGACAGCTCCCATAGTAACTCCCAAATAGTTTGCAATGTCGCTTACCATGCACTGCTCTTGGGTTCTTATGTAAAACAACATGTATATCTGGGTACTTGTTACAGGAATGTCAATGCCTTCAGTGATCTTGGCAAAGAGCTTCTTATGCAATTCATAGGCTACCTTATCCAACTCCTTCATATCAATGCATATTTTCATTAATTCACCCTCTAAATAATTTAATTATTAAACTATTTTATAATGTAATATATATTGCTGAACTTTTCAATACATTATCTATGAAAGGTTTCTTATGATCAAAAAAAGAATCAGACTGAAATTATTTATTCAAATCTGATCCTTGTTCTTCCTAATGAAATTGGAGCAAATTAAGACCTGCATCAGCACTGAATTCTCTATCAACCATGCCATCTATGGCTTCATTAATAATCTTTCCTCTCCAATGTCTTTCCTATAGCACTTGATTATATATATTGAGTTCGCCCGGCTTTTCATCAAGCTTTTTTAAAATAGGCACAATGTTTGTAAAGTGTTCTGTAGTCTTATGCTTTTCCAATGCCTCCTTAGACTCCCATTCTTCTATAAATGTGAGTATCTTAGGGTCATTGTCATCCTGGAACAATCCATAGCTGATACAACCTTCTTCCTTCCTTGTAGCTTCAACCATTCTTGCAGCATTCTCAACAAACTCCTGAATCTTATTTTCTTTGACATAATGCTTGGATACAACTTTAATCATTTTCTCCGCCTCCGTTTCATTGACTTTATGAAGTATTTTCATCAAGTGTCCCCAATATATTTTGGCAATATTATATCCATATAATATTAATAACTCAAGTCTGCATTCATTTTTTTACAACAATATATATTTTTCGACATTAGGAGCTGTTTTTCTTTTTTATATGGTATAATTATAATCAAATATTTAAGATAATCATAGGGGGCTATTATGAAGAAAATTTTCGCTCTTGTTTTGGCAACATCAATCATAGTCACAACTCAAACTACTGTATATTCTGCTCCGGAAAATATTGGGATAGGCACTCATACATATAAAATAGGCAACTCATACAAAACAGTGAATGTAGTTACCGTAGATTTAAACAGCCCTGATATAGTGCTTGAGGTAGTTACTGCAAACGACAAAGTAAGCGGATCCGAAGATTTTATATCTATGATAAATCGAAAAAAGCCTATAGCAGCGATAAACGCTAATTTCTTCGATGCATATAGCTCACTGGAACCCTACGGTTCTATTATTAAAGACAATGAATTTACATACATGGAAGGTAAAAATGCATCACTTTTTATTAAAGATAAAAATAAAGTGGATATGGATTATTTCAAAGTGGAAATAGACGGATACTTGGATGGCAAAAGGCAAAACGAATGGAATAATACTAGGCAAGCCATGGATTTCAATCTTTTCAAGGTGTGGTATGTCAATAATCTTCCAAAAGACAGCACAGGAGTATATATCTACACTCCTGCAAGAGGCATCAGTATCAGACTTGAAAAGGGCACAGCCATAGAAGTTATAGACAACAAGATTACAAAGATAGCAAAAAACCCAAAAGAAATCATGATACCTTCAAATGGATATTTGATTTATTATGCACCAAATGCCGCCGATGATAAGTACATAAGCGACAGATTCAGAATAGGAAGGACCGTTGAGCTAAGTTATAAAGCCATACCTGCCTTGGAAGATGGCAAAGAAAAAAAAGAAGAAAAAACCGCTTCCTCTACGCTATCAGCTAAACAGACTCTTCTGTATGGATGTGTGGACAGGGAAACTAAAAACTATTGGGATAATGCCAAGAACGGTATGGACTTTAACCTTTTTAATGTCTGGTATATAAACTCTAAACCTATAGATTCTACAGGAGTTTATCTATATACTCCGGAAAGAGGAGAATCTCTATCTGTGCCAGAGGGAAAAGCAATAATTATTTCAAATAAAAAGGTTTGTAAAATAGAATTAAAAACCACAAGTATTTCCATACCTAAAGATGGGTTTGTTATATACTATGGCAAGGATGCAGCCAATGACGATTATATAAATCAAAGGTTCGACGTAGGTAAAACAGTTGACTTTTATCATAAAGATACTTTAGTTATAGATACTGATAATATAATTAAGAAAGCTGTTGCAGATAACAGTGCTGCTTTAGCGGAAGCAATAACCGAAAATATGGAAACACTAATAATAGATATACAAAAAATTGAGCATATGATTTCAGCAGGACCATACCTGGTGAAAGATGGAATGATTATAGCAGATGCAGCAGCACAAGGATTTAAGGAGGACAAAATAACTGTTAACAGAGCTCTAAGATCTGCCATAGGCATTACCAAGGATAACAGACTTAAATTGGTAACCGGTGGCAGTTTGAACATGACTGAGCTGGCTCAAGTGATGCTAGATCTAGGCTGCGTAAAGGCCATGAATCTTGACGGTGGAGCTTCGTCTGCTCTTTATGCCAAAGGCAAAATGATCACATCTCCCGGAAGAAAACTCAATACAGTATTGATGATATTTGATGTAAAGCAATAAAAAAGGTCAGGTTGTAATTTTAACATGCCCTTGAAGCCTGACCTTTTACTTTATCATTTTCTTTTTTTCTTCACCACATATCCTGCGGCTAAACATAAAATAACAATTGCAACTATAGGTATTATCAATGCTACTAATGGATTTCCGGAAATAAATACTGATGTCGGTCCGTCAGATCCACCAATTATGTTTATGGATGATTGGAATTCATCATTATATTCGTCTTTGTCAGTGTCTTTTATATCTTCGGACATAGCATCTGCTGCATCCTCTTTACTTCCGTCAAAAATAATATTCTCGCCTGAACGCACTATATTTGCATCACCGTCAAATGAAAACTCGGTTATTTTTCCATCACTGTTAACAAAAGCTTTAATGGCGGCAGCATCCATCTTAGCCCATACGGGACACCCTTCAGGTAAAACTATAGATAAGCTTTTATAATCCAAACTATCCACCTTATAGGCACCCCAAGCCACCTTAAGACCGTTTCCTGACTTCATAAGTGAAATCAACACATAATCCCCAACAGATGGATCAATCATATTGCTCCCATCCTCATTATAAAAGAAGTTATACCCAAAGGGTTCTATTATCTTTGCTTCCTTAAGCTGCAACTGCTTTCTGGGATTGTTCGCATTTATATCTTTAGAACTTATTATGCTCTTCTCTACTTTCACTATTGTATTATTTCCTTCTATGCTTATTATTTCACCAATTACTAATGCATCATGGTCATTATGCATTAAACGATACAATGCATCAGCTGCATATACACCCGAAGCCAGTACCAAGAAACAAACCAGCATAAAAGCCACCATTCGCTTATGTAGATTTTTCAATCATGATTCACCCCTTTATCATTCATCTTAACCCCTATAATGTATTCATTATAACATATATCTTGCTTTTTTTATACTAAACTTGCTTTTAATGGCAAAATTTGCGCAAAATCATATATAAAATGACAAAATAGATGAAAATCAATCATAACAGAAAAAACAGAATATAAAATAAATGACAAAATATTTCAATAAGATACTCACTGTCGTACCATTGAAACATATAATATCATATGATGCAGCAGTGACTTAATAGAACTATGCAAATAGATTTTCAACAGTCGAAGATAGTGATTGGCCTCTCTTAGTACATGCTCTCCTAATAAAGATACAATAATTGGTCTGATTCTGCATTCTAACAATCCTTGTGTAGCTTGTGCCTTAAAGTCACGAATGATTGCTGTTGCCTTAAGGCTGTCGCATGCAACATGACAAATGGTCAGAATCAGATCAATTGCTCTTTTTGTTTTACATGTTTATAGATTATTGTTTGGAAACATGCCTTCCTCACTAATAACCTATTTAGGAATTGTGCAAAAGTTACACCTTAAAAAATGTAAATCTATTCTTATTATTCGTCCTTAAATGATATTGTCTTCATATATCCATCATAGCCAATTATCACATCTGCAAATATTTCTGCTGCATTTTGCCTGTACATTTCGGGCTTATCCATGGACGGGCTGAAATGAGTCAATAGCAATTCTCTTACTTCCCCGTCTTTTGCAAGCATTGCAGCTTCTTTAAATGTCATATGCCTATTTCGTTGGGCTTTTTCGCTGTCCATATCATCTCCATAGGTTCCTTCGCATATGAATAGATCGCTATCCCTGATAAAATCAGGTATAGCTTCCGTGGGCCTTGTATCAGATACAAAACTGACTTTTATACCTCTTCTCTTCTCTCCCAAAACCATATGTGGCTCATAGACCACGCTATCATATACAACTGTTTCCCCTTTTTGAAGCCTTCCCCATATTTCCATGGGTACTTTATTTAATTCTGCCTTTTCCACAGAAAATTTCGGTTTCCTTTTCAAATAAAAAGAGTATCCCAAACATGGTGATGAATGTTCAAGAGCCAAAGTTGAGAATATTATCTCCTGATTTTCTGATTCATGATACTCGTGAAACTGAAGCCCTACTGAAGACTTAATGATCTCCAGAGGAGTTTTGGGATTCTCAATTATGTCCAGCTCAAAAGGCATATATGTAATGGGACTCAAGAGATCCCTAAGAACTCCGCGAGTCCCCTCCGGTCCTACTATTACAATCTTCTCTGTTCTTTCACTGTTTCTCATGGTAGATATTAGTCCTGGCAAACCGAATACATGATCTCCATGTAAATGGGTAATACAAATTATATCAATGTTTTTAAATCCTGTGTTCATCTTTCTCATGGCTACCTGGGTGCCTTCCCCACAATCTATTAATATCTTTCGTCCTTTATAACTGATAAGGAGGGATGATAGAAATCTATGAGGCATAGGCATACTTCCCCCGCTTCCCAGCAATGTTATATCAAGCATAGTTTACACCCCTATATTATTCAATACTCTCATTACCTTAAAATAATTGAATATTATCTCTGTTTTTTATTAATGCTTTTGTTCAATTCCTCATATATTAAAATTACCAATATGAAGTCTCAATATCCCTTAGACCATATGCACCTATACAACATATAGCATGTCACAAATAAGGCACTTCTCTCTTCTATTTAGGCAGTAATTTAGTATAATCTTTGTTAAGAATTTCTCCAATTTCTTCTATTGTTATTGGTTTACTGAACAAATATCCCTGAAGATAATCGCTGCCTGCTCTTCTCATCCTTCTAAACTCTTCCACCTCTTCTACCCCTTCTGTAACAACCTTCAGATTTAATCCATGAACTAGAGCTATGAGGCTATCCATTATCTTTATATTTTCCAACTCTATAAATTTATCTTTGAGGCTTTTATCCAACTTTACCTTATCTAAAGGCATAAAGGTCAGATAATTTAAAGAAGAATAACCTGTACCGAAGTCATCTAAGGAAATCATCACTCCTAAAGCTTTCAACCTGTTTAATATATTAACAGTCTCAAACTTTTTCTCTGCAAAAACATTTTCTGTTATCTCTACTTCCAAAAAGGATGGATCTACATCATACTCCTCAAGAGTTTTCTTTATATAATCAATGAGATTTATATCAAAGAACTGCCTTGGAGATAGGTTTATTGATATAGGTAAAGAATTATGACCTTTATCTCTCCATCTTCTCATTTGTTTTATTGCCTCTTTAATTACCCATTTGCCTATCGGTATTATGAGACCTGTTTCCTCCGCTATTGGAATGAAAACCTCTGGGGAAATATTGAAATCCTTTATTCTCAGAAGGGCTTCAAAGGATGCAACTTTTCCTGTACGGGTTTCTATTATGGGTTGATAGTACAATACAAAGCTTTCATTTTTTAGAGCTTTTCTCAATATATTTTCTATCCTTATTTTTTTATTAAATTTCTCTTTCATTTTTTCATCAAAAAATAAATAATTGTTCTTACCTTTTCTTTTTACATTATACATGGCTATGTCTGCCTTAATTAGAAGATCATCAATGTTATTACCGTCATTTGGATATTGAACTATCCCTACACTTACTGTTATGCTATTTTCCATCTGATCCACAATTATCCTGTCCCTAAAGAAACCTATAAGCCTTTCCGCATATTCTTCTATCTTGTGAGTTTCATGTTCTTTAAGAAGGACCAGAAACTCGTCTCCTCCAAACCTAAAGGCAATCATGTTCTCCCATGACGTATCCTTCATCATGCTAGCCACTCTTTTTAGCACTTCATCACCATAAACATGTCCCAATATGTCATTAATGTTTTTGAAATCATCAATATCCAATAAAAAAATAGCACCTTTTCTGCTGTTATTCAGCTCATCTCTTAGAACTTCCGAAAACTTCCTTCTATTATATAGCCCGGTGAGAGGATCCCTATCTGCCATGTATGTAACACATTCTTCTTTTAGCATTATTTCTGTAATATCCACCAATACTCCATGAACACTTCTAGGATTCCCATCTCTATCCTTTATGGTTTTCCCTCTTACCAGATACCAATGAATTTGCCCATTTTTATCTATGATTCTTATTTGGGTGTCTATATTTCCATCTTTTACTGCTAAATATCGGTTGATACTGTCAATCAATATACACCTGTCTTCCTCATATACGACTTTCTCTATAACTTCATAAATGCTTTCTTTTTGAATGGCATCATATCCCACCAAGTCTATAAAGTTCTTGGAGAAGTTGATAGTTTTTTGGTGGATTTTAACCTCCCATATAAAACTGCCAGTAGCTTCTATAGCAATCTCATATTTTTGCCTCAGCTCTTCATTTTTCTCAGTATATTCCTGTATCTCATCATACTGAGCCCTTAACTCCTCCTCGCTGGACATTAATTGGTCTATAGTGGCTTCCAACTCATTTTTATACTTTACCTTTTCCGTTATATCAGTATATATAGCATAACCTCCAAGTATTTCACCATCCAACTTCATGAGTATACCTCTGATATTGACAATAACTGGATGTCCCGTCTTTGTATATCTGGTAGCTTCGAAATTTAATATGCCTTTTTCAAACAACTCATTAGTCATATTTAGTACTTCCCGCTTCATCTCTTTAGGTACTACCAAGTCATCCAAATTCCTGCCTATACATTCATCTTTTGAATAGCCAAAAATTTTCACAAAACTATCATTTACATCTAATATAATATGATTTTTGTCGAAGCAGGCTATTCCATCGGGGCTGTTAATAAAAAGAGTCTCATATCTATGCAAAAGAATATTGTGCTGTTTCTCAATCTTTATTGTCATATATGCTCCCCCTGCTATTATCTTTAGTTCTGCGTATATTATAAGCTCTATACCGAGATACTGTTAATTCTAATTCTACTAAAATAGCATGATTTCTACAATGTCTATACTTCACTTTTATTTCTTTGCATAAAAATGCTAATTAAAACATTGTCTAGCAATCATAGACATGTGTTGACAAAATAAAGAAATGGAAATATAATGTAAATACTGATAATATAGAAAAAACATAACATAATTTAATATATATAGGTAAAGCTATATGATAAAGGCAAACCTATCGAAAGGTAGGGACGCAAAGCTACGAGTCTAAGGTGTTATAACACTATGACAGTCGGGTTGCCAAGATAGGTTTTTTAAACCATGGCTAAATATAGCGCCATGGTTTTAATAATTTATAGGAACGTACCATAACTGAGTACAATAATTGATTTTGAGGTGAATATTTTTGGAGGTTGTTAATGACATCCCACAGTTGAAAGGTGTTTCTTTGTCAAAACTTCACAGCTTGATAGAAAGGCTTAAATTTGATGATAATACATATCGCCATTCCATGAGTGTGGCAAAATACTCAAATAGGTTCAATAAAATCATAGCTGCCAACATAAATTCAGAGACAATATATTACTCAGGATTGCTGCATGATATTGGAAAGACTGAAGTTAATATAAACATTTTAAATAAAAAAGGTAGTCTAGATATAGATGAGTTCAGTATAATGATGGAACATTCCAAATTAGGATATAATCTATTGAAAAAGCATTTAATGCCCATCGAAATGCAACATGCAGCATTATATCATCATGAACGCTGGGATGGAAATGGCTATCCCATGAAGTTGGAGAAGCAAAGAATACCTCTCGTGGCAAGAATCATAAGCATATGTGATGTATATGATGCATTAACTTCTAACAGGCCTTACAGAAAAGCATTTTCTATAGATGAAGCACTAGATATTATGAAAAATTCTCATGGGCAATTTGATAATGAATTGTTGGATATATTTTCCAAAAACATAGACTCTATTATATAATCAACTTAGCAAAATAGAGTCCAAATCATGGCTTCTATCATGGCCATGATTATGGACTCCTTTTTTTATTTTATCATCTATTCAAAAACCACTATGGCTTTTTTGCGTTTAATGCGCAATAAAACAGTTTCCAATATCCTTATTACATGATTAAGTTCTTTCTGTTCAAGGTATGCTGCTGCCATATCCTGTCCTATGACAAGATCCATATTTCTTGACTCGGGGCATACAAGTATAGCCTTATTCTTTCCTAATACAGGAGATTTGAATACTCTTCCGTCCACCAACTTACTGATCCTGTCTATTTCCAATAATCCTGTTCCAGGTTGCAATCTCTGCAATTGAGTATAAAGATCAAGGCTTACTACAAGAGCATATGGACCGTATATGCCATTTTCTGTCAATAATTGCATTCCGGAAACTACATCGGTAAAAGCATTTTCTCCCTCTGCCCACTCTTTTTTAGAAATCCTATTAATACCTTGAGCAGTCAATAATCCTTCATAGCCAAGTTCACTATCCCCAAAGAAAATTAATCTATCCTCCTTCAATGAGCAAGCTTCTGCTGCTGCCATTGCCCTTGAAAGATCAACAGGAAATCCCATTCTGTCGCTGTGTTCCAAATCCTTTGCAAGCAATGTAAAATCATCATAAATAGTAGGTATTTCAACGAGTCTTCTACCCTTTGTAATAATTATACCATCTTGTGACACTTCATCTATTTCATCCACATCATCGATTGCTATGAAGTTTACTCCAACTCCGAGAGGTCCAAATATATGAAGAAATCTTCTGCCAACAAGGGCCCTACGAGCTGCGTCAATAACTGCTGAATCTATCTTTTCCCAGAGTTTATCTGATAGGGTAGAAGCTTCCCTTGATAAATAACTCATAATATAAACCTCCTTCTCGATATCTTATGTTTTTACTTGTCAATAAGACTTCCTACGGTAGGAGAAATCGAATTGCTGCTCTTTTCTTCATCCTTAGATAGGGTAATTCCTAAATCTTCAAGCATCTCTCTAACTTCTTCCTGACCGGAAGCAAACAACTCAGCTTCTTTAGGATCAAGGATTCTAAGAAGTTCCATCAGCTCTCCCACATGAGCTTTCTCCTCATCACGTATGTCTGCAATGACTTTTTTAGCTATTTCATCATCTGTTGCTTGAACATGCGCATCATAAAGATAGATGGCTTCAAGTTCACCGGCAATATCTAAACGAATTGCCTGTATAAGCTCTTCCTTGGTGAGTTTACGATTAACATTGCCCTGAAATGGATTTGCGAAATTAGGCATGTTTCTCATCCTCCTATTTAATATATTAATGGCAATATTTAAGTGCCCATTGGATGCAAATCAACCTCAATATAGTATTTATCATTCTTAGGGATAATATAGCATTTTGGCAACTTTTTATAAACCATATAAAAGCAAAATTCTACTTTTATATGGGCTTGACATAATGTACTGCAAAAAAAGAATCCTTATTATTAAAAATTACAATAATAGCCTTTCTTATTAATAATTGTTATCCATATTATAAACTTGTTGAAATTTTCAGTCAAGTATTTCCAATATTTTTTCCAATGCTGTCCACAACTTGTATATCTTGTCATGTCAATCAGAGCTTTATTGACCCCTAAATATTTTTAAATCACATCAAATTATGTATCCTCTTACTGTGATGATTCATATAATAAGCAAGAAAGGTTTCCTATAGGATAATTCCAAATTAAGGAAACCTTTCGACAAATCATGAAGGAAAGTAGATAAAAAGGTAATTTATAATTATAGTAAGTTGAAACTGTCCTTATCTTGTACTTTCTAACAAAAGAAGATGTTTATATCGCCCTACCAGTTGCTTTGATTATAAGTATAATTTACTCTTTGTACCAATGATAAAGACTGTTCACATGTTTCACCCGGAAGAACCTTTAAATTTCGGGATATGCATTGCATATTGTTAAATGTGGCAACAATTGTATAAAATCCAGGAGGTAGGTCATTTATAAAAAAGTTCCCGTTTTCATCTGACGTGGTTCTATAAACAGGAAACTCTGTACCAGATCCAAAGTACAATAAGATAATCGCATTTGCCACTTGTTGCCCATCAGTTTCTCTCAGTACGGAACCAATTATTTTCCCCGAATAATTTTCAATTTTATTATTTATTGTCACATCTATGCGCTGCAAATTGAGCTGTGAAGGCTTTACATCAAGTTCCACCGCTTGGTCCAAATCCTGTTTATTACTTTGCAAGCTCTGCTGATGTTGGAGCTTGTTATTGGTTCCGGTGCTGACTATTCTTTTTTCAATATTATTATCTGCATTATCTTCAAGTAAAAGCGGCTCATATATATCCTTCATAGCATTGCTCATCTCCTTGTGAAGCTAGCGCTAGCTCAAATATCACTTATATTAGGAGAGGAAAATATAATTAATTATCTTTTTCCCTCATTTTCAGCTTCTGCTTCAGCCTTGGCATTTGCATCGCTGTCGGCATCATTTTCTGCTTTCTGACCCTGAAGCTGCTTCACTATAACTTTCTGGTCAAACCAGTTGTAGTTGTATTGTTTATTGAATTGCCTCTGTTTGCTGAATTGACTATCCTTTTCAAATTCTTTCTCAACATCTATATCCTTATCAATCTGCTTAGCCAAATCAAGGTTAAGCTTATTATCTTTAATTTCTACCATCCATTTACCCTCCTTTCATAATATGAACTTGTTATATTCCTTATTTATTCTCTCTTTTATCAATATGGTCTTCCATGCTTTCCTTCCTCATTTTCAACTTCGGCTTCTGCTACTGCTTTAGCTTCTGCTTCACTCTCTACCTCGTTTTCTGCTTTCTGACCCTGAGTCTGCTTTATAACTATTTTCTGAACAAAAGGATTGTAGTTTATCTGCTTATTTACTTGCTTCTGCTCAATTTCCTGCTCTTCTTCCTCATATTCTTTATCAACGAGAATCTGTTGATCCTTTTCAAAAGCTTTATCGTTAGGCGTCATGATATCCCTCCTTTCAAAACAATTTTTATTCTGGAGATTAAAGCTATTGCTTCATCTCTCAGTACAATATATTGATGCATGTACAAAAATGTTAACACTTGTACAAAAAATTTTGGGACATAAGAAAGGCTTCCTTTGGGAGCGTTTATAACAATTAAGGAAGCCTTTCTCGAAACCCATTATGGAAAACTAATATTAAGGTAAAATTATACTTTCTAAAATATGCCTGACATTAATTAGCTGGTCTATGGCTTATAAAAAATACAAGCCTCGATATAAATAGAGATTTTCTCTCATATTTAATGCGAGGCTTTGAGATGAACCTACTTTTGCATACAAATCACTTACCATTGGCTTTCATGTCCTGTCAAACTATCACCATTTGCAAGTGTATGATGTTTTATTACCTTTCCGTTGACTAAATAATTATCCTATCCTTTTGCTATTTATTGTTGAATAGAGTGTTTTGATCATAAATCAGACCCCATTCCCCATCAATCTTTTTAAATAGCAATGTAAGATAGTAATTCAGTGAGTATTCATTGCCGTTAAAATCAATATCTTTGTAATTTACTTTCAACAATGCAAATGATGCTTCTTCTCCCTCTTCTATTTTTAATATTTCGTAATTTAAGGTCCAATCTTTATCCGAAAACCAATCTTTATGAAACTCAATAAACTCTTCCCTGCCATTAATCAATGTTCCATTTGGCATAATTAGTGTGACGTCTTCCTTACTGATTGTTGTAATGAAAGTCTCCAAATCTTTATTTTCTATAGCCTTTAGATGAAGATTTAATACTTCTTTAAAATTCACTTCTTTCTCCCCTTACTACTTAATTTAATGTTACACAATGTATCATTTATTCACATTCAAAAACATCTACTCTCCAAATAATCGGATAATTCTTAGCCCATTCCTGAACAGCTTGCACCTGTTCTTCTGTATAAGCGGAAACGTAGGTTTCATCTCCATAGTGTTCACTGGAGAAAATATACTCATTATCCTTCTTTAGAAATAAGGTAAACCATTTTATATGCCCTTTTTTAGCTAAATAATTAGTTAAAATCTCTTGCTTAAATTGAGGAGTTATTTTTCCTCTAAAAACTACTTCCTTGGTTTCATAATTGGGTACTTTCTCACCAAACCTTTGGCCGGATTCAATGCCTTCCAAATCATCTTTCCAAAGTCTCATTTCAAACTCTTCTGCTTCATCAAGGGCTTTTCCAGCCAAATCTAGCCACCATTCATAATTATCAAAAATTGGTGCCATACTATTAGATGCAACAGCATTCTTATGGACCATAAATAATATGTTATATTCCACCAGCTTTCCTCCTTTTCCATTCATTCCAGAACGCTATATATCCTTTTCTTTCAAATTCATTCTCCGGCATATTATTGTTCAAAGACTTTTTATAATAGCTTTCTACTATATCAGCAAAACGCAAAACTTCTCCTTTGTAATGAAGATAATCGACATATACAATATTTTCCTTCTCAGCAATAAGCTTGACCATCCAATCCTCATACAAAACAGTCCAATCAATTCCATTATCACAACCTATGATTTCTACCTCATCCAGTGTTTCATTAGGGTTTTTGTACAAAGCAATTTAAGTCATGCCGAAAATCTTGGAAGTAAAACGAGATGTTAACAGTAATATTAACTTCATTTATAAAAACTATAATCTTTACCTCATATGAAAAAATTATACAATATATCGCCACTATATTCCAGTCATTATTATAATAATTTGATTTCATTTAGCCACTTCATCCAACATATTATAAACTTACATCAAAAGACCCGGTAGAATCTTATGGATTATCTCTACAAGCTTCTGTAACTTTCTTGCCAACATAATCAAAGTAATTGGCCTTCAGTATTGCCATAGAAATATTTGTGGGGTTGCAGAAACTTTCCGCCTGTGATGCTTCTATGGAGCAATGGCAGCAAAATGACAAGATTTAAAAAAGAATTGACGCATGATGAGTAAAAATAACGACAAATAACCGGAAGTATATATACATCCAGTTATTTGTGAAACGGTTACTTTATTAATGGAATTTGTACTGTCCAATTACCTGTGATTTCTAATGGTGCTTCTCCTTTTGCCTGACTATATAATGATTTTACATTAATCACGATTGAATCTTCCGATTCCAATGATTTAGCGTCAAATATAAAATCACCTTCAAATGTCTTTACATCTGTCTCTGAATCATCTTTCTGTGAGAAAAGTTTATCCATATCTGATATTTCAAACGTATATGATTGTTCTTTTCTTGGTTTAATCCTGATATCCTCGTTATTTATTTTTTAGCCCGACCCGGTTACAACACTGTATTCTCCAAATGTAATTACCTGTGTAATATTGTAAGGAGCAACATCATCCTTTAATAGTTTAACCTTCATACCAACAGTAATATTATCAGAATCCATATTTATTTCATCTGCTTCTATTAATATTTCTTCTGTGGCATCAATATATTTTAATCCAACTACTGCACCCTTCCAGTTCCTTATATCCTGAAAATATCCTCCTATCATTCCGGCAAGCGTTGTATAATTGCTGCCTATCCCTACTGTAACTATAGCTGCTGACAAAGCCGCTGCAATTAACTTTTTTCTTGTACCTCTAGCTTTATTATTTGATTTTTCGTATTTTAACTCCTGTTTAGCCATTTGGATTCCTGATACACTTCTATTTCTTATATCGCTTGGTATTGGAACATTGTCAATTTCTCTTTTTATCTGATTACTCATAGAGATTCTCCTTCCCTTCAATTCTAAGCTTTTTTAAGGCTCTATAAATAATAGTTTTTACACTCCCCAATGGCATATCCAATATTTCTGATATCATGTTGAATGTATAATCATAATAGTATTTTAGAATTACAACAGACTTCTCATCATCTTTTAATGACTTAAGCAGCTCAAGTAATGAAACAGAAGTAGTAATCTCTGCTGTCTCATCTTCAACACTTGCCATATCCTCCTTATATTCATCTATGAAAACCATATTTTTTCTTTTGCGAAGAACATCCAGAGCAGAGGTAATTGCTATTCTGGTAAGCCAAGTTTTAAAATACTTTGGTTTTTTCAAATTCTTTATAGATTTAAAAGACCTGTATGCAGTTTCCTGAACAACATCCAAAGCATCTTCTTCATTTTTAACATATAAGTAAGCAGTACGATAAATCATCTCTTCATATTTCACAAACAATTCCAAATAGGCGCCATCATCCCCTTTTGGCGCTTTTTTAACAAGTTTTATTGTCTCAGTTTCAGTAACCACCATCATTTCCCCTTTCTATATAATTAGATGTATCAGAAATGATTTTGGCTTTGCAAATAATGTTTTAAGCAAAAAAAATTAAGGATTAAGATATAATTTACCATATTCCTTAATCCTCAATGGCTATATATAAATCTTCTTTTATATAACATTATATTTAGAACCTATATGTTTAATTTCATGATAAAAATGATGTATTATATTTGTTTATAATTACCTCATTAGCAACCTGGAGTTTTTCAAAATACTCCCTATAAGAATCACTCAATATTTTTAGATTTTCAATAAATATATCGTAATATTCGTTCTCTTGCAGATACTTTAATAGCAATTGACGTATTTTATATGCCGGCGAGCTTTTATATTCATCCGAGTTTCTATATTCCAAATATTTCCCAATAACCTCCCTGTTTTCTTCCAAATATACATCTATATTGTTTACTGAATCTATTATGGATAAGTTCATTCCCTCCATGTTTACTTCTTTCAGCTGTCCAAAACTTTGATTAAATAATTCCTTCAATTCTTCTGGTAGCTTTACTTCTCGAAGTTCATCCAAATAATCGACAATTTTATAATATGCCCCTTTTTTTCCCTCGGTATCTATTTTCTCATTGAGGAAATAGCCAAAATGTACACATACATATATGCCATATTCCCCTGGAAATGCTTCCAACAGTTTCTCTTTTACCGTGAAATGCTTCTCAATGTTTTCTTCAATATAGGTTATTGCTCGTTCAATGTCATAATCCTCTATAAGCCCTTCCAGACAATTCTTTCTAGCCATTGCTCTTTCTATTTCCAGATCCAGCTTATATTTACATCTTGCTATGGCAGCAGATTTATTGCTGCTGTCAAGTATATCTTTGACTTCAGCAATGCTAATACCTAACTTTCTTAAAACGCCAACTTCTTTTAAAACAGTTATATCTTCTTTACTGTAATTTCGATAACCGTTATTCTCAACCTTTGGAGATATCAATCCTTGCTGTTCGTAATATTCAATTGCTTTCTTCGTCAGTTTGCATTCTCTGCAAACATCTTTAATCAGCATACTTATCACCTCATAATAATCATAAGCCAACTCCCAAGGTGATAGTCAATAGGTAATTTTCTTAAATAAAAATTATGCTATGCGAATACTACGTGTTTATTCAAAGCATTCATACTCTATGTTATTTTTTTGTACTAGATTACAATGCAACAAAATATCCAAAAAAAGCATAACACATCATGGCTATCTATTTCTTGCTATCCAATCACTGAATTAATTCTTGTCAATACTGAACATAAAGCAATCATTGACCTTTCAATCCAAATATGTAGTTTCTAATTTACCTACGGAAACCAAATTTAAATTTTTGTCATGAATTAGAATAAAATATATCAAACAACCTTATAAACTTAAAAATTATATATTTGTACCAAGACATCTTTTCCACAATTCTAAACTGCTACAAAAGCATATTCACATTTTTCAAAATCATCAGTTTTCCGCCTTAAAATTTTTCTATCTTCATAGTGAATCTTTCATCAGAAACCATCTGAGTAGTATAATAACGGCATTTTAATTCTGAATTTCTTTCTACTTCTTCTTAGGTATACGGACTAAATGCTCTTTCAATTATATCGCAATTAATTTTTTCATATTAACTCACATAAGTGCATTATCAAAACTAAGCTGTTAATTTATCTTGTAACTTTCACTAATAAATTCCTTTAGTTTTTTACTTCTATTAATTTCAACAATAATTCCTTTTGCTATTCCAATGTATCTGAAAAAGAGTGTCTCCTTATCTTTCTCATAAACCCAGATATATAATTCTGCAATAAATCCATATTCATCTGTAAAAATTCAGTGTGCATTTTCGGTATTTCACATCTGGGTATATATTGGTTAGTGTTGTTTGCCCTCTGTTACCAAGAAGCTGTATGGAAATATCTCATTACATACATGAGATTTGCCAGTAACTCGAGATCCTAACTTCCATATATCATAATTGTTTTCTACAAGAGAAATCATTCTCATAAATTTGAACATGCAAATTTTAAATATAAATTATCATTAGATTGGTTTTATTTCGAGTACGAAAAAAGCCACTTTTAGAAGTTATGTGGCTTTTTCATTAATAATCATATTAAGCTATAATTTCTGCGTTTTTGTTTATTTCGTCAATAACGTCCATAATAGCCTTAGCGCAATCCATGTTATTTTTGAATAATGAGGTAATACTTCCAAGGCTTCTGAACGGTTCCTCCATAAGAATTCTTTTATCTTCTATCATACCATTAGCTACAACATAATCTACGATAAGTTTAACAAATTTAATCTGGTCAACATTTAGCCGTTCTTCATTTAGAAACTGGCTAAACGCTTCATTTGCAGCAGCTCTATCAAGGCCGACAATTTTTCTTACAAGCTTAGTAATCGGAGTATCTTTAAACTCTTTTTCATAGTCTTTTTTTGATCCAAGTTCATCCCACAAAATTCTTTCTAGTTCTCTTAAGTCGTTCTTTGCAAGTGGTTTATTATGCCTTAACTTATAAATAGCTAATACGTCTTCATGTTCTTTTAAGTAGTACTCAACCTTCTTCCTGTAATCTTTGAGATCATTTACAGAATAGATAGTTTTTCCTTCCTTTACTTCTAATATTTGGTCAGTAAAATTGGTATAGTACACTTTTTGCTTCTTCTTCTCTAAATATTTAATAAGTTCGCGCAAAGCTTCACGTACCTTTTCCAGTTCAAAGATATCTGCATTTTCCCAGAACTCATCTCTAAGCACTTTATCTATGACGTGTTTCTGCTCTCTTACTTGAGGTATGGTACCAAGCTTGGATAATTCCTCTGCCGTACTGATGATTGATCTAATGGGAACTGTAGCATTTTTGTTTTGCAAATAGGCCAACTCAACAGTGTAAACAAGATAATCAAAGCGTTTTGCCAGTTCATCCCCATTAAACATGACAAGCGGAGCAACGTGCTCTTTAATATCATTAACACTAGTTACATCTAATGCTTGCCATGCTGACTTATCTTTGAATTGCTCCACATATCTCAAATGAAGTTTTACCCTGAAACTATCCTCATTCAAAGCTCTGATACTGCAAAGTAAATCTTCCACCAATTGGTTTCGATATTTGATATACTCTTCTTCTTGATATTTTATATTCTGCAGTTCACGAACTATACTTACCTTAGTATTGAATATCTTTTCAGTAAGTGATTCGGCTATCCCAACTTCTTTACTCTTAGGATCAACACGGAAAAATTCAAAGTTATTGCAATAGTCAAAGATAAGGAATCCCTCTTTATCCTCACCTACTCCAAATAGATCCTTGCATAATCTTGTACCTCTTCCAATCATCTGCCAAAATTTGGATTTCGAACGAACCTTTTTAAGAAATACAAGATTTACAATTTCAGGAATATCTATACCTGTATCAAGCATATCAACAGAAACAGCAATCTGCGGCATTTTCTCCTTGGCACTAAAATCATCTATCAGTGCATCTACATACTTTATACTATAATCTATCTGCTTTATGTAATCACTTCCGTATTCAGGGTAAATTACATTAAATCTGTTTACAATAGCTTGAGCATGAAGACTATTCTTTGCAAATATAATTGTTTTACCTAATTTGTCCCCACCTTCAACTTTAATTCCCTTCTCCATCAGCTGATTTAGTACCATATCAATAGTATCAGCATTGAAGAGCCATTCATTTATGGCACTACTTGAAATGGTATCATCGATATTTTCATCATCTTCAAAAGTTTTCTCATACTGTTCTTTTTCTTCTTCTGTCAAATCGTTGTAATGTATACCTTCTTCCATTATTTTTGACTTGATCTCTATTGTACGATAATCCACCAAATAACCGTCACGAACTGCCTGTTCCAATTCATAAGCATAAGTAGGAACTCCGTTCTCCATATCAAAAACTGAGTAAGTATTTTTATCAATATCGTCTTTAGGTGTTGCTGTTAAACCGAGAAGCATAGCATCAAAATAAGTAAATATATCCTTATACCTCTTATAAATGCTTCTATGACTTTCATCAATAATTATTAAGTCGAAATGTCCTGGTGTAAAAATTCTACTGCCATAATTCGTTTTTGCTTCATCTATTGCATTCATCATAGTTGGATAAGTTGAAAATACCATTCTTGCCTGTTCTGGATTATCTCTGCTATCAAGCAAATTACAAAGAGTAAGATTAGGTAACAAGCTACTAAAGCTCTTTTTTGCCTGGTTCACTAAAGCTACACGATCAGTAAGAAAAAGTATATTCTTTATGTAATTATGCCTTGTGAGAACATCTACAATTGATACTGCAACTCTGGTTTTACCGCTACCGGTAGCCATGACTAATAGAAATTTTCTATACTTCTTTTCAATAGCATCACATACAGCCATAATAGCTTCTTTCTGATAATAGCGGTCTGTAATATTATCATTGATAACAACATTGTTTAACGGTTTCCTTAAAGTTCTTCTGTCCACTATAAGCTGTAACTGGTCTTTTGTGAAAAACCCAGAAACCCTTCTGCTCGGACAACCATCCACATCATCTGTAAAATAAATCTCATAGCCGTTGGTTGTAAATATGAGGGGTCGTTGCATATACTCATTTTGCAAACAATCTGCATAAAGTTTTACCTGTTGTGATCCGACTACTGAATCAACGCTTGTCTTCTTAGCTTCAATTACCGCCAATGGTTTACCATTATCTCCATATAACACATAATCTGCATAGCCTATTCCACTAGGATTTGGCATACCCTTCACAGAAACTTCTTTCAAGCAATCAGAACCAATGTTCCAACCAGCATGTTTTAATTCAACATCGATATACTTTTTTCTCGTTAATGCTTCGCTTATCTCATCAACTTTAAAATCATAATTTCTATAAGCAGCTACTCGATGTGCTGTCATAGCTTGACGAAGCTCTTCATTTTCTTTGCGCAATTCTTCTAACTTTTTATCCTTTGCGCTAAGACGTTCGTATAAATCTCGCAGCTCTTCTGGTCTCTTACGCTGTTCTGTACTTTCCACAAGTAATGACTCGTCGAAATCTCCACAGGTATATTCGTCTGAATAGCAATAGTCTATCCATCGTATAAATTCATGAAGATTTCTTAAAGATAGAATCGCTTCATCTCTAGTAATGATTGAGTTCGTATGAACTGCTGTGTTACCAAGCTTTATTACATACTTAAGCAGCGGAAACAATTTAGGTTCAATAATCTGACGAAAGGTTGGTTCATGTATTAAGCTTGATATGTTATCTTGATAAGGAATGGTTAGATCCTCATCAAAGCTGTAAACCCACTTTACTGCTAATTCTAAGGCGCGCCTAGTTAAGATAGCACAGGTGGCAGGAGAAACCAATAAGCTTTTCTCTGCTTCAATAGCGCTATCAGCAAAACTATTATATTGCTGTTTGTTTTTCAGAAAATCAAAGTTCGTAGGCAATATATACCCTCCTTTGCTATTGTATTTACAAAAATAATTCCTCGTTGAAAGCTTTTTGCATAAGAGCATTGAAATTAGTTTCCAGTTCGGTAAGACTTTGCTGTAATGAAGATTTTAATTTGTTAACTTGTTGGACAAATGCAGCGAACTGGTTTTGTTTTTGCAAATCTGGCATTGGTATAGAAATATTTTTAATTGCTGAAAGTGCCATGAATGTTTGTGCTCCTCCGCATTTGTTTTGTTCTAATATACCATTTCTTAATAAATTTAATACTTGCCACAAATAATATGGATTTAAAACACTTTTACATGGTTTCAATAAAGCAACATTCTTCATACTAAATTCAAAATCTAAAGTATTTATAGCTGCTATTCCATAATTTACACCAATGTTTGTATAAAGTACATCTTCATATTCAGGATTACATCTAGCATAAATAATCTTATGGTCTTCTTCTGATACAAATTCAACATCATTAAGATCAATTCCTGTACTTCTAATATTTTTACCTGTGATAAGCAGATATCCCTCAGGATATCTAGGTGGTGTACCATGTGTTCCATCAGTAATCTTCGTACATACCTCATTTAACTTTTTGACTTTCCACTTGTATTCATTAGTAACTGGATCACCAAACATCTCAACAAATTGGGATTTAACTAGCTCATCGCAGGCTTCTATCTGTTGCTTACGCTTGATTATTAGAAGTTGAGCTTTGTCAAGAATTTCTACTATTTTATTCTGCTTTTCAATAGAAGGTACATACATATATAGTTCTTTTAAAGCAGTCACAGTAAAACTAGATTGGTTAACAGAATTTTTTGTAATATTGGGAAGTTGTCTTTTAAAATGCGGGGTTCTAAAGTAATAATACGCATATTTACTTGTTATTAGTTTTTTATTCGGTCGTAAAACAAGTAAATTCATTCCGTGTATTACTTTTTCATCATTTATTTTTTCATAAAGTGCTGTTTTCCCAAGATGTTTTACACTATTTATATGTGACATTAAAATATCACCACTTTCCAATATATAATCTTCATATTTGGAAAGATCTTTTATTCCGGCATAACCCATTTTTTCTCTATCAACATAGCCATCTGATATAGTTTCAATACGTGTAATGGGATAACCTATTTTATTATTATTCTGTTTAATGCTTGCCCCATTTCTAATTAAAGTAAAATAATCTTTAACTTTATTCATTAATCATATCCTCCAACTGTTTAATACCTGCTATAATCTCTTCTTCTAAATCTTTTATCCTCGCCAATATCACTGTTGGATGATCATATTCCACTTTTTCGTACTCAATTTCTTTATATTTATTTATAGTCAAATCATAACCATTATTCCTTATCTCCTCAACATCAACAAAAAAGCTTTGTTCTGTGCGTTTTCTATCATTTTCGCCATCAAGATTATTAAATCTTTGTATAATATCAGGAATATCATTCTCTGCAACAGGCTGTCTCTTATCATCCAAGGAATAGCCATCAGCCTTCATATCATAGAACCAAACTTTATCCGTGCCACCAGTACCAGTCTTAGTAAAAATGAGTATAGCTGTAGACACACCTGCATATGGTTTGAACACACCACTGGGCATGGAAATAACGGCTTCCAATTTATTATTTTCTATTAATTCCTTGCGGATTTCTTTATGAGCGTTACTGCTGCCAAAAAGAACCCCATCAGGGACAATGGTAGCACTTCTACCACCTTTTTTTAGAATCCTTAAATTTAGCGCCAAAAAAAGTAATTCCGTTTTCTTTGTCTTAACTACTTTTAATAGGTCTGAACTTACTGCTTCATAGTCTAAAGATCCCTTAAATGGAGGATTAGCAAGTACAAGAGTATACTTTTCCTTATCTGTATTCTGTTCAGATAAGCTATCTCTATATTCGATATTAGGGTTGTCCACACCATGCAACAACATGTTCATGGCACCAATACGCAGCATAGTCCTATCCATATCAAATCCATAGAACATAGTGTTATTAAAATGTTCTCTAAGTCCTGCATTTAAAAACAAATCGGCATGATTATCCCTTAAATATTCCTGTGCAGCAACAAGAAATCCTGCAGTTCCCATAGCAGGATCAACAATAATATCACTTGGTGTTGGTTTAACCAGTTCTACCATCATTTTAATAATATGTCTAGGTGTACGAAATTGTCCATTAGTACCTGCAGTAGCTATTTTTGATAAAAGGTATTCATAAATATCACCTTTAGTGTCTCTATCTTGCATATTCAAGCCATCAATACCATCAACAAGCTTGGATAACATTTGAGGTGTTGGAATTTTAAATATAGCATCTCCCATATACTTAGAATAAGCTGAATTTCCATTTTGATGTAAAGTTTTTATAAAAGGAAATACTTCATTTTGCACTATTCTGTACATTTCTGATGCTTCCAGATTTTTGAACTTACTCCAACGCAGATATGGTGAATCGCTTGGGAATAACTCTTTGTGTTCTACACCCAAAAAGTGTGCTTCATTTTCTTTTATTGCTTCTATCTCGTCTAATTGCTTAATAAAAAGAAGATATGTAAACTGTTCTATTACTTCCAATGGATTAGTAATACCGCCTGTCCAAAATATCTCCCATATTCTATCCACCTTATTTCTTAATTCACCTGTTATCATAATTGCCTCCACTTTTACTTTGTTTTATTCAATAATTATATCATATATTTTCAGGTCCATTGAGTAAACGATTTAATAATAAAACGCCTGCAAAATACATATTAATACTATAAATTTATAAGTCCTTTAAGTTCCAAAATATATAAGAAATCGGTTCTATACCCATCTCATCCGACTTTGACCACAATTAAGCCATAGCTTTTTCTGGATCTCTATAGAAAGATCTTCCTCTTACTCTCCAGAAAGTCCACCTTAACCTTTCAAGAATCCTTTGACGTCCCATATCTTGTTGTAGTAAACGATAGCATACACATTGAGAATCCAAATCGCCCTGTTGAATGGAGAGATACAAAACATATTATCTCTTGCTCTACTAGCTGTATTATTAAACCTCTGATAATCTGTAATCTGATCTTTTGGTTAACGCTCCCACCTTCATATTTGGAGCTGCAGCCATGGAAAGAAAGATAACATCTCTTTTATCTTAAAACCAACCTCTTTATCAAATCTTATCTTTCAATGAATTTTATAGCTAAATCTGCACACTTGCTTTTCTTATTTGTAATCTTAATTGTTATGTTTTCAAGTAGATAATTATACTTCCAGCCAGTAATATTCTTAAGCAATCAACCCTTACTTTCTCATCACTTAACTCTTCTTTGAGAAGTAGGAAGTTTTCCATAGCTAGAGTTTGATTTATGCTTTCAGGGATAATTATTTAATATATGCCATGAGAAATTACTTTTCTCCGCTATAGTACACTTCTTTGGTGTCAGATATCTTCCTAAAAAATGTTGTTGCTTTTTCTAAATCCTTAATAATAAAAGTTATAAGGCTAATCTCTGATTCGAACTCATTATCTCATAAAATAGAATTTACATTTACCTCTTGCATTTTACTTCTATGCTCCCATTTTATAATAACTATAAAACTAGAATTTTAGTCCCTATACTTAATTTTCAGCAAAAAAAGACCCAACAGTAAATGAACACATCTTAATTTATTTACTGCTGGGTCTTTAACTTGTCAAGCTCGTCATTCATCTATCATGTGTATTGCTTCTTCCTTTGTTTTCAATGATAAAATTTTTGCAGGACAGTTTTTAATACACGTACTACATTTTATACAATTTATATCATGAAACTGATTATATTCGCCAAACTGAAGATGGGGTACTAGCTGGAATGGACACACCTTTGTGCATTTGCCGCAAGCGAGACACTTGCTTATATCTTTTATGGTGACTTTCTTTTCTGTTTTTTCCGTGATCCTAGTGTTTTTTCCCAATTTATGAACAAGTTTTTGCATTGTACCCATTGGACAAAATTGACACCAAGTTCTTGGGTTAATTATTACTGCAAATAACCCCCCAGTTATCAATACCATTAAATATGTTGCAACAAAAACAAAGCCCAGTTTATCAAGAAAATCATAACTTCCCCATAATTTCAAAACATCGATTATCTTCCTTGAAAAATTGAACATAAAAAATATGAAAAAACCTATAACCATATATTTGGATTTTAAGAATTCAGGTATCCTCTTATTTAGGCTTATAGGCATTGCTATCCTGTCAAATAAGGACCCATGGGGACAAAAATTGCCGCACCAGTACCTTCCTGCAAAAAAAGAAGTAATAGTTAGGCCTAACATGATTAAGATTACCAACAAGCCTAATTTGGGTTCCCACAGACCACCTAAGGCTACTAATACTGTGAAAAACCAGCCATGCTTTCTTATGTTAGTAAATGTCCTATTGGTTTTAATGTAGTAATTATTCATGGCATACCTCCTATAACCTTTTATACCATAACGGGGTATATGTATATTATAATATGGTGTTTTATTTTTGTAAATAAAAACCACAGCAAAACAGTAATAACACTGTATTTGCTGTGGGAAGTAATATGCCATAATTACCTGTTCCCCATTGTCCAACTAAGCTGTCAAATTCCATAATGAATAAAATACTTGTTTTCTTTTATTGCCTCAGTAATTTTTTCGATAAGAAGTTGAAATTCTTTTGACTTGAAACAATTATTGGCCTTTGTTATTACATCTCTAAATTCTATGAGAGATTCTGGGGGTATAATCGTCACACCGCAATAATCTAATCCGGCAGCCGGTTGTGTTGTAACCTGAAAATATGTTTTTATTGCCTTTAATTCTTCGTTATACATGGCAATTAATTCTTCTATTAAATAACCATTGACAGAAATACAGTTATATTTTTCAGGTTCATAATGGCTATACCACTTATTTTCTTCAAATGATTCTATTATTCCAAACTCATGCTTTGCCATCTTAATCCCCCTTTAAATCATCATAATCTTATATAACTCATTTATGAATTAATCTGTTTGCCTCTCCTTATAACTAAGAAGTCTGCTTTCCAATGTTCCTGTATGAAGTTCAAAGAGATGATTATCATAGTCATAAAAATATATCGAACGGCCTTCTTCATCAATTCTATTTCTTCCCTCTTTTATTTCCAATCCCAGCCTTTGTATTCTTTCAAGGTACATATCATAAAATGTTTTATCTCCGCTATAATACACTTCTTCAGCATCGAATACCTTTTTAAAAAATTTTGTTGCTTTCTCTAGATCTTCAACAATAAAAGTAATATGGCTGATTCCTGATATCAAATCCATCTCCCCGTAAAAAATTAACATTTACTACACATATTTTACTGTTATGTCTCTTATTTTGAATAACATATAATACCAGCAAATTTAATCTCTCTGCCTTATATCTTGGCTAAAGAAAAATAGTAATTATCTCATATTGCAAGACACAACTGAATCCATAAGACTATTGTAGGCTTAGAGTTTATTTAACATTGACCTAGAAATCAGTATATGCTCTTCTACTAAATTAGAAACTTTTTTAAAATCGTATTCAAGAAGTGCTTCTAATATTGCTATGTGTTGCTTACGAACCAAATCCAAATCATTTTTATATAAAGCTAAGTACCAAAATCGTTGGGATTTATAGAGTAACTCTTGGCAAAAATGGGATAAATGAGGGTTCTTAGACAAGTTAATCAGCGCAACATGAAAGTCTAAATCTTCCCTTAAAAACATTGTATAAGTATCCTTGTTTTTATCGGATAAGTTCATACTGTTCCATCTTTCTACCAATTCTAATAGTTTGTCTTTACTATTGGCTACATTACTAATATCGAGTAATTTAAAAAGTGCAACTTCATTAATAAGTCTTGCTTCGTAAATGTTTTTTAAGTCTTCCAAAGATATAGGTGAAACAAAGGTTTTTTTCCTAGGAGCAACTGTAACATAATTTTCATATTGAAGCTCTAATAAAGCTTCCCTAACAGGAGTTTTACTAAAATTAAGTTCAGCAGCAATTTCATCAATTCGAATTACAGACCCTGGAGGTAAAGCACATGTAATTATCTGATCTTTTATATAATTTAAAGCAATTAATTTATTATCGTTTCGCTTAGACATGTTGAATAACCTCGATTCATGAACAGTTATGATATAAAACATACATTTTAACAATACATTTTCTATAGCATGTAGTCAAGTATAAAATTATTTTGCTTAATGAGTACATTTCATATTATAAAATCATTGATTTTACTAACTTTTTCTCGTTTTCTTGACATTTGCATAATAAAATAATCCCTTTAAAAAGTAAAGCTGTAAATGTAATTTTAGGGGTAAATATAGATGGTTCTGAGAATATTTTAAGAATTTTGGCAAGAGGACTGAATGATCTGAAAAACAAAGGATTAAAAGATAAATGAATCAGGATATATTATCTACATTCTTTAAGTATCCTGAAAAGAAAACTATAATGTATACAACCAACATAATATAAGACTTTCAATGGCAGCTAAGGAAAATAACAAAGGCTAATAGTATGTTTCCATAAGAATCTGGTAAGTCAAAAGGTAATAAAAAACTGATTAAGAACCGTATTCCAACTCTTTACAATTACAAAAAAACGAGCGAAATAATGTCAAGGAAAAAAGTAGCTCATGACATCATTTCGCCTTCTCGTTAATACTTTATTAAGATTAAAATGATAAACATTTTATGGGTTCTCTATACATTGTTACATTTTTCATATCAATTAAAATCATTTATTGAAATAGCTTTAAAGGAATACTCTCCTAAGATACTCAATGCCCTGTTTGCACGCTTCGTAACTCGTCGGTAATGGCTTGCATTCAATGGAGACCCATTGGTCATACCCTACTTCTTTAAGAACTTTTGCTGGTTCATAAAAGTTAAAGTGCTTATCATCAGGCAGGTTTCTTCCCACATCTGATACATGAAATAACACCAATTTACTCAATGATCGTCTCACCGCTGCAGGAATATCTGAATCTTCTGTTGCCATATGGTAAGTATCTCCATTGTACTTTAGCCAATCAGAATTAAACTTTTCTAGAAATTCCATAGTACGCTCAGTAGAACAAAAAACGTCACCATCATTACGATTAATTTGCTCCATAACAAAAACGGTCTGTATTTCCTCAGCATATTCTAAAACCTGGGCAACACTTTCAGTAAGTATTTCTTCGAAGATTTCGTCCGTCCAGTCTGGTTGCTTTCGACCTCGAATAAATCCAACCAGTATCTGAGAATCTAGTTCTTTTGCTAAGTCTAATTGACGCTTGAGTCTCTCAACTGTTGCCGCACGTATTTTTTTATCAGGATGAGTCATACTCATTCCTTCAAACAGATATGCCAATCCCGTTGTAACTGCTGAAACTTGAATTCCATAATAATCAAACATTGATTTCAATTGGCGACCATTGTAGAAGCTCGGATCTTGGATTTGGAGTTCAATACCATCATATCCGAGTTCCTTCGCTATGGCAGCACATTGCTCATAAGAACTCCCACGCAAAGGAAAGGGGAAACTTGGTGGAAGATCGCGATCTATTGCATATACACTAAACTTCATAACAAAACCTCTTTTATCAGTTTATTTTTATTCTTTCCATATATATTTTTCTTATCTATTTTTCTACCTATCTATCTCTATTGGGCAATACACGCAAGGAGTTATGCTCTGATATTGGTGCCAGGGATAATATCCTGTTTCGTCATAGAATTTGTCGTGCACAATTCCTGGTGCCATAATATACTCACCGAAATAGGTATTCGGGTCATTTTCCACAAATTTCTGCATCATTCCGAATCCTCTTATTTGTGCATGAACCTCGTCAAAATCCCGGTCATGCAACTGGTGAAGACCGGATGGTGCAAGTGGTTCGGATACAAAGCAAAAATTAACTTCTATATGATTCCTTCCTTCTCCAACCTTAAATTTTGGGGATTTGTAATAAGGAAGTCCTTTATGCCTTTCTAACCCTGAGCACTCATAAAGGGATTTCCACGTTCTCTTTATTGCCTGTATAGTTTGTATATCGTTTAAATCACATCTTTCGTAATCCTTCACAACAAGTGCCTGTCCAATATTTTTCACATATACGCCTTTTGCTATCGTGCCTTTAAGAGGCATAATTGGAATACCCTTGATATACATAATTGTCTGACTGCGCTCAGCTAGATTTATAATTATACTGTTTTTTTCTACCCAATATTCATCTTCATTTTCTACATAATCAACACTAAAAAACGGTTCTGCAAAATCAAGTTGTTCTATCATGCGTCTTCGCCTCCTTTGCACAATAATGCCATAAACTCGCAACTATGCAGTTGTCATAGATTCCTATCCTTGTACTTTACTATCTTTTGATAATATTCATCTTATTGATTATCTTTATGAATACCATATTATAACAAACGGTAACCTTACATACTTGACTTTATTCCATTTAAACCATTGTACAGCTGGCTGACTTACAATGTCAAGGATAACATTAGAGAATCCAGCTTCACCCTTGACATTGTATTACTAGAAGAAATTTAGTAAAGTTAATCAAAGTATCATATTATGGGCAACACCTTTCTTATCTATTGGTGCTCCGTTTTACTCATAAATTAGTTGTCAATTTTTTTGTAAATCAACAATCAATTTGGGTTTAAAAATAAAATTATGAATATACAAAATGTAATTAACAAAAACTAAAGCATATGATATAATTAATTCTGTGATATATCACAGATGATTTAGCAACAATAATTAACCTCTAGTGCTAGATAGTAAGATTTGATTGTACTGTAGAGCCTTGGAAACAAGTCTCTCATATTCTTCTTATTACAGAAACCATGCTAAAGGTATTTATTTCACTATCACTCATATCTGAAGTATTGATTTACAACGATTTTTAATATGTGTTGGAGTTACTTCCCGGTAAATGTCGTCAATTATGACATAAGCGACAGTTACATAGTCTCCTAAATCTTTAATTTATTCGATAGAATACGTTCTATCATACTCCAACATATATGTAACAGCCTATCATTTTTATCGCTATTAATGATAGCGTTAAATAATATGTTGGAGCTTTTTCATGCCTAGATTTTTGTAATTGAAAGCTAGCACAACGAGTTAATTATAAATATAAAACTATAAGGAGGATATTTATATGGAAAAGATTGTAATTGGTATGGTTGGATGTGGTTATGCTGCATTCTTGCATGGAAATGGATTTGAAAAGGTATGTGGCTTACCTATTCGTCTAAAGACAATATGTGGAACAACTCTTAGTAAGGCAGAAGCTGTAAGGGATAGATATGGCTTTGAGAAAGCCTGCACAGATTTTGATGAACTAATAAACGATCCAGAGATTAACGTAATTGATATTTTAACCCCAACTAATCTTCATATACCAATGGCAATAAAAGCTTTAAAGGCTGGAAAACATGTAATTTGTGAAAAACCATTAACTGGCTATTTTGGAGAGCCTGGCCAAGAAAATGTCGGAAAAACAGTTCCTAAATCAGTTATGTATGAAAAAGTTTTACAGGAAATGGAAGAGTTAAAAAAAGTAATTGAGGAAAGCAAAAAGAAATTCTTTTATGCTGAAAACTTTGTATTTGCCACACCTGTTCAAAGGGCTGCTGAAATATTAACCAATAAGAAGAGCAAAATAACATTTATGCGTGGAGATGAATTCATTATAGGTTCAAGTTCACCATTGGCAGGAAAATGGAACAAATTTGGCGGCGGTACTATGATGAGAAATGCTACCCATATAATTACTGCAATGTTGTGGCTAAAGAAAAAAGAAGCAGAAGCTCGTGGAGAAAATATAACTATTAAAAGCATAGTAGCTGATTGTGGTTTTATAACTGAATGCTTAACAGAGGAAGAACACAAGTATGTAAAATCTCATCCAGAGGATGTTGAAGATCTAGCAAGTGTAATGATTACCTTCAGTGATGGCACTAAATGTCTTGCAACTTCATCAGATTCTATTTTAGGTGGTTCCAAAAATGAAATAGAGATATTCACAAATGACAGCAGTATGAGATGTCATCTAACACAAAATGATTTGTTGGATGCATATATGGCAGATGAAAAAGGACTGGAGAACGTGTACTATGCTGAACTATTACCATCTAAATTAGGATGGAATAAAGTTTTTGTTTCTGATGAAATCATAAGAGGTTATACGGGAGAGCTTCAATCCTTTGCAGAATCAATTGCGCATGATAAGGAGCCAGAATCAGGCTTTGATTTAGCCTATGAGACAATGAAAGTATTGTACTCTGCCTATGTATCTGCTGAAGAAGGTAGAAGAGTAACCTTCTAGAAACTATGGTAACATAAGATATACCTAAAAGATAATTGAGCATGAAATTTAGTGTAATATCAACAGATACTCCTATTAATCTAAATATGCCTTTTATGTATGAGGAAGTTATATAGAATGACCTAGAGTTATTTTAAATATAATTTAAAAGTTCTAGCCGTAACTACAGAGCTAGCGTATTTATCCGAAAGAGTGCTTGACTTTATTCCATATATCAGATTTTTTTCCATTTATCTGATTTCGGAAGATTACTTCCAGATGATAAGCATTTTAATTTCCAAGAAGCTGCAAAGGCACTAAAAGAAATAGATTATAAAAGATCGGTAACTTTACAATATAATCCAATTGCAAATAAATTATATAGTATCTGAAAGGAGTGATTAAATGAAAAAAAGTGTTGTCCATGCCGATGGAACATTTGATTGCTTAACGGCTCCATTACAAGGAAAACTGGAAGACGTAGCACCAATTGCAGCTAAAATTGGTTATGAGGCTCTGCAATTAACTATACATGAACCTTCAAAAGAAAATGCTGAAGAAATCAAGAATATATTGGGAAAACATGGATTATCAGTTTCCTCGATAGCAACTGGTTTAAGTTATACCAAAGACGGTTTGTGTATAGCATCAGGAAATGAAGATAACAGAAAAAAGGCCGTTCAGCGAATGAAAGAATATATAGACTTAGCGTATACGCTTGATAAGGCAAAAGTAGGTATAGGTGCAATTCGTGGAAGGACTTCAGATGCTTCTAATAGAGAAGAATATGATAAGCAGCTATATAAGAGCATGCAGGAAATTCTATCCTATGCAGCTGAAAGAGATGTCGTTATTATATTGGAGCAAATGAGCCATAATCTTTCAGATGTATTTGTAAAAGTCGAAGAGACGGCAGAATATATTCGTAAATTTGAATCACCTTACTTCAAATTACAATTGGATTCAATACATTTATATAGTGAAAATGAAGATGCCTATACATCTATTGTAAAAAACAAGGATATAATTGGGCAAGTTGATATATCTGATGTAGACAGAATGTGCCCTGATGGAAACCATTTTGATTTTCCTTCACTAATAAAGGCGTTAAAAGAGATAAATTACAAGGAATATCTAATATTTGAATATCGTATGGCACCGCCTCAAAATGCAGCTTTAATTGGATTTGATTATATTAACAAACTTATTAATGAAAATTAAAGTGTGTTATATGAACGTCACTTGTAATAATCCGTGTTAATGCTGCTCAGGCTTTGCAAATGCGGCAACAGTAGAAGAAACGCTGCATTAGATGCTATATCAGTGATAACAATAGCTAGAGATGTTCCAAGTTATTATTATGGAAAACATCCACACCAAGAAGTGAATTTACATGTAGATGCATCACAATATTATATATAGACCATAGCATACAATTATAGATATATTCACAATTCCTAACTAAAGTGTAAAAATTGATATTAGTAGACTTTGATAGTGTTTGTAACTAACAAACACTATCAAACACTTTAGGAGGAATACTTCATTGACATGAGAATCTTGAACCATCAGGTAGCTTTAAGTGAATGGCTCAAACTAATACTCAATATTACATTTTTTAATTGTTGTTATTTATCTTTTGCTAACAATAAAACTATACGAGATAGTTTTTCGATGCTGGCCATTATATCCTGCTCTTTGATATATGAGTATGATAGACGAAGTGCATTGTTTTTCTTAAAGTCATAAATACTGCCTGGATTCAATAGAAGTCCTTCTTTCAGAGCTAAATGGAACAGCTTTTCCATGGCAATATCTTGATTAAATTTAAGCCATATGTAAAAACCGCCTTTTGGAACCTCCCAGACAGCAAGCTTACTAAAACATTTTTCTAGGGCTCCTATCATTAAATCCCTTCTTGTTTTCAGTACTCTGCGAACCTCATCCAAATATTGATCATAATGAGCACTTAATAATATTTCCCTCAGCATCCATTGTGAAACAGAACTTGCCCCATAATCCGTCTGCATTTTAACATCGCTTAAACGCTCTACTACAGATTCAGAACCTACTAACCATCCTATTCTAAGTCCAGGTGCCAAGACTTTGGAGATAGTACCCAAGTAAATAATCATTCCGTTTTCATCCATACTTTTTAACGGTTTCGGAGGCTCTTCATCTATCCAGATATCCCCATAGGCATCATCTTCAATAATAGGCAACCTGTTATCACTGCAAAATTTAAATAAATCTTTCCGCCTGGCTTCGGACATGAGAGCACCTGTTGGATTATGAAAGGATGGTATAGTATATAAGAGAGCATCTTCTCCGCTCTTCCTTACCGTTCCCATGTTCCAGTATTGAATTCCTTCACAATCCATGTTAACTCCCAAAAGTCTCATTCCCATCGATTGAAATATCTGTAATGATTTAATGTATGAAGGTGCTTCACAATATACTGTAGATCCTTGCTTAAGCATACATACTGAAATTAATTGCAAAGCCTGCAAAGATCCTGATGTAATTACAATATTTGAAGGTTTGCATTCAATGCCTTTTTCCTTAAGCCGTTCACACAACACTTCTCTTAATTCCAACAATCCTAGAGGTTCCAAATAGTTCAAGGATGGAATTGTTTGAGATAACTTCATATAGATATCCTTCATCATCTCAGTAGGATATAACTCAGGCGATAATTCTCCCGTCCCCAACCTGATAATTCCCTTTTCAAATTCCATTTTATTGATGGCTTGGATCGTAGGCATATTCTCCTTAAAAATACCTGATCGCAAATACTTTCCCCAGTCAGGAGTAGCAGACGAAATCAGAAGGGACCAGGTATTGCTGATGACTGTAGTACCTTTTCCTGTTTCGCCTTTGAGAACTCCAAAAGATTCAAGTTCTTCCAAAGCAGCTACAACTGTACTTCTATTGACTCCAAATATCTCTGCCAATTCCCGCTGCGATGGCAATATGCTGCCAATGGTCCAATCACCGCTTGATATTTTTGAACTTATATAATTAACGATTTGCTTGTACATAGGCACTTTGCCGTTTTTATCCGGAGTCCAGTCAATGACAACGGTTTTTTTCTCTTTTGATTTGTCTGCCATACCACATACTCCTGCCTAAATATTTATATTTCCAGACGCAAGAATCACAGCATTTCCTCCAACCTGTATCTTTACCTTTTCATTATCTAATAAAAGTCTGCTGATGATTCTTGAAGGACGCCCCATGGCTTCACCTTGTATGAATTGATTGACGCTATTGTTGCCAATAATATTGTTTAGATATAGGTAATAGGTTAGTGCACCATTGGATGTACCTGTTGCCGCTTCTTCATCAATATCGTACAGTGGTGCAAAATTTCTGCAATGGATATTTCCATCTTTTGTATTCAATGTAAAGGCATGTACCCCAACAACTTTATATCCTTCAGAAAGCTTTGCAAGGGCCTTGAAATCGGGAGAAATGGCATTCAATTGATTTTCATCCCTAACAGGGAGCATGATATCCGGCAATCCTGTGGATATGGCTTGAGGAATCAGTTTCTTACCATTGAACAGACCTTGATCTTCGTGGGATAATCCCATGATATCATATAATTCTTTTAAATCTTTTTCTTCACATATTTTAAAAATTTCCTTTGGTTCTCCCATATCCATATAAATAGCCTCTTGACCTATTTCAATATTCAATGCTCCAGCTATTGTGTTATTGATATATGTATCCCCAGTCCGTGCAATACCTTTGTTCAACAACACTGAAAAAGCACCTATGGTTGCATGGCCGCAAAGGTCCACCTCCGCCGCAGGTGTAAAGTATCTGGTATGAAATTCTTTTTCTCTGACTTTTTTTATAAATGCAGTTTCTGAATAACGCAGTTCAGCGGCAGTCTTTTGCATGATATCTTCACTTGGAAAGTCATCCTTTTCATCTATTAACACGATTCCGGCAGGATTACCTCCGAAAATTTGATCTGAAAAAGCATCAACAATATAAAATCTCATCCGACTCACCTCTTCTATATTAAATAAACTCAAAATATTCTCCTAACCCTTTTCTCTTTGCCAGTTCATAAACCATTACCGCAGTTACATTATCTTGAATTCCCATTCCAGTGGTATCAAAAATAGTGATTTCATCATCATTTTCTCTTAGTGGCTTTTCACCTGCCAGAAGCTGACCTATTTCTCCATATATATCGCTTTCTTTAATTACCCCGGCAATAATTGCATTTCTGGTTTCTCCTCTGCTGATGCATTGAGCAATGCTGTCATTCACAATTTTAGCTCCCCTAAACACTTCGGGCTCCCATTCATTTTTCCCAGGCATATCTGCTCCTACAGCTACAATGTGCATACCCGTTCTCACACAAGATTTATCTATATAATATTTCTTTGAAGGCGTAGTAGATATTGCAATATCTGCTCCTTCCATAGCCTTTTCTACTGTATCACATAAGATAACTTTTACCTTTGTATTTTCTTCAATGTCCTGTTTGTATTTAGGAAGTTCTTCCTTATTATTGCTATAGACTCTTACTTCTTCTATATTCATTACTTCACATAGAGCATAAATTTGCATTCTTGCCTGACCGCCGGCTCCAAACACTGCTACAGTCTTTGAGTCTTTTCTTGCCAGTAATTTAGATGAAATGGCTCCTGCCGCTCCCGTCCTGATCCCGGTGATTAAACTGCCATCCATAATGCACAGAGGAGCACCTGTTCTTCCGCCATATAACAGTATGGTGCCAATCATTGATGGAAGATGGTTTATTTTCCCGTTATTGTAAAACCCAGAAGCAACTTTGACGGATATGATCTCATTTAATTCATTATAGCATGATTTTATATCAGTTTCCCCATTGTTTCTCGGTATTTCTATAGATACGATATCTGGTTGCTGCACCTTTTCTCGATAATATGCTATATAACCTTCTTCGATGGCACTTATAACTTCTTTCATTGACAGTGCTTGTCTTACATCCTTTAAACTCAACAATAAAGTTTCCATAATTACCTCCTGATAAGTAAATGCGACAAATAAGCCAAACAGCATCAGCTTATATGCCGCAGCATAATTACCTAGCAAATTTTTCTTCTATCAAAAACTCTTCGAATTTGGCCAGACTTTCAGGCATATTCTTGCGGCCATATCCCATTCTGAAGTATTGCCCATCCATTTCATAAATATAGGAAGGCAGCAATAGCACTCCTTTTCTGTCAACTGCAAGCTGGCAGAATTCCTTAACAGGCATATCAACCAACAGCTTATGGTATGCAACAGGGCCGCAAGTTATGGGTTTCTTTTCAAATAGATATGGATATCTGTCAAAAAACTCATCAGCTATCTTCATATTATTTCTTATGATATTTTTGCTTCTCTCCAACAGCTCATCACTGTGCTTAAGGGCAACTTTAGCCAAGAATTCAGCTGGAGCTGAATCACAAATGCTCATATAATGTTTGAATTTAACAACCTTTTTCAATGTCTCATGGTCTTTTGATACCAGCCAACCTACTCTGAGTCCGGCAAGGCCATATGCTTTAGACATAACGCCCAATGATGCACACTTTTCATAATGGTCCGCCATCCAGTCTCTTTTATCCCCATCCAGTTCCAATCCCTTATACACTTCATCAGAGAAAAGGTATATATCATGTTTTCTGCAAATTTCACATAACTTCTTTATTTCTTCATTTGTGAAAGTATATCCCGTCGGATTGTTGGGAGAATTAATGGCAATGATTTTAGTATTGGGCTTTATCAGTGCTTCAAGTTCATCAAAGTCAACCACCCATTTAGTTCCATCGTCCCTTATATGCCACAAGGACAATTCGCAGTTTGGAACTGATTTTGCTATCTCATAAGCGGATTGATAGTTTGGATACATGGCAATCATATGATCTCCTTCATTTAGCATCACATTCATATATCCAAAAATAGCCTCCTGAGCTCCATGGAAAACCAGCACATCTTCAGCGGTCATGTTTTTATACAATAAAGCAATCTTTTCTCTCAGCTCCGGGTCTCCCCAAGTCTCTGTATAACCCAACCATTGGTTAAGATATGCTTCTTCTGCGCCAGGCTCTAAAGAAAGCAGTTCCTTAGTTGTCATAGATTCACAATCAGATTGGGTCAATAGATAAGGTGCTGTGAACTCATACTTTTCAAAATAGCATTCAAGTCTAAAATCATTTATTTTCATGGTTTTTCCTCCTCTTCAATGACATTACACTGGTTATAATAACAATTTATGTATTGACTGTACCCATCCATTATGAGATTTTGTAACCAACCAATTTATATTAATCCAGTTCTTTTTCCCTACTTTTTAAATTCCACATAACTAAATCTGCACAGATGTACTTCATAGTAAAGAATGTATATGCATATATAGCCAAATAAGATGATTTTGAAAAGAAAAAATGCCCATTATATGGGCACTTTAAACGAATACATATTTATTTTTATACAACAAGCAAATGAACAAAAGGAGTAGCCAAAATCAGCGACAAGACAGTTCTTTCAATCCATATTATCAATAAGTCCTTGATGTCAATATCTATATCTGTAGATAAAATGCATGGAATTGAAGCAGAGAAGAACAGTATTTCAGACACGCATACAACGGCTACAACTGCTTGAACTGCTGGAGAAGCAGAAGCAACTATGCTTGCAGGAAGAAACATTTCTGCAAGACTTATGGCACATCCCTTGGCAAGAAGTGCTGCTTCTGTTCCAAATCCCAAAAGCATCGTAAAGGGCATAAATATATACCCAATGACATCAAATAAAGGGGTGTATTCAGCCAGCACAAGGCCAAAGAAACCTATGGACATCAATGTAGGTCCTATAGAAAGGGCCAATCTTACACCGTCTCTGAAATTGGTTACAATACCTTTCCCAACCCCTGGAGCTGCTGCACAAGCTTTAAGACCCTCATGCAAAGCAGTTAAAAACAATTTGCCTTTCTCAGGAATTGGCTCGGGTATGACCTCCATGCCGTTATATCCTCCATCGGACTTTTTAGACAGTGGATAAATCCTGGCAGTCAATGCTGTTACTATAAAGGTTATCACAAGGGTGCCCCAAAAGTAAGTATTCCATTTATCCATAAGTCCAAGTGTCTTAGCTACAACAACCATGAAGGTAGCAGAAACCGTGGAAAAACCTGTTGCTATAATGCAGGCTTCCTTATTGGTATAATAGCCTTCTTTATATACTCTGTTTGTTATAAGCAACGCTACTGAATAACTTCCTACGAAGGATGCCACTGCATCAACAGCAGACCGCCCTGGTGTCTTCCATATGGGACGCATAACTGGCTTCATAAATACACCTATAAATTCCATAAGTCCATAGTTAATCAAAAATGCAAGGAATACAGCTCCTACAGGTACCAACATGGTTACAGGAATAACTACTTTATCAAAGACGAAGGGCAGCATATCTGATCTCTGTATTCTCTCAGGCCCCAGTTCAAATACAGCCATAAAATACACAACAACTCCTAATACCTTAAAAACCGAAAAGATCGTAGTGATTACATCTTTGTTCCATGTTTTTCTTATAAAAGGCAATATGGCTCCTATGATGATCACTATTCCTGCATAAATGGCACCAAAATGAGGAATCTGACGAATGAATGTAACAATGTGATCAATGGGTATGGACTTTGATCCTCCAATGCTGATGGGGATAAAAAACATAAAAATACCCAAAAGATTTAGTAAAATAAACTTTGCCATGATATCCGGTTTCCTTTGCAGTTCTGTATTTACTGAAGTTTTTAATGTCATATACAACCCTCCCAATTTGAATTTTCATATACCTCCCAGTAAATTTTACTATATTAATTGGTAATTTATAATATTTTACTTCATTGTTTTATATTTCAATATCCATCAAATTTATACATATACTCGCCTTAATATCATATTTACAGCTTCATTCCTGTAAGAAATTAAATTTATACTGTCCTAAACATTATAAAAATCCCGTAATAGATCAGAATTTATAACTAATCCATTACGGGATTGTGTAGACCAATTTGCTAATATCCCAATTGCTTTCCGACAATGATTACTTTTATCCTTCCTTTGGTAAATTACCCTCTTATGATTACAAAATCATTTCATATTCTATTTGGACTTATTGCAATCTATACAGTAACCTAAAGTAGTACAAGTCGTATCCTTACCCAATCTTTTGCATCTATGAGAGCAGCATATTGTCTAATTCTTTTTCTGCCTTCTCAATACCGCGAACTGTTTTATTGACGCCTGTAACTAATATAACTTGCTTTGGGCCATATATAATTGGTGCAACTCTGCTTCCATTGCCATCAATATTGTGCAATTCCCCACTCTCAGTTATAGCATTCGTACTGCACATTAAGATATCGGCAGAAAAGTTTTTTATGTAAATGTCAATTTTTCTTCAATGGTTATACCTTCTCTATATTTATCAATAAAGACAAAATTGCCTTTTCGAAAAAAATCCATGACTCCTGTTTCAAAAAGAGTCATGGAATCTCCCACGGTTCTTTCAACCCTCTTATTAATATACCATGCAATATTTTTTTCCAAACATATGCCTTCCATGTAAAATTGTTTACTCTTTTTTCTCTCACTCACTTAGCTTATATGAAACCCATACATTGGGCTCAACATATTCGCCAATATCATTCTCTACATCAACCTTAACGGGAACTAACGCTCCATCAATTACATAATCTCCACTGCTCATAAATTTCATACCTGTCCATTCTTCCCAATCCTCTATCTTTCCCGGAATATACATGGCCTTGTGGCATACTTTTACTATTTCTGCACCTTGTCTAACATGTACTCTTAGCCATGGATCAAAGGGCAGTCCATTGCCATCCTTCCACTGAATGTAATCTTCAATGGGTATCAAAGGATATTTGCTTTTCATATTAGGTCTTACAGGAATAACCAGATATTTAAATCCTTTTCTAATAGCGATGGATTTCATCTCCTTAACTATCAGTTGACTTAATCCTTTCCCCTGATGTTTTTTGTCTATGCCAATTTGAAGACCGCACAAAACATTGGGATTCTTATTATTTGAGTTATCTTCAAACCCTTTAAGTAATGCCCAATCCCATCCTTCTTCCGGCAGGTTGCCTAAATCTTCATCCCAATAAAAGGGAATAGCATTTGCAAATCCAACTATACTGTCATCCATTAATATGGAAAATTGATATTCAGCAAACGTTTTGTATATGTTTTTAAAATTAGCATTTGAAATCGGATCATTTAAAATAAATTCAGGCCATATTTCACATGTTATATGATCATGTGTCTTCTTATGTTCCGGTTTTTCAGCAGCAGTAATAACTGTATAGTTCATTTTTATTCCCCCGTTTTCCATCATGAAATAAGCATGACTTAAATATCAGTGTATCGCCATTTACAAAACAAAAACGAAACACATAATTATTCATGGTTCTACATATTAGAACATGATAATCTGCTATTAATGCATATAATTAGAATACTATGTAACAACATTTTTGTCAACATAACTCTATCCATAAACTTTAGTAACCATTATAAGTTCCTTGCATGATTTATCTTAAACCTTTATACCCAGCTTTACCTATCCCATATAGCAAAATTCCCACAGCAAATGAAGATGGCTCTTGCATCTGCTGCGGGATTTTTCAACGAACTTTTTTAGAACCAAGTTTATTATCATGACTGGAATTGCATAATATATCAACATGCGTTGCTTATAAACTCCTTAAATCTATCTATAAAACCTTTTTCATTTTCACCATCATGATAATCCGTTGGCACATCTATTAAATTGAGTTCAATGTTTGCCTCCCTGCATGAAGATAATAGCTCCTCCATAAGTATTCCCCTATCACCTATAATGCTGCAGGTTGGGCTGCCGTTTATACCTATTAAACCGATAATATAATAACCATTATCTAAGTACTCTTTCATTACAGTTACAATATCTTTTGATATGTCTTTACATAACTTCCTGAATTCCTCATTATCATACTCTTCTTTGGTCATAGGCTTTCTTTTCAATCCTAGGTATCTGTATTCCGGACATGGAAGTTGATGTATACCTATCCCATTGTTAAATATAACCTCTACTATATCTCTATAAGGTCCCTTTGCCCTTGCTAAAGGAGGTACCACAGTATTTTGATTTAATATGCAATGAGATGTAAAGATTACCTTTTTGCTTCTCTCCATTACATGACTCCTTGTATATAGTTTTTTGGAATTCTCGCAACAATCCATGAAACTATTACACAGCTTGCAATCTTATCTACTATATTGCTTGTTATTCTAGGTATGAATGCAGCTGTAAAAACTTTCTGTCCTGTCTGCACTAACCAGGTAAAGAATACATCGTTAAAGTCTCCGGTAAGTCCTCCATATACATATACTGATATAGGTGTTCCTATGAGCGGACAAACTACAGCCAGTATTGCTCCTGTAATAATCGCAGCCTTCAGATCAAACTTCCACTTCTTTGCAATTAAACCAACTACAATTCCTACTACAATATTTACTAATGCAAAAGGTATATTTTTTGGATTCTGTATAATTCCCAAGGCTACATTTGTGAGTCCTCCTGTTAAGGCACCATAAAAAGGTCCATATACTACTGCAACAAATATAGTTCCTATGGTATCCAGAAACAATAGCGGAATATTTAACATCCCTGATACTGTTCCAAGGACTATATTTATAGCAATACCTAAAGCTGAAAATATAAGTATTCTATTATTGCTTTTCATAATACAACCTCCTGCTCTCGATAATGTAATTAATTATACTAGAGCTTTATTTCTATGTTAAATTGATAAATTCTATAGCTTGTCAATCTATTATATGTATTACCTATAATATCAACTATATCCAGACTAAAGGCTTTAATCATGGTGTCGCAAACATCACAATAAAAGCAAAACCCCGAAGCAAATAAAAATTTCTCTTCCATCTGCTGCGGGATTTTGGAACATTAAAAAGCCTCTAAAATGTAATTGTGAAGAAAACATCCAAAGGAGTTCAATATAAGTGCAATTTGATTCTGTTGGAAATTTATTAAATTAAATATGTCTGCAAAATGAAGGACGGTTCTCATTAAATAACCGCCCTTATCTTGATTATATATTATTGCTCTATTCTTACCTATTTGATTACTATTTTCCTGCCCTGCTTTTTCCATTCAGCAAATTCAGCAGCTGCAGTAAACAGCACGTCTGTTGATGAATTGACTGCTGTTTCGCATGAGTCCTGTATAACACCAACTATAAATCCTACACCAACTACTTGCATCGCAATGTCATTGGGAATTCCAAACAAGCTGCATGCTAAAGGAATAAGAAGCAATGATCCACCTGCTACCCCTGAAGCACCTGCAGCACTTACAGCTGATAATACGCTTAGTATTACTGCAGTAGGTATATCTACAGAAATTCCAAGTGTATGAGTAGCTGCAAGGGTCAATACAGAAATTGTAACAGCTGCACCTGCCATGTTAACAGTAGCTCCCAAAGGAATAGACACTGAATAGGTGTCCTTATCCAAACCAAGTCTTTCAGCCAGGCTCATGTTAACCGGAATGTTGGCAGCTGAGCTTCTTGTGAAAAACGCTGTTATACCACTTTCTTTCAGGCACTTGAGCACAAGGGGATATGGGTTCTGACGTATCTTTAAGAAAACAATTATAGGATTCATTACTAAAGCTACAAAGGCCATAGCGCCAACAAGCACTAATATTAATTGTCCATAGCTTAATAATACCTCTATACCGCTTGTTGCAATGGAGTCAAATACCAATCCCATGATACCCAGTGGAGCGAAGCTGATAACTATTCTTACCATATCTGCCAATGCATCAGAAACGTTAGCCATAAATGTTTTAGTTGAATCAGCTGCTTTTCTTAATGTTATGCCGAATAATACTGCAAATGCCAATATACCAATGTAGTTGGCATTAAATATCGCTTTTACAGGGTTGTCAACCAGATTCATCAACAAACTCTTAAGGACTTCTGTAATTCCGCCCGGAGCTGACACACTTTCAACTCCTGATACTAGTGTCAACTTTATTGGGAACATAAAGCTTGCAAGAACACCTACAACACCAGCCAGGAATGTTCCTACAACATAAAGCACAACAATGGCTTTCATATTGGTTTTATGACCGCTTTTATGCTGAGCAAGAGCTGATGAAACCAAGAAGAAAACCAGTACAGGCGCCAATGCCTTTAAAGCGCCAACGAATAAAGACCCAAAAATAACAACAAATTTTGCTTGTTCAGGAATTGTTAATGCCAAAATAATACCGATAATCAAGCCTACTATTATCTGCTTTACCAGGCTTAACCGTTTCCACATGTTAATTAAATTTTTCAAAGCTGAATCCTCCTGTACTAATAGAATGAATTAAAGAAAAATGTTACTTGGATGATATAGATGTGCTGTCAGTATTTTATTTTACATAATTATAGCTTGATATATATTAGTTTACCTTTTTTCATTCCATTTGGAAAGCAGAAAATTGGATTATGTAAATATTGTTATGTTAATCTTATCCAGATGTATTTTTTTTGAAAATAAGCAAATCCCTTAGCAAATGAAGAATTCTCTTGCATTTATTAAGGGATTTTCCGGCTCTAAATTCAATGTTTTCATTCCACTTAATAACATTTATTACTTAATTTTCTTGATAATTTATAGTTCCCAATAGTGAATAATAACAAATCAGTGTATTGCTCATACACGTTATCTCCTATTATTACAGACTCATGCTTTGTCATACCACAATCTCTTCATAGCGTGTTATGAAACTATTTCTTAATGTACCCAAATATTATTTTAGCTGCTTCTTTAGCAGAAACCTTGCTTACATCAATTTTCTCTGTATCCATTTCAAAATAATTTTTTAATCTTGATATACTTCTGTTAATAACGTCTTCAGTCCTTATTCCCATTTCTATATCCTTTCTAATTCGTGAAATTAACGCTTGCTCTGAACATACCAAAGAAAATTTATATAATATGCAACTATGTTTGTCTAGCCTAGATAATACATCATCAAGGATACTTTGTTCATGCATTACCCAACAAAAAATTATATTTTCATACACTGAACACGAAATATAATTATTTAATAGATAACTAATATTGTCTATTACCATCTTTTTAGTTTCATCATTCACGATAAAAGGTGACATGTCCCAGCACCAATCACCATCGAGGAAAACAGAATTTGGCAATAGTTTTTGCAGCTCTCTGCTTGTGACTGTCTTTCCTACCCCCATAGTTCCATTTATAAAAATGAGATTTTTCATTTTCCATCCTCCAACGCTTAAATAATCTCTAACTCCTTCGTTATAAAATACAAATTCGCACTATTTACCTTTGTTTTGCACTTATAACTCATAATAGCACCTACTTTAACCAGCCACCTTTTATCGAACCCTCCTAACACTATCTTAATCTTCTCCTCAGCCTGTTTTCTATACTATTACCTCCGCCTGTCATAGCAGTATTACAAGTAACAATCTATATAGAATATCTACTTTGTAACTACCTTTACACGAATAATGCTAAATTTAGAGACAGAAGGTCTGGCTCAAGATTCTTGATCGAATACAAAAGGAACAATGAATATGTTGACTACAAGAGAATTTCACATTCCATTCATACTATCCGAAAGAATATTTATGCATAATAGTAACTATAAACTAGTCATCAAGTATTAGTTACATTATTGTAATGTCAATCCACTTACCATCCAAAATTCCATGTTTTTCATAAGTTCCAACCTCTCTGAATCCAAGAGATTTATAAAGTTTTTGTCCTGCTTCATTGGTCTTAAATGTGCTTAAAACAAGCTTATGAAAACCTTCATCTTTAGCTGTTTGTATAAGCGATCTAAGAAGCAGCTTTCCTAATCCCTTGCCACGCATTTTTCTCGAAATATATATTGATATATCCACCACGCCAGAATAGCAGCATCTTGAATTGAAAACATTTAGTGAAGCCCACCCGTGGACTGTATTTTTCTCATCTTCTATTACCAATACTTTATGCCTACCACTTCTGTCCTTCAGCCAATCAAGCATTTCTTCTTCTGTTTTTAATTTTGATTCAAGTGTAGCTATCCGATCTTCAATTCCTTCGTTGTATATTTTAGTAATGAAAGGTATATCATGTTGATGTGCTATTCTTACATTATAGTTAACAATAAATACCCCCTATTTTCTGGCCTTTATCAGGTCACCTGCATATGCTCCATCTAAGGACTCAATATTTGATGCATCATCGGGATCTATGAATATCTCTTTATTAGAAAGAATGCTTTCTATTACATCCTTAGTGTATATATGTGCAATTTCAATATTTACATCTTCAAAACCAGACTCCTTCGTAATTAGTAAAGACATTACATTTCAATGTAATGCCTTTACTATTCTAATCTATAAGATCTTTAAGTTTTTCGCCTTTTACTTCTTCTGGAATCCATTCTATAACTGCAAAATTCCCTTTTGATATTTCACTTACCTTATTAATCCACTTTACTTCATTGCTTGCCCTTGCCTTTAAAATACTATTGGTTGTTTTCGCAGCATATAAGCTTGAATTTATTACCCACCATCTGCTATGAATTCCAGCTCTGTTTAAATCTTCTTGAAGTCTTAATGCTTCGTAAACCGGAGTAGCTTCAGCTAAAGTTACAATAATCACTTCTGTTTCTAATTCATCTCTCAGTTTAGGTAAAAGTTTTTTAACTGATTCTGGAATATCTCCCTGTGAACGCTGAATTTCCTTATGATAGCTTTGAGTGGAATCCAAAAGCAAAAGCGTATGCCCTGTTGGCGCTGTATCAATTACTACAATCTCATTTTCTGACCTTTTCACGATTTCAGCAAAAGCTCTAAATACTGCAATTTCTTGAGTACAAGGCGATCTTAAGTCTTCCTCTATATAAGCAATATCATCTTCACTCATTGTCTCTCTAGCTTTGCTTAATACCTCTTCTTTATACTTTTCAAGTTCTGCTTTTTCATCAATATTGCTTATGGTAATGCCATAGCTTTCATCTAATACAAACTTTAAATGAGCTGCAGGGTCAGTAGTTGTTAAATGAACTTTCTTGCCCCTTTTGGCTAATTCCAAAGCAATTGCAGCTGCTACTGTCGTTTTTCCTACTCCACCTTTGCCCATTGTAAATATTATTTTTTTATCTCTATTATACAAATCTTCAATTACATTCTTTAATTTTTGTATATCGTAATCATTTAGCATTTCATTATCATAATTAATTCTACCACTTTTCAAAAAAGCTCTTACATTTTCCAAACCAGTTACATTGTAAGGTCTTAGAGGTAATTTAAAAGTTTCTATAGCTCTAAGTGCTTGTGGCATATTCTTCAGGGAATTTTGCTGTTTCTTATAAATAGCATTGGAAAGGTAGTCATCATGCTCTTCCAGTACACCATTGATTACCAAAACCTGATTATTTATTCCTATATCCTGAAGCTCTTTAGATGCTCTCTCCGCTTCTTTTAGTGGTGATTTTTCAGGTCTGGATACAATTATAAGTGTAGTTTTTTCTTTGTTTGCGAGATTCTCTACTGCATTTTTATATACTTCTTTTTTATTTTCAAGTCCCGAAAGCTGCCCTAAGCATGAAGCACCATGAGTATTTTCATTAATAAAATTAGTCCACGCTGAAGGAAGCTGAAGCATCCTTAGAGTATGACCTGTTGGAGCTGTGTCAAATATTATATGATCATATTCCATGGCTGCATTTTCATCAGTTATAAAGTTTGAGAATTCATTAAATGCAGCAATTTCAATAGTACATGATCCAGAAAGCTGTTCCTCCATATTTTTCAAAACTGCTTCAGGCAATTTGCCACGGTAAGGTCCTATAACACTTTCTCTATATTCAGCAGCTGCCTCCACTGGATCAAAGTTTGCAACAACTAAGTTAGGTACATCTTTTAAAGCAACACCTTTGTTATTCAATTCAACATCAAAGACATCTTGTAGGTTTGAAGCTGGGTCAGTGCTGATTAGCATAATCTTTTTGCCTTCATCGGCTAAAGCTACTGCTGTAGCACATGCTAATGATGTTTTACCAACCCCACCTTTTCCTGTAAAAAAAATATACTTTGTCAATCTTATTTCTGTCACACTAAATTCTTTAATTGACATCCATATCCCTCTTTCAAAATTAGCAGCATCCACTCTTGCAGCAGCATCTTTTAATCACTTTTTTCTCAGTTGCTTTTAAGTAATCTTCTGATATACCTAATAGACTGCAAAATTCTTCATTGGTCGGATAGGCTTTGGTTTTTACTATAACTCCATCAACCATTGTAATTGGAAGTACATCCACTCCCTCATCATTCAATTTTTTATTTACTTCTTCATTCTCAACAAATATCTGTGGATTATTAGTCAGATTGTATCTTTCAATCACTATTCCTCTTTTTTTCAAATTATTTAATACTGTAGAAACTCTCAAAAGCTCCGGATCAACACTTGGCCCGCATACTCCTGTTGGACAACACATAGCTGGATCAAAAATCATCATCTTTTTCATAATCATACACTCCTCTACTAGCATTTACATTTTGATTTATCTTTACAGATACATTCATCAGTATCTGTTATAAGATTCATAAGAAACAATATAAGCTTATTGCAGTTAGATATATTTAGAGAATAATAGCTCCATAGCCCTTCTTTTCTGCATTCTACAATATTGCAGTCCATCAGAACCTTCATATGATGTGAAAGTGTCGGCTGTGTAAAATCAAAATGTTCCAAAATATCACAGGCACACATTTCTCCGCAGGATAAAATATCGATTATTTTAAGCCTATTTGGATCTGCAAGAGCTTTAATAATCTTCGCACCTTCATCATAATTTAACTTCATCTCAACACCTCAGTATATTGATATTTATCTATATATAATATATGTTTATATCTATATAATGTCAATATTTCTTCAAATAGCAATATGGATATTAGTCTATATATTTATGACTTTCTATTTAATTATTTGAGACCTTTTTATTATGTGTTACTATAGATCTAATACAATTACCTCTCTTAATTTAGTTTTCAGAGAAACTTGATATTACGGCATATAAAAACCGGTTAAAATGATTAATCACTTTAACCGGAATATTATTTGCTTGAATCTTATATAATTGCTTTTAACATATTTAATATTTGTGTGTATATCGATTGCTTCTACTATTCTCATCATTCATTTGCTGTTTATCCTACATTCATTTTTCAGGAAACCACTTTCTTGTATTATTTGCAATTCTAACCAAGGTCAACATTATGGGCACTTCTGTTAAGACCCCTGCAACTGTAGCAAGAGCCGCACCTGATTCAAGTCCAAATAGAGAAATAGCCACTGCAACCGCAAGTTCGAAGAAGTTACTCGCTCCAATCATTCCAGCAGGTGCTGCAATGCTGTGAGGTAATTTCCATGCCTTTGCCCAGCCATAGGCAATGAAAAATATAAAGAATGTCTGGATAATTAATGGTACGGCAATTAATACAATATGCAAAGGATTGCTTAAAATAATTTCACCCTGGAAAGAGAAAATAATTATTAATGTAAGAAGAAGACCTACAATAGTTACATTATCAAATTTCTTGAGAAAAATATTTTCGAAATACTCTATACCCTTGCGTTTAATAATGTTCCTTCTAGTAAGATATCCTCCTGCCAATGGGATAACAACAAACAAGATTGTTGATAATACCAGCGTGTCGTAAGGAACGGTTACATTACTTACACCTAATAGGAATGCGACAATTGGTGTAAACGCAAACAATATAATCAAGTCATTCATAGCTACCTGCACCAATGTATAAGCAGGATCGCCTTTTGTCAGATAACTCCATACGAACACCATAGCTGTACATGGTGCAGCTCCTAGCAGTACTGCACCTGCAAGGTATTCAATCGCTAAATTTTGTTCAATCCATCTACTAAACACTACCTTCAAGAAAAACCCAGCTATAAGATACATTGTAAAAGGCTTGATAAGCCAGTTTGTTGTACAAGTTACTATAAGTCCTTTTGGCTTTTTTGTTGCCCTGACAATGCTTGAAAAATCAATTTTAAGCATCATGGGGTATATCATGAGCCATATAAGAATGGCAACAGGGATGGATACATTAGCATATTCAAGTTTGCCTAAAGTTTCAGGGATTATAGGAATTAATTGTCCTATTGCAACTCCCACTATTATACAGGCTGCCACCCAAAGTGTGAGATATTTTTCAAAAAAACCTAATCCCTTGTTTTCTTGTATTACTTCTTTACTACTCACATTTTATGCCCCCAATCTGTTTATAATAAATATGATTTATTTATATGATTATATTCGATTATAATCATATAATTTGTTTAAGACGAAGTTCTGTTTAGTTCTCATTTCTTGTATTATCACACTGACACTGCAGATACTTAAAAACCTGACTTTTATCATTTCGCAGGTGCTCACAAGTAAAGTTACCTTCTTTAAACTTTTTTAGTCTTTCTATATCTCTTTTCAATTGTGTTTTTTCATCCATCTTGTTCTTAATATATTCATACAGTAGGTTGTTTTCTTCAATAAAATTATTATTTATTCTATAGTAGACCCATTGCGATTTCTTTTCACTGGTTATAATTCCTGAAGTTTTTAATTTATTTAGATGCCTTGAAGCATTGGACTGCGTCATATCCAGCACTGTTTCTATCTCGCACACACAGAGTTCCCCTCTTATTAACAAATTGAGTATTCTAATTCTGTTTTCATCTCCCAATGCTTTAAAGATTTCTATAAAATCCAATTTATCACCTCTATATGATTATATTCAATTATATGCATATACTAATGTAAATTTTTGCTTTTGTCAATAAAAGCATTGTTATTTTAGTCCTATTGTATATTTAAAATAAACTCCGCTCCAAACCACTTTCCCTCAAACCCTTATGCCTTCTAGTATTAACCCTATTCTTCTAATCTCTTCCATATAATAAAGTCGGTTCTAAAATTCAATATTTTCATTCCATTTAATAACATTTATTCCTTAATTCTTGTAGTAATTTTTAAAATAAAGTCGGTTCCAAATAGGGATATGTTGAAAGGAAAATAGGAATAAGTTTCATGGGTTAAGGGTTAAGGTTTTATTTCACCCTTTCAGTTGCTATATCAATATTATCTTCAATACAGTAGTCAATACTTCTCTCAATCCCTTTAAAATCAATAGTTTTAAGGCTGTAACCAACAAATAATTCTAATCAAAATTCTAATGAAAAATCTAATAACTTAGTCCTTATACCTTAGCCCTTTCCCCTGTAAAAAAAGCAAACCCCGCAGCAAAACAGGGGTTATCCTGCATTTACTACGGGATTATGGAATGAACTTTATTTTTATGGAGCGAACTTTATTTTAATGGAGTCAACTTTATTTGAATTATACACTTGTAATTGTATACACATAAAAAACTCATGTCAAAACCCAACACCCCCTCAACCCCTTGTCCCATCTATCCTTAACCATATTTACCTATTTTCTTCCAGATAAAAAAGTCATGTCAAAAATCACCCCTTTTCCCTGTCTCTTTCTCCTAATATTTTCCTATTTTCCCTCTCATTTTAGATAAAAAAGTCGTGTCAGAAATAGGGATAAGGTTCAAGGGAAAAGGGAAAAGTTTTTATCAATATCTTTCATCAATACTCTATTCAAATCCAATAAAATCAATGCTTTTAACCTTATACCTTACCCCTTTACCCTACTCATCCTAAAACAAAAATCATGGCTACAATAAGGCTTTCTGCCCTATTTTCACCATGACTTTTAACATGACTTTTTTATTTATAACACAACTTTTTTATTCGTGACACGAGTTTTTAGGGTTATACAACTATAATTATCAAGACTTATGAATATGAAGCAATTAAAAACCATTAAATAACTCCATTCGCACTGCCGTATGAAATCCACTCAATTCATCAGATGTTTTTTGCAAAATTTTAAATAAATCTACTATTTTATCAGGCTTATGATTAGAGTATATTTTTTTAGCATCTCCATTACTATCTTCAATAATTAGTGTAATTGTTTTTTTACCCTGTTCTATTTCTTTTTGAATTCCCTGCATTGTATTTTCTCTAAAAAAATTCTTATTTTTATCCTTATTTTTGTCTTTGCTAATAGGATATCGAAAATAATCACTTACACTATCATACCCATTTATTTTGTCTATCCATTTTTCAAATTCATCGTTAAATTTCCATATTGTTGTAGTATTTTTACTCAAATAATCCTTATTACTTTTAATAAGAAAATCAAGATAATTATATAAATCCTTTATGTTATGCGTAGTCTTCAATAATATCCAAGTTCCATTATTAAGTTTTATTTTCGGTTCTCCAGTACATTTGTCATTATCAAAATTTAGTTTGAATTTTTTATGAAACAGAATGATGCATGATTTTAAAAATAGTTCTATACAATGTCTTCTTAAAAAATTAACTGGTAGAACCAAATACCAATCTTCTCTAAACTTCTCCGAACTACACAAATCATTGGCTGCTGCATAATATATAGAACCAATCATTCCATACCCATAATCAGGCTGTTCCTCTAAAGGCATAAAATAATAATTCACATTCATTCCCTCCAAAAACATTAAATGTCTACAGTTACTTCCTATAATATATAATTCTATAAGAATAATCTGTCATCCTATCTCCATTATACTTTAAATCTTATTTATAAAATATCATATATGCCTTATGATTTTTAAACCAATGCTAATAACCGTAACTATTTTTACATACAACTTTATTTTCATTCTGATAGAACTTTACCGCTTATGAAACAACTGTCCAGTTTCTGTAATTTATATCCTTAATCCTATTGCTGTGCCCCCTTATAACCTTTCAATGGCATGACTTTATATTTCAGAACTAACTTACTAATAGAACCGACTTTATTATTACAGAATCAACTTTATTATCACAGAGTCAACTTTATTATTATATAACTTCCCCCTTATTCCTTATCCCAAAAAATCCTTACCCCTAACTATGTATATTTAAAATAAACTCCGCTCCAAACCGAAATCCCTCAAACCCTTATCCCTTCTCGCCTTATGCCCATTTCCCTAATTCTTTCCATATAATAAAGTCCGCTCTAAAATTCCATATTTTCATCCCATTTATTTACTTTTATTCCTTATTTCTTGTAACAATTTTTAAAATAAAGTTGGTTCTTTTTAGGGGTAAGGTGCAAGGGAAAAGGTATAAGGTTGCATTTTCTCATGTGTTTCTTCTAATCTTTTTATCAATTCCGGTATCAATATTTAAATCAATATAGTACTCTCAATCCCTTTAAAATCAATGCTTTAGCCTTATCTCCAATCTCTTGACCATAACAATCTTAGCCCTTGCCCCATGTCCCTTTATCCTAATAAAAAGCAAATCCCGCAGCAAATGAAGATTTCTCTTGCACTTACTACGGGATTTTGGAACGAACTTTATTTTTATAGAGCGAAGTTTATTATTACGGAGTGGAGTTTATTTGTATTATACACGGGTTTCTCCTCCCTTGGTCAAATAAATCTCTTTGAGGTGGACAAGCTGAAGATAGATAAAATATTTATAGATGATCTATTGAACATTAAAAAGAAACAAAATCTAGTGAAATCAATTATTGCAATGGCAAAAAGCTTGAGTTTAACAGTGGTAGCAGAAGGCATTGAAACCAATGAACAGTTGTTGTGTCTAAAGCAATTTGGCTGTCACTTGGGACAGGGATATCTATTGAGTAAGCCTTTATCTGTAGATGAAATTGAGACATTATTAAATTCATCAAATAACATTATATAACTCGTAGATATGGCAAAGTTGTATTATAATATTTATAGCAACAGTAACATTATATTGAGGGGAGCGTTCCCATGAAGACAGTAGATTGCCTTGGAGATATGTGTCCAATACCTATTATTAAGACAAGAAAAGCCTTAAAAAAAACTACCTCTGGAGAAACCATAAAGGTAGTTACAGATCATAGCTGTGTATTGGAATCTATAGTAAATAACTTTAAAGAATATAAGATATCACATGAAGAAGTCATAAATGGAGTTTGGGAAATTTTTATTACAAAGGATTAACATAAATTCTTTTTAGCAGTCCTCTTGAAGTATTCAACAAAATTATATAGGGTTTCATCTTGAATATTTTTATCATATATTAAGTACATGTCATATTCTATAGAATAATCTATAATATCTATTTGTTTAAGCTGTTTGTTATACAGCTCTTTTTTTATGGATGTATAAGGTAAAAATCCAATTCCAAATCCATTGAGTACTGAAGATTTTACCGATTCTGCAGAATCGCTATTATATAACACCTTTAAATCTTCAATTTTAAGACCTATACTGCTTAATTTGTTTTTAATTGCATCTATAACATGTACTTTATCATTCAAAAGAATAAACGGATGGTTTATTAATTCCATAAAATCTATTTTGTCATCTATCTTATAATCTTGAGAAGAAACTAATACTATTTTATCTGTACCTATCTTATAGTAGGATAGATTTGAACTTTTAGGTCTGTTGTATATGACTCCAATATCACATATGTTGTTCATGACGTTTTGTTCGATCTCATCGGACTCATTTGGATTTAACTCAAAATTGTAATTGGCAAACTTCTTCTTAATCTCATACATAACACAGGGCAAAGAGTATGTGGCTATAGACCAACAAGCTTCAATTTTTATATTTCTTTCGTTTTCATCAGCAGATTTGATATGTTGAAGCATTGCCTCATAGGTTCTGATAATGTTGTCCACATATTTCAATACAATTAGCCCTTTATCTGTTAATTCAACACCTTTATTACTCCTTTCCAATAGCTTACATCCTAATATTTCCTCTAGTTTAGAAATCTGCTGACTTAATGCTGATTGAGATATATAAGCGCTTTGAGCTACCTTGGAGATACTTCCTGTAATGGCAACCTTATAAAAGTAATAAAGATATTCTATGTTCATTGACCTTCAGCTCCCTATAATGTGGTTTACAATTGGTAATTCTGTTAAATATATTATATAATATATTTAACAGAATTACTGTAGATTACTTAGCTTATATGAGTATAGATACCCAAAGCAATAGTAGATAAGCATATCTAAAGTGTTTGTTGATTAATTATTAACAATATGAGGTGTATCTTATGTATTCAAATAAGACCAAAGGTAAGAAAAATCAAGCACCTTTTGGATTTATTATTTTGATTTTTGCCATAGGATTTGGCGTATTCTTAAACTCCTTATCTGATGTTCTCCCCTTTTATTGGATAACTGGACTAGCCTTTGGATTTGTATTACAAAGGTCTAAATTTTGCTTTGCAGCAGCAATAAGAGATCCTTACCTCATTGGCAGCACCATCCTTTCCAAATCATTGTTAATAAGCATTGCATTAACTACCATTGGTTTTACAGCAATTAAATATGGCTCCTATATCAATGGAGAAACAATTCCAGGTCAAAGACTAGTAATCAACATAAGCTTTGCAATTATAATAGGCGGTATCCTATTTGGAATAGGAATGGTTTTGGCAGGAGGATGCGCTTCTGGGGTACTCATGAGAACTGGGGAAGGTTTTTTAACTCAATTAGTAGCTTTAGTATTTTTCATAATAGGTTCTCTATGGGGAGCCCATGATTTTCAATGGTGGAATGAAAACTTTATTTCAAAGGGATTTAAAGTATTTCTACCAGATATATTTGGATGGTTTGGTGCGCTATCAGTTCAGCTCTTTTTCATTGGTCTATTATATATTCTTTTGGATAGAATAGAGTTAAATAGAACCGAGGATCTTGATGATTAAGGGGGTATAGCCTTGAATCTAAATGAAAATAAATATTATACAAAATGGTTTAAGAATTCATGGTCTTATGTTACAGGTGCAGTTTTACTCTCATTACTTCAAATTGCAACTTTAGCTGTTACAGGTGAACCTTGGAGAGTTTCATCAACAATGGCATATTGGGGAGCTTGGATTCTAGAAACTATTGGAATAGATGTTTCCCAATGGTTCTATTTTGATATAGAAGGTGGACAAGAGATATTAAAAGGAGGTTTCTTAAAGGACCCTCGCTCTATAAGGAATTTGGGAGTCATAATAGGTGCCCTTTTTTCATCTCTAATGGCATCCCAATTTAGAATAAGAAAGATTAAATCCAAAAACCAATTTATACTAGCAGCTATAGGTGGATTGCTCATGGGATATGGTTCAAGAATATCCTTAGGCTGCAATATAGGTGGTCTTTTCAGCAGTATATCAAGCTTATCCTTATCCGGTTGGATATTTGGAATTGCCGTATTTATCGGTACAATTATAGGAAGCAAGATAATAGTCAGATTTTTAATATGAAAAGTCCAAAGGAACATCTTTTGGACTTTTCATATATGTTTAACTGTCTTTAACTTAACGCTGCATTTCCTATAGTAGAAGACTCCAGCAATCACCCATATGAACATAAATATCATAGAAGGAAAACTTAGTCTTGCAGGAGATATAGGAATTACCAAAAGTCCGATAAATATAATGCTTACAATAGTTCCCACCAGTGATAGATATTTTTCCGTCTTGTTTTTGCCAATTCTATAGCTGATATAACATACATATAGATATGCTAAAGCTGCTAATAAAGATGACATGTCCACTATATATATGATTACCTGCCTGCCAAAAAATGGTGCAATCAAACTCACAAAAGTAACAAATTTTATGCCATTTTCATATACTCCTGATTTATTTTTCTCCTTATATTTCTCCGGAAACAATCCATATATTGAGAGAGCTCCAATAAGCTTACAGCTTCCTAACATAAATCCGTTAATTCCACCAATGACTGCTGATGTTAAAGCTATGCACAGTAGTACAAATCCAAGTATACCTATATTGTTTAAAACTGCTGAGCCAAGGGCCCATTCCTGCTTTAGCGCTTCTGTTGGTGTATATACTAAAGAAGTTATGATATTTAAAGCGTTGTATATGAATACCCCTGCAAATATGGATATGATTCCCATGGCTGCAGCTTTCCCAGGTTTAAAGTTTAGCTCAGTGCTAACCTGTGGAATAACATCAAATCCCACAAATAGAAAGGGTGCTATGGCTAATACCCTTGAAACCTTACCAAAATCTATTTTATTGTCCAGTACATAGTTTTCAACAAAAATTGTCTTATCAGTTTTTACCATCATTGCTGCAAGTACTGCTATTACACATACAACTAAAAATAAAACCATTATGTTTTGAGCACGAGCACTGGTCTTTACTCCTTTTATGTTGATATAAGCAAATAGTATTATGATAAAGCTTGCAATTAGTACTTCAGACAAGTATACTGGATATCCTGCCACATGGTATAGATATAGCTTTTCAATGGAAGATCCAAAGAGCCTTTTTATAACGAGTACAAAGGCAGTTGCATTTAAAGGTACTAAACTCAAATAACATAATATCAGGCTCCAGCCTACTATAAACCCGTTTAGTTTTCCCATATTCTCATAGGTATAGGAGAACTCTCCTCCATCTTCAAAGTGATTTTGCATCATCACTTGATATCCCTTTTGGATAAATATAACAGCTAATCCTCCCAATATCAGCCCTATGGCTGTATTTATAACTCCCGATTCGGGGAGAAATTTAGATCCGGGTAGGGTAAAGGAACCCCACCCTATAATTGAACCTAAAGCTAAGCTCAATATATCAATTGGATTTAATTTCTTTTCCATAGCATCACTACTTATTCAAAATTATAGTTTGTTAATATTTTATTTCTTCCTGAAACTTGATCGTTGAAATATTCGTAGTAAGAAATACCTAGGAAAGAACCTGATATATTGTATAGATTATCAAATCCCATATGCTGAAGTGCCATTATTGCGTTATAACTTCTTTGGCTTGATCGACAGTGTAGATATACTGGTCTATCTTTAGGTATTTCATCTACTCTCTGTCTTAATTCACTTAGAGGAATATTTACAGCATTTATTAAATGACCTTTTTCATATTCGTGTTTTTCTCTTACATCTATTATATAGGCATTGCTTTCTACTAGCTCTCTTACCTTTGTTACTGGAACTTGTTTGAATACCCCATTTAATATGTTTAATCCTACCAATGCTGCATGGTTTACCACGTCTTTTGCAGTACCAAACATTGGTGAATAGCATAGTTCTAATTCCTTCAAATCCTCTAAAGTTCCATCCATAGCAATCAATGTTGCAATTACGTCAATTCTCTTGTCAACAGCACCTTTTCCTATAGCTTGAGCTCCTAATATCTTGCCAGTTGGAACTTCAAATAGCAATTTAAAGTGCATTGGATTGCTATTTGGCATAAGCCCAACCTTATCTCCAGGGATTACATATACAAAGTCGTAGCTAATACCTGCTTGTTTTGCTTGTTTTTCATTAAGACCTGTACAAGCTGCATTCATATTAAATACTCTAATAACTGATGAGCCTATTACCCCATTATTTCTTACAGGCATATTATACATATGGTCTGCAGCAGCTCTTGCCTGTCTTTGTGCAGGTCCTGCAAGAGCAAGTCTTGATGGTTTATGAGTTAATCTATTATATACTTCAATGGCATCTCCTACTGCGTATATATCCTCGTCACTAGTCCTATAGTTGTGGTCTACTTTAATTCCTCCTGTTTCCCCTATTTCTAGACCGGCTTCCCTAGCTAATTGAGTTTCTGGTCTTACACCTATAGCCATTACTATAGCTTCAGCCTTTACTCTTCTACCTGACTGTAATTCTATATAGTCTTCTCCTATTTTCTTAACACCATCTTCAAGTATTAAATCTACTCCCTGATCCATTATTTCCTTATGAAGAATTTGAACCATATCGTAATCGAAAGGTGCCATAACTTGGTTTAAGGCCTCTACTAATGAAATATCAATACCTGCTAAACGCAAGTTTTCTGCTACTTCAAGACCTATAAAGCCTCCGCCTATTACTGCTACATCCTTTATATTATTTTCCTTTATATACCTGCTTAGATTATCAATATCCACTACATTCCTTACAGTAAATACATTTTTGTTGTGTACTCCTTCAATGCTGTTTGGAAGAATTGGGCTAGCCCCTGGAGAAAGAACCAATTTGTCATAAGCTTCTTCATATTCTCTTCCTGTAGCTAAATCTTTAACTACTATAGTTTTTTTGTCTCTATTGATTTTGGTCACTTCATTGTTTACTCTAACTTCAATATTGTACTGGGATTTAAATGTTTCTGGATCCATCAACACCAATGAATCCACATCCTCAACTATTCCACTTAAGTAAAATGGTAATGAACAGTTGGAAAAGGATACATGAGGTCCCCTTTCAAATATTATGATTTCAGCAGATTCATCCAACCTTCTAGCTCTAGCTGCTGCAGAAGCTCCTCCTGCAACTCCTCCTATTACTAAAATTCTATTGCTCATTTTTTCTCCCCCTTATATTTTAATTTGATATTCTATGCTCTCCACTTTTTAGCACATGTATTGCCTATGGCTCCTCCTATAACCATAAATACTAAGAACACCCAACCTGAAAGTGAAAATTGTGCGATTGGTGTATATAATGCTCCCACATTACATCCATTTGCCATACGAGTTCCTAAGCCCATGGTTATACCACCTAAAGCATAAAGCAATACTTCTCTTTTAGTAATTTTCATCTCTGACATAAAAGTCTCCTTAAATTTACCAGCAGTTAATAGATAGATTGCTGTACCAACTAGTATTCCAAAGTTTTGAACTGAAACGCCATGTTCAAAAAATGGTACTGTATAGAATTCAGGAGATTGTTTACTAAATGACGCAAGAGATTCAGGTGAAACGCCAAAGGCCATTAGCACTTTACCAAACCACATACCGTAAGGAGTGGAAGCTCCCCAACCGGATTTGGTTACTCCCATTAGTAGCACAAATAATAAGGTTAAAACTACAGCTCCTTGTGTTAAAGTCCAAGGTTTAACAAATATTATTTCATAGGTTTCAGCACTAAATAATTTAGAAATACTATGCTCTCTTTTCTGTAAAGAATCCTGTACCTTTTCCATAGGATGTCCTATGTAGGTACCGTTTTCCTTACGTCTGTTTTCGTATACATAGGACATAAAAACTACTATACCGCAAAATATACCAGTTAACACCAGTGCTCCTATATAGCCTCCTAAGCCATCTCCTTTAAATAGGTCCGGTAAAAATACACCTCCTCCATATGTCTCACCTACTGGTGTAGAAATCCATGAATTAGTAACCCATGTTGCAGTTTTTTGAATAGGAAATCCCAAGAAAACACCTAAGCTAAAGAATATTAAGGTAACAATAGCCCTTGGTAAACCAGTTACTAAATCAGTTAGAACTCCACTAGCACAACATGAAGAAAAGGACATCCCAAATCCAAATAATATACCTCCTAATATGAGTCCTAAGTTAATGGGATTAATGGAAAGACTGTACATTGCCATATCCTCTGAACTAATTAGGAAAGCAGTAGTTGATAAAGCTGTAATGAAAAACATAAGCATTAAAGTTCTCATTAATTTTGTAGATCCAGTATTATATGCACGATTTACACTACCAGCAAAGCCTGTGTAGGCTCTTGTCAAGGTATAGCCTAAAGCTGTTCCAATCACAAGTCTAAAAAATAACATATCTGTTTTTAATAAAGCCTTTCCAAAAACTAATATTATGAAAATTCCTATAAAACCTAATGCAACTTCAATTTTGCTTAAATTAGCCTTTACCATGGTTTCTAAAGAATCCAATGTAGCATCAGCATTACTTATACTAGCCTTCTTATCCATGTAATAACCCCCTTTAGTCTTTTAGTCTATAACTAATTTATGTTTATTATATAACTAACAATCTTTGATAAATAATCGCACTTTCTTATGCTGTATAAGAAATTTTAATAGCTTAAATCTAAATCCATTAGATAATCCTATACCCATGAGGTTTATGAAACCTCATGGGTAGATATTTTTTCAACGGTTTTCTTTAACTGGTTTGCTTCTTCTTTAGTCTTTAATGACAGAATATTTGCAGGGCAATTTACAACACATGTGCCACATTTTATACAGTTTATATCATGGAATTGATTGTCCTCTCCAAAATGTAAATAGGGTGTCAGTTGGAATGGACATACCCTTGAACATTTTCCACATTCGTAGCATTTGTCTATGTTTTCTATGGTAACTTTCTTTTCTGTTTTTTCCACAATTCCCGTAAGCCTACCTAATCTATTGGATAATTTCTGTATTGTTCCCATGGGGCAAAATTGACACCAAGTTCTTGGATTAATTAACACTGCCACTAATCCACCAACTATCAAAACCATTAAGTAAGTTGTAACAAACACGTATCCTAGCTTATCAAGAAAATCATGACTTCCCCACAGCTTTATTACATTGATTATCCTTCTGGAGAAATTGAACATAAAGAATATAAAAAATCCTATAATCATATACTTTGATTTTAAAAAATTAGGTATCTTTTTATTTAAGCTTATAGGCATTGCTATTCTGTCAAATAGAGAACCATGAGGGCAGAAATTCCCGCACCAGTACCTCCCTGTGAAAAAGGAAGTGATAGTTAAACCTAACATGATCAATATCACTAATAAGCCTAGTTTTGGTTCCCATAGTCCACCAATGGCTACTAGTACTGTAAATATCCAAGCATTTTTTCTTATGGTAGTAAAGGTCCTATTAGTTTTAATATAGTAATTTGCCATAGTATACCTCCTATAAATTATTATATACCACTAGGGGGTATATGTATATTATAATCATAGTTGTATACACATAAAAAACTCATGTCAAAACCCAACACCCCCTCAACCCCTTGTCCCATCTATCCTTAACCATATTTACCTATTTTCTTCCAGATAAAAAAGTCATGTCAAAAATCACCCACTTTCCTTGTTCTTTTCTCCTAATAATTTCCTATTTTTACTCTCATTTTAGATAAAAAAGTCGTGTCATAAATAGGGATAAGTATCAAGAGAAAAGGGAAAAGTTTTAATCAATATCTTTCATCAATACTCTATTCAAATCCAATAAAATCAATACTTTTAACCTTATACCTTACCCCTTAACCCTACTCATCCTAAAACAAAAATCATGGCTCCAATAAGGTTTTCTACCCTATTTTCACCATGACTTTTAACATGACTTTTTTATTTTTAACACGACTTTTTTATTCGTGACACGAGTTTTTTTGGGTTATACATCAGTCTTATCCCTTATACCTTAACCCTTTCAGCCCCTTTTACTTGCAAAAAACAAACCCCGCAGCAAAACAAGATTTCTCCTGCATCTGCTACGGGATTTTGGAACGAACTTTATTTTGACAGAGTCAACTTTATTATCATGGAGTGGAGTTTATTTTGTATATACAACAGAGTCAACTTTATTATCATGGAGTGGAGTTTATTTTGTATATACACGAGTTGTATATTTAAAATAAACTCCGCTCCAAACCGAAATCCCTCAAACCCTTATCCCTTCTCGCCTTAGGCCCATTCCCCTAATTCTTTCCATATAATAAAGTCGGTTCTAAAATTCAATATTTTCATTCCATTTAATAACATTTCTTCCTTATTTGTTGTAACAATTTTTAAAATAAAGTTGGTTCTAAATAGGAACATGTTGCAAGGAAAAAAGGGATAAGGTTGCATTTTTCCATGTTCTTTTTCTAATCTTTTTATCAATCCTGGTATCAATATTTAGTCAATATAGTACTCTCAATTTCTTTAAAATCAATACCTATAGCCTTATTCCTTACTCCTTAATCCTAACATACACCTTAGCACTTCTCTCCAATAAAAACGCAAACCCCGCAGCAAAACAAGATTTCTCTTGCATCTACTGCGAGGTTTTGGAACGAACTTTATTTTTATAGAGCGAACTTTATTATCATGGAGCGAACTTTATTTGAATTATACATAGTTAGTCAGGATATTGAGGGTTATGGGTTAAGTTTTTCTGTTAATATTGAGTGCCAGTATCCCATAAGAGACAACAGCCTAATTATCCAAAGATACATTTAAATACTAAATTGCTTCAATTTAATAATAGTCATTTTATTGCTATAGTCAGTATACATTATTTCTGAGATATCAACTTATTTTAGGTAAATATTTTTCTAGACCATTTATTATTTTTTCCTTTTTATCAGTGTTTAATAATCTCAACACTAACTCGATATATTCATTATTTTTAAGCCCAAAAATATTACCTATACTTTTGGCAATACCTTTATTATTAAAATACATTAGTATATCCTCATATTTATCTTCACCATTCAATTTCTCAAACAACTGCATATATTTATTCTCTATTTGCTTAACATCTATTACTTGTAATATATTGTTAGCCTTTTGTTGTATTCCTTCTATATTATTATCGTTTATATCATAATTGCTAAGTAAGAATTTTATTTCACTAACCACTGCATTCCTAATTTGTGTTTCTAAACTCTTAGAAAATATATCTTTGATAAACTCAATAGCATCTTTTACTTTAGAAGAATCTAATGCTTGGTTTTCAGCAACAACTTCTAGTATTTCTGTGACAATAAATAGATTTTCAACCTCTGCAATATTCAAAGTATATACATTTTGTTCCTTCAACGATTTTATTTCTTCTTCTGTTCTGTAATCTCTATCAATTAAACCATACGCTTCTAAATGATGTAACTGACGATGGTTTCTCATTGCTTTTGTTGATTCAATGACTTTTAGACAACTTTTACATGGCACAATATAAAAGTCTGAATAAAAATACTGATACAAGGAATAATCAAAACTATCTCTTGTTCCCTCTACAAATAGAACCTTTTTCCTAGTTCCCAATAACTCTAATAATAATTCTTCTGGTATATCATCATTTCCTTCTACAAACTCATAATTCCAGTTGTCATTTCCTAAATACTCATGTACCCATAATTTTTTTGAATTCCTATGTGCTGATGCGAATTGAATATCATGAGTAATATATATGAATAAACAGTCTTTTCTTTGTCCTTCAAGTTTACTCCATAGTCTATTCATTATAGACCTATGTAAATGAAGTTCAGGTTCATCAATTATTATTATAGAATTCATAGGTGCACATAAACATTGTCCCATTAAATACAGGGCTACTCTCTCACCATCACTCATTTCTTTCCCAGGATATTCTGAATTCGATAATTTTGCAGAAACTTTTGCATCACTCAGGATAATTTCTCTATGTGGAAAAATGTCTTTCCAAAGTTCAATAATTATATCTATTTCTGATTTTGGTGCTTTATCATGTGTTAAACCACTTGCTTCTTTTTCTTTGCATTCTCTAACATACTGTTCATATAGTTTATTTTGTTTGGCAAATAGAGTAGAAAGAACTTTATCGTAGTCATTTAATAACGATGTTGTATATTTTCCCCATTCCCATCTTTGTCCTTTCTGAGGATTTTTATTTGTATCTCCCCAAAACAATTCATCAAATGCTTGTTCATAACTCTTTAAACTAACGTAATCGGGTACTACCAAAGACCTTTGTGCTGCGATTCTATGTACATTTTTCATATTATTTCTTTCAATCCATGCACCCAATCTGCTCTTTCCTGAACCATTTGCACCAATAATGACAATTGATTGATATTGTCCAATATCATACTCTTTCTTAATAGTATCTTTGTCAGGCAACATTACCTTCATAAGTTTCCCCCCTAAATCCAATAGATAGAACCTTATAGATGTAGTTTTGTACTCCATTGTATTTATCGAATAATATCCTCAAAAAGCAATAAATTGCATTCCTGATATACACACATATTTTACAATGTCTGTATTCTATTAGCAACTTTATAAATTTTATCATTTATAATTGTACAGTCCTATTTATATAATCCTCTAACTCGAATACGTATTTCTCCCTTACTCCAGCCTTCCTCATTATCTTCCACATTTGCAGTTCTTCTCCTTCTTTCTCTAATTCCTTAACTGCCCAGCGAATTCTCCTTACCCTGAAGTCGTGATTAGTCTCTTTAACAGAATCTAGGTATGCTTTTGTCTTTGGAAGTTTATCTAAATGTTTTTCAAGCAAGCCCCTTATACTTAATTTACTACCAATTAAACTAATGGTAATCCTTTCAGGCTTTCCATCCGAATTCAGCATCTTATCAACTATTCCTTTTATCTGAGACAATATCTCATTATCTCTTTGGTTCCAATCAACTCTGCTGTTTACAGCATTAGCCACTTTTTTATCAGGTGAGTTCTTGTTTAGCCATTCCCTGTCATTTCTATAAAGCCAGGCAAATAAAGCCTTATCAACCTGCCGTAATTGCGTTTTTCCCATCTCTGGATATTGCTTTCTTAATTCATTCCACTTTTCCCTGTAATAATCCTTGTTCAGATTTGTTGAAGAATAAATATTTCCATCATTATCATATACACTATCGTCCTCACTCCGCTTTTCCCAGTAAGTAGTTAATCCAAGTTTTTTAGCATACTTCTTAACTGTATTAGGGTCTACTCCTAGTGACCTTGCTGTTTCTCTTAAACTTAACTTTCGGTCTACTAATTCTTTGAGCCTCTCCTCCCATACTTGCCCAAACCTTTTTATCCTTCCGAATCTATATTTTGCATCCTCAGACTCATCTGGCCCACTTCTGGTATAAACAAAACCGCAAGTACAAGAAAAAGTCCCAACAGAACATTTTGAATCTGTACTGTATGCAACTTTTAAGTCAGAAACAACTGGCTTTAGGTAGTGGTCTGACGCTGCATTCAAACAAGGCCACGGTCCATCTCCAAAAGGCTTATATTCCATCTTTTTGTAAAATAAATCATGAAGTGAAATTCCAAGAAAACGGGCCAAAAGCAAATGTCTGATAGGATGAGCAGTCTTATTTTTCTTTCTTATCATATCTATTAGCCAGTTTGAATCGTTATCTACATCAACACCGGACTGAACAATTTCTAAAAATTTTTCGCCATAATAATCAATAAATTCTTTTATAAACTCCTTTTGATGCACTTTTCCGTTTGAAGTTGCAAATCCCATTTCCATCATCTTTGCGAGATACTGCTCTTTATACCATTCTATATCTCTCTTTTCAAAGTCGCTGTTAAGCAAAACCTGAGCATCCTCTGCGAGCCTAATCAGTTTTTCAAAAACATCATCAGAGTAGTTGATAACAATATCGAGTTCTACACAGTTCTCTTCGCTAGCAGCCTTATATTGGTGTTTATTATATCCCCTGACCGGCACTTGGCTATTATATAAAGGAACATAATGTTTTGGGCATACCAGTACCCCAGGAATTTGATGAACTCTATGCCAGTATAACTCCCCGTATTTCAATTTATCTTCTTTAGCGCAGGCGGAGCAAAATATAAAATACTGGTTTAATGTTATAGAACTGGCCATAATTCCAGTCCGGCTATATATGCTTCCTCCATTTTCTCCTTTCATTGATTCAAAAATCTGTTCTGCACGCACAGGAGACAGGAAAACAGAATAAAATGGGAAAAGAGTATGGTTTTTAATAAGATATTCTTCAGTATATCGGGAATTAAGGGGCATGTTATTAACAAGGTTCTGTATATTGGAAGGCAGGTCCATCACCGCTGTTACGGAAGTTGAACCGAAAAGGTCTCTCAATGTAGCCTTATAACTTGTATTCCCACTCCGCACGTGGTACCTTGCAAAGACGCTGTATAATACTTCATCCTCATAAGGCATAGGAAAAAACGTCATCATTTTGTGCTACACCGCCTTGAAAAAGTCATTTTCCACCTGCTTAATAAGTCCTTTTTCTCTTAATGATTCATAGGCTGATTTTTTATTTTTCCTGCCTTCCTCTACAATAAACCTTATATCATAATCATCCAATTTCTCCACTTTACTCTTTTTCGTTTGTTTTGATTTAGCATTGGTTGCTATCATCTGTACCGCCTTTATTACAATCTCAGAAACTTCAAGTTCTTCTTCATTATCGAGAACCTTCTCTACTGCTTTTTGAGCCTTTTTTGCATCAATATTCAAGTCCAGCAATTTTAAAATTGCTTGTTCCTTCTTTGAAAGATTTTCTTCCTTTTCTTTTTCCTTTTGCTGCTTTTGGAGTATTTTCATCCTCATATCCCAGTCTAATGACTGTTTGCTTTTGTCCACAAATCCCAGAAAGTCAATGTCTACAGCGCAAATATCCTCATATTTGGCGATTTCTTTAATGTTTCCCGATTTTAAGGCTTCCAGCATGGGGCGGACCAACTTTAAATTATCTTTTGCAACCTGCCTAATCAGATTTGCAGTAATATCCTCCCTTCCTGAGAGGATAGCCCGTATTTGGGACATAGCATAAAGTTTTACCGCAATGTCAATGATGCCCTGTGACTCTTCATATAGCACATCGTTTAATTCAGGTGTTAGCGGTACTTCCTTTTTGGTCCATTGATAATCCCAAAGTGCATTGATTAGCAAATCCCAACTTTTATCTTTGCTCAACCTCTCCCAAACCATATCTCCCTGACCACTGCCGCGCCTTGCCTGACGAAATTCCGATTGTAAAACCGATAATGCTTTTGTGGTACCGATAAGTAAGACAGGTACACCAATGGTATTGACAAGGGTGACAAAAAAGTTAAGCATCTTCTCATCCCCACCGCTTTTTGCCCCATTTAAATGCTGAATCTCATCTATGACCAATACGCCTAAGGCTGTATTCCTGGCTATCTGGGATATAATAGAGAGCATATTGTCTACGGTTTTCCTCCCTACCCCGAACTTCTTATAATAATCCGTACCCAACAGGTCGTCTACCTTATGGAAAAACTCTATGCAGAGACCCTTCAAGGAACCGTCAAATGGGCAGTCTAACTTCAGCCAAACCAGTTGGTACATACTAAAATTGATATTCTTATATTGTGAATGAACAATTATCTGAGGAAAAAGGGATAATACACGGTTGATAGCCGTTGTCTTGCCCATTCCACTTGCCCCTATAATTGTAAAGCCCGCTGCAGTAGTCCTGAAGGACTCATTGCTGCTTAATTCCCATTTCAGGCTTTGTATCGCCTTATATCCATCATGAAGGCTTTCAGCATAAGAAGGTTTAAATGGGTTACGTGCCAGGTATCCTTGCCTTATAACCCTGCTTATCCTGCTTTCAAGGTCAAGATGAATACCAAGGGGCTGGAAGCACTGGAACAACCGCTGAACCATATGGATGCGGTAGTGACTTTCCAATTGCCTTTCTTCTGGGTTATAGCGCGGATAAAGTGCAAGTTTCTCCACTACTTCTTCCTGTGAATAAATTGGCGGTAGCGCTTCAATAAACGGGTTTCCGCTGTATTCAGGTATCAACTGTTCCTTGTATTCTGCAACTACAGCGTTAGCACCGTTAGGTATTATTACTTTATTCATGGATTTTCTTTAAGGCCTCCTTCTGTTTTCTTAGTAAAAGGTCTATTGCATCATTCTCGTCAAACTGTTCCTTCTGCTCCATTCTATTGAACGATATAACTTCTGCCTTATTTCCTGTGTCTTTTTTATCCAGTTCAAAGGCTTCCTTTCCCCGATTTAACATCTTTTCTATTCTCCTGTTATTTCTAATCCCTCTTTTACGCTTCGAATCGCTTTCATCTGACTTTTCTTCTTTAAAGGATTTCTCTGCCTCTTTTGCAATATTTTCAATCTCAGTAATTAAATCAACCTTAGCCTGTAGTTCCTTATCTTCCGCTATTTTTATTTGAAGTTTCTCCTCTTCAAGAAGGTATTGAATTTCCTCAAGATTTTTATCTTTATACCTATCCTGGTGTTCCAGGAGAAAACATTTCTCGAAGTCCATGCCATTTTGCTCCTTGATATAAATAAAGTTCATATTGCGGGGGTCATAGGAAACATCAATCTTCCATGTTCCTTTATTTCTCGCCTTTTCAAACCATCTCTCCTTAAGAGTTTTTGGTGAAGCATAATACAAGCCTTTGAATTTTATCCCCTTTGCCGTTACAGTTGCTGCATCTGAGGGCATAAGATTTAGTTTAACGATATCCTCTGGTACACTCCGCAATTTTCCCGCACAGTTTGCAATCCCCCAGTTCCATATTTCCCGTGGAATACATTCTACTTCATCAGCAACCATCATCTCTTCCCTGTCATAGTTTTTAAGATGGTACTGGTTATTATGGTACAGGGCACATTTTATGATTATCTGTGTAAACTGGTATATATCCAATTTGGCATCCAACCTGTAATCCCTGTCGCCACGCTCTCTCACATCAGGGTCAACAGTACCAGGCAAAAGCGGTTTTACCCTTATATTAGTAATTCTGAAATGCTGTTCAATAACTGCTTTCCAGTCTGCCCGATATGGGGGAGTATTCTGTATCTTTACATGTAGAGAATTAATAAGGTTTTCAACATTCTTGCCTTCAAGTTCCCCTCTGTCCGCCAGAATAGCCTCTGGCAAGTGATGGACAGGCCAGTCCTTTTCTTCAATATCTATTCCATACTCCTTGCAAAAGGCAACTTTGTCGGACGCTGCATTTGCAAGAGCCATCATAGCCCCTATCCAACTTGGCCCCTCTAAGCCAACATAAATACCAACAACCATCCTGCTGAAAACATCTATAACCCCGTAAATTACCGGTCTTCCAATTATCCAGTTCCTGTTATAACGGCTCACAAGATAAATGTCACCTACAGTTGCATCAATCTGATAGATACTTCCTGGCGCAATTGCTTCCGAAGTTGTATTGCCTAAAAGTGGTCTATACTGCTGCTCATATTTTTTACTGCTTTGTCTGGATGAAATTTGCTTTTTTAAATTGATATTCTTATAATACCAGTAACGGAATTGGGCATATGTAGGCACCTCTCCTATGGGTTTTATTACAGGAACTCTTATGCCGTTTTCTATCCTGAATTCATCGCTGAAGAATTCTTTTCTCATCAGTTCATATGCAAGTTTAAGGGAATTTTTGGCACCTGTATGATAGTATTTATTGATAGCGATATTAAATATCTTTTTTACTTCTTCATCTACATTGATTCCCTCACCCACCAGTTCCGCATTTTTTCGTCTGCGCCCACGCTTTTTGTCTCCTGCCCGTCTTTCTTTACCCGGACCTCCACATAAATAGTAGTCCGGAAGCAAAGCGTTCTTTATTTTCCCTCTCTTCCAGAATCGTTTAAGGTAGTTTGAAACAGTTTTTTCATGTAAGTTATAAATAGACGATGCTTTTAAAACAAGTTCTCTCCGTTCTTTCTTATAAAAAATCACAGGCTCAAGCGTAACCAGTTCCTTAATTACTTCCCATGCTCTATCCCGTATTTCTTTTGATTTCTCTGATAATTCTCCTTCATCAACAACCTTAACAAATGGGTCTCTCTCCAATATACCTGCAATCCCATGCTTAATGCCTTCTTCAATATCAGAAATACTTCTTGGGAACGGACTTTCATTTGAATATATGTTTATAACATATGCAAGGTTTTGCTGCCTATCAAGCCACAAAATCCTTTCTACACTTTCTTTATCATTATCCTGTCCCCATTTGATTAGTGTATTTACTGCTATCATAGTATTCTCACCCTTTCTGGTAAACTCTGCTTTATAATTTCTATACTTTGGGTCGAATCATTAAGGTCGATTTTTTTATTCATGTCCACCATTATCCTTTTAAGGGCAATTAAACGCTTGAATATGTACACCCCTGACCCTGTATCTAAATTAAACAACCTGTCAAATTGGGTAGTGAAATTTCTAATCGAAGTACTGTTCCCTGCCAATTTTTCAACAAAAGCATTGCAGTAATAGTCAACCTCTTCATCTGTAAATCCTCTTTCATCAGCAGGATATAAGGATGAGTGAACCCATTCTATATTCTTTGCTTTAACCACTGGAATCTCTTTTTGCGTTACTATTCCCCAATCAATATTTTGGCTCTGCCAGTATCTCCTCTCTATTTCCAGCCTTTCTAATGCTGTTTTGCGCTCAAGTTCATAATCCGCCTTAAGGCTTCTGGCAAGATACGCTATTTTACCGTTTGGTTTTTTCAAGGTTATTAAAAATGATGTAGATAGAATATAGGGTGTTCCTGTATCTTTATCTTTAAATAAGTCGAAGTTTAAACCAGCCTTATTTTGTATTACTTCTTCACAGTTAAATAAAGGATAGTGCTCCCTGATATCTAAAACATCATCCTCCCATTCCAACAGGTAAAAATATCGTGTCTCCGAATCCGTAAAAAAATGATGAATTCTTTTTGTTTTCCATCCAAATACACGTGATACCCTGCCTTTGCTTGGAAAATCCTGTACAGTAAGCCAGGGCTTGTAATCCTTGCCTTCCCCTTGCCCTCTCCCTTCCTGTATCCATTTTTTTAATTTAACTTGTTGTGCTAGCTTTGAATTACCAAAAATCTACGAATGAAAAACTCCAACATATTATGTAACCTATCATTAATAACCACAAAAATGATAGGGGGTCACATATATGCTGGAGTCTGATAGAAACTATTCTATCAAAGAAATTGGAGATTTAAAAGACTTTATAACTGTCGCTTATGTCATAATTGACGACATTTACCAAGAAGTAACTCCAACACATATTAAAAAACGTTGCAATATCAATACTTCTAAGATGAGTGATAGTGAAATAATTACCTTAAGCATTGTTGCTGAATTA
>NZ_FQZS01000033.1 GCF_900142105.1 Lutispora thermophila DSM 19022
GCGTTCCCTGCAACTCCCTTGATGGATTTGCTCATCTGTTCGATTGAAGCTGATATCTGCTCTACGGAACTGGCTGTGCTTTCACTGTTCCCTGCTACCTGGTTAATGCTGGAAGCCACTTCTTCTAAAGATTTATTGGCCTGCATGATAATTTCCGTTAACTGTTCAGCATTTCTGGCCACACCATTAATTGAAGTTGATAGCTCTCCTAAAATTTGGGATGATGATTTAACCGTTACTGATTGCTCATTTGTACTTTTTGCCACCTCTTCCGCTACATTAGCAATATCCTTTAGTTTTTCACCGAACTTTTTTGCCGCTTTAACTGCTATATGCTTCTTTTCTGAAAGTCCTGAACTCTCCATAAACTTTATCGCCATGTTCTTTTTAAATCCCATTAATTATGCCCCCTATGCTTTTTATTTTTTTCCTTCGTTTTTATTCTTTCATATAACTACATATAGTTCTTAACTAGAAATTGCTTCATTTTCACTTCTTAAAGTTAAGCTCAACCTTCATGTGACTATTCTTCATCTGCTTTAGATGCTCTTATGCTTCCTACCATCTTTGCAACTCCTGCAACGTCTAAAATACATGCTACGCTTCCATCGCCAAGAATAGTGGCTCCTGAAAAGGTGTTCACTTTACCAATGTAGGAACCTAGTGGCTTTACAACAATTTCCTGATTCCCAACAAGTTCATCAACTACTAGTCCGAGCCTTTTCTCTGCTACTCCCAAAACCACGATAAAGTTGTTTTTCTTCTTTTTCTTTCTTGGAATCTTAAAATAGTCATGAAGCCAAACAAGCGGGAGTATTCTGTCCCTAATAACTGTAATAGCTTGTCCTTTTACTGTTTCTATCTCTTCCACAGGCTTCCGCACTATTTCAATTACATTGCTCATTGGCAAAGCATAGATTTCATCGTTTATCCTAACCAAAAGCCCTGTAAGGATAGCTAAAGTAAGAGGAAGCTTTATAATGAACTTTGTCCCTTCTCCCTTTTTTGTTTCTACCTCAATAATTCCATTCAGCTTATCCACATGGTTCTTTACAATATCCATCCCTACTCCCCGTCCTGAAATATCATTTACTGTAGAAGATGTGGAAAAACCGGAATAGAATATTAAAGATATGATTTCATTCTCCGTAAGTGAAGCTGCTTCTTGTGCGGTAATGATCTGCTTTTTTACAGCGGATTCTTTTACTTTGTCTAAATCAATTCCAGCACCATCATCCTGAACTATAAGAATAACATTGTTTTCCTGATGATAAGCACTAATATGTAAAGTACCTGTCGGAGGTTTGCCAAGTCTTATACGTTCCTCCGGGGACTCAATCCCATGGTCCACTGCATTCCTGATAATATGAATTAAGGGATCAGATATATCTTCTATAATCGTTTTGTCCAGCTCAGTCTCTTCACCTTCCATGATCAATTTAACTTCCTTGTTTAAGGCTTCTGCCAGATCCCTGACCAAACGTGGGAATCGACCAAATAGTTGCTTTATGGGCAGCATCCTTGTCTTTAAAACTATCTCCTGTAGTTCATTGGTTACTCTTGATACCTGATTTGATATTCCTATTAGCTCTTCGATAGTATTATCTGATGAATAACGCTCGTGCAATATGCTTCCCACTTGAGCGATTCTAGTCCGTTCAATAACCAACTCTCCTACCAAATCCATCATTTTCTCAAGTCGTTCTACATCCACTCTAACTGTCTGATTAACTTTTCTTTCAATATCTGCAGTTTTTGCATTTGCATTATTGTCAGCTTCAGGTTTAATAAAACCTGCCGTTAAAGACTGCTGCTTTGACATATCCCAAGAAAATGGATATACTCTTATACTCTCTATCTCAGTAAGCTCATTTATAACTTTTGACTCAATTGTCTTGCCATCCTGTTGGGATAATAGCAAGTAGTATATTTCATCTCTTAATAAATCATTTCCATTTTCTAGAATATCGGGTTCAACTTGGACTACTGTTCCTATTTGATTCAAATGGTTCATAATCAAATAAGCACGGGCTGATTTCATCAAACTTTCTTTTTCGAGCCTTACTTCACAAACAAGAATGTTATAACCCGAATGCACAGCCTGCTCAATCTGTATTTGTTGCTCAATATCAAGTATGAACTTAGTTGGTTTATCTTGTTGTACCGATTCTTCACTATCCTTGCTGTCTGCATTTTCATTCTTCTGGTATTCTCCTAACATTATCTTCTCTAATTGATGTAAAACCGAAGATGTATCAGTCTTGATATCTTTTCGGTCTGTTAAAAAGTCTTCCTTTAGCAATCTCAGATGATCCAAGCATTGGAAAAGGACATTTATCACTGGTTTTGTTGCTTTTAGATGATGATTACGAATTTTATCCAACACATTTTCCATCTCATGGGTCAAGATTTTCATTTTTTCAAACCCCATTGCTGATGAAGAACCTTTCAGTGTATGAGCAACACGGAAAATCTCTTGAATAACATCTGGACTTTCGCCACAGCATTCCAATTCCAAAATATTTTCTTCAAGAAGCTGAAGCTGTTCTTCTAATTCATCAATAAAAGCCCTTATCATCTCTGGATTATCATATATGCTTTCCATAAAACACCTCCTCCAGCTTTATTCATAAAGCACTTTATCAATTTTTAAGATGCTGATGACACCTTCTTCAGTGACTCCTAATCCTTCAAAATAATCACCATCGATGCCTGCTACTGTTTCTGGAGCAGCTTGTATATCTGTAAATCTGATAACCTGATTCACCTTATCGACTATTACCCCAACCATTTCTCCTCTGCTTTTCAATATAACGACACGGGTTGATTTAGTAGGAGTATAATTTTTGACTTCTAACCTCTTATGTAAATTGACGATTGGAACAATCTTACCTCTCAGGTTGATAACTCCTTCCAAAAAAGGCTTGCTGTTATGTATGACTGTAATCTTCTTCATTTTAATGATTTCGTAAACATCACTGATTCCTAATGCATATTTTTCATCTGCTAACTCACATACTACATATTGACTCTCTAACAGATCGTTCACATCAAACCACCTCATTTCAGTTGCATATTAGTAACATAATTTCCGTTATTAAAAAAAGATAACCACTTGCTCAGATATCATCCCCCTAAAAAAGAAGCAACAACGATTTCCTCCATTTAATCTAAAGTTTAAACAATCCAATAAAAATGCTGTTTCATTAATCCAAAGATTAATCCTTATTGAATTGAGCATATAAAAAGACTTCCCATAGAAGCTTTTATAACAACCAAGGAAGCCTTTCATCCGTTTTTATTGCAAAACCGATTAGCAATTCTATAATTCAAAGAAGCATATAGCTTCCCTTCATTTAGAATTGCTAAGAAACACATTTAGAAAGTATAAATTATAGAAATTTATGTTTTCTTGCATAATTAAAGTCCCTCAGCGCTAATTGCACGTGGGACTCCATTGCAACCGGCTGCCATTGAATTCATTTTTCTTTAGGCCCTTGGCTTTGCGTCCCTGCCTTTCGACAGGTTTGCCCTTAAATAATTTTTACTTTTTATACCCAGGTAATAGATCTATAGTCCTAGTATCTCAGTGTATATTATAATACCAACATTTTTGTCACATTTCAACTTTTTGTGATTCATTTATCCTTATTTCGTCATATTTATACAATTTTCATCATATCGTAAAAGATAAAAGCAGCTAATTTTTGGCTGCTTATCAAAATTTTAGTCCCTTACACAAAATGTTAATCCTTTGGTTTAAAAAAGTTGAAACTGCTTTCTGACATTATTTCTTGTGCAAAGCACTGCCACCTGCATGAGCAACATTGGCATTATAAAAATAAAATGCAGACTCAAATCCAAAATAGGGTTGGTCTGCATATATCATATGGACTCATGCCATCATGTAATTAATCTGATCTGAAAAGCTTATATTCATGGTATCCCATTTTCTTGCAGGACAGTCTGCAATTTCACATGGAATACCTAAATCATCAATAAATTGGTTGAACTTATCGTCTAACCATGGAGGAGTCCATGCACCGGACCTGCATATATGAATTATGTCCACCTTAATGTTTTCATTCAAACCATTATAATCTAAGTATCTGACATTATAAATGCTGTTCATGGGCTTAAAATGCTCTGGTTTTTCTGTTGTATATGAACTATATATAATATTGGCTTCTTTGATTAATTTATCCTTTAGAAGCTTCCCGAGCCAGTTGGAGCAATTGACCTCAAAGTTTAATGATGTTAGTCCGCCATAACCAAGATCGGCATGTGAATCAAACAAGTAAACTATTCTGCAATCGTTTTCTTTTGCTACATCATAGGACAAAGCATGAGAGTCTGAAACATAAACTTTTATATCTTTTGAAATTTGAAAACGTTTCTTGATTTTCTCCCAGAATGTGTCCACCTCAGGGGAAAGCTTAAATGACTTTTCAATATCTCTTCCCTTAACCTTCTCTTGGATATATCTTTTATACCAAAGGTCCATGAGACTCTTGTCATTTTCTATATATGACCCCCAACAATACTTTTTTATGTAGATAAAATAATCCCAGTCTACTGATAATAGGCACTTTTCCATTTAATCACCTCTCAAATGGAACTGCTGTATTACAGTATAAGTGCTTAATGCAAAAGCTGTGGATCTATAATTCCATAGCCATGCACACTATCAACTTGCATCACATTTTCTTATAATGGACATAATTAATATTGGAAAGAAGGGAGTCCTTGAAAAGTATTTCTTGTCAAGATTAACTCCCTCTTCCTTTATATAAAAGGCAAAAGGAAGTACCTTTTGCCTAATTTTAATAGTCCATATCTGGTGACGGCATAGAAGGACCTTTCTTTTCCTCTTTCTTCTCAGCTACAGCGCTTTCAGTTGTGAGAACCATAGCTGCTACCGAAGCAGCATTCTGTAAAGCTGAACGTGTAACTTTTACAGGGTCTATTATGCCTGCTTCAACCATATCAACATATTCTTCCTTTACTGCATCAAAGCCAATTCCTTTTTCACTGTTCTTAACCTTCTCAACAATGACAGAACCGTCGAGGCCTGCATTGATAACTATCTGACGAAGAGGTTCTTCCAGTGCTCTCAGGATAATTGCAGCTCCTGTCTTTTCGTCTCCATGAAGAGTATCTACTAGCTTTGATACCTCTGGTATTGCATTTATATATGCAGTACCACCACCAGGTACAATTCCTTCCTCTACAGCTGCCCTGGTTGCATTAAGAGCATCTTCTACTCTGTATTTCTTTTCTTTCATTTCTGTTTCCGTTGCAGCACCTACACGGATTACTGCCACACCACCAGCCAGCTTTGCCAATCTTTCATTGAGTTTTTCCTTGTCATAATTTGAGGTTGTAATCTCTATTTGCTTCTTTATGGATTCAATCCTATCCTTTATTTCTTTCTGATTTCCTGCACCGCCGACGATTATAGTGTTTTCCTTCTGTACTTTTACTGTCTTAGCCTTGCCAAACCATTCAAGCTTGACATCCTTAATATCCATGCCCATTTCATCGGATATGACTTGTCCGCCTGTCAAAATAGCTATATCACGTAGCATTTCCTTACGCCTGTCACCAAAGCCCGGGGCTTTTACAGCAATGGCTGTAAAGGTGCCTTTCAATTTGTTTACCACCAGTGTTGCCAAAGCATCACCTTCTACATCTTCTGCAATCAAAAGCATCTTGCCGCCGTTCTTTACTATCAGCTCAAGGGCCGGCAACAGATCATGGGCATTGCTTATTTTCTTATCTGTAATCAATATATATGGATCTTCCAATACTGCTTCCATTTTATCGCTGTCTGTAACCATATAGGGAGAAATATATCCCCTGTCAAACTGCATTCCTTCAACTACCTCTATAACAGTATCAGAAGTTTTGTTTTCTTCAATGGTGATAACACCTTCCGCCGTAACCTTTTCCATAGCATCGGCAATGAGATTGCCTATTGTTTCATCACCTGAGGAAATAGTTGCTACAAAAGCCATGTCATGCTTTCCTTTTACTTTCTGGCTATTGCTCTTTATAACCTCAACTGCTTTCTCAGTAGCTTTCTCTATACCTTTTTTCAATATTATTGGATTGGCTCCAGCAGCTATGTTTTTCAAACCCTCTCGAATAATGGTCTGAGCCAGAATTGTTGCTGTAGTGGTACCATCTCCTGCAACATCATTTGTTTTGCTAGCCACTTCCTTAACAAGCTGGGCTCCCATATTCTCATACGGATCATTAAGCTCGATTTCTTTTGCTATGGTAACACCATCATTAGTGATTATAGGAGAACCATATTTTTTTTCTAGTACTACATTTCTTCCCTTTGGTCCCAATGTAACCTTGACAGTATCCGCCAGTTTATTAACTCCGCTTTCGATTGATTTTCTAGCATCAATATCATAGGCTATGGTTTTCACTGCCATATCAGTTCACCCTCCCTTAATCTATGATTGCTAAAATATCATCTTGTCTTACTATCAGGTATTTCTGATCATCCAGTTTTATTTCAGTACCCGCATATTTACTGTGGAGTACCTTGTCACCTTTCTTTACTTCCATCTCGATTTTCTTACCGTCCTTTATCTCTCCAGGACCCACTTCAATTACTTCTGCCATATATGTCTTTTCCTTGGCATTTGAAGGCAGAACAATACCGCTCTTTGTGGTCTCCTCGTTTTCGATTTCTTTAAGTAAAACTCTTGCTCCCAATGGCTTAACTTGCATAACTTTCAGCTCCTCCTTTACATTTGTATTTTCTAACTGCTTACTGATATAAGCAGCTTCATGACAAACCAAGATAAGTGAAACAGCAAGCTATCACCAATATGAGTCATCATTATATTTATTGATTTCAACAGCTTCATCACGCAACAGCCAGTGGAATACATTAAAGTTTCATAAAAATCACCTGATGTTAGCACTCATTTCAATAGAGTGCTAATAATCAATTATTATTCTATTCCTTTACTTTTCAAAGTCAATTTCCAATATTGCTGATTCAAGAAGATTATTGACTATATGTACCAAATAATCTCAAAAAAGACATTATTACTAATAAAATCAATCATTTTCTTGAAAAAAGTGCCATCTGCTTGTTTAGCAGTTGGCACTTTTTAATGTCTTAATCCAAAACGTTTATTCAAACGAATTGCTTCGATAAGAGCACAATATTTGTCTGCGAAGCATATGATCATGGCTTCCTTACTTTTTGGGATTTTTGTAATAGTCAATGGCCACATATGGCTGCGTATTGCTTCTTGTTCTTTATCTGATATATCAAAGTATTTTACCGCATTTTCACATGCAATATCGGGATGAGTAAAACCATGCAATTTTCGAGAAGGATCAGGAACATGCCAGTCATATAGGTATAAATCGTGAAGCATGGCTGCTTCTATCAGTTCCTTTTCATCTGCGTTAAGATGCAGCTTTTCATTAATCAGATAACTAATCCATGCCACATTTTCACAATGCTCCAATGTTGTAGTTGTACCATGCTGAATATACTCATCCATCTGTTTTACTACATCAGATTTATAAAAATCTTTAATGAGTTCCATAAATTGTTTTTGACGAAGCTGCTTGGCTATCCTTTTCTTACGCTCTGGAAGTTTAAAAACTGCAATGCGCTGAATTACTTTATGGTAATAGGAATTTTGATTGCCATAAACTCGATTTACAATATCCGCCATATGATTTTGGAATCCCTCATCTATGGAAGCAACGCGTTTTTGAAAATCCGTCAATGCAGATATAGTTAATGTAGCATCTATAGATATGATTGAAACAAGAATAAGAGCCAATATGTTTGATAGAGTATCAGATAAATAGCTTAGTCCCCTATCCGAAAAAGGAATCAAGACTCTCATCACCAATATTGAGGCAAAACCAAAGGCAATAGATGTAGGCACACTTGTCCTGCCGTTGATATTCAGAGGAACATCACTATAATCCCACCACCTTGCATTAAACAATTTCTCAAGAGCCCATGATGTAGGATATTCTAAAACCATGCTTATAATAAAACCAAGAATAAAAATCATCCACCATTTGATACTCGGCAGATGACCGGTTTTTACCAAGTCATAGATAAAAAAACCTAATATCGATCCGAATCCATAAATGGGACAGATGGGACCATAAAGAAATCCACGGTTAGCCCACTTATGATCACGTATTGTACAATATATACTTTCCCATACCCAACCAAGAAAACTAAAAAGGAAAAATGCGATAATGTATTTATTCATATCAACAACTTCCCTTCCTTTATGCCCTACTGAACAACCAAGCAATTTTTGATTTAATAGATACATATTGTATTTTATTCAAAAATACCCATAATGTCAATTTGACCATAAACTGGAACAAAGAAACTTTCTACCTTGAGATCTTAGCGAGACATCTATGCTACTATGCTCGATATTTGAAAATTTGTCTTAAAACTATGCAACATTGCTGCTTCATCTTAATCTTAACATAAAAATTCATGCAAAATTTATCAAAATATGAAGGATTTTAAAATAATTTGTTGAATTTTGTATTATTAGCTTCTTGTGCTAGGTAAATTGATTTATTGGGAGGAATATTATACCAATCATTAGGGGTATAATTCCATGACATATCATTGCCATGTGGATTAAACATCTTACATAATAACTCTTCGATTTTTGATTTTGATTTACACCACTAACTCACTATCAATCATCTTAGAATTATTACATTACAATGATTTTAATATGTGTTGGATTGATCTTCCGGTATACGTCGTTAATTATTGCACAGCAGCAATATGATGTTAAAAATAATTACATAGCAGCAATTTTTCATGGTATTAATCGTTACATAGCATCAATAAACACAATATTGCTTAACATCAATACAGTATAATATCAGTATCACATTGCAGTAATTATTGCACAAACGGCAGTCATAAAGTCTTTTAACCTACAACTTTTATAGGATAACTTATATCAAGCTCCAGCATATATGTGGGCCCCTATCACTTTATGAATATTAATGATAGATCTCATAATATGCTAGAGCTTTTTTTCGCGAATTTTGGTAAGGGAAAACTAGCACAACAAGCATTGTTGCAGTAAATTGACATAATTACGAAAGGGCGTGTTAAATTGAAAGCAAGTTTAAAGACAAAGTATGTAGCAGGTGTCGTAGCTATGCTGTTTTTCACAAGTGTGTTTATTGGCATTTTCTGTATTGTTAGCACAATCAATACTACAAAAGGCGGATTAATTGAGCGACAAGAACTCCTAATTGACAGTTTTATGATCACCGTACAGGACTATATAGACTACTATAAGAACGTAATTACCTTTACAGGTAATTCAGAACAAGTAAAGGATACCAGCGAGTATGGGGATATCAAAGAGGAATTCAGAGGCTTATCCGATAAACAAGGATTGGCTCAGAGAGCTTATTTTCAACAAATATTGAAGGATTATAAAGACTTTGCATATCTTGAAACCTTTACTCCTGATCTTGCCAAAAATGTAGTTTTAGAACCATGCGAAGTACAGCTAAAGATATCAGAAGACGCTTTTAACACAGGTTTTTCAACCAGAGACTGGTATGAAGGCGCAGTAAGTACCAAAGCTACTTATGTAAGCGAAGCCTATGTAAGTGCTTCCATAGGGAAACCAGTTATCGCAATTTCCACTCCAATAATGGACAGCTCCAATAATATTACTGGTATTTATATAGGTGCCTTAACCCTTGATAAGTTAAGCCAAATTACTAAAAAGCTACAGTTTGGGAAAACAGGGGAAGCATATATAGTTGACAAAAACGGTAATCTGGTTGCCCACCCCAATGATGAGTTTTTTAAGGACACTACATTGAAGAACATTAAGGACAATGAAATTGTGGCAAGTGCTTTAAATGGCATTGATGGAGAGAAAGTAAGCCTATATAATGATAACCTTACCAATACTAAAGTTTATGCATCCTATAAGCAAATACCAGGAACCAATTGGTATATTATATGCAAGCAGTCTGAAAATGAGGTTCTTGCTTCCGTAAACACCCTTATTGCAAATATCATATTGTTTATATGCCTTATAGTCATAATTGGTGCTTGCATAACTTATTTCGTAATTAGGTTATTGGTTAAAAGAATCGAATGCATATCAGATATTTCAAAAAGAATTTCAGATAACGATTTGGTTTTGTCAGCAGAACAGCAGAAAGCGATGCAAAAATACTCCAGAGGGAAAGATGAAATCGCCACTCTCTATATCAGTATGGACAAAATGATAAAAAACCTGAATTATATGATATCTCAAATATCAGTTTCTGCAAAACAGCTTACTCATACATCAGAGGAATGGATGTCTAATTCCCAGCAGTCTGCTAATGCATCGGAAGAAATTGCAAAGACCATTGGAGAAATAGCTGAAAGCACATCGGAACAAGCAAAAGATACTGAAAATGGTGTTGCTAAAATAAATGAACTGTCTCAAAACATAGATGTTGTATTAAACGCATCCGGAATTTTGAGTTCTGAAACGGAGAAAGCAAATGACCTCAAAAATAAGGGTACTGAAATTGTCAAAAATCTTACATCTAACACAAAAGAAAGTACTGAAGCAATAGAAGCAATATATAAAGCCATATTAGAGTATAGCAACAATGTAATAAGAATAGGTACCGTTACTGATACAATTTCTTCAATTGCTGAGCAAATCCATCTTCTGGCTCTTAATGCTGCCATAGAATCCGCCAGGGCAGGTGAAGCTGGAAAAGGCTTTGCAGTAGTTGCTAAAGAAACCAGTAAGCTTGCAGAACAATCATCCATGTTTACTAATGAAATAACAGAATTGGTGAAAAAACTCCAGCTCCAATCAGATAATACAGTTAAATTAATGGAAACAGTTAACAAAATGTTTGGATCACAGGCACAATCAGTGGATGAGACAGAAAGAATTTTCGAATCATTGGCTCATGCAATACAATGTATAAATGATAATGTTGAAAACTTATTTAGTGCCGGTGAAAAAATGACTCTTAAAAAAGATGAAATTGTTGGCGTGATAGAAAATCTTTCAGCCATTGCACAGCAAACTGCCGCAGGAACAGAAGAAGTCTCTGCCACAGCTGAAGAACAAAACGCCTATATGGAGGAAATAGCATCTTCCTCTTTATATTTGTCACAACTTGCACAAGGGCTTATGGAATTGATAAGCAAATTTAAGTATGAATAAAGAAGCTCCTATGTTGACCAATCTCATAGTTTTTGCACAGCCTGACAATTCCATCGCATACAAACATAATTGTTCACAAATAAAACAGCGAGGCAGCCTCAACCACCTCGCTGTTTCATTTTCCATAACCTATCTTGCGACATGCTCCACAAAGCGCCTTAATGTCTCAGCAACTTCTGCTCTGACGTTGCCCTCTGGATCGAACTTGCAGCTTTCCTTGCCAATCATAATACCTCCTGTGCAATGCCTTTTACTGCATCTTGGGACCATTTACCGATGTCACTCTCATCTGTAAGTGAATGGTACTGATTGATAACTGGCAATGAAGCTGTATCCATTGCTACAGTTGTGCGATGGATCTAATAACGTATTTTAACATCAATATATGTTCCTTTTTATAATTGACAGTTTTACTTTTTACTATCAAGCATTATGAAAGCATATCAAATTGGTGAAAATGATCTGCTTCATCGGAAATTAAAGCATAATGGATAACTTATTATCTTCTTATGCTGTTATATACTGTCAGTGCATCAGTAATATTATACTGTTCTGAATGATGATTTCCCTTTGCACCTGCTGTAATAAGAATATATTCTTGCTTATCTACTTTGGCGAGACTCGCTAGGCAAAGGCCGGCTTTATCGGTATATCCGGTTTTTCCTCCTAATATTTCTCCATTAATAATGTTTTGATCACCAAGTCTTTCATACATAGTACTGTAAAAGGTTATTCCATCAGGGTGCCTATTAGTAGGTGGTGTTGAATAACGGAATGTAGTAAAAATCTCCCGAAAAGTATCATTTTTCAATGCATAGCTTAGAAGAACAGCCAAATCTTTCACTGTTGTGTAATGTTTTTCATTGTGAAGTCCGGTTGTATTTTCAAAATGGGTGTTTTTCATACCAAGTTCTTCTGCCTTTTGATTCATTAATTTTACAAAATTCCGCTCAGATCCCGCTATATGTTCAGCAATTGCAATACAGCATTCCGCACCACTAGGCAACATTACTCCGTATAGCAAATCGATTGCTCTTACCTGTTCTCCCGGTTGGAAACCTGCCATTGATGCATTTGCTTCATAAAGTCCCTGAAACATAAAGTTGGTAAGTTCGACCTTTTCATTAATGTCATGTAAATTCTCTATGGCAACAATTACCGTCATCATTTTAGTCAGAGAAGCAGGATAGATTCTTTCTTCGCTTTTTTTTTCCATTATCACGGCATGGTCTTTCAAATGTATCAAAATCGCATTAGGACTGTGCAGCCCTTCAAAAGATGTAGAAACAGAGAAATCAAGTTTTGTCTTCGACGGAGAAAACGAGATTATCCTATCACCGGTAATATAATATTTTATCTTCGAAAAAAAAGAATATGGCGAAATTTCATCGTAATATTCTCTCTTAACTATATTTCGATTTCCAAGATTCATGATATAACTGCAAATAACAGTAGCAATGGCAACCATAATTAAAAGCGTTACAGATACGCCAATTCCTGATTTTTTCTTTATCGATTTTCGCACCATAAAAGAACAGCTCCTTACTCTATGATGATATTATTCAACCACAAAATAAGGAGCTATGTTGGAATTTCATCTTATGAATTTCTTAAGATTTCCTTAAACGTATAAAATCCACTTTTTATATGAGAACGAATAACTTCCAGTTTATGAGTTTTAAAATGACTCATTGTTTCAATAAGCCACAACAGAAATTTTTCTATTGTGGAAGCTTTACTATAAATTTAGTATTTTCTGTATTGCTTTCCACAGAGATTGTTCCATTGTGTACATTGACAATTTCTTTAGCGATGGCCAGTCCTAATCCTGCTCCTCCTGTGTTTGTGGAACGGGCAGAGTCCAATCGATAAAATTTTTCAAAAATAGTATCAAGCTTTGCCTGTGGGATTGGATTTCCCTTATTTGTAAAAGTTATAAAGATATTTTCGTCCTGCTTTATAGCTGAAATGTCAATAACGCTATTTTCGTAGCTATATGCTATGGCATTTTTCAAAATATTATTAAAGACACGGGCCAGTTTGTCTGCATCTCCCCACAGAGTTAGCCCATCAGGTACATTAACAGATATCCGCTTCCCCTGTGGAGTCAGCATTGGGTAGAATTCATCCGCCATCTGCTGGAGCATAAAAAGCAAATTAATTTTTTCTTTGTTCAGAACGATGGTTTGAAGATTAAATCTTGTTATCTCAAAAAACTCATTTATAAGCTGCTCTAATCGATAAGCCTTTTCCAAGGTGATGCTTACATATTTTGCTTTCTGATCAAGAGGCATGTCAGGAGCTTCATCCAAAAGACTTAAATATCCTATCACAGAGGTCAAAGGTGTCTTTAGGTCATGAGCCAAATAAACTACCAAATCATTTTTACGTTGCTCTGCATCAAGCGCAGCTTTCTTTTGCTTTTCTAGGTTGCTTTTTATCTGGTTCAGTTTCTTTTCCATGAAATCCAATTCCGATGATAATATAATTTCATCATTCGATTCCCAAACAAGCCTGTCCATTCCATCACTGATTTCATCGAAATATTTAGTAAACCATGATATTGAAAATCTAAGTAAAACAACAAGAAATATGATAATCGCTATAAATGTGATTACATCTATATTATGGAGGAATACATACCGATAAAGCATTACTGCATCGCTTTCACTTAAAAAAAATGTATTCTTTAAAAATTGCACGACAATATCTCCAACGTTAAAGTTTTTTTGAATAAAAAAACGCAGGAAGTAAACAGTTACAGTTGAAGAAAAGACCATCAGGATCATTTGGAGAAATATTTTCCTTTTAAATTTCGCATAATCATTTTTTTTATCATTTTTCAATTGTATAACCAACCCCCCATACCGTTTTAATATATTTGGGGTGTTCCGCACTGTCGTGCATTTTTTCTCTTAAATGCCGAATATGAACCATTACTGTGTTATTACTATTGCTAAAGTATTTTTCACCCCACACCTCGCAGAACAACTCTTCAGAACTGACAACACGTCCTCGCTTGGAAGCCAGCACCCATAGAATGGAAAACTCTGTGGGGGTTAGAGACAGAGGCCTTTCATTCAATATGCACTCGTGCGTATCCTTGTTTAAAACCAAACCTCCAAATGCGATCAGTTTTTCCTCCCGTAATGGTTCCGAAGAATTGTATTTGGTAAACCTTCGCAACTGAGCCTTAACACGTGCAACCAACTCCAAAGGTCGAAAAGGTTTTGTTACATAATCATCCGCTCCAAGTGTCAGTCCAGTAATTTTATCGACCTCGTCTTCTTTAGCAGTCAGCATGATAATGGGAAACTTATGCTTCTCACGGATTTTTTGGCATATGGAAAAACCGTCTATATCCGGAAGCATAACATCCAATATTGCTAAATCTATATTTTGGTTTTCAACACACTTTAATGCATCCTGCCCATTATAAAACTTTAATACATCATAATTTTCGTTTTTTAAATATACTTCAATCAAATCCGCAATAGACTGCTCATCATCTACTACCAAAATATTTGACGCCATTCTCTTTCCCAACTCCTTCTTTCACAAAATCCCCATGATATTATATCAGAGGATTGAAAGTGGTTTTGTGGGTTTAATCTTATAAAATCCTTAAGATTATCTTAATGTTTTTTCCATCTCTCCACTCAAAATTTTATATGCAAAATCAAAGTTCGGAAATTTCCTCCACAAACTGCTGTCACCGATAATTGCAATTCGATATTTTGCTCTTGTCACTGCAACGTTAAGTATATTGGGTTTTCTACTCGCCCATTGTACGGCTCCCATACCCTCATTTTCGTCACAACCAAGAATGAGTATAACTTCATTGGCTTCTTTCCCTTGAAATGTATGAATAGTTCCACAAGATTTATCAACCCAATCATTAATATCATCTTCATTAAAATCTTTGAAATTACTGCAAATGTGCTCTTTAAGCAAACTTTTCATGTTTCGTACAACAGATTTAAATGGACTGATGATATACAAACTTGGAAAATCGTTTTTTAACGCAAATGCCTCTAATACCATCTCAATTGCCTTATTTCCCTGCGCCGACACAAAATGATCCTTTGCTCCCTTCTCTCTCCCCTTAATATTTATCCATAGAGACTCTTTCATTAAAAGCACTACATCTGATTTGGGCTCCGCTGATCGATTGAACATCCTGTTATTATATGCCACTGCATTGGAAATCGTAAACATTGGGTCTAAGCATCTTCTATGTATCACTAGAGGGCATCCAAGCCATCTCTTGCCATTTGAATATTCGCGATATCCTCCATACGGATTGATGTTGTCAGCTAAGACTTGCACAGAGGATTCTTCTGAACTATATGGCCCCTCTATCTCAAACTCTTTGGCAAATCTTTTTAAAAGTTCTTTAGGTATGGTTACAACCGGTTCTACCTGCAATGGATCGCCAACAATAATAGCTTTTCTTGTACGCCATAAAGCTCCTAATGCAGAATATGGAGTAGCTTGTCCTGCCTCATCAATTATTAAAGTTCCTAATTCATTTTTGCCTATGTATTTTAAGAATGTAGCTACTGAAGCAAAGGTAGTAGATACTACCGGTACAATTAAAAATAATGTATTTAACAGGTGCACATAGCTTGTTGCTTTATCCTTTTCTGAAAAATTTCCATTCCAAATATTCACAAGGCAATTGATATTTTGCTTCACGGATTTTGAATTTAAAATAAATGCTTTTTGAAGCATTAAACTATAGTAGAACAGTTCTTCCCTGAGAGTGTCATAATTTTTATCAGTCCACGGGGAAGCTAATTGTGAAACTTCGTTATTTTGTATATCCTTCCAAAAACCTTCATCAGCAAAGTTATTACCAAATTGCTCTTTATATCTTTTTACTAATTCACAACTGTTCAAATATGCTTTTTCTTTTTCTTCAAAATATTTCTGTATAGTTTCATGATTAGCCCTCAATTTATCCAACTGTCTTTTTAGATTGTCTAATTCTTGGTTAATATCTGTAAGTTTAATTGTGGCTTTATCTAGTTCATGTTTTGTTTGCCTAAATTTCAATACAAGCGAATCCTTTTTCAATAAGAAGGAAAATACCCTTTTCAAGCAAGAAAGTCTGGAGTATATTTCCATTTTCTGTTAACATTTCAATCTGATGCTTTATATTCTGTTGTTCTTCAATTTTTCGATTAATCAAATTTTCCTGCTCAGTTATTTTTCTTTTTGCAGTAGATATCTCATTTTTTGCATCATTATATTCTTGAACTATTTGGTCATGCTTATTAGTATTTTCAACTGCTTCTTGGATTAAGTTGCGGTAGTTTAAGACCTCATTATACTTGTTTATAAAATCTTCCTTAGCTTGTTCCCAATCAGGCTGTTCTTCTTTGTATAGCTGCTGTAAATTAACACTTTTCTTATTAAACCAAAGAGCTTGTTTTAGTTCATCAATATTTGATTTCTTACCCAAACGGGCAGAAATCAATCCCCAGCATTCCTCATCACTACCCATAAGCGTTTTAGCCATATCGGTGAAATAAATCTCCTTATTTTTTTCAATATCAAACAACCTTGTATTGCTGTTTTCTACTGCTTCAGCAATAGGTAATTCTTTGGAAATACTTTCAACCGCTGCGTTGTTATTAGACGCTACAATAATACCAAATTTAACAAGTTTCGAATCCGGTTGATAATAGTATTTTAAATGGTCATTCTCATGAGAATCAAAATTGCGTTGCAAGAAAGCATCATCCGGCCTCTGATATTCACTCAATAGCAATGCTCTCTCCACAATATTTGAAGCTATTATTTCTTTTAAAAGCGTAGTTTTACCCGTTCCCGGCGGACCATTTACCGAAAAAATACCACCAGAGTACTCATTATTTGATATACCTATGTTGATTGCGATTTGCTGCATCAAACTAGGACTATACTTAGAGGGCCATTTACCAAAAGGATATTTTTCTGGCGCTAGCCATTTTTTCATTTGGGAAACATCAGTATCTATTTCCACACGGTAAGTGGATGGATTATTAAGCGCATCAATATATTTTACAATCTTATCCTCTTTATGTATTTTTCGCCTGATCATATCAATATCTGATGTATAAAAGCTCGACAACATATCTGTATTATTATCATTTTTTTCATCTTCCTGCAGTCTCTGCTTACTATCATCTTTACTCATCTCATTTTTCTTTCTGTTAGGCTTTCTATTTATGACTGCAAAAAAAGCATTATCCTCTAGATGAAGCAATATTTTTTCTAAAACAATATTATAAATTTTCTCCAAATCCTTGTATTCAAGCTTCTTTCCAAAAGACATTAGGATGTCATTCATCTCACTATTCAATTTATCAATTTCAACTGTACTTAAATCTGTCCTCAAATTCTTCTCTGCGATTATTTTAGCCATTGCCCACACAAAAGCAGATATTGAAAAAGATTCCTCGATATAGACTCCATCCGATGCCAATTTAAAAGCACAGATACATGACAGCGAACTATCTTTTTCTATAGTATCATCTTTTTCACCAATGCTGCCTAGCATAGCCATGATCAAATCTTGGGATTTAATTTTACCTAAATAGATATCATAAGTATATTCAGCTTCAGATTTTTCTATCCAAGGTATTCTCTTATTCGCACTATTAATAAACACTGTATGCTGTGTTTTTTCCGGCCAAAAGGGTGAAAAAAACTCCAAGTTATACCAGTAGCTCAAAATATTATTTATTTTATCCATTTCGTTTATTCACCTTTTCTCTTTGATTGTTTTGTGCGATCTCCTCTCAAAATCATGAACCTACTTGAAATATAGTATATTTGCTATTTGAAGTTCTAAATTTTTTATTTTGCCTTATTATCTTCTTGAGCTTTATGTAACCCTTAAATATCAACTATTCTACAACATTTTTACATCAAATCCAGTAAAATAAAGACCCTCACATTTCTACAGTAAATTTCAGCCAACAAGAGCTCACGTTGAATATTCTTCTTAGAGAGACCTTAAATGACCCGTAACACTTCAATCTTGCTGTCCTGCTAAATCATGTTTAATCCATCTCAAGGCCATTGACAAGTTCATCGCTCAACTTCTACATATCATTTCTGAATACTTGATAATATTCTCCCCCAATACCCTTGCTTGTCTCAGTCTTTTTTCCTGCTTCAAAATATCTCCGGGCTTGTCTGCTCTGGCAGATAAACCATTTATTTCACATGGAACGCAAAGTGCTCCTGATGATAAATAAAAATTATGTATGATTGAAAGCACAAGGCTTTGCCCTCCGCCTTCTCCTCTTCCTACAGCAATAGCTCCTCCTGGTTTCCCAGCTAATAAATTTCTGTTTTTGATAACAAAGCTTCTGTCAAACAAAGCTTTAAGTTGTGCCGTTACATTTCGATAATATGCAGGAGACCCTATGATCAGAGCATCACAATTTTCAAGTTCACTTATTAAAAAGCCCATATCATCACCTTCAATAGCACATGTTCCAGTCTCATTGCAGGTTTCACAGCCTATGCACGGTTTTATGCTTTTACTGCTTAAAAAGAATTCGGTTACTTCCCATCCTTTTTCGTAAAAAGGCTTAAGTGCCTCCTTGACTAAAATCTCTGTGTTTCCGTCTTTTCTTGGACTGCCTGATATTCCTATCACTTTCATACATCTTCTCCTCTCAATTCAATTGTCATAATTTTTTATAATCAAGATGCCCATAGGAAGATTATAACAATAAAATCATCTATTTGAAATAGAAACAAGAGAGAATATAATCCGTGAACAGTATTACGGTTTTAACATTCTTCTTTACTCAGTTTACTCCTTTCTTCAATGATTCTTTTATCAAGCGTTGAAAAAGTATAAAAATATCTGGAATCTTCAATCCTTCATGAACACCATGCCGTCGGTCAGCACCTTTTGACAATGCTCACAAAAGCTTGCGAGAACATCCCCAGGAAGCAAAGCCACTATATTCCCAATATGAAGTGAACCATTAGCATAGGGCCAAGCTCCTCCGATTAAAACATGCTTGATTGTCATCCCTCTTTTCATTTTTTATATTATAAAAGCCCTCATCCCAAATATAAATATCTAGGGACGAGAGCTATGCTTCGTGTTACCACCCTTGTTTATCCATTCCTCGCGAAATGAACCTCATCATGTACAGGTAATAAAAAACTTCCGATACTTTATCTCTATAACGGGAGATCCCGTCGTAGCCTAAAAAGATTTCTCGGTACGCTGCCCCAAGACCAGGTTCACAAAGCGCTATGAGTATAAAAAATCAACTTAAGCCTCATTATTCCAATACACACGCCCAAGTTCATTGTAACCATCTAGGCTTCCCTTTGCTCTCTCACCTTCTTGAGAATTCCTTTCATGAGTGCTTTATGATTTTTAAAATTTGCTGTTCAAAGAAATAAATCTTCCTTTTCTGCTTTTATAAATTTCTCTATCTCACTTTATCCATGAATTGATCTTCAAAAGGCAATCATAAACGTACTTTCTGCACTCAACAGCAGTGTTGATATGCAGGTACTGCGCGTGAGCAGGAGGGTTCCTATATTTATCACGAATATTGTATGTAAACAAGTTACCCAATTCATCATTCTCAATGGCTTCAATTCCTCTGTCTGTCAATAGCATGATTAATTTGCTTTTCAGGTAATTTAATACAGGTTTGTTGCATTCATGCGTTGATACCCTATTTGACATGGAATTAAAAAAGAATTCCATAGGTCCCAGCATCACCCACCTGTCGTCATTTTTCCTATATCGCTTCAGTATCGGTTTCAAAGTCTCAAACAGATAATAGGAGCCCAGTTTTTCTGAATTGACCTTTGTACTTTGCTTGTTATTAAATGATCTCTTATTAAGCTCTTTATAATAATAACTTTTTTCCCTATCCTTTAGACTGTCTAGTAACGGAGATATCAAACGCGTATTTAACTCATTCTCAATAATCCTGAAAAAGGCCAATGACAGCATTCCGGCATCCTTCCAACCATAATCCGAAGCAAGGGCCAAATCCAGTTGATAATTAGCCGAAATAAATAATTTCTTCCCATTTTCACTTAGAATGTTATGTATTGTGGCACGCTCAACATCATTTGCCAATTCATCTACCAATTTGTCGTCATACTCTGATATCAATCCGACTAATTGGTCTAGTTTATTATATTTTGATACCTGAGCATCTACATAAAATCTTGACAGCCACTTTTTCCTGTAATCCACGGGGAAATATCTGATAGCATTGATATTTCTATACATTGTGTCTAAAAATGCATCTACTCCCGAAATCCTGTATTGAATTTCAAAAAGCAAGTCATAATCCAGATATGTATTTGCAGGTGATTGGTCCTTAGGGATATACATATTTTTATAAATGTATTCGAAGGTTTTTTCTTTAAAAAAAGCATCAATCAGTCCCTTTAAGTATTCAGCATCAATTGAAAGTGCTGAAAGAACAGTCCTTCACTTTGGACCAAGGCAGGAAGGATCAGTGATGTTTTCAATCCCGTAATATTTAAACACATTTGAGATTTCCTCAAAAAATTCCAACGCCAATCTTGCTCTGTAACGCAATGCTTTTCTACAACCTGCATCGCCAATATCCACATATACTTCATTACCCGAGCTTAAGATATGCTTCAGGCAATTTTCTGCAGTTTGTTTTTGCAGTTCGAAATCATCTTCCATATTTCTCAACAGCACCTGTGAAAGATGGATTAAATAAAAAGGTGACATTTGATAAGAACCAGCTTCTTTGAGTCTTGCTAGAAACTGTTGGTAGTCACCTTGCAACGCCAGTGATTCCAATATAATATATCTGCTTTAAACAAAATCCTTTGACTTTTTTGGTACTTTGTCGGCGTATTTGATGGCAGCTTTGTATTCATTGGATTTCAGGCAAACACAGGCACGTAAATACTCATATTCACCTTCAAGCAGGTATTTTTTTCTGTTCAACAGCACGCCCATCAGATAATTGCTTTCTGAACATAGATTATTGGAAATAGCTATCTGAAGCCGAGCTGTAATCTCTGAACCATCTGCTTCTTCAATATCATCGGTGATTTCCTCCATAAGTTTTTCTTTATCGGTAATCAATAGTTTATTCATGGCTTTCCTGCTTTGCTCGCTCCGTTCCAATGATTCATCTGTGTACAGACCTGCTAGCAGCTTCCACTTGTTAAACATAATGCGAATTTCATTGGCATGGTTTTTAATCTCTCTTTGTCCTATACCCTCCAAACCCTCCATTACATCCGAATAAGCATAAAATAATAATAAAAGGACATGCTTTTTATCCATAGTCATTTTAACAAGATTATCTGTAACTCCCAGATATCTTGCATCTGTGTCATCCAGGCTCCTTGCTGTAATACCTATTTTATTTCTGAAACCAATATGGTCTGGAATAATGGATTTGGAATATTGTTTAAGGTCATTGAGCAGACTGTCAATAATAGCACCATTGTTATTAATGTTATATACCATATCGAGAAGCTTATAGAATTGACTGTTTGACAGGTATTTATGTTCATAGTCTTTATTTCTAATGTTCTTAACCCTGTATTTGCTTATGGATTCTTTCATGCTGCATCCTCCTCAGAAATATATAGTGTAGCTGTTTGTTCATACATATTTTTTCTATACATGCGACATATGTACCTACATCGTTTCTTAATGCATGAAACATCATACCATATGATATAATTGTAAGAGAATGCGTCTCGAATTGCAATTAGGAAAGGGAAAATGCTCGCTTTCTTGAAAAGTCCTTGCATAAACCATACGTCTGCTTCTTCAATCACTTTGATCCTTCACAAGCATTGTTACGTATCACTCGAGTTTGATGAATTGATGTCTGCTGCAAGAATTTCTTTTGCAAATTTTGAAGCAGTTAGACTAAATGAGAATCTCCACAACAACTTCCGAAACTTTTTTACCATATAAGTATGTACTCAAATCCTGTACTTTTCTGCTATTTTCACTTAAATACTCCAATCATGCTTCTCATCGTTCAAAATGTTTTTTCTTGCAGGATATTTACCAAGGAAACGTTCTCTAAAATCTTTTTCCATGAAGATTTACTCAGCACTTTCATGTGTTGCTTTACCTTCATCTGATACAGCATCAATCCCATTACTATAGCCTTCTTCATTATTTCCTCACATGTTTAAATATTTATTAGTCCGCACTTATCCACTGAAGCTATAAATCATAAAACACAAATATCTATAATATATAGCTTATTTAGAAGATTGTGCATCATTCCATCTTCAGATTATTTACACAATCTAACGAACAGCACCATTTTTAAAGTTGTCATACCATCGTTCGATTTCTTCATCATTATCTACTTTTAATATTTTGAATATGTTATAAGCGAATTCAACAGCGGCAGTTTCATTTGCTGTGATAAAACCTCCATCAACAACTACTTGAGCAGGAACATAAAGTGATTGCCCTCTATAATTCTTTTGACTTAAAAGTAGTTCTAAAGAATCTCCTGTATGTTTAACCTGGTTAAGAAAACCATGTTTACATAAAAAAGTAGTTGCCCCACATATTGCGGCAATAGGTATATCTAGCTTTACAGCGCTTTGGATAAATCCCGCAATTTCATCATAATCGTTTTCCTCCCACGAAAAACCACCTGGAAGAATAATCATTGCAAGGTTATGGAAGTTTTGATAACTACCTATACAATAATCAACTTCCGCTTTGATACCACCCATTGAAACTTTTGGAATGGTATTAACTGAGATTGTCTTTACCACATAGTCTGAAAAAGAATTTATCACTGCAATGGCATAGCTTGCTTCCCAATCTCACCAACTGTCTGTTAACAAAACTAAAACCTCATTTTTGTTATTTGACATAATTATTTTCCTCCCAAGGTCACATAAATGATATTCAGCTGACCATATTTTAGTAAATTAACTCGTTGTGCTAGCTTTGAATTACCAAAAATCTACGAATGAAAAACTCCAACATATTATGTAACCTATTATTAATAGCTACAAAAATAATAGGGGTCACCATATATGCTGGAGTCTGATAGAAACTATTTTATCAAAGAAATTGGAGATTTAAAAGACTTTGTAACTGTCTCTTATGTCATAATTGACGATATCTACCAGGAAGTTACTCCAACACATATTAAAAATCGTTGTAATATCAATACTTCTAAGATGAGTGATAGTGAAATAATTACCTTAAGCATTGTTGCTAAATTACTAACCATTGATTCAGAAAATGCCTGGTTTGGTTTCTGTAAGAAGAATATGAGAGACTTGTTTCCAAGGCTCTGCAGTAGGTCTAGGTTTAATAGAACCAGAAGAAGCCTTCATGCAGTGATAGAAGAAATCCGAAAGAAGATTTCTGTTCTTACAGAACATGTAAACCAACCATACAGGATTATTGACAGCATTCCTATTCCAGTGTGCAAGTTTGGAAGAGCACATTTTCATAAGACGTTTAAAGGATTTGGTGCTACTTATGGTAAATACGCATCCAAAAAGGAAACATATCTGGGATATAAACTACACATGCTTGTAACTATAGATGGTTTCATAACTGATGCTATAATCACCTCTGCTAATATTGATGACAGAGCAGCTGCTTGGGATATAACCAGTTAAGAAAAGTAACTGCA
>NZ_FQZS01000006.1 GCF_900142105.1 Lutispora thermophila DSM 19022
AGTACAGATGTCTATGTTCTCTCAAGGCAAGGTACCGTATTGGCCCATCCTAATATGGAATATGTTCAAAACCAGGAAGATTTCAATTCATTGGAATTTATACAAGCAGGTCTTGCGGGACAAAATGCTACTCTGAAGACTGCAAACATCGAAGGTGAAGAAGTCATTGTAAGCCATGCATTGAACCAACAGGCAGGTTGGTTAATTGCCGTAGAGACACCTGTTGCGATGGCTATGTCTTCTTCCTATAAACTTTTGAATGTATGTGTTGCTATGCTTATTGCAGCTGCTATAATTGTTGGATTATTGGGTTTCTACTTCTCAAGACGATTTACAAAGCCACTGGTGGATGTGTCCTCAATAATAAAAACAATAGCCGATGGGGATTTGAAAGATTTTGAAGTTAAAGTAAATACAAAGGATGAAATAGGAGAACTTTATCACAGCCTGAAGACTATGACTGAAAACTTAAGAGGCTTGGTAAGCAATATTCAATCCGTTGCTTCGAATTTAGCCTCTCATTCTTTGCAATTGTCTTCAACAACAGAGGAAACCACTCAGAGCCTAACCCAGGTAGTTACAACAATTAATGAAATGGCTCAAGGCAACAGCGATCAAGCTGAAATGGTCCAAGACTCAACAAATGCCATTGCCAAGGTTAATGAAATCGTATCAGAGGCAGCGGGAAGGACAGAAGTTGCAGCGGATAAGGCAAAGGAATCCTTGGAGCTTGCCAGAGAGGGTCAAATGGCCCTGGAACGCCAAAGCCAGAAAATCGAAGAAAACAACAAGTATACCAATGCAGTTGGTGAATCGATACATCATCTGGCAACAATGGCTGATGAGATACGAAATATCATAGGTGCAATAAACAGTATAGCAGAGCAAACCAACCTCCTTGCATTGAATGCTTCCATCGAAGCAGCCCGAGCAGGAGAGGCAGGAAGAGGCTTTGCTGTAGTAGCAGAAGAGATTCGCAAGCTGGCTGAACAATCCAGCGATTCTACAAAAAAGATAGAAGAGATTGTCAATGGCATTAATGATAGAGTTGATGAAACCGTTAGAAATATGAATCAGGCAAAGGAAAGCGTACTTGTTGTGGAATCTTCGGCAGAAGATACAAAAGAAAGCTTTGACAAGATACTTGGTTCCATTGCAGAGTTGGCACAAATCGCCTATGAGGTTTCAGCAGCATTAGATGAAGTAAATAAGCAGAGCGATGAAGTGACTAAACAAGCTACCAATATTTCTGCTGTGGTAGAAGAAGCATCGGCTAGCATGGAGGAAATATCAGCTTCATCTGAAGAGCAATTGGCTTCGATGGAGACCATTGCCCAATCTGCAAGCCAATTAGAATATGTGGCACAGGAACTCCTCGGTGAAGTTAATAAGTTTAAACTACAATAACTATAAATAAATCATTGGATAAGAATGTTAAGAGGCAGTTGAATCATGAACTTTTTGCTGATGATTCAGCTGCCTCTTAGCGTCTATTGAAAATAATTTAAGTTGTCTTCTTACAATCTGTGTTTAATTTAATAAAGCAACTATCCTGAATGACTTATTTATTAAAATTTGAAAAGTATGTGATTTTGGGATTCATATAGCAGTGTGTTTATTTTATATGCTATTTTGGGTAAAACCATTATATGATTCTTAAAAACTAGAAAAAGTTTTAAAATCTATTGAAAATGATTTTTAATAGGTTTAGTATTGTTTTGGCAGTACTGAAATACTCTTTAACCGGTTAAAGGCAAGTTAAAGAAAAAAGGATGGTAAGTATGATTAGAAATGATCAATTACATGAGTATGTCGAAAACAATGAAAAGAACATATGTGAAATTACGGTGATAAAAAACGGAGAAATTGTGCTTGAGGACTACTGGAATGGATATGAGCCAGGAGATACTCTTAATGTTATGTCTGTAACCAAGAGTGTAGTAGCACTTTTAGTAGGAATAGCCATTGATCAAGGGTTAATAAAAAATGTAGATCAGAAGGTGTTGGATTTTTTCACTGATTATGTGCCAAAGCGTGGCGAGAAAACTATTTATGATGTAACCATCAGGCATCTTATCACTATGACCGCACCTTATAAATACAGATCAGAACCATGGAAAAAAGTATGTACCAGTAATGACTGGACTACAGCAGCATTGGATATATTGGGAGGTAGAAAAGGAATCACCGGAGAGTTCAAATATTCAACTTTAGGAATTCAGATAGTCAATGGAATTATTGCCGCCGCCAGTGGAATGAAAACTATTGATTTTGCAAATAAATATCTATTTGAACCATTGGGAATTCCCAGGCATCGAAACAAAGAAGATATATCAAAAGAAGACCAGTTTGACTTTTTGATGTCAAAACTTCCAAAAGGTGACGTTTGGTATGCTGATCCACAAGGAGTGAATACAGCAGGGTGGGGTCTTGCTTTATCGGCTACCGATATGGCAAAGATTGGACTTCTTTGCCTTAATGGTGGTGAGTACCAAGGAAAGCGCATTGTTTCAAATGAATGGATTGATGCAATATCAAAACCATATCAAAGGTTGTGTGACAGATATGGCAACATGTCTTATGGATTTCTCTGGTGGATTGTTGATGAAAAGGAAAGGATTTATGCTGCTATTGGAGACGGTGGAAATGTAATATACGTTAATCCAAAGAGGAAAATAGCAGTAGGAGTTGCAGGAACTTTTAAACCAAGAATATTTGATCGTGTGCAGTTTATACAGAAACATGTTGAACCGATGTTGTAGACAATGAAGCAATCAACAATATTATGTTAAGTTGTGTTCAACTGTTAAGGAAAAGTGATTTATTAAGTAGATTAAGCCATGGGGCAATGTATTTTGAGGTTTTCAGCAGCTTTTACGCTACACGTTTTCTCATAAGTTCCAAAATGGTGTAGGCAGAAACATGAGATAGGATTGTGGAAATTACATGAAATAGAACTTTAACTGTGAATCCAGCAATGCAGATAATTCCACATAACAGAATGGATTCTGCTGTAGCAAAATAACTAAAAAACATAAAATACTCTTATTGAGGGATACTTCTTAATTATATGCACAAGGTTCTTCATGGTCAAAAAAGGGTACTCTTTAATTATTACGAAAAGAGTACCCTACATAAAAGCATTTTATTTATAAATCAGGGCAAAGTTATAAAAAATTGCTTGCATTATTTTATTTCGTCTGTTCGATATACAAATTTCACATTACTATTTGTGCTGTCGCTTATCTCGGCAAAGGATTTATAATTTTTTGATACAGTTGCGGTTGCCTTCAGTCTATCCATAAGAATTTCCGCATCATCAACTGTATGGAGAAGTTTTTGAACACCTTCTTCATTGAACTGAGAAAGTCCTTTGGAAAGCTGCATAGCTCCGTCTTTTAACTGTGCTACACCATTTACTAGTGCCGGGGCACCATTTTTCATTGTCAGCACTCCATCATAAAGAAGGCAAATGCTATTATATAATGTATCTGTTCCGTTTTTTAATTGTCTTGCTCCACTTTTCAAATCAGAAGCACCGCTTGCAGCTTGTGCAACACCTGCTGTATAGTTCATGAGCCCGACATAGAATGCATTATAGTCATCTAGTGAGGCCTTGAGGGAAGCAATTTGTGATTTTATATAATCCTGTTTAGATTTATCTGCGGAGGTAACTTGCTCATGGCCTTGATTGTATGTTTTTGCATTGTCTATTGATTCAATGAGCCCATTTAGCACAGTAGCGTAATTATCGATAGTCAATGTTGGTATCGAAAGTCCAGATGCTTTTAATTGTGTTTCAGCAGTGGAAAGAAGTGTTTCAAAAACTTTTTTTGCGCCAACGACTAATTTGTCATTATTTGATGACAGAGTATCAAGTCCTTGTGATAGGTCTGATGCTCCGTCAGATAGTTTTTTTGCGCCACCGTCCAGGGAATATGCTCCGTCTTTAAGTTTTGCAGCACCATCTGCCAGTTGATCGATTCCTGTAACTAACTCTGTTGATTTGTCAAGGAGGGTACTAAGTCCATCATAAAGAGAAGAAGAACCGTCAAGAAGCTTTAACATAGCATCATTCAGCTTAGCCATTGAGTTGCTTAGATCTGAACCGGAATCAATTTTTTCCATATCAATATCATTGAATAATGTATTGCTTGCTACGGTAACAGTGATTCCCATAGAAAAGTTTGTAACATCAGCTGTTATTTCTACATAAGACGGAATCTCTAATTGCTCCCTATCTATGGCAAGATTCTCTTGAAGCCCCGGTAAAGCAAGCCCGATAACTGCGGTTCTGTCTCCGTCGTTAATGATTTTTCCATTTGAAACCTCAATATTTGCAAAGGTGTTGTTATCAAGGAGCATTCCTGTCAACATTGCAAAGGGAACATAGATTTTTTCATTTTTCCCGTTTATTTTCATAGTTTCATATTGGTTATTTTTGTAATCAAAGCGAATGGTTACTTTGCCGCTTTTGCCCGCAAGTTCGTCGGGAGATACGGTTTTGCCGTCAAGTTTATAGGAAACGGAGATATCTACAGGCAACTCTTTTTCTATTGTGCCCTGATAATAAATGTTGCTTCCATCAGCATCCCATACAATGGAGTTTTTGCCGACGAGTTCATACCCTTCTACGCTATTACTTTTTTCATTTGTAAGCATGTTTTTTATCCAGTCACTGACGATGATTTTCTGTATCGTACCATCTGCATTTGCAATGACATATACTGTTTCATCTTTGAAAGAGTCCTTTTTTGAAATAACTTTTTCCTGTTGATTCTCTGCTATTCTTTGTATGGTCTTGTCTTTTTTATAATCTTTACTTGAGGAAATTGCATAAACTGCCCCGCCGGCAAGTATAGCAATACATAAGCAGAGAGAGATAATTTTCATTATTTTGTTTTTCATTGGTAAACGACCTCCGATTTGTTAATGATTTTTGTCATATTAAGGGTAGTTCTACATATTAACTTGTCACAAAGAAGTAATAATGCCGGTAGAATGAAGATAACCAGCAGCATGCTGATGACGGCACCGCGCGCCATAAGCATACACATGGAGCTAATTATGTCAATATCAGAATAAAGGGCAACACCGATGGTTGCAGCAAACAATCCCATACCGGACACAATTACGGACGGCACTGATGCTACAAGGGCTGTTTGTACTGATGTTTTTTTACTGTTTCCATCCATACGTTCCAACTTATATCTTGTTGTCATCAAGATTGCATAGTCTACTGTTGCGCCCAGCTGAATAGTACTGATACATATAGGTGCTATAAAGGGCAGACTTTGACCGAAATAATGTGGCAGTCCGAGATTGATAAATATGGCAAGCTCGATGACGGCAATGAGTATGAAAGGAAGGGAAATGCTTCCTGTAACTAATGCAATGATGGCGAATATTGCCAATATTGAAACTGTATTGACAACCTTGAAGTCATGATCAGTTGTTTCGATCATGTCTTTCATACAGGGGGCTTCACCAATTAGCATTCCACCTTCGTCATATTTTTTTAATATAGCATTAAGATCGTCAATTTGTTTGTTTACCTGGTCGCTGGCAACTTTGTATTCAGAGTTTACTAGCATCAGTTTCCATTTGTTGCTTTCTAGAATCGATTTAACCGACTCCGGCAAAATTTCTTCCGGTACACGAGAACCGATAATCGATTCGAGCCCCAACACATACTTTACCCCGTCCACCTGTTCCATTTCTTTTATCATGGAACGAACATCTTTTGATGGGACTGAAGAGTCCAACAGGAGCATGTGTGTAGAACCGATGTCAAAGCTTTCACGAAGTTTTGAGTTAGCAATAACATATTCAATATCCTCTGGTAGACATTCACCCATATCGTAATAAACTTCATCGTTGGTTTTTTTATAACCATAATATGCAGGTGGAATAAGAAGTACAAAAATCACAAGAAATACAGGAAATATCTTTACCAACCCTTTTTCCAGCTTTTCTAAATTTGGAATAAGGGAACGGTGTCTTGTTTTTTGAAGTGGCTTGTCCAACACTAGTATAAGAGCAGGAAGTACTGTCACACATCCTATGACCCCAAGAAATACCCCTTTTGCCATGACAATACCCATATCTCTTCCTAAGGTGAAGGACATGAAGCAAAGAGCTATAAAGCCTGCGATGGTGGTGGTTGAACTTCCTACAACACTTAACATTGTTTCCTTGATTGCAACTGCCATTGCTTCATTTTTATCTGTATATTTTTCACATTGTTCGTTATAACTGTGCCACAGGAAAATAGAGTAATCCATTGTGACAGCAAGTTGTAAAACCGCAGAAAGGGCTTTCGTTATATAGGATATTTCTCCTAGGAAGAAATTGCTCCCAAGATTCAACAGAATCATTGTACCGATGGAAGCTAGGAACACAAAAGGAATAAGCCAGCTGTCAAGGAACAGAACCATTGCCACACATGCAAGAATTACTGCTATACCAACATAAATTGGTTCTTCCTTCTCGCATAAATCTTTCAAGTCTGTTACCAATGCCGATAACCCTGACACAAAGCATTGCTTACCGCATATTGAGCGTATTTCTCTTATTGCATCAAGTGTAACGTCGGCAGAGGTTGGTGAATCAAAGAATACAGCCATCATTGTTGCATTTTCTGTATTAAATGCGGAATAAAGTTCACCTGGAAGCATTTCCATCGGTACTGACAAATTGGCAAAAGAGTCATACCAAATGACTGTGGCTACATGATCCACTTCCGCAATTTTTGCTTTCAAAGCTGCAACATCTTTGGTGGGCATATCTTCCACAATGATAAAAGAAAAAGCCCCTTTGCCGAAATCTTTCATGAGTTCATTCTGCCCGATAACCGTATCCATATTCTCTGGAAGATAATCCAGCATATCATAATTTACTCTTGTACCTATATATCCCAATATCGACGGAATCATCAAAATTAATGTCAATACCAGAATAGGCACGCGGAACTTTACAACTGCTTTTCCGAATTTCATCTGTTTTCATCCTCCGTTTCAAAGTAATCATCCTCGATAAAATCGGGATATTGATGTTTAATGATTTTTACTGTTGTAATTGCTACAAACAGATTTAAGGCTCCTTCTACAATAAGTGTTGCACCGAGAAGAACTGTCAGATACTTGGCACTTTCAGACGGCTTGAAAACAAGAGCAAACGAGATAATTCCTGCAAGAATGGCTAAGGCAAGAATTCCCCACCATTTTCCGATGCCGAACTTTCGAGAATCAAGTGCTATTTGAATTTTGAAAAGGCTGTCTGCAAGTAAGTCTATTCCCATAGCTGCAAATAACAGGTTAATAACTTCAGACGGCTTCAAAAGAATCACGAGCCCGAGAATAAAAACAAGTATTCCGAACTGTAAGTCGTATTGAAATGCCAACCTGAACAAATCTTTTGAAAAATAGCCCACAAGCTTGACACAACCAAAAAAAATCAAAGTTGCTCCCAGCGTTTTTCCGATTATTCGCATCGATATGTCAGGAAGGGCTATAAATAATGTCCCTAATGAAAAGAGAACGACTGACATAACGATGTAGCCGATTTTTGCTATCCTCATTGGTGTAATGGAGCGCGCTTTCACAGTTCAACCCTCCTTTCCCATCGATAACAGTATTATAGGGCCTGATTTAGTTGACATAAATAGACAGAAAAATACCCGTGACCGAAAAATGGACACGGGCAAAACCTATGACTAAAAATTGAGCACCGATGGGATTTTGCCTAAAAATCAGGCATGTCACCGTCGGTATTAAAAATTTTACTTACTTTCGATGCTTCTGCGAATCATTTCCTCGATCATACCTTTTTGCAATTCACAGATGCGGTGAATTTTATGATGAACATCTTCCTTCATTCCACTTCTAAGCCAGTCAATTACCATACCGAAGCACTGGGCTTTATAAAACTGAATAATGATATCACGGTCGTCTTCCGAAACTGGTTGATCTGCAAAAGCGGTTTTACAGAATGATACCACAACATAATCGCATACCTTCCAGAGATGTTGCTCAAAAATGTCACGGTTTACGGATTTGAAAATATGCAATATTGCACGGCGGTTTTTTTCCGCAAAGTCAATTGCTGCTGTAAAACCCATTTCCAGAGAATCAAGCGTAGGGTATTTTTCAATGATGCGATCAGCTTCTTCTTTAACAATTTCTTCAATCAATGACGGAATATCGTGAAAGTGATAATAAAAAGAATTTCGGTTGATGCCGCATGCTTCAACAATGTCCTTGACTGTAATTTGAGAAAGAGGACGCTCGCTTAATAGTTCAATAAAAGTATCTTTGATTGCTTTTTTTGTAAAATTAGCCATTTATATCACCTCTCGGCGGTACATATCTATCATATCGTCATGTTTACAATACAATACCATGAAATTTTGAAAAAGTGTGTAAAGAATAAATGATTCAACATGGACTGCTTAATGGCTTCATAAGCACCCCCTTATATTGATAACGATAGTATAATATACTACATAATTTTTGATTTTGCAATAATATTTGATATTCATTCATATAGCTAATTCATGAAGAGACACCTGTATTGATGGCATTGTTATTTTGGCCATCATCACATATTATGTTAAAATAATGTTATAATAGATAATAGTGTGTCTATTGGTTGTTTGTACAAAGTATTAACAATGGACAGAGGGACGTGATTAATATGGAGATTTACATAGGATTAAGGGTAAAAGAAGTGAAATTTATTGACAAGGATTATAAGTTGATCAGAGATTTATATAACAATGCATTCCCCAAAATAGAAAGATTTCCTATTGTATTATTGAAGTTATTTGCTATGAAGCCCAATATAGAATTTCTTTCTGTTTATGACAATGATGTTTTTTGCGGAATTTTATATCTTGTTAATTATAAGGATAAAACATTGATATATTACTTTGCAGTCAGAAGCGATTTAAGATCTAGGGGTTATGGAAGTAAGATACTGACATGGATTAAACAAGAGAAAAAGTCTGTTTCACTGATAATGGAGACTGTGCGGGAAGAATGTGATAATTTAGAGCAGCGTCTTAAAAGAAGGGATTTTTATTTTAGAAATGGATTCATAGATACAGGATATTACTTGAAAGACCATAGCGGAACCTTTGATATATTGAGTACAGAATCAGAAGTTGATGCGGAAGAATTTATTAAGATGATTAAACAATTTACATTCTGGACCAACAACATTGAAGTTGGAAAGTTTGACACAGAGGAAAAGGTATATAATTGCACCATGATAAACTCATAAAAATAATATCCGTGAATAAACACTCTGTAATAATGCAGAGTGTCTTTTTATGTAAAAAAGGCATATTCGGACATAAACTATATGTGGTGGTTCTGTTGTAACTGTTTTAGTACCTGTTATCAAAGAAAATATGATGCAAGAGTGGCAAAGTTTAAATACATGTTGTAAATAGAAGAATAGATTGTAATACCATAAACTAAAATAGCCGCTTGTTGAGAATTAATCTTCTCAATAGCGGCATTTTTGTAATCACCAATTAATATATTTTATATTATTGATTTTTCTAAAATTAGATGGCAAAATAAAACTCCACATATACAAACAAATACCCAAAATAAATATAACATATTTTAAATAAAATGTCAAGTAATAAATTGAACAACAATTGAATTTATTTTTTGGAGGCGAAATCTATTGTCATTAGAGCTTATGAGTGCATTTTTACCCTCGATTCCAAAACAAGCTGTTGATGAAATAGAAAAATGCAATGGTTTTACTTCTAGGTTTGGGTTAACTTTATCTCGGCAGGATGTTATTGAACTAGTTGAAACAAGAAACTTGTCACTTAAGAAATATGGGCGTATTGAATTTGGCGGCGGTATAATTGATAAAATAATCAGGGAGTTTTGCGATTCTCCTTATATTTCTATGCACAACTATGTAGAAACACTCCATGAGTTAATTGAGATTTTTTATTTTTATAAAAATGAAACTCTTGATTTAATAAGTGATGATGAACTCATTAAATTTATGAAAAGCTCCTTTGATGGGAAATGCCAAGGGTCGATAGAATTGTTGTCAGAAAGAGAGCTTGATAAAATGGCTCATAACTTGCGATATGCACCTGATTGCTCAGGTGATAATGAAGGGGAAGATGATGAAGATTGCGAATATTGAAAAGAGACTCATCATTGACAGCCATAATTTGAGCGGCCAATTCTATTTTAACTCTATTCTGCAAGAGGCGTATGCCAATGGTCTTTTAAATGAGTATGATATAGAAAATATGCAACTGCAATGTATTAGTCTCCTGGCAAATAAATGTGAGAGATACAATATGGGTGTAAGCAGTTCTATAAGAATTGAGATTGCTGAAAGAATTATGAAATCCAATCTTTATACAATAGGATTATACTTAAAGACATTGCCCGACCCGGACTATGCTGTATATGAGCTAAAAACAGTAAAGATTTATGAGCTATATGAGAGGGGCAGGAAATTAATCGATAGTAGATTTAATACAGCTAAGATTATATATCATATGGTTCAAAAGAATAAGCTGGATACACCGAATCATTCTTACGTTTCCACACTTGGTGAAGAAGGTATTGGGACTTTCTTTAATACCTACGATTTAGAATATGATGCTCATGATATTCCTGCTTCTATTGATTATCAACTTTGTAATCCTGTTGATGATTTGATAGGAATAGAATTTATCCATAAATACCTTGAGAATTTATATCTTGAGAATGAGTTTTGCATGAATTTTTCACCCAAAAACATTCATCGGCTACTTTATGGGTATGATAGAAGGTATGAGGACTTATTGATAAATGTGTTTGAACAAGTATTGACGGTATCTTTAGGATGTGCTCTTGCTGGTGGAAGCATTAGAGAGTTAAAAATTTCTCAGGAAGATATTCAATGTATATATGAAAAATTACAAGGATATGATAAACAAGGTCTTATGCTAAGCATCCAAAAGGCTATAAAGAACATATACGAAGAGTTGGATATAAGAGACACTTCACTTAAAAAATATATTGAGAGAAGCTTGCCCAAAATTGCATCTAATATTGAAATTGGACTAAAGCTGAATACCCTGAATAAAGTGTTCATAAACTCGGTTAATCCAGATTTAGAATCTAAAATCCATTTTGAATCCGGTGTTAAAATGGATGATGAAGAATATAGAAAATTAGAGGAATACATTTCCTTGTTTAACACTCTGGAAGATATTGAGATAGCAGTAATGATTAGGAGACATCCTTTTTACTCGGATATTCAAGCTGTGGATATATCAGAAAAAGAACATAAGATACGATTATATCTCAAGAGGTATATTAGCGAGCTACCTGATAAAAGACGGGAGCAAATTATTCAGATTGAAAAGAATCTTATGGAAGATTGATATGTGTAATGTTTAAATAATTAATATATCATGGTTTATAACTATTTTATTTTAATAATATATTTTCTTGTAAACTGCAAAATGTTAAAATATAAACAGAGTGTTTTACATGAAATATGTAGCAATATGTATGATGATGAAGCGGTTATATCATAGAAAAACTGAATAAATAGTAATATAAAAAATATTTTAAACATAGACGGGAGGAAAATAAAATGCAGGAAGTATATGAGTTTTTAAAGAAATGTGGTACATATTATTTGGCCACAGTAGAAGGAGATCAGCCCAGAGTTAGGCCTTTCGGTACAGTGGATATTTTTGAAGGTAAACTTTATATCCAGACAGGAAAGGTAAAAGACGTGTCTAAACAGCTTCAGACAAATCCAAAGGCAGAGATTTGCGCTTGTGCTGATGGAAAGTGGCTTAGAGTTGCAGGTAAGCTTATAAGGGATGACAGAGTAGAGGCTAAAAAGCATATGCTTGATAATTATCCGGAGCTTAAATCTATGTATTCAGCGGAAGATGATAATACAGAAGTTCTCTATTTTGAGGATGCTACAGCTACCTTCTATTCATTTACTGAAGAGCCAAAGGTAATCAAATTTTAGTAATGATGGTTAGATGCTGTAACCTACATTTATGTCATTATCTTGATTTCCTTGTGTGTAGCACTGAAAGCAATAAATTATAGCATGGTTACTGGGAAGGCATAATATAAGCCTTCTTTATGTTTTTGGATTTAAGTCGGAATAGTTTGAAATTTAGTGTTTATTAGTAGTTACTAATTAGGGATTATTTTTATTGGCAAGGTTAAGGAGGGAATATTGTTTGAAAAGACAAATGATTATCTTCGATTTGGATGGTACATTATATCGAACTCACGAAACTGCTTTGCCACCGCTGTATGCATTGTGTGAAGAATACGGAATTAAGCTGTCAAAAGAGGACGAGGCTCTTTTACTGTGTACAACTACAGAAGCATTTCTGGAGAAAGTTGCACCTGATATGCCCGAAGAGGAAAAGCTCAAGTTTCAGCAAGAAATAAAGTGGCGAGAGATTGAAGAAGTCAAAAAGAATGGATGTTTATTTGACGGAGCTAAAGAAATGCTATCAAAACTTAAAGCGGAAGGCTTTTTGCTTGCTGTTTGTGGAATGGGCAGCAAAGAATATATTGATGCTGTGGTGGACAAATGTGAGATAAGACATTATTTTGATGTTATTTTGAGCAGGATAGACGGCAAAACAAAAGGGCAGGTATTGAAGGATTTTTTGGTTACTCAACAGCTTTCTACTGAAAATTGCATAATGATTGGTGATAGTGCAACTGATTTTGCAGCAGCACAAGAAAATGACATGCCGTTTATCGGTGTTAGCTATGGGTATGGCAGCGATAAAATTAAAGACATGGCAGTTATGATTGATAATGTTGAGAAAATCGGAACGGAAATATATAAAACCTTTATCTATTCAAAAATAGAAAAAGAAGTTGCAAATCTAAAAAAACCGATAGTATTGGGCGTAAACGGTGTTGACACATCAGGAAAGACGGTTTTTGCCGAGGCTTTGAGCATATATTTGCAACACAGAGGTTATCAGACACAATTGATGCATATGGATGATTTCCACAATCCGAAAGAAATGCGATATAAGGATACTTCACCTCAGGGATATATTAATTATGCGTTTGATTTGAATAAGTTAGAATCTATAATTACTGAAATAAAAGGAAATGATGTCGATAAAGATTTTCATGTTTTAGATTTTGATTTGGATACATATACAAAAAAGTTACATATAAAAACCACGCGAAATACAATTATTATTTTAGAAGGAGTATTGTTATATCGTCCTCCAATCAGCAACCTGATTGACTATAAAATTTTTCTGGATATAAGTTTTGACGAAGTTCTAAATAGGGCAAACATACGAGATGTACCTAAATACGGAGTTGAATTTCTGGACAAGTACAAAGAACGCTATATCCCAGCACAAAAATTATATTTGCAAAAATACAACCCCAAAAAGCTTTGTGATATGGTTATTGATAATAATGACTATAATAAGCCATTTATTTGCGTTCCGGAATAGGCAAAGTAATTAGAGAATAATCACAGCAATTATGTTTAATCTCTCATGATGTATCTTTTTCTTAACTGCAAAATTGTTAAAATAGAACCAAAGAAGTCAATATGTAAAAAATAATATTATGATAATAAGAAGATATGATTTTATATTCTCAATTTGGTACATATTATTTGGCCACAGTATGAGGGGATCAGCTTTGGAAAGCTATGATTTTTCGGAAAAGACTATAATACTGTTCGTTACTTCCGAAGGAAGCGGCTTTGGCAAAACTGTGGAGAAGCTGAAAAAAGTGTTTCAACAGACGTAGAAATTAAGGAAGACAGGATTTTAAACGGCAAGCCGTCTAAGGAGGAACTTGTTGAATGGATCGATGGCATTGGTCTGTTGTAAGATTTGATAACACATACTCTTGCTTCACATGGCATTAATTATTTTAGAGATTCCTCATTCTAATGAAGAACCTAGGCAACATCTTCAAAGTGGCAAGTTTAAACATGTTATAAATGTGTGCTAAAGAAAGAAGAAATAATATTAAAGTAAAATAGAGGCCCTATTGAGTCAGTACTGAGTATAATTATACTCAGTACTGACTAATTTGTTATATAGCAAGGTTAGTTTAGATGATACCATTTTATATTCTTGGATTACTTCAAAGATTTGGTCCAAAACATGGTTATCAGATTAAAAAATAATAACAAAACAGCTTGCTGACTTTACGCAAATTAAACTTCCTACCATTTATTACCATCTTAATAAGATGGCAGCAGATGGTTTACTGAATGCAACCAATGAAAAGCCAGGCAGCAGGCCGGAAAAAACCATTTACTAAATAACAGATAAAGGAATAATGGCATTTAAAAACATGATTGGGGAACTGCTTAAGTTCGAGTATAAACCAACATTTTCTTCTGATGCTGTATTTTCAAACTTGTGGTTTGTGATAAGAGAACTAATATAACAATTAAAAGTTATCTAGAATGATTTTAAATTATTTCAAGGTGAAATGGATGGTATGATAAGTATGGCAGAGCAGAATGCAGCAGTTAACTTTTAATTGTTATCTATAGGTTATGTTTTTTTAAAACATAACCTATTCCGCATATACAGATTATCAAGCCAAGTAGTGCAGGTTTCAAAATGGACATGCCTGCTTTACCGCTAAATGCAATACTCCATATAATTTTTAAAACAGCCGCTCCTATGATAACACCTAGAAGCCATTTCCAGTTTCTTTTCCATGCTGATGCAAGAAGCATGAAGAAAAATAAGGGAACTGCAAGACTCATTATTATCTTAGGAGTAGTCCAAGCACCTTTAAGGTAATCCATTTCAAAAGTTAAGAATTCTATAACATGAGGATTGCTTGTAGCTGGAACAGGAAACCAGAACATGCTTGTAAATAGGGCAAATATCGTAGCAAATATGCCAGAATAACTTCTCTTAAATGCAAACATAACCATTGGTATAATAAATAAAGGTCTAACATACCAGCTTAGTATATTATGATGTCTCGAAAATGCCCAATAAAAAAATTCTTCATTAGTGAGAAACAGTGCAATTAATGCTATGGTTGCAACAGCAAATAATATCCCAAATAAAAGATCTGTCTTGCGTTTCATGGCAACCTCCTTCAAAATCTAACATTATTATTATAGATTTAAATAAATATTATGTCTAAGAATGAGTATACACAATAATTTACATTTCTCATATATGACCATGTATTAGTGATGATGGAGGTATAAAAAAATTCATGTTCCCAATGGCAAAACTGTGAAGGCCTAGAAGGTGATTCAGATGAAAAGACTATTGATGAACAGCCCCATGAACTGGAGAAAAGTGTTTAAATAGTTAGTGACACTATTTATTGATAGAATATCATATATGTGCAAATCTGACTATATTAAGGGGCGTATGTATATATAGATTAATTTGTGGTAATATAGGGTATACTTGTTGATAATTTACATATATAATATTTTATAGATGATTACACAATAAAAGAGTTGTTGAAAATTAAAAAATGAAACGCATCAATTTCTACTAAAAGTGTAATTATGCAAAAAATAGAAAGGGGTGATCCAATATGAAAATGAATCGCGTAAGGAGGGCCCGCGAAAGTTGACCCTCCAATAAATAATATTGGAGGTATTAATTTTGCTTAAACTAATTGATATTAATGAGAAAAACTGGTTAGATGCCAGAAAATTGTCCGTTGACAGTGACCAGCAAGTATTTCTTGACACTCCAACCGGTATTATGGCTAGAGGCTATGTTTACCGTTTTTCAAATGCCAATGTCATTGGTATTTCTAATGATAATCAGATTATAGGTATTGCATTGGTAAAAGATTTGAATGAAGAGCCTGCTTGTTACGATTTGCAGCAGTTTATGATCGACAGGCGTTTTCAAAACAAAGGCTTTGGTACAGAAGCTTTGAGATTGATTATTTCACGGCTTCAAAATGAAGGTAAATTCAATTGTGTGGAAGCATGTGTTAGCAAATCTAATGCACCTGCCCTTCATGTATTAAAAAAAATAGGCTTTAAAGATACAGGATATATTGATGATGATTTACCAAATTGTCTAAACCTTATATATCATTTTGAAAAGATTGGGAATGACATAGGCTGTTATTCCGATGTGCTAATATCTGATTTTTTAGATCCTATGTTTCAAAATGCATTTAAACTGTATTTTTCAGAGTTGGATTTTACCGTAGATGATTGGGACCAGATTTTCAAGGAGATGAATGACGAGGGAGGAAATTTGGCCTTTGTCAGACGGGATGAAAATGAAGAGATCATTGGATTTATTCAATTCAAGCCAATAGTGTTTACAAGTTGTTTTTTTGAGGAAACCTATGGCTTTATTCGTGAATTTTGGGTGGCACAAAAATACAGAAATAAAAGACATGGTTCTGAATTGCTGGAGCTTGCCGAAAAGTATTTTTATGACCAAGGCATATACAGCACTATATTAACCACAGATACGGCAGAGCGCTTTTATTTAAAACATGGTTATGTCAAAGTTCCCGGATGCAAGGCAAAGAATGAATATGACGTATATGTAAAAAGATTGAAATAAAAAAGTTGAGAGATTGTTGATTTTTACCCTTAGGATAGTATTAATACCAATATATAGTCTAGCAAAATTATGATCATGCAAAAAAATGAGATATAAAAAAATAGATAAAAACACGCTTGTTTTATTAAGGAGGTCAAAATGAAAATCTATGCAATTGATAATTTGCCGAAAAATAAAATAGTTGAGTTTTTTGAGTTGCATTGGGGAAGTACACAAATGGTTGTTTCCAGCGGAGTTTATGATTGCAGTGAGTTGGATGGCTTTGCTGTTTTAAATGAAGAGGATGAAATCATCGGTTTGATTACATACATAATCAAAGATGATGAATGTGAAATAATTTCCTTAGATAGTATAGAAGAAGGAAAAGGAATTGGTACAACATTGATTAAAGAAGTAGAAAATCTTGCAATTAAGAAAAGGTGCAGACGCGTTAAACTAATAACAACAAACGATAATTTGCTAGCATTAAAGTTTTATCAAAAACGAGGCTTCGTTCTGTCCAAAATTTTCAACAATGCGGTTGAAAAAGCAAGAAAGATAAAGCCACAGATACCATTAATCGGCAATGATGGCATACCAATCAGGGATGAAATAGAACTTATAAAACATTTAGATTAAATATGGTTTTTATAAAAAATAGAGCTTCAAGTTGGAAGTTCTATTTTTTATTTTATTTCTAAAAGATTCATATGAAAGAACAATATATCTAAAACATTGTCAAATATTATTATGATATGTATGCAAAATACTGGAAGTATCATGGAATGTAATGTATGATTATATTAAAAACAATTACAAGATATGACAAAATAGGCAATCAACCTATGGATAGATTAAGCACAGTGACTGCCTATGTCTAATATAAAAGAAAAGGAAGTGTAAGAATGGATGATATTAAAATCAACTCATTGATATCCTTTGCTGGCTATAATTGGCGTGTTCTTGACATAAAAGGCAATGCTGCTTTGATTATAACAGAACACATTATAGATCAAAGATCTTATCATGATGCCTATAAAGATATAACATGGGCTGACTGCGCATTGCGTAAATATCTAAATGGTGATTTTTATAATCGATTTAGCGAAGCCGAAAAATCAAGAATAATCCCAGTAATGAATAAGAATCTTGACAATCAGTGGTATGGAACGAAAGGTGGAGAAGATACACTTGATAAGGTATTTTTATTAAGCATTGAGGAAGTAGTGTGTAAATATTTCGGTGATAGCAGCTCTAATCTGTATAATCCAAATAAAAGTCAACGATATTGGTTTCATAAAAAAGATGTAAATAACAGTAAGCGTATAGCCAGACTTGAGTCTACGGTAGGGGTATGGTGGTGGTGGCTTCGATCCCCGGGTCGATTTAATGTAAGAGCAGCTTACATACATGGTGATGGCAATGTTGGTATTCAAGGAAATAATATTTTGAAAGGCAATGCCAGCGATGGAAGATGCACAGGCGGTGTTCGTCCTGCATTGTGGCTTAGGTTGGATATGTAAGTCTTAATCATGTTTTTATGCTTTACAGATTTTTTTACAAATGGAAATGGTTACTTAAGTATTACATTTAGTGATGAAAATATGACAATTGAGGATGCTGTTATTCAATGTCAGAAATCAGGGCTTAATGGGTGGGAAATGTTAGATTTTGCTGAAAAACTGGTATCCAGACATATGAAGTACTCCTATGATAACTCATTGGATATGCCAAGAAAGGCATTTCAAAAAGGCGGAGGGTATTGCTGGTTAAACCTATATCAGAGGTTAGAGAATGGAATTCATGGATTGGTTTTTGGGCTTATTTTGGTTCAGCTCTAATTACAAAAGACTGAAGGAGTTTGAAAGATTAAAGAAAAAGAGAGAAGCAGAAGATGATAAGAAGCTGATCGATGATATGAGTAAATCAAAAAAAGCTTCTTTATTACTTAATTGATATGCTCACCTTATGGTAGACAGTTTGAATAATTAAAACTGCCTCTATTATAAGGAGGAGTATATTTTTTTGGACGAAAAAGTGAATTTTCAGGCGGTTGCTCTCAGTTAGAAATATGCAAAAAATATGGGTTATGTTCAAAGGAATATTACAAAGATGGTTCTTAAAGTATAATAGTCATATCTTATAAAAAATGAAGTTCAATGAATAAAAGAAAAGCAGTTGAAGTATAGCTAAACTAAGAAATCAGGAACGATAAAATATCACATGATGAAAACTTCGGCCGGCTTGTAGTGTGGTAGGATTGTGATATATATATGTACTGAAATTATAGAGCTTTTGTTATATGTTATTTTGTGAATTGTGCATCTTGTCCTTAAAAGTCTGCATCTTGTCATGTATATATTGATTTCTTATGCTACTTTGTTATATTTAATAGATGACGATATTATTATATTAGATGACTTTATGCACAATGCTTTGATTAAAACCAGAATAGTTTATTGTAAGTAGCATGGAAGAAATGGATGGTGTAAAATGTGATCAAAATATATGAAATAAAGATCACATTTTAAAATCTACAAATAGCAATGACGTTTATAATTGCATATATACTAATAATTCATAGTCATTATTATGATAGCAATAAACAATATATATACTTCATGATTATTTAGAAACAAATCTCAATATCATTCTTTTTATAACAATACTAATAATCATTATTCTATACATTCCATCAGGCACCAATAGAAGCCTATCAAATCATGCAAAATAAAAAATCAAAAGATACGTTCCGTATTTGCTGTTGCAAACTTTATTGAAATTTATTTCGTACATCAAAACATACCCACCATATTTATAGTTCCGTATCCGTATAGTCAGAATAAAATTACTTATTTTTTGCTATGCAAATTTCTTCGATATCAGTTTTACGCTGATTCTGCCAAGCAGTCATGGACATTAGACTTACTGTATTATAGTGAAAATTTTGTTTTATATCTATATTGGTTTTCAGTGCTGGAATGCAAAAACAATGCGGAGAACATTATGGTTACCTACATCATTGCTGATATTGGTGATGATGTTGTGTATAAATTATGTGGGGCGCCGTTAAAAGGGCGTCTGACACAAAACAAAGATTAGTTTAATAAAAAAGGGGGAATGTGAATTGAGAAAAAGTTGGAGACTTATTGCTTTAGTGTTGGTGTTATCACTGGTGTTATCAGCTTGTGGTAAGAATGCTGAAGAAGTAAACGCGCCAAAAGAAACTGAACAAGAGGAAAAACGGGAGCAATCCTATGGAAAAGTGGGTAATATTGAATTGCCTTATCCCACATTAATAGAAAAGGATGGAGAAACAGTTGGAGGAACCCTTAATGTTGCATTGGTGACATCTACTCCTTTTGAAGGCTTATTTAACACATTTTTATATGAAAATGATGTAGATTATCAACTATTGAAGCCAATGTTATCAAACTTTTTCAAATCAGGACCAAACCATGAAATGAATGATGGCTATTGTTCTATTAAGTTCGACAAAAATAACAAAAAAGCTACATTAAAGATTCATCCCAACTTAACTTGGTCAGACGGGGTTCCTGTAACTGCTGATGATTTAATCTTCGTATATGAGTGTATAGGACATAAGGATTACACAGGTGTAAGATATGATAGCGACTATATGAATGTAGTAGGTATGGAGGAATATCATGCGGGTAAAGCAGACACCATATCCGGACTTAAAAAGATTGATGACAAAACTTTGGAAGTGACTTTTAAAGAATTTTATCCGAGTATATTGTGGGGAGCAGGTATACCTTACGATCCTGAACCAAAGCATTATTTAAAGGATATACCGTTAAAAGAGATGGAATCCCATGAAAAAATAAGATTAAAACCACTATCATGTGGTCCATTTATGATATCCAATATAGTGCTGGGAGAGTCAGTGGAATATGTTCCAAATCCTCATTGGTGCGGAGAAAAGCCTAAAGTTGATAAGATGATTATAAAAAGGACAAATCCTGATACTATAGTAGAGGCCTTGGCTTCCGGTGCTTTTGATGTTGTTGAGGATATTAATGTTAATAGCTATGACAGATACAAAGATTTAAGCAATATTACGCTATTATCCAATGTATCAACATCATATAACTATATAGGATTCAAACTAGGCAAGTGGGATGCTGAAAAAGGCCAAGTTATACCGAATCCAAATGCAAAATTAGCCGATGTGAGATTAAGACAGGCCATTGCTTATGCCATGAATAATAAAGAAGTGGCAGAAATATTTTATCACAATCTTAGAATACCTGCTAACACATTAATTGACCCATCACATACTACTTTCTGGAATGCAGAACAAGAAGGCTATGATTACAATCCAGAAAAGGCAAAGCAAATTTTAGACGAGGCAGGATATGTTGATGTTGATGGTGACGGATTTAGAGAAGATCCAAAAGGAAATAAACTTAAAATCAACTTCTTATCAATGGCAGGCGGAGAAATTGCTGAACCATTGGCACAATACTATATCCAATGCTGGCGTGATATTGGGCTTGATGTTGTACTGCAAAACGGAAGATTGGTAGAAATGAATGCTTTCTATGATATGGTTGAGCAAGATAATCCAGAGATCGATTTGTATATGGCAGGATGGATTACAGGTTCAAATCCAGATCCGTCAGGTTTGTATGGAAGATATGCGATGTTCAACTATATAAGGTTTGCAAGTGAAGAAAATGATAGACTGTTAGCTGCCATCGCATCAGAAAAGGCTTTCGGTGAAGATGGTTCCTTAGATGAAGAATATTTGATAAAGGCATATCATGATTGGCAAGCCTATGTTAGAGATCAAGTTGTAGCAGCGCCTACATTTTATAGAATTAAATTAACGGCTTTAAACAATAGAGTTAGCAGCTGGGATATGAATGTAGTAAGCGATTGGTGGTGGGATAAAGTAGGTCTGCTGTCAGATACCCCTGAAGTAGCAAAATAAGAGTATATGGTTTAACAGCTTAGAGCAAATTAAGAGGGCTTTTGCACAACTAACTGTTTGTCAGTTGTACAGAAGCCCTGTTTTTATATTGTATTATTATTTTTTGTAGTTTTCACCTAGCGCATCAGCTGTTAGTATTGCAGCGTAAACATCTTCCGGTGTAACTTCGAATGGCATGCAGTGGATAGTTTCGGTTTCTGCACAGCTTAATTCTGCTACCTTCATTAATTTTTCTTTTGATTTGTCTGTTACATTCAATTCTCTTAATGTAGTTGGCAATCCAACCTCATTGCAGAAGTACAGAACTTCTTCAATTTCTTCCATAGGAGCATTTTCAAGTACTAATTGAACTAGAACACCAAAGGCAACTTTTTCTCCATGATATAGGCTATGAGTTTCTTCAAGAGCTGTAAAACCATTGTGGACAGAGTGGGCAGCGCCAAGACCGCCGCTTTCAAATCCGATACCACTTAGTAGTGTATTTGCTTCTATTATTTTTTCCACTGCTTGTGTTACTACTTTGTTTTCTACAGCTAATTTTGCTTTATATCCTTCATTTATTAAAGTGTCATAGCATAATTTTGCTAATGCAAAGGCAGTATCTGTTGTGTATCCTCCAGCCATGGTTTTAGAATGAGATCTTACGGATGCTCTTGCTTCGAAATAAGTTGCTAGAGCATCTCCCATACCTGCTACAAGCAATCTTGCAGGGGCATTGGCAACTATTTCTGTATCTACCAGTACCAAGTCTGGATTTTTTGGAACAAATAAGTACTCTTCAACAACACCATCATCAGTGTATATTACTGATACGGCACTGCAAGGAGCATCAGTGCTTGCTATAGTTGGTACTATAACTACTGGTGCTTTTTCGTAATATCCGATAGCTTTGCAAGTATCGTGAATTTTTCCTCCACCTACAGCTATAATAACATCAGAACCTTTAGCTTTAAACTCTTCCCGAAGTCTGTTAATTTCAGTTTTTGAACATTCACCATTAAATATAGCAAAATCAACTTTAACAGAGTCTCCAAAGCTCTCTTTTAATATGCTTCCAAATCTCTTATATCCTGATTCGCTAATGAGAACAAAAAAGGAGTTTCCAAGATGTTCAACATAAGATTTAATCCTCTTTAATTCTCCGTTACCTTGTACGTATTTTGTAGGGAAAATTGCAGCTTTTGTCATTATAAGTCCTCCTTTATTGATATTAGATTTGTACATCAATTTTAATATAAATTTTTTATTAATACAAGTAATTATTTTTGAATTTTATATGCAATAAACTCTTGTTATTAGTCTATTTCAAATATGACAAAAAAGGAAAGCACACTCAATTATGATAGATATTCTCTATTAAAAGTAGATGATCCTATTTTTTAATTTTCTTTTTCATAAACTCTTGCATTGCATGGATCGAATCCCAGCTAATTATATGTTCTGGAACAGGCATCTTTATCTGCGATTTCCTCATCAACCTTCAATACTTCGATTAGAAATTTCCTGATTATCTGGTGTTTGTTTGAAGTAAGCTTCGCATGCTCAAGTCCACAGGGAGTCAAAAATACTTACTTATGTTTTTTGTTGATTACAAGTCTCTTTAAGAGCCATCTTTCTGCGGTTATGGTTTGCATAGCGGACCCACTATTGGAGAACTGGTGACATATGGAAGATCTCCCAATCAGTTTGGTTTTTGCAAGCTAAGCTACGAAGATAATATAAAATATGCTACAAATGAATTGTCGTTTCAAAGGGGTATATGTTGCCGTGATAGCCCCTTAATCCGGAAAACGAAGTATTGGTCCAGCGTGCCATTTCAAAGCTTATAGAAGGTAAGACGGTGGTTGCAGTAGCTCATAGATTACGTACAGTGGCAGGAGCCTATAAACCTACATTACAGCCGCACCAACTTATTTCCTAGGAAATTAAAGTTACTGAGGCTTATATTTATTGTATCTTTAAGTTTAATATCTAAAAGCAAGAGAGCTTGTAAATATTATCACGATGAACATCTTTTCTGTGTTTTTCTCTTATGTTGAGCCTTCCATGATAAGCTTTTCTGATATTTTCAAATTGAACTGTGTTAACTATATTTTTATTTTTATCAAAAATACTGATAATTATAAAAAATAGTCCGCACATCTAATCATTGTGATACGTTATACATGGTGGAAGGGGGTTTCTTATGTCTATAAGCTTGGAAGATCAATACGACAAAATATACAGATACTGTTATTCTAAAGTAAAAAATAAGGATATAGCTGAAGATCTGACGCAAGAAACTTTCCTGAAATACTTCAATCATACATCCTACATAAACAGAGGAAAGCCCCTTGCATATCTCTATACCATAGCTAAAAATTTATGTATTGATTTTTATAGAAAAAGCAATAGAGAGGAAGATCTTAAAGATGAATTGTTTGGTGCCGATGATGTTTCTACATTTGAAACCAACTTTGCCATAAAACAGGCAGTATCCGCATTACCGGCGGATTTACAGGAAATACTATTGCTTCGTTTTGCAAATGAGCTTGGTATTAATGAAATAGCTAATATTATGGAGATATCTCGATTTTCAGTTTATCGAAAATTAAATAAAGCACTTGATATATTAAAAAATATCCTGAGAGAGGAGGATTTTTTGTGAGAAACAATCTAAAAAAAGAATTGAAATCAGTTTTTGATGTTCCGCCACCTACAAGAAAGAATCAGTTTTTAAGCCAATTAAATTATCCAAAAACAAGTAGAATGGATTTTATTATATCTCAGTTGGGGTATATAAGAAAACGTACTTGGATTTTGTCTATGTTGTTATTTATAGGCATTCTTGACGGGTTATATTTTTATAAAGTTTCAAATTCTTTTATCTGGGTTGTATCATCTATTTTGCCTTTTATATCTCTATCAAGCATAAGCGAAATAGTCAAAAGTACCACATATAATATGAAGGAGCTTGAAATGAGTTGTAAGTATAACTTCTTACAGATATGCCTTGTTCGATTAGGGGTACTTGGAGCTACAAACTTCATGCTTTTGATTGGGATTTTGATTTTATTCGTGGGCAAAACAGATTATAGCTTTATTAGATTGGGACTTTATATAACAACACCATATTTGCTCAACTGCTATGGTTCCCTATATGTTATCAATCGTTTAAAGACCAGGATGATAATGTATGTTTGTTGTGGTGTTACAGCTTTTGTCAGTGTTTTAAATACTCTGCTTACAATACAGATAAATGAAATATATACAGAAATGTATTGGCTTTTCTGGCCTATGTCATTTATTATTTTACTTTTATTAAGCGCTAGAGAGATTGTTAAACTAATCAGGAAAATGGAGGAGTTGCAATGGAACTTATCATTGACCGCTTAACAAAGCAATATGAGAATAAGATTGCAGTGGATCGTATCTCATTAACACTTAAAGAAGGTGTTTATGGGCTATTGGGGCCAAATGGTTCAGGAAAGACATCCTTGATGAGAATGATATGCGGAGTCTTAAAACCCACCAGTGGTGAGGTAAAGTTTAACGGTATAGATGTAAATGAAGAAGAATATAGAGATTCATTAGGCTATTTGCCACAGGACTTTGGATATTATCCTGAATTCTCAGCCTATGATTTTTTGCTCTACATGGCAAGCTTAAAGGGGCTCACTAAGCATAGAGCAAAGGATAAGGCAAGTGAGTGGCTGGAGTTGGTGGGACTTTTAGATGTGGCAAAAAAAAAAATCAAGACATTTTCAGGAGGGATGAAACAGCGATTAGGCATAGCGCAGGCAATGCTAAACAACCCCAAAATATTGATTTTGGATGAACCAACGGCAGGTCTCGATCCAAAAGAGCGCATACGCTTCAGAAATTTAATTTCCAGATTAGGTAAGGACAGAATTGTGTTGCTGTCTACCCATATTGTTTCAGATGTCGAATATATTGCATCAACTATTTTGATAATGAAAGACGGACAGATCATTCATCAGGGTAGCCTTGATGAAATCATTAGTGTAATAGAAGGGAAAGTGTATGAATGTTCAGTGGACAGTAAGATGACAGATTATCTGATTGCCAATTATCCTATTATCAATATACGAGAAGAGTCGGATAAAACATTTTTGCGTCTAGTAGCAGACAAGTCACCATGTGAAGGTGCAGTGGCTGTGCCGGCAGTGCTAGAAGATTTATATCTATATTATTTTAATGAGGGGGTAAACAGGGATGAATAGTTTTTGCGAATTAGTGAAGTTTGAATACAGAAAAATTTTAAAAAAACGCAGTACTGTCATTATATTGATACTGGGTATTTTGTTAACGGCCTTTAGTTGTGTTGGACCTTTAATGGGAAACTACTACATAAGAGGAGAGGTTTACGAAAGCAATTATGAGGGTATGAAGAAAGACAGGGAATATGCAAGAGGGTTGTCTGGCAGAGAAATAAATAGCGATTTGCTTTCAGAAACAATAGAAGCATATTCCCACATACCAATCGTTGAGGGAAGATTTACGGATACTGATGAGTATCAGCAATATGCCCGCCCATATAGCGAAATTCAATATATGATTAGAAAAGTATATAATATAGATAATTTTAGGGAAATGTTCTCAATAAGCAAAGAAAGCCTTGATGATTTCTACACAGTACGACAAAGCATGGTTGAAAAAATTATAAATAATACTGCAATGAACTCTGCAGAAAAAGCGAACTCTTTAAATTTGAGCAGAAAAGTTAAAACTCCGTTTATTTATTCCTATGCAGGCGGATATACAAGGCTTTTTTCACAAATGTATGTAACGGCTTTAATAATCTGTTTTATTTGCTCAGTCTGCATTGCACCGTTGTTTGCAGGTGAATACACAGATAGGGCGGATAGTCTTATATTATCATCAAAATATGGCAAAAATAAAATCATACATGCAAAATTATTTACAGGCATATCCTTTACTGTTTTATTATGCATAGTGCTTACAATAGTATCTTTTGTTACAACGATGATTTTTTTCGGATGGGATGGCAGCAATTCTCCAATTCAGCTTTTTTTGCCATTGTCAATAGTTCCATATACCATGGGAAAGATTGCGTTGATGTATTCAATTTTAATTTTATTTGCAAGCATATTGTCATCTGCATTGACAATGCTGTTATCAGCAAAGTTTAGATCTCCATTTATGGTTGTTGTAATTATGACGGTAATTACTGTTTTACCTGGATTTGTGAACATATCTGAAGATGTACCGTGGATATACCATTTATCCAATCTTGTTCCTGCAAGGATGTTTAAACTTGAGAATATAATAAATATATTTTCTATAGAATTCCTTGGACTGATCATACAACCTTATGTACTCATCCTATCTTTTGCTGTTTTAGCAAGTATGGCATTATTGCCATTTGCATATAGAAGCTTTAAAAATCATAATTGCATATAAATCTAGAAAAAGTCAGATAACTTAATTTTAACCTTCAAATATGTCTATAGAAACATATGGAGGTCGATTTTTTGTGGTAAAGCAAAACTCTTGTAAACCATGTATGTCTATTGAGTGTAAAAAGCAGTTTTGGTAAGCATCTAAAATGAGTATAGATATTTTTGATACCAAAATGAACCAGATGGCCAATAAGCGACAATATATTAATGGAATAGCTATTCTAAGTAATTGAGAGGATATGCAATATTGCATAATAAATGCTATAAAGCTTGCGCCATGCGGAGAGGAGAAAAACATTGGACAATATAGATATTGATAGCCTTGTGACGCTGTATGGGAAAGCTGTTTATGGATTCTGCCTTAGGCTTGCGAAAGACAAGCATAACGCTGATGACCTGTATCAGGAAACTTTTTTAAAGGCTATGGAAATGTGTAATAAAATTGATAAAAGCAATAATCCGAAAGGATTTCTCATTTCCGTTGCAGTTGGATTGTGGAAAAACAATCGCCGTAAATATGCCAGACGGCAAAGAATAGCTCCTGAGGGAGAATTGAATGAAGAAATGGTCAACAGCATCATGAGCACAAATACATCAACACCAGAGGAAGTTGTCATTTTAAGAGAACACTGTGCACTAATACGAAATGCAGCGGATAAACTTGATGACAAGCTTAGGATACCACTTTACATGTACTATACAGCTGAAATGTCAATTGAAGATATAGCATTGGCCCTTAGAATTCCCAAGGGCACTGTAAAAAGCAGACTCCATAAGGCCCGAAAAAATTTAAGAAATGTCTTGGAGGGTAATCCATATGAATAAATATGAAGAAATAGATCAATTGTTAAAGCAGGCTCTTTCTTCCACAGATGAACCTAGTGAAGCTTTAAATCAGGAGATTAAGTATAGAATAAAGGAGAGTAAAACTATGAAACCAGTACGTAAAAGAATAACAGTTGCCCTTGTTGCTGCCGTTATATTCATAATGTCAGGCTCAGCTTTCGCTGCTTGGAAGCTTCTTACTCCTAAACAGGTTGCCGAAAATCTCGGAGACAAGACACTTGCAAAAGCTTTCGATAGTGAGAATGCAGTTCATATAAATAAATCTATAACATCTGGAGATTATACCTTTACATTGTTGGGGATCACTTCAGGCAAAAACTTAAGCGATTTTAAAAATTCTGCACGTGATATCCAACCTGACAGAACCTATGTTGTGGTTTCAATTGAAAGAAAAGATGGAAGCCCAATACCTAAAATGAGTGATGAAAACTACAATGAACCATCATTTCTTGTCTCTCCTCTTATAAAAGGGCAAAAACCATGGTTGGTGAATATATTCACCATGAATGGAGGAGCCTACCAGAGTGTCGTTGACGGAGTTATTTACACAATAACTGAATGTGACAGCATTGAGATGTTTGCCGACAGAGGGGTTTATCTCTATGTAGGCGCTGGAGGTTTCATCAACAATGAAACTGTAAGCTACAATGAAGAAACCGGTGAAATCACACTGAATCCAAATAATAAAGAAGCCAGTGCGCTTTTTGAATTGCCCCTTGATGCGAAAAAAGCAGACCATGAGAAAGCTGAGCAATATCTAAAGGAAGTATTAAATCCTGTGCCTAAGTCCAGAACAAGTAGTGAAGCCCTTATGAACACGGATAACGATTTTGCTGACGTCACTGTAATACCGGAATCCATAAAGGAAGTAACATATAACAATAATGGATTGGCTTGTTATGAGTACAATGGCATCAAGATGGAAGTATCATTGGATTTTCTGTTCAAAGATGGAGAGACGGGCACATGGAAAACAGTAGGGGTAGATGAGGATGACATGGAGCAAGCCGTCATTCAATTTTTTAAAGATGAAAATGGTGTAGTAATAGGCAGGACGGCAAAAAAGGCGAAAAAACAATAAAACAACATAATATGAGTAATGCATATAAAGTTATAGATGTAAAAGGGATTTAATCGCGAGGATTAAGTCCTTTTTGTAACCCATAGACCAGCTAATTAAAGTCAAGCATATTTTAAAGAAATTTTATTAGTATTTTTGAGGGGAAAATAGTAAGTACAATTTCAACTTAATATGAACTTTTGTAATGGTTTTCAAGAAAGGCTTCACTGGTTGTTTTAAATGCTTCCAAAGGAAGTCTTTCTTATTTGATTCATAGTGATTTTCACTATGGCATCCGTATATAGCTATTATACCTTGTTGATATAAAAATTATATTGGAGTAAAGTGAAGTTTACAAAAGAGAACAACAAAAGCGAGGAATAAATTAATTATTTATCCTATGATTTATACAAGGAGGTGGATAAATGGAGTGGTTGAGGAATTTAAGTAAAGCCATAGATTATATTGAAAGCAACTTAGATGGTGAGATTTCCTATGAAAAAGCTGCTGAGATTGCATGTTGCTCAACCTATTATTTTCAAAGGATGTTTTCTTATGTGGCCGGCATTTCATTGTCTGAATATATTCGTCGCCGTAGAATGACACAAGCTGCCTTTGAATTGCAATCCACCAATACAAAGGTTTTGGATGTTGCATTAAAATATGGCTATACCTCTCCTACATCATTTAACAGAGCGTTTCAGAGTATTCATGGAGTTCCTCCTGCTTCTGCAAAATTGCAAGGAGTTGTGTTAAATGCTTATCCCCCTATTAAATTTTTAGTCACAGTTACAGGAGGTAATGCTATGTCATATCGAATTGAAGAAAGGAAGGCAATGCGATTTGTTGGCATACGTATCCCCCTAACGGAGAATATGGAAGAGAATCAAAAGCTTGTTCCGCATTTTTGGAACAGCACAGTACAAAGCAGCAAATTTACAGAAATATGCAACATGTCAAATCAATCTCCGGAAGGCATATTGGGAATTACAGCATACCAAGGTCCAGGTGAAATCTATTATTATATTGCAGCTGCAACAGATAAATCTGTTCCTGAAGAAATGTTTGAATTTGAAATTCCGGCATCCACATGGGTAATCTTTGAGTCTGATGGGTCTTTCAAAGAGTCTGTACAAAGTATTTTCAAGCGCTTTCTTACAGAATGGCTCCCTTTTTCCGGGTATACTTATGCTGAGCTGCCGGATATTGAAGTCTATCCCATAAATAAGGAAAGAGCAAAAAAAGGACACTCTCAAGTATGGATTGCTATGAAAAGAGAAAAGGAGGCTTAACATAATGAAATATGAAACGGTGGCCATTCATGTTGAAAAACTCGTAAAAAGGTATAGAAATGGTGTGCAGGCGTTAGATGGTCTAAGTTTAACTGTAAACAAGGGAGAAATATTCTCTCTCTTAGGCCAGAACGGCGCGGGAAAATCAACTCTTATCAATGTGTTGACTACATATCTTCGCCCAACATCCGGCAGTGTAATCATTTTTGGAAAAGATGCCTGCCATGAAGCGACTGAAATCCGTACTCTGATTTCCTGGGTAGCACAGCGGACGTCCATTGATACACGCTTATCCCTTACAGAGAACATGATGTTTCAAAGCAACCTCTACAAAGTGCCAAAAGAGGAAGCGAAAAAACGCATGGAAGCATTGATTTTCTGCTTCGGATTGGAGCAATATTTAAAATACCCTGTTTCATCTTATTCCGGTGGAATAAAAAGGCGCCTTGATATTGCGCTATACATGATGTCAAATCCGAAAGTACTGTTTTTAGATGAACCTACTATTGGCATGGATGTTCAATCACGAATGGCCATGTGGGATATGATTAGAAAAATAAGAGAGGATTTTGGAACAACAGTTTTTTTGACGACCCACTATCTAGAGGAAGCTGACCGGTTAAGCGATACCATATGCATAATAAAAAACGGAAAAGAGGTCATTCAAGGCATACCTCATGATCTCAGGGAATATTTACAACAGAATAAGCTTAAAATCAGTTTTGGGTCAAAAGAAGAAGCAAAAAGTTGCTTTGGGAGATTAAAAAATGTCATTTCCCTAAAAGAAGCAGATTTATATAATGATAAGATCATAACTGATTCAAAAAATAGCTATGCAGATTTAGAAAGGGTAAACCGTTGGCTATTGGATAACGGTATTTCTTTTCTGGGCATAGAAATGATACAGCCAACTTTGGAAGATGTTTTCATCAGGTTAACAAGGGAAAATGAAAGGGAGGTCTGTCAATGAGCATTTTTACTATACTTAAGCGCAATATAAAGTGGCGATTTCATAATGCCATTACCATTGTGATTACGATTTTACAGCCAATGCTTTGGTTGATCTTATACAGTGCCGTTGCAGGACAGGCAATGCGGGACATAGGAATTGAAAACTATACGGCATTTATTCTACCGGGGCTTATTGTACTGGTAAGCTTCGGAGCTTGCAGCAGCAGTGGCATTATGAATTATATTATGAAGATGGATGGAAGCTTTTATAGGTTATTGATAGCTCCTGTTCAAAGAAGCTCCATTGTGCTGGGCCAAATATTGGAAGGTGTTTTATGCACTTTTCTTGAAGTTGCAATTATGTGTATTGTCAGCCTGTTCTTTTCGGTAAAAATTGCTTCGGGATTTATAGGATTGTTTTTTGCAGTTCTGATTGTTTTTATGACAGCCTTTTTTCTGGCCGGATTGACCTATGGAATTAGCCTATGCCTTCCAAATGAAGTGATTTATGAAACTGTGATGAATGCCATTGTACTACCAATCTTTTTTCTGAGCACTGCATTGTTTCCGGCAAATACATTATACGGAGTTTTATCAATGGTAGTGAATCTAAATCCCTTCTCCCATATTATCAATGTCTTACGAGCTCTGATTATACAAGGAAACATTGATAAGTGGCATATTATCTTTGTAATTCTTTTTCTTGCAGTCATGTGCCTTATGAGTTTTTTATGGGCATCGTATAGGCTAAAAAAGGAAACAAGCTTATAAAAGATTTATTAACTTGTAGGAAATAATATGCTTTAGCATAATTACTCAGTCAGCTATTTAATGAGAAGAAGATGAAAAAATAAATGCTCAGATAGCACTTGACACAAAAGGTTATAAATGGTAACTTATAAGTAAAATTGTGGGGGAACTCGCGAGAGTTGAGAAGGTAAAACCTAACCCTTTGAACCTGTCAGTTAACACTGGTGTAGGGAAGCAATTTTTATTATCAAGAGTAATTTTATTATCAGAATAATAATTTTATCTGGAATAATAAACAAGCGCTTTCCTTATCAGGGGAGAGTGCTTTTTTTGTCAAAAAACGGACAGGTTGAGAAAGAGCTTTTATTGTGTCAAAGGCAAAACCTAACCTTTAGGAAGGTCCTGAAATATCAATGAAAGGATGAACGTTAGATGATTAGCAAAATGGACATTCAAAACAGTATGATTCAGGCAGTTGAAACAGTGAGAAAAGAAAACCCGATGGCAGGATCCATAACAAACACAGTAACTATAAACTTTGTGGCTAATGCACAGCTTGCTGTTGGAGGTTCTGCCGCTATGGTTTATCTGCCTGATGAAGGTGAATTTCTGGCTAAAAACGGTGGAGCAACCTATATAAATGTGGGTACACTATTACCTGTTTATGAGGACACTTTACCCCATACCGCAAAAATATTGCAAGAAATGAAGAAACCATGGGTACTGGACCCAGTGGCAGTGGGTATTGGTTCTCTTAGAACTCAATTGTTAAGACAGTTTAAAGAATATAAACCCACTGTAATCAGAGGAAACGCTTCGGAAATTTTAGCATTGGCTGGTTTGTGGGGATTAGATGGTGGTACGAAACTATCCAATGTACGTGGTGTTGATTCTATGGATTCAGTAAGCGCTGCAAGGAATGCGGCTATTGCACTGGCTAGATGGACAGGTGGAGCTGTTGCTGTGTCAGGCGAAACGGATTTAATTACTGATGGTTCTGTTGTAGTCTTATCTCATGGAGGTTCTCACTTTATGGAGAAAATAACCGGGGCAGGCTGTGCATTAGGTGGAGTCATAGCGGTCTATGCGACTGCTGCATCCCCTTTTATTGCAGCCCTAACTGGTACTGCGGTGTTTAATTTGGCAGGAAGCCGAGCTGAAAAAAAGGTTGAGGGTCCCGGAAGTTTCCAGGTTCACTTCTTGAACGAGCTATATAAAGCAAGTGCAGAGGATATCGCTAACAATCCATTTGAAATAGAAGAAGCTTAAACCGAGCATAAACTACTCGAGGAGGGAAAAATAATGAGCATCAGAGAAAAATTGGATATATCGGCATACCTGGTTGTGGGTCCCGAGAATACTAAAGGAAGACCTGTTATGACAATCATTAAAGATGCCATTGAAGTTGGATTTACATGTATTCAAATTCGTTCCAAAGTTGCTTCTGCTAAGGAAATGATTAAACTTACCCAACAAGCTTCTGAAGCAATTGCGGGAGCAGGAAAGTCTGAAGAAGTAACACTGCTGGTAAACGACCGTCTCGATGTTGTTTTGGCCGCCAGAAAACAGGGGATAAAAGTAGATGGAATACACGTTGGGCAAGAGGATATTCCGGTAGAAGTATGCCGAGAGTATTTAGGAGAAAATTCAATTGTCGGATTATCAGCAAGAACCCATGAAATGCTTGAATATATCAAAACAGTGGATGTTTCTCAGATAGATTATTTTGGAATCGGACCTTTGCATGAAACAAGTACGAAACCAGATTGCGGTCTTGACTTAGATGGGAAAGTAATCACCCGAAGTTTTGAGGAAATTTCAAAGATTGCTAAACTTAGCCCAATTCCCGTTGTAGTAGGTGGTGGAGTAAAACTTATCGATATACCTCAACTTGCAAAAACAGGAGTAGATGGATTCTTCGTGGTGTCAGCTGTGGCTGAGGCTGATGATCCTAAACAGGCAGCGGACGATCTGGTAAGGGCATGGAAACTCTATGCTCCAAAAGCGCATAAAGATTTGCAATGAAAATAGGTGAAGATATGATTAAAGGTGCAATTTTTGATTTGGATGGAGTTATATTGGATTCTATGATCGTATGGGAAAAGGCGGGGGAAATGTTTTTGAACAGTTTAGGTATACAAGCAGAATCTGGAGTTGATAAGATTCTATTTAGCATGAGCATGTCAGAAGGCGCTAAATATATGAAGGATAGGTACTGTTTGGATATGAATGAAGATGAAATTGTTGAAGCTGTGAACCATACCATCATGGATTTCTATTCTCATCAAGTCAAACTTAAGGAAGGGGTAAAGCAGTTTCTAAAGGGCATGCATCAGTATGGCATAAAAATAGTAGCAGCAACATCCTGTGACAGAATGGTATTTGAAACAGCGCTGGATAGGCTTAATGTAATGAGCTATTTTCAAAAAATATTTACATCTACGGAAATAGGTGTCGGTAAAGTAAAACCAGATATTTATCTTGCTGCAGCAGAATATATGGGAATACTGCCAAAGGATATATGGGTTTTTGAAGATGCGCTGTATGCAATCCAGACTGCAAAAAGTGCAGGCTTTAGAACCGTTGGAGTATATGATGCTTCCAGCATAGATGATATTGAGGAGATTAAAAGGGTCAGTGATATTTACTTGAGTAATATGGAGCATTTTCATGTTTTTCTTGAAAAGGTGATGTTCTTCAACTGATTTGTGAAGGCATAGCTTGGAGTTTTTCTGTTATTCGAATGTATAGCTTTACTAATATAGATTACATAAGAGGATATTATCATGAATAAGTGCTTAACTATGCTTATGTTGACGCTATAAAATATTGCTCAGCCATATTCCTTATGATAATATAAGGATGATATTATCATAAGGAAATTTTTTGTGAAAAATAACTGGCTACTAATGAATTTGATGTGATTTAACATATTTTTGTAAGATAAAAAATGTTCCCGCTATATCAAACTAGTTGAGCTAGAGCAAAAATGAGCAGATATATGATATTCGCAGATCTAGGAGGAGTAACTATGGAAAATTATCATGCTCTTGTCACTAAGCAAAAAAATTTCTTTTATACGGGAAAAACTAAAGATGTAAATTATCGCATAAATGCATTGAAGGAACTAAGGGCTGGAATTATGAAAAATGAAGGCATGTTTATTGATGCCCTTAAAGCAGATTTAAATAAGTCTGAGTTCGAAGCTTATTCCACTGAAATAGGTGTTGTCTTAGAGGAAATTCGCTTTGCTTTAAAGCATATTAAATCGTGGATTAGACCTCAACGTGTGACAACACCTCTTAAGCTTTTTGGTTCATCAGGCTACATTTATCCCGAGCCTTATGGAGTGGCATTGATTATTGCCCCTTGGAATTATCCATTTCAACTGGTGATTGCTCCTCTTATAGGAGCAATTGCTGCAGGAAATTGTGCCATACTTAAACCGTCAGAGTTAACCCCTAGAACTTCTGAAGCTTTGGGGAAGTTAATTAATGAACTTTATCCTGAAGAATATATTGTGGTAGTTCAAGGCGGTGTTGAAGCAAGCCAGGCTCTTTTGAAGGAAGAATATGATACTATCTTTTTTACCGGAGGCATATCTGTTGGGAAAATAGTAATGGAAGCAGCTGCAAAGCATTTAACTCCTGTTACATTAGAACTTGGGGGCAAGAGTCCTTGTATTGTGCATGAAGATGCGAATATTAAGCTGGCTGCTAAGCGAATTGCATGGGGAAAGTTTTTAAATGCGGGTCAAACCTGTGTAGCGCCGGATTATGTCTATTTGCATAGTAATATTCGAGATGAGTTTTTGAAGGAGTTAAAGGAAGCTATTAGAGAACTTTATGGAGAGAATCCGATGAACAATCAAAATTATACTCACATAGTAAGTGAGAAGCATTTCAATAGGTTGGCTGCTTTTCTGGATGAGGGGGAGATTTTAATTGGTGGAGCAAGTGATAGGGAACATCTGGTGATAGAGCCAACAGTTATGACAAAAATTACTTGGAAAAATGCCATCATGAAGGAAGAAATATTCGGGCCAATTCTTCCTATACTTGAATATGTTAATATTTATGATGTTATTAACGGTATTCAAAATCATCCGAACCCATTGGCGCTGTATTTATTTACAGAAAGTCCCACATTGGAAAAAGAGATTTTGAAAAATGTTTCCTTTGGAGGAGGTTGTATCAACGATACAGTATATCATTTAGTATCTCCCTATTTACCCTTTGGAGGAATAGGAAACAGTGGTATAGGATCTTATCATGGAAAGGGAAGCTTTGATGCTTTTTCTCATAAGAAGAGCATTTTGAAACAGACAACCCGTTTTGATATTCCACTGAGATATCCTAATGTGAAGAATGGGCTTAAGATGATTAAATATTTTTTGAGATAGGGTGATAGTAAAATGTCCAATAATACAAATTTGACAAGGGAACTTGCAATAAAACTGATTAGATCTCAGGAAGTGGTTTGTCCCAAATGCAACAAAGCCATATTGGTTCCTAGGTATTCTTATAAAAAACAAAATACGGAATATAAATGTCCTACCTGTGGTGAAGTATATCATCCTTGTAAGTTGATTTAGACATGGAGTGATTATTATGAAAGAAAGGACAATTATGCTTTTTCCTAAATTCAGTAATATTGATATCATAAATGAAATAAGGACAAAGTATGATCCTTTGGCAGATAAAGTGTTACCTCATATAACTTTAATTTTTCCTTTTAAAAGTGATTTTGGTACTAATGAAATAGAAAAATGGTTAGATACTGCTTTGAAAAATGTTAAGCCCTTTGAGGTTCAATTGCAGGGGTTTACAAAACAAGAAGATAAGTTTGGCAATTATTTGTTCTTAAACATAGTTAAAGGCATGGATGATATAAAACAGATACAAGAAATGCTTATAGCTATGAAAAAGTTTGATTATCCTTACATACCCCACATGACGGTAGGAAAATTTCAAACTAAGCAGGAATTAGATATGGCATATGATGAAGTAAAGAATATGAATGCATCATTTGCAACTATAATTGATAGGGTTTCAGTTGAAATAATAGGAGACAATGAGGTTTCTATTATAGAGATTGAGCATAAGTTGGGCTGTTAAATGACTAATGTCAAGAGAAATGTCTCCAGATATAGAATCTATACGACAAGGTTTTGTCTGCTAAGCAAAGATTATAAAGATTGTAGAAATTATATAAGAGTATTTTATCATGATTGTGCTCATGAACTACCCTTGGCATTATATTTTATTGCTTAAGTATACCTCTTGTGGTAATATAAGTATTATATTATAATAAGAGGAAATTTTTTAAAAAGTAATGAATTACTAATGATTTTATTTTGTGTAATAGGAGTATCATTGACTTAAACTAACGGTATGGAATTATTTTAATAAAGGGGCAGATAAATAAATGGAGAATATTTTTTGGGTGGAGGAATGGGCAAAGGTAAGGCAGGATGAGGTTGTTCGATTGCCTGAGAGCTTTAAGGTTCATGAAAGTTTTTTAGAAGATATTTCAAAGATGGACTTTGAAACTTCATTTAGAGAAATATGGAACATGTATATCAGTATATATGGGGATATTGCCAAGGCTCCACAAATCTTTGGAGTGCCGCTTTATGAAATAGATAATTACAATAACTTTACTGTACAAGCAAGAGAATCAAGAAATGCTCCATATCGCCCATTTAATCTGTTATATAACCTGTTGATTTCAGGAAGTTTTAATAATGGAGAATTTATTATAGATATAAATGACTTTAAAGCAGTTAATAAGGTAAAAAATACTAATGTCCTTTTTGAAAGATTTAATGATTATGGATTCTTTTTTGAGGGATTGAAAAATTATAAATTGTCAAATCAAAACATTTCAATGTTCTACCCTGATAATAAAAATGTCATGCCTGTTTTAAAACTCATGGCAGATAAAGCTCGTATAACCAACAGACTTAATGATTTTTTTTCCTGCCACTATAAGCTGTTTCAGGATGATATGAATACTGCAAATTACGGAGTCGGTATAGATATAGTTGCTGATAAAATGCATACCAAGAAAGAACAGGAATTCATATATGAAATGGATGCTATACTGAGAGAAATTGGATATTATGCACAACCTAAAATATGGAATGAAGGGCCTGGGTATGCTTATTATGATAAGGAAAGTGTAATGAGAAACAATGGTCCATATCATTATTTGATGCTGTCATGGAAGACAAAGCTTATTCTATATCTTCGTATAAGAAATGCTTCAGCGTGTTTAGAGTACCTCAAACATTGTCCTGATACAGTGAAGCAAATATTTCTAAGAGGAGACAACGGATGCAAGAATAAGCTTAATGGCACATGCAAATTCGGGCAGGAGTATACAATTGATGGCAATACCTATTGGAGATGTGGTTGTTGCAATGCTCCCTTTTATTTTACTCCGATAAAGGATGATATTCCACACTATATCAAACTGGTTGAGTTGGGATTGAAAAAATAATGAAGCTTAATAAAACAAGCCTTTGTGTTCTTAGTGATTTATTGAACTTGTATAAAAAGGAGGATTGGCTGTGAGTGAAAAAATTAGTTTTGAAGTGCAAAATTTTAAAGCAGTTAGGTTTATAGGCAAAGAAGTAATTGTAGGAAGGAAGAATCCTGTTCCAGATTTATGGGAAAGGATGTTGACCGATGGTACAAATGATTTTCTTCAAAATCTTCCTCAGAGAGTATCCCCATTGGGAGATACCATTGGATGGATGGGTGACTACAATCCACAGACAAAAGAGTTTGTTTATATTGCGGGGATATTTGCCGAGCCTAATGCTAATGTTCCAGATGGATTTTCTTATCGTGACATTCCCGATTGCTTAATGGGAATTGGTTGGATTGAAGGAAATACTCCTGAATTGCATAAAGGAGCCCATGTTAAGACAGAGAAGATAATGAGAGCCAATGGGTATGTGCCGGATTATTCAATTGTTGGGATTTCAATGGAATACTACTCATTCCATAAGTATGCAAATGTTAAAGAAGATGGAAAGAACACCTTTACTTTTGGTTATTATATACCCTGCAAAAAAAATGTTTAAGCTTCCATTACAAAGCATAATGTTATTTCAAAACATTGTGAGATCTTGCAATTGTAGAGTGATCTGGAGCCTTACGACCAGCTAAGAGCCACATAAAGTTAATGTCTATTTTGAAGGAGTTTTCAATTTTTCTGTTGGAATAGATGTTGTTCATGTATGCATAGGTTAGAACTTTGAATAGGATTTTAGGTTCAACTGCGGAATTTCTTCTGATGGATGAGTATGCCCTGTATAACTTATCGTAATTTAATCCCTCCAATATGTGGCTTAGCAGTCGTACTGAATCATCCTCAGGAATAAGCATTTCAAAGTTTAATGGTAAAACAATTGATAACACTTATTAAATTCTGCATAATTTTTATTGTATAGTTTTGTGGGTAGCATAAATTAATTATATTGAATTTACGGGTTCTTCGGGACTCGTGTTTTTTGTTTTTGGATAAATTAAGAAGGCTGCTGCCCAACTAACTATTTATCAGTTGTGCAACAGCCTCTCCGTTAAAAGCATTTCAAGAAAGACTTCCTTGATTGCTAAAAATGCTTTCATAAGAACCCTATATGGTATTGACATATTAAAATGAAAATTGTTAAAATTATATCAAAACTGGTCGGACCAGATGAAGATTTAAATAAACTAAAGAGGAAGGGTTTTATGAAATCTGTTAAAAAAAAGCCTGTGCCTACACATAAAGAAGTTTTTGTAAAAAGGATCACCAGAGAAATCCTTTCTGGAAAATGGAATCCAGGTGATAAACTGCCATCAGAGCGTGAATTGGCAGCTGAAATGGGAATGGGAAAAACGGTAGTCCATAACGGTTTTGAACAATTGGCTGCCATGGGATTGGTTTATATCAAGCCGAAATCAGGCATTTTTGTAGCTGATTATATGAAAACAGGAAATATTGAAACTCTTAATGCTATTGTTAACCTTAACGGAGATGAATTAGGCCGGGATGTTGTGGAAGCTATTCTGGATCTTCGCCTTGCCATTGAAGGAATGGCATTACGGGCATTATGCCTTTGCAGAAGTGAAGATGATATTGCACACTTGAGATCTATTACTGAAGACATCAGGGATTGTTCTGATAATATGGGAGTGGAAGAGTTGGCAGAACGCTTTTTTCTCTGGCATCGTGAAATATGTATTTTAAGTGGAAAAAGTGTACTTACGCTGTTCATGAATACTGTTCACGATGTTTCCATCGCGTTTTGGGTCAAGTATCTAAGGATGTATGGTACTTCCTTTGCCATTGAGCGATTGGAACGGTTCATAGGATTCATCGAGGCCCGTGATTGCGAAGGCGCATATAATTTGTTGGCTACGGGTATTGATGACTATCTGGCTAACCTTGAAAAGCAAACAATGTAAATTCTATTTGAAAGATGATCACATAAAATTGATTTCCTGACGCAACAATGCGTCTGTAATATAGATAACTTAAAGAAAGGGTGGGTAATTGTGAGTAAGCAGACCAAGTCTAACATGCCATTGGATGAGAGCAAACTGTCCTTTGAGATTCCACGTACTGATGCGCCTCGAGAAAAGATAATTAAGCTGGGAAAAATGATCACTGATCGCCTTCCTGCAAAGTTGAAAGGCGTCACAGGAGATGACCCGGAGTACTGGGGTCTTGCCGGTTTGGTTACCGATGAGATGGCAGATGTTGCTTTAAAAATGGGAGTACGTAAGCCTAAAACACTGAAGGAACTTGTAAAGCTGACAGGCAAGGATGAAGAATATTTGGAGAAGATACTGCAAGAAATGGCGTACATTGGCCTTATAGAGTACAATTGGGAAAATCCTAGGCATGAAAAGCAGTATGTGCTTCCACGATTTGTTCCTGGCAGTGCAGAATTTTTTAATATGCGCAAATCACAAATTGAAGAGCATCCTGAGGTTACTGCTTTTTTTGAACGCATGACATTCCTTCCCTTGGAGAAGGTTACGCCAATGGTACCTCCAGGAGGTGCTGGCATCGGAATGCATGTCATACCGGTGGAAAAAGCCATTGAGACGGAAAACCAATCCGTAAGCGTGGAACATATTTCCTACTGGTTGAAGAAGTATGAGGGCAAGTACGCTAAAAGCATGTGTTCCTGTCGTGCAAGCCGAGCCAAGCTGGGTGAAGGCTGTGGTGACGATGTAGAAAGCTGGTGTATTGCTGTTGGGGATATGGCGGACTACATAGTGGAGACAGACCGTGGTCAGTACATAACTTATGATGAAGTGTTAGATATCCTCAAACAGGCGGAGGATAACGGTTTTGTCCATCAGATTACCAACATAGACGGAGAAAACAAGATTTTTGCCATATGCAATTGCAATGTTAATGTATGCAACGCTTTGCGTACTTCCCAGCTTTTTAATACTCCCAATTTGAGCCGCAGTGCTTATGTTGCAAGAGTTGAGAGTGAGAAGTGTGTAGCTTGTGGTCGTTGTGTGGAGCATTGTCCTGCCGGTGCCGTAAAACTCGGACAGAAACTCTGCACAAAGGATGGTCCTATTGAATACCCACGAGTTGAGCTTCCAGATGATACGCCATGGGGACCGGAAAAATGGAGTATCGATTATAGAGATAAAAACCGCATCAATTGTTATGATACAGGTACATCTCCCTGCAAGACTGCTTGCCCAGCCCATATTGCAGTTCAAGGCTATCTGAAACTGGCGGCACAGGGTAGATACCGTGATGCATTGCAACTGATAAAGAGAGAAAATCCTTTCCCAGCAGTTTGTGGTCGAATCTGCAACAGACGATGTGAGGATGCATGTACCCGCGGTACGGTAGATCAGGCTGTTGCCATCGATGAAGTAAAACGATTTATTGCTCAGCAAGATTTGGATGCCAAGACTCGATATATACCTGAGCCTATCATACCTAAGGTTGGAGGCAGTTTTGAAGAAAAAATCGCCATTATTGGAGGAGGTCCTGCAGGTATGACCTGTGCATTCTTCCTTGCAGAAAAGGGCTATAAACCTACGGTGTTTGAGAAGGAATCCAGACCAGGCGGCATGCTTATGAACGGAATACCGTCATTCCGATTGGAGAAAGACGTGGTTGAAGCAGAAATTGATATTCTTCGTGAAATGGGCGTTGAGTTTAAATGCGGCGTTGAAGTTGGCAAGGATATCACCATTGACGAGTTGCGTCGTCAAGGTTATAAAGGTTTCTACATAGCTGTTGGGCTTCAGAGCGGTGGCAAACTAAACATTCCTGGTTCAAATAGTGAAGGAGTTGTATCGGGTATAGATTTCATGCGAAAGGTCAATTTAGAAGGTAATACTAAACTTAGTGGCAAAGTTGTTGTCATAGGAGGTGGCAATGTTGCCTGTGATGTAGCTCGGACTGCCCTCCGATGCAACGCTGAAAGCGTCAGCATGTATTGCCTTGAGGCTTATGATGAGATGCCATGCGGTGAGGAAGACCGTACTGAATGTGAGAAAGAAGGCATCATCATTCGGGCTGGATGGGGGCCTGTTGAAATTCTATCCAATAACGGCAAAACAACAGGTATTACATTTAAAAAGTGCTTGTCTGTGAAAGATAAAGATGGAAGATTTGCTCCTTCTTTCGATGAAAACATCACCGAAACTGTGGAATGCGATATGGTTTTCTACTGTATCGGTCAGAAAGCAGATTGGGGTAAATTGCTAGATGGTACGAAGGTTGAGTTTAATCCCAACGGAACCATCAAGGCCGATCCTGTGACTTATCAGACTGCTGAGCCGGACATCTTTGTCGGAGGAGATGCCTATACAGGACCAAAATTCGCCATAGATGCCATTGCTGCCGGCAAGGAAGGTGCCATATCCTTGCACCGCTTTGTACAGCCCAATACCAGCTTGACAATTGGCCGCAATCGTCGTCAGTTTATTGAGCTGGATAAGAATAATATTGTGATAGATACTGCCAATTTTGACAATTCGCCAAGACAGCGAATCGGTTATAACGAAGCTTTAGCAAAGACCTTCCGAGATGATCGTATTGGCTTCACGGAAGAACAGGTGAAAAAAGAAACAGCCCGTTGCCTTGGTTGTGGCGCATCAGTGGTCGATCCAAACAAATGCATAGGCTGTGGTATATGTACTACAAAATGTGTTTTTGACGCCATCCACCTTTATCGTGAGCGTCCAGAGTGCAGCAAAATGGTTAGAAGTGAAGATAAGCTGAAAGTGATTCTGCCATATATGATTAAACGAGGATTGAAGATTAAGTTCAGCAGAAAGAAAGGAAAGAAAAATGCATGAGTTGGGAATCGCCTTTTATATAATTAAAGTCGTGGAAAGGGTTGCTGAAGACAATAAAGTCACTTCAGTTTCTAAAGTATCTTTAGAGTTGGGAGAGGTATCCGGTGTGATACCCAAGGAGCTTGCTGACTGTTGGAAATGGGCAGTTAAGAAGAAAGAACTAATGAAAGATGCAGAGCTTCTTATCGAAAAGATAACTGCATTGACTTATTGTGAAAGCTGTGAAAATATATATGAAACTGTGCAACATGGTCGAATCTGTCCCCATTGTGGCAGTGAGCGGACTTATCTTGTGCAGGGAAATGAAATTAACCTTAAAGAAATAGTTGCCTGTTAAGTGGAGGGATAACATATGGAAAAAGTCAGAATCATTGAAGTTAAGGAAAGTATTTTTGCAGATAACAACAAGGAAGCGGATCGTCTCCGAGAAGAACTAAAGAAGGAGAAAACTTTTCTCCTTAACCTTATGTCATCGCCTGGAAGTGGAAAAACCTCAGTACTAATACGTACCATAGAAGCACTTAAGGATGATATGAGAATTGGTGTTATGGAGGCTGATATTGACTCCGCTGTAGATGCAGAGAAAATTGCCACCACTGGAGTCAAGTCCATTCAACTCCATACTGGTGGTATGTGCCATTTGGATGCTGGCATGACTCAACAGGGATTGAGGGAAATAGGCACAAAGGATTTAGACCTGGTTTTGTTGGAAAATGTGGGTAATTTGGTGTGCCCTGCTGAGTTCGATACTGGTGCGGTGAAGAATGCCATGATTCTATCAGTTCCTGAGGGACATGATAAACCCCTGAAATATCCGCTGATTTTTACCGTTTGCGATGTTCTTATTATAAATAAAATTGATGTAATGCCTTATTTTGATTTTGATATAGACAAGGTTAAGGAATATGCATATATGCGTAACCCTAAGCTGAAGATATTCCCCCTTTCAGCTAAGACAGGTGAAGGAATGGATGATTGGGTAGGTTGGCTCAGACAGCAAGTAAAGGAATGGAATCAGAATTAAAAATATTACAAAATGTAAAAAGTAAGGAAAAATTAGCGAAAAATGTTGTGGTAAAGATGGAAATAGGTTATAATGCAAATAAAGATAAATATAAAATAGAAAGCTTGACAAAAGCCTAGAATTTTATGACAAAGGCTTAAGTTACATATTCTATACAATCGGCAGCATGAAACCTCTATGAGACTAATGCATAGAGGTTTCTTTTTTTTAGATCCTTAAGTCAGGTTAAGAAAAAGCTGGGCTCAAAAGAAATGTTTAAAAGGAGATGTGGAAATGGGTTTTATTAACAATCTAAAAACCAGAACCAAGCTTTTATCTTCATTTGCTGTAATCCTAATCATTACAATAATAGTAGGCATTAATGGACTGTATACTGCCAATGAGCTGCATAAAAGCTTAGAGGATTTTTATGATAATTACTTTCATGCCAATATGATATTGGGCAAGATTCAAGTAAATCATGAAAAAGCAACAACGGAAATTCAAAGAATTATCTATAAGACAGCAGTTCTACAGGATGAAGCTGTAGTTGATGAAGCAGTGGAAGATCTGAATAAATTACTGGAAGAGAATAGTGTATATGTTAAGCAATATATGGAACTCGATCTTTTGCCAAAGGAACAGGAGCTTCTAAACAAGTTGACAGCAGTCAATACTAATTATCGTACTGTAAGAGATGAGATTATAGAAGCTTCAAGAAATAGCAACTTTGATTTGGCTGTGGAGATAAATGATCAGAGAGCAATGGATATGCGAGAAGAAATTGCCAGTATTTTGACTCAGATGAAAGAAGTAAATGATCAGGCTGCTGTGGATATAATGGCTTCTAATTTGGCAAAATTCAATAGTTCAAGAAATACAGCTGTTCTATTGCTAATTATTGCTTTTATAATTTGTTTGACTTGTACAATTCTATTAACGAGGATGGTTGCTAAACCAATTAGAGTCTTAGTAGCAGAAGCTCACCTTATGGCAGAAGGTGATTTTACTCATGAAATAGCAGATAAGATATTACATCGTAAAGATGAAATGGGAATGTTGGCCAAGGCTTTTAATGAAATGAGCTACAGAATTCATGCTATGCTTATAGATGTATCAAAATCAGTAGAGGAAACCAGCGCATCAAGCGAAGAACTCTCTGCTACTGTGGAAGAAGTCAGTGCACAAGGTGAAAACATAACTAGCTCGATCCAGCAAGTTGCATCAGGAATGGAAGAAATAAGTGCTTCTGTAGAAGAGGTAGCAACAGCTAGTTCTAGTATCAGAAAAAAGGCCAGTAAGATGGAGGAAGAAGCCATTGATGGAGAGAAAAAAGTAGAAGAAATTATGAAAAGGGCAGAAGAGATGAAGGATTCGGCTCGTTTATCCAAGGAAACAGCCATTAACATCTATAATATAAAAGAGCGGGAAATTAAACTGGCTATTGATGAGGTAGGGGTTGTAGGGGAAATTAATAAAATGGCGGATGTCATTACGGAAATAGCAGAGCAAACCAACCTATTGGCTTTAAATGCTGCCATAGAGGCGGCTCGTGCTGGTGAGCATGGACGTGGTTTTGCAGTAGTTGCCGATGAAGTTCGAAAGTTGGCCGAACACTCCGTTAGCACTGCAGGAGAAATTCATAAGGTAATAAAGCAAGTTAATGCTGCTGTTTTGAAGCTTTCTGCCAATACTGAGGAGATACTGAAGTTTATCGATGAGAAGGTCACACCTGACTATGACATGCTGGAGAAAACTGGTGAACAGTATGCTGAAGACGCTCTTTTTGTAAAAAGCTTGACTAATGAATTCGCTGCTGTTGCTTCTCAGATTGCTGCCTCAATTGAAGAAATAGGAAGAGCAATTGAAGAAGTATCTGCAACTGTTGAGGAGGCAACCGCATCTTCTGCAGAGATAAGCGACAGCTCGCTAGAATCAACTAAGGCCTTGGAGGAAGTGGCTAGTACAGCTCAGTCTCAGGCGGAAATGGCTGAGAAATTAAGCGCCTTGGTAGCCAGATTTAAAGTATAGCAACATTGATTGATTGTATCGGTACAAGTTTTTACATCATACTTATTGCCAAATCATAATATAATAATTTCATGTACAGGGAGATTATAAAGCAAATATTGAGCTTTAAATCTCTCTATATTTTTCTCATTTATTCATTGTTTTTATTCTGCAAGGATAGAGCATAACCAGCATTGACATTCGTTAATATAAAGTGATATAATGGAAAATATTTAACTAGCTAATAATTATGATGTTAATGATTAATGAGCTAATAAAAATATAAATATAAAGGCGGTGAAAATATGGATAATGACTGTATGAATAATATCGAGGATAGGAAAATTATATATCAACTAATTAATTTTGCTATTAAGCACAAGAAAATAATGCAAAATTATCTTGATGAGACCGGTGTCTACCAGGCCCAGCATCGTTTATTGATGGAAATATTTCATAACCAGAATGCCTCACAAAACCATATTGTTAAGTCAATGGATGTATCTGCAGCAACCATAGCTGTATCCTTGAAAAAATTAGAAAAGGGAGGATACATCAAGAAAGAAATGGATGAAGTTGATAACCGGCTCAACAAGATTACCATCACTGAGAAAGGAAAGAAGGTTGTGGAACAAAGCAAACAAATCTTTGATTCGGTAGACGGAAGGGTATTTGAGGGATTTACGGAAGAGGAGAAGCTTACATTGTTTCTTCTTTTGCAAAAGCTGAATGACAACTTGAATAGTATGGAAGATGAATTAAAATCGAAAAAAGAAAGGAAATAATGCAATGAGACGTTATTGGAAATACGCAAAACCATATTTGTCTGCATTTATCATAGGTCCCATTCTTATGATTGTAGAGGTTATCGGTGAAGTTGTGATGCCTCTTTTATTGAGCAATATCATAGATTATGGAGTAAATGGTGGCAGAGGTATTTATTATATAATAGCAATGGGTGTAACCATGGTAATAACAGCACTGGGCATGATGGCAGGTGGTGTTGGAGGAGCATATTTTGCCATCAAGGCATCTTCTGGATTTGCAAACGATTTGAGAAAAGATTTGTTCAATAAAATCCAGGAATTTTCCTTTACCAATATTGACCAATATAATACAGGTTCTTTGATTACACGTTTGACAAATGATATCACTCAAGTGCAAAACATGATTCAAATGATGTTAAGGTTGGCCTTAAGAGCACCTGGAATGCTTATCGGTGCCCTTATTATGGCCTTTTCACTCAATTCAAAACTGGCATTGGTTATTTTGTGTGTAATACCTTTGTTAGCTCTTGCGATTTACTTCATTTTGAAAGTAGCTTTTCCTAGATTTAAAACAATGCAGAAGAAGCTGGATGCGCTTAATACTGTCACGCAGGAAAATTTAATTAACATCAGGGTTGTAAAATCATTTGTTAGAGAGGACTATGAACAAGATAAGTTTTCAAAAGCCAATAAGGATTTAAAAGAAAGCACTGTAAATGCAATGAAGGTTGTCATATTTACTATGCCTCTTATGATGTTTGCCATGAATGTGACAACACTGGCTGTAGTGTGGTTTGGTGGAAATCAGGTAGTTGCAGGCAATATGACTACCGGTGTTCTCACTGCATTTATAAACTACGTTGCACAGATTCTCATATCTCTTATAATGGTTTCAATGATAATTTTAAACAGTTCCAGAGCTCTTGCATCTGCAAAACGTATCAATGAAGTTCTTTGCACGGACATTGACCTTACAGATGAAAAAGCTTTACACAAGGATATTACTGTTCAATATGGAAAAGTTGAGTTTAAGGAAGTGTATTTTAAATACTACAAAAACAATGAAAAATGGGTTTTGGAGAATGTAAACCTTGTGATCAATCCAGGAGAGACCGTTGGCATCATCGGTTCAACAGGATCTGGCAAATCTACTCTTGTGCAGCTAATTCCCCGATTATATGATGTAGACCGTGGAGAAGTGCTGGTTGATGGTGTCAATGTAAAAGATTATGCGCTCAAGAACCTTCGTAACGGAGTAGGTATTGTGCTCCAGAAAAATGTTCTGTTTTCCGGTACCATTAAAGATAATCTCAAATGGGGCGACGAAAATGCCAGTGATGATGAGGTATTTAAATGTGCAGAAAGTGCACAAGCCCAAGGATTTATCTCTTCTTTTGCAGAAGGGTATGAGACAGAGCTTGGCCAAGGCGGTGTCAATGTTTCTGGCGGACAGAAGCAAAGGCTATGTATAGCTAGAACTCTGTTGAAGAAACCAAAGATTCTGATTCTTGATGATAGCACCAGTGCAGTTGATACGGCAACAGAAGCAAAAATTAGAGAAAGTTTGAAAACAGAGCTGAAAGATACAACCAAAATCATCATTGCACAAAGAATTTCTTCCGTAATTGATGCAGATAAGATTATCGTTATAGATGATGGAAAGATTGTGGGCGTGGGTACTCACGGAGACCTGATGCAAAAATGTGAAGCATATAATGAGATTTATTACTCACAGATGGATAAGAAGGTGACAGCATAATGAGTTATATAAGTGAAAAAAGAAAAGAAGAGTTATTGCGAAGATATGGAAGCAAAAAGGAAAGCAATGCTAATATAATTGGAAGGCCAGGATTACCTAAAGGGCCGGGATCTAAAGGTCCAGGAGGACCACGTGGCTCCATAGGCGGTGGCAAACCAAAAAACGCATATGCCACCATAAATAGATTGTTAGCTTATATTGGACGGGATAAGGTTAAGATACTGTTTGTTTTCTCTTGTGTATTAGTCAGCAGCTTGGCCAGTTTAGCTGGAAGTTATGTTTTAAGACCTATAATTAATAATTTGGTGGCTGCAGACAGAACTGCAGAAGAGAAAATAAACAATCTTGTAGTTGGTATTCTTATAATGGCATGTATTTATATGATAGGAGTATTATGTTCTTACCTACAACAGAGAATCATGATAGGTGTATCCCAAAAGGCACTCATCAAAATCAGGGAAGATTTATTTGGCAAGATTCAGAAGCTTCCTGTTAAATATCATGATACGCATACCCATGGTGATGTCATGAGCCGTTTTACAAATGACCTGGACTCCGTTGGGGAAATGCTCAATAATACCATGTCCCAGATTTTTTCAGGTGTTCTTACCTTGATTGGTACTATAACACTGATGTTTGTTACAAATTGGATACTGGCGTTAGTAACTATTGTAACAGTGCCTTTATTGGTATACGCAGGAGGCATGATAGGAAAGCAAAGCCGAAAATATTTTATAGGTCAACAGCAAGCTCTTGGTGCAGTTAATGGATATATTGAGGAAACTGTTACAGGCCAGAAGGTAATAAAGGTATTCTGCCATGAAGAAACAGCCATGGGCGAATTTGAATTTTTAAGCGATGATTTGCGTAACAAGCAAATGAAAGCACAATTTTTCGGTGGTATTATGGGGCCTGTCATGGGAAATTTAAGCCAAATAAGTTATGCACTATCTGCAACCATCGGTGGCATTCTGTGCCTGACCAAGAATTTTGATATCGGTGGTCTTACAATTTTCACCAACTATTCAAGACAGTTTTCAAGACCTATCAGTGAACTATCAATGCAGATGAACACAATTTTCTCTGCGTTAGCAGGAGCAGAAAGAGTATTTGAAGTGATGGATGAGGCTCCTGAAACATCAGATCAGGAAGATGCAATAGAAATATGTGCTGAAGGAAATAGGGTGGAAGGAGCACAATTAATAAAAGGGGAAGTGACGTTGAAAAATGTTACCTTTGGTTATGTTCCTGGTAAGACCGTGTTAAAAAATATCAATGTAAAGGCAAAACCCGGACAAAAAATCGCATTTGTTGGATCTACAGGTGCAGGAAAGACAACCATTACTAATCTCATAAACAGGTTTTATGAAATTGAAGAGGGAGAAATATTGATAGATGGTATCAATATTAAGAATATCAAAAAGGATTCTTTAAGAAGAAATATAGCGATGGTACTTCAGGATACCCATTTATTCTCTGGTACAGTAAGAGAGAATATTAGATATGGGCGCCCAGATGCTACCGATGAAGAAGTTATTACAGCTGCTAAGATAGCATGTGCCCATTCCTTTATCGAAAGACTGCCCCAGGGATATGATACTGTATTGGAAGGAGATGGCGCTAATTTGAGCCAGGGTGAGCGTCAGCTTTTGAATATTGCACGTGCAGCTATATCAAAAGCACCTATTCTGATACTGGATGAAGCAACCAGCTCTGTAGACACAAGGACAGAAAAGCATATTGAACGTGGTATGGACCAGCTAATGAAAAACAGAACTACCTTTGTAATCGCCCATAGGTTATCTACTGTTCGAAATGCTGATCAGATTATAGTGCTAGAACATGGGGAAATTATAGAGCAAGGTACTCATGATGAACTTATTAAGATGGGAGGAAGATATTATCAGCTTTATACCGGAGCCATTGAGCTGGATTAAGAGTATACAAAAGTGAAATTAGACTGTTAGTAAGTGTTAAATATAAGATGCTTTGAATTTTAGTTAAAAAATAATGCACTAAAAGGATCTACTATACAATATCCATTTTATGCATTATTTTTTGTTGATTTATATATCAATGATTGATATAATAAATATATCAATCATTGATATATAGAGGTGTATTATGGCAAAGATAAGTCCTTATGAAACGGGAGAATTGACTGATAGTATTTTTCTAATACTTTTAGCAACACTTAAACCAATACATGGATATAGGATAATGCAGGAAGTTATGGATATGACAGATGGTATTATAGTGATTGGTCCTGCAACTATGTATACTACACTTAAAAAGCTAAAGGATGCTGGATGGATTATGGATGTTGGTGAAGAGGATTCAAAGATAATCTATGAGATAACCGAAGAGGGAAGAAAAATATTAAAGAATAACTTTGATTATCGTAAGAATCTGATATCTATTGCAGAAAAGTGGTTGGGAGGTAAAAATCATGGCTAAATATAAAATGTGCAGTGGTCTAGCAATGATGCCTGAACACGATATGAAGCTTTTGAAAGACATGAGTAAAAAAGGATGGCATTTAGTTGGAATGAAGGGATTGCTCTATCGTTTTGAGAAAGGTGATCCATGCGATTATGATTATGCTTTAAACATGGAGCTGACAATAGATAAGGATATGCTGTCCTATTATGAAGCAAGCGGTTGGCATCCTGTAGTTATTGGACCTGGTTATCAGATTTTCAGAGCAAAGGAAGGAACAGTTCCTATTTTCAGTGATAAAGCTTCAGAAGAAGAAGTACTTCTCAGGAATCAAAAGCAGAGCGGTAAATGGGCCAGTGTTTTTGGAATTTTGCTTGCTGCATGGCTTATAATTATGAGAATGATTGACCTAGGATTTATTGAATCAATAGTGTTGATAGCCATAAGTACTTGCTTTGTTTTTACATTTTTGCCATACCTGGGCTTTAGCAGATCCTTAAGAAAGTTACGCAAAAATATTAGTTAATAGTTGAAAACACTTAAAAACGCTCACAAAGAAAAGATTTTTATTTACAACCCATTCCAGCATGATGTTTCAAGTGAAGAAAGTTGTATTCAGATGTTAAGGGTAGTGAATGAGAAATGAAGACACATTGGAATGTTAATATATAATGCAGATATTACAGGTGATCATAAGCTAACTGATCAAGTTTTCAATACTGCTGCTAAAGATGCGGTACTGTCATGACAAAGAAAGACACCATCACATATGTCTATGATAATATCCATGTTAACTCTGTACATCCTGGTGTAGTTATATTATTGGAACACAACTTGTAATAGATGGCGGTTGTATGGATCAATAATCATAGAAATAAATTATCTTGATATAATACTTCCAAGGTAAATAGTTTAATAAACAGATTATTTGCTTGGAAGTATTTTTTGTGATAAAACATAATATAGTAAACATATGACCATATGGTAAGAAGCTTATTGTAATTTAAGTCAACCAATTACTAAAATCACAAATATTTAGACTCAATTTACTATAGAAATAAAGGAAGGAAAGCTATTTATGAAAACCTTGATCATTTATCATTCCACATATAGAAAAAATACTGAAAAGATTGCACAGATGTTTGCTGAAAAATATGGCTTTGAATTAATAGATATAAAAAATGCAGTGAATGTTAACGTCAGTGATTATGATCTTATAGGCTTTGGTTCAGGGGTATACAAAGAAAATCTGTCACCAAAATTATTTAAGCTGGTTGAAAGCTTGGATTTGAAAGATAAAAATGTATTTGTGTTTTCAACTAGTGGAGTTGGAATGAAACTTTATAACAGTAAATTGATTAGATTGTTAGAATCAAAGGGAGCAATAAACAAGGGAAGCTTTGCTTGCAAGGGAAGCTTTACAGCAAGCGACTTTAGCGATAAAAAGATTTTTGATGTTTTTGGGAAGTTATCACAAGGACATCCTAATGATAAAGATTTCAGGAATGCAGAAAAATTTATTAAAAGCATACTATAGATATTTTTTCAAAATTCTTCACTAGATTGTAATTTTTGTGAGCTTTAATATTATGAGCAATATTACATTGTTAAACTAGTTTTTGATTTGGGAGTTTTTTGAAAGTAAACATACTGAAACCATAAATAATAGGACTAAAGATATGCTTGATTTTGGCATTTAATTGCTTGATAATGTAAATATTAGAAGTATTATATTGTTATACTTTATTGAAGGATACATTATTTTATGCAATATTGTTAAAATAAGCACTTTTGCTTATTTTAATTTATCATTAATACCATAACAACTGAATCTCCCCATAATACAGGCTACTATATGGGGAATTTGCAGAGTTGATTACTCATATTATGAGGAGATGGTCTTATGGCAATTAAGATTGCCATCTGCGATGATAACTCAGAGGATGCGCTGCTCCTGACAAAAGCCCTTTACAACTATGACAATACCTTTGAGATTAGCATCTATACAAGAGGGGAAAAGCTGATTAAAGACTTTCTAGGTTCCAAAATATCTGTAGATATTCTTTTTTTGGACATTTATATGCCTGGAGTAGATGGTGTGGAAATTGCTCAGAGAATAAGCAGAATGAAAAAGGACATCAAGATTATTTTCATTTCATTGAGCAAGGATTATTTTCAGCAGGCATATGAGGTATTTGCCTTCAATTATATATTAAAACCCATAGACATAAAAAGACTATATTGTGTGTTAGATCGTGCTGTAGATGAGATTAATAGTCAAAGCAGATATAAAATCAGTATCAAATATAAGTCCACCATATACAGCATTGATTGGCGTGATATCCAGTTCATAGAAAGTCAGGACAAGCTTATATTGTTTCATATGTCAGATGGAAGTAATGTGCAGTGCTATGGCAAGCTTGATGAAATAGAACAAGAGTTGCCAGAGGAAGCATTCATAAGGTGTCACCAGAGTTTTATTGTAAATGCTGCTCATATCACTAAAATGGGCGAGACACATTTCAGCATCGGACAGGTTATGATTAGCATATCAAAAAAGCGCTTAAAGGATGCAAAAGAAAAATACTATGCTTACTTATTCTCTCATATGGGAAGAGGATTTTTGAAATGAAAGAGTCAAAGTATATAAAAGCTAATCTGATTTTAGGACTGGTCTTTGTAATATTACTTACTCATATACCTGTTGTTTATACTGTTTTTTATCATTTCTTTACCGATGCTCCTGAGGCAATTGACGGAAGTATAGATTTAAAAAAGCTTTCTCCTGATAGAGCAATAATTCTTGACGGGAACTGGGAATTTTTTTGGAATCGTCTGATTGTCACTGACCTTCAGCAAGAGTATAAGCAGGATTTTTTTATAAGAGTTCCCGATTATTGGTCAAAGTACAGAATTGACGGAGAATGGCTGCCCGCTGAAGGTTTCGGAAGTTATCGGCTTACTTTGAAAGGGTTGGAGTATCCCAAGCCTATAACAGTTTACTTGCCGGATTTTGGTTGCGCCTATCGCGTATTTATTGATGGAATTATGACTGCTGAGAGTGGTACTGTATCAAAGGATGTTGAAGAAATAAATACAGTTCCAAAAGCTAAGATTTACCCTGTTACACTGTCACCAGGTGAAGATCACGAATTGGTTATTGAGGTGGCAAGCACACGATTTTCTGGACTTTATATGGCTCCAGTTTTAAAGGATCATGATCAAACCATAAAGGAAAACAGTGACAGAACCAACATTAGATTTATTCTTTTTGGAACAGTTTTGTTTTCATTTTTTGTATTGATTGTCATATACATGCTGTTTTCACGTAAAGGAGTATATTCAGCTTGGCTTCCCGCTATAGCATTTTTAGTACTCATGCGTCTCATGTTGACCACTGAGTTCTACAGCTTCTGGCAGAAGAAGATATTTTTTAATCTTTCTTATGAAGCTACCAATGATTTGATGTTCCTTGCCACATTTCTGCTGAAACTGCTAATGATTTTTTTGGTTCAGGAGCAGTTTGGAGTTGCTTTTTTGCGTAAGGAGAAGTATGGATTTCTACTTTATTATACTATCATATATCTGGTGTATTATTTTACTCCTTATGGTATCTATAATCGCTATCTGACTATCCTACTGCCTGTCTCTGCTTTTGCCATAGAGTTTCATTGCTTTTTTAAGGTATATTATGGACGGCATAATCTAAAAAAGCACGGTATTTTGGTTTACTGGGGGACTATCCTTGCTATTTCAGGATTGATTATCGACTGCTATTATATAAACGGCAATATTTATTTCAATATGTCACTGGCTCTGATAATATCCCTTTCCGTGTACATGATAATACTATGCTTAGTATATGCATTCCGAATAGGGAGTATATATAATGACTATGTAGTATCGTCTTTCCAGCTTATGCAGGCGAAGAGTCAGATTGCTATACAAAAAGAGTATTATAATGCATTAAGTGAGCAGATGAATGAGATTCGCCAGATAAAATACGATATCCGCCACTTTATCGGTGTAATCAAGATGCTTTCTGAGGATGGTCGTTACGATGAATTAAAACGCTTTTTGCACGAATACGATGAAATTACGGAAACAGAACCCCTTCCAGTATTCTGCGATAACGCTGTAGCTAATTCTATTTTGGGATATTACTCTTTAATGGCAAAGAAAGGACATATTCAGTTTAATTGTAATTGCAGCATTCCAAAGAGGCTGCCTATAAGCGACAGTGATCTTTGCATTGTTTTGGGTAATGCGGTAGAGAATGCTATGGAAGCATGTAATAAGATAGATAGTCAGCAAGAACGGTTTGTGTCCATAGAGGCAAGAGCAATAAATGACCAATTTCTTATAAAAATTGAGAATTCCTATAATGGCTTTATTAATATTCAAGATGGAAGCTGTATCACAACAAAAAGTGAAAAGTCTCATGGATTTGGAATGAAAAATATTAGAAGGATAGTAGAATCTAATGGTGGATTTATGAAAACAGAACATAACGGGAGGATTTTCACTCTTATGGTGGCTTTTCCTAATATATTAGATAATGGTGGAGAGGCTGTCCTGGAATTAATATAATTATATACTCTGCAAACTATTTGCAGGTTTTTTATGTCAATTAAAAATAGCATAGGTATACTGAAGTGTTTGTCTGTAAAAAGACCAAAAGACATGGTTTATTAGCATAAGAAGCCAGTAAAGCAATAATTGCTTTTGCTGGCTTCTACAATTTTACAGGTACTTTTCTCTATCTAATTTCGCCAAAATAAAGGTTATTTTCGCAATTTATTATATTTTTCCATACTTTTTCTTTATAATATATGAGAGGTGATTACGATGTTATATCGGATCTACCCACAGACTGAGACTCTGAAATTTTATCGAGAGCCTCACAGCGGAATCAAACTTCCTTACCGGACAGTAAAGGAAATGAAAAAACTTTACCCTGATGAAAATTTTACAATAATCGGGGAAATCGGTGGTATTGCACAACCTCATAATGATGCAGATTGTCTTCTTATAGCCGATGAAAAGCCAATTCCCATCCTGCCGCGGGGCAGCCTGATAAAACCCTTTGAATGGATCGCTGGATATGTTGAAGTGGAGAAAGACATCTACCTGGCCGCAATTAGGAGCTTGATTTCCATCTTCTACTAGGTGTAGCAGACATCTTGGACAAGCTCACAGAAGTTTTTCAAATTAGAAACAGAAAATGAAATGCAAAAGGGAAAATATTGAAAGGAGAGGAGATAAGAAAATGAAATCAAAAAGTATGAAAAGACTTTTATGTATGCTGCTGTGTGTAGCTATGATGCTTACTATGTTGCCAATGCCGGTGCATGCCTATGTAGGTGCTATGAACTATAATCCCGGCGGTGTAACTGCAGGTGTGGAAACCGTAGATGGAAAAAAGATAAACTATCTGAAAAATGATTACATAGGTTTTTACATCAGTCCTGACGGAAATTTGCATACATATCCGTCACAGAAGAGTATTAATAATATCAATTTCTCTGATTATACAGAAAAGAATATATTTTTCTTACAATATAAAGGAGTAGAATCATGGGATTTGGATTTCACTAGTATTTTGGATCAAACTCAGAAAGACGTTAGAATTGATAACAGTGACCCGAATAACCCTAGACTTATACAAACGTTGCAAATAGGTACTAAAAATTATGGATATTTTATTGTAGAAATTTGTTATAAAATTGTAAAACTGGATCGTGGCGCCCATGATATATATCATGAAAGGACAGCTATTATTTACAAAGATTACAATGACGACGGTACAACCTGGGGAATAGAAGGACGAGCGACACTCTTAGAAACTACGGGTTCCTTTGTTAATAATGAATATGTTTTGAATTGGACTACAATTCATAAAAACTTCGGTACTGTTGGACATAGTGTCAAACCCAATATACGAGTAAACAGGCATATTATAGAATCTTATACTAGTGATGACCGGCCAAACCAACTCTATTATTCGTCGCCATTATTTCCACAAGATGGATTTAAATTTATGAATGCTGAAGATGTGAACGAGGTATATACCGATTCCTTTACATATGCAAACCAGTTCGTTGCATTAAACGGATATGTAGATGCCACAGGATGGGCCTGGAATGAAGAGGAACAGAAATGGGTAGGGGAACTATATGTCGGTATAGAAGGACACTTTGCAGATAAATACAATGACTTAAATGATTATGGTAAGTATCTGAGATATGATGGATATTATCTTTATGTCGCGCATGATATTGTAGAAGCAGATGGTTATAATGCAAGGGCCCTTTGGGGTTTCAGAGATCTCTTCTCCAATACTACAGGCCAAAACCCTCCACCGGACCCGGTGATTATAACCGGTAATGCAACATATTTAGGTATTATAGAAGATGGCAATAAGCTTGTAACAAAACCTGGAAACAGTGAGTAATGATTATGGAGAAAACCTGCTGGCAGTTTTTCAAGGTGAATTTGAGGAGAATGAAAACGGTGACTATAGAACTAAAGGTAATTCCTTGCTGCTGGCTCCTGCAATTACGGCATCATGGCCAATAAATGATAAAGAAGCAGGAATAGTAATAACAAAGGACGGAAAAATAAAGGCCACTGGTGTCAGTCTGTCTGCACCAACATTTAAGTTCTATCAACCGAAAAACGGATCAAAGGATACGAGTCTTAAATTCAGCTTTGACGAAGGTAAGTTGAAAATTGAAATTGATCCTGACAATAACCTGTCAATCTTACATCTTGATATACCAGGTGCTGTAAGTGTTATAGACAGTGTCACTGCCGAAGAAAACGGTAATTTAACTTTCGGCGGAGAGTTGAGCATGAAGACACCTATGTACGATCTTGCAGAAATTAATTTGAATCGTTTAGGTGCAGGTAACAAAAAAGACGGTACCTTCGGAATTATTGGATTTGAGGCCTCCGGTAAAGTTGACATGAGTGAATTGCTTGGAATGGAAACCGCAAAAGTAGAAGGTGAAATCAACACATTCCCTGGCGAAGAGCGTTACAGATTTACAATGGAGATAAATGTATATGATATGTTTGAAGCAGAGGCTGAGGTTGAGCTTAAGCGCATACAAAACGGAATGCTCTTCCCTGATACACTCTACTTTTTCCAAGCTTCAGAGCAGGGTATCCCCCTTGTGCCACCGGTGGTAGTAGCTGAACTAAACGGTGTTGGTGGCGGCTTTAGCGGTCTTGCGGATACTATCAAAGGTGACTTTTTCGCTATTCCTCCTATGAGATTATCCCTTTCTGCTAAGGCATCAGTGTTAGAAATATTCGAAGGGAAGGCTACAACCACAGTAGGTCCAGGATACTTTAAAGTAACTATAGCACCGGGGTCCATACTGGAACAGGAAGTCATAAAAGAACTTAGCTTGTATGGTGAGATTGCTGGAGAAATACGAAAGTATAATAACGTTCAATACAAAGGTCTAAAGATTGGCGGCGGATTGTTAGTAGACATAGGAGTTCCGAAGGGTGAAAATGCTGTCATAAAGGCAGGAGGAGAGGTCAATGCTTTCGCGTATGTTGGATTAGACAGTTATTCTTCTCCGTCAAAAATTTATGTTATTGTGGATAGCCAAGGCAAGCTCTACGGAAAGTTGCAGACACCAGACAAGTGGAAGGTAATAGGTGGCATAACAATTCTCGGTAGTCAGTTTGACTATGTATTGGGCGGTCAAACTGTAATTGATGTTTCACACTTAAAAAACATTTCGAATTATAAGGATTTAACTTCAAGGCTGGGTGATGTGGCTAAGTCTGCAATCAGAAATGCATCCCTTTACGGTGGTGTTGCTTATACTGGTTGGTTTGGAATGCCATTTAGAGTTTACTATATATTCCATGAAAGAGATGTTGGTTTCGAAATAGGAGATTGGCCGTGGTCTGAGTTTGACCCATTTGATCCCAGACCTAAAAACTTAAGAATGTCAAGTAAAGCTCCTCTTCTGAATGAAGAAACCGGTAAGCAGGTAGGCATCGCAGTCTTTGGTGATAATATGATGCTGCTCACTGCAAGCACTGCACTAAGCGATGCTTTCACGGTTCCAGATGCAGTGTATGGTGAAAGTAATGGCCATATTACTGTTACAGATGCTGTATACGGTGAAACGCCTACAATAAGTCTTACCTCTGTTGTGCAAAACGATGCTGAAGACAAAGGTGTGACTATTAATGCAAAGGGCGATAATAGCTATACTGTGGAAATTAAAGAGAGTGCTCCTGACACTAAATACTTGTCGTTCTTCATAAGACCACAGGATGGAACAGCAGAGGATTTGCTTGAAACTTTGAATGTGAAAAAAGACGGTTCAGACATTAGTCTTGTGCGTGTTAAAATTAATGAAGATGGTAAAGTCGTAGATAAAAATGGTAATTTCATAGATGAAGATGACAATGAACCGATTGCCTTTGTGAATAACAATTATGTGTTATTTAAGCTTCCTGAAAAGGGCAGCTATGATATCAACTCCATCATGAACTTTGACATAGCCTGCATCTATGCAAGCCCATATGCATCCTTATACAATATGAAACTTAGTGGTGACCAATTGACAGGCAATGTTAAGGATCGAGCTGACGGTACCGAATATATCATCCGCACCTATCTTGGAGTTGAAAAGGGCGGTACCGATTATATATTGAGCCAGAGTGAAGTTAAGTTCGATGGCAGTATCGATGAAACCCTAAATCTGTCAGGTAATGTTGCTCCAACAGGAGATTATTATGTTACCGTAAATCTGTTTGAGAAGATTGAGGATGATTTTAACGGTAACGGGAACATAGACGCTGATGAGTTTTCATATGTGAGAACAGATACCTATGAATTTAACAATACAGTACATTACACAAACACCGAACAACCAGATAAGCCTCAGGACGTGAGATTGGAATCCATAGGTAACGAAGTAATGCGTGCTAAGTGGAAGGCTCCTGCTGGTGAAGATGTGGACGGTTATATCATCACTTTATATCAGGAGGAAAATGGGAAGTATGTTTCTACCGGTATGGGCTATCAGCTTGAAGCTTCTCAACTGAAAACAGGTCATGGTGGATTCTATTCATTGGATATGGCTATTACAGTAGGTGATAAGGATAATCATTTAGAAGCAGATAAGAAATACAAAGTAGGTATTACAGCCTTCAAATATCTTATAGACAGTGACAATGATGGAAAAAACGATAGCTCAGCAATAGAAAGTGCAGAAACCTTGAGCGAAGCTAAGCTGCTTCCAAAAGCCACATTCCCGGTACTTACCTATAGCCCGTCTCTTTCTGGTGATGGAATGAAGCTTATCTATATCAGCGGTAAGAAAGATATTTCAATATACTCTGATGTGGCGGCAAATATTGTTGTAACCAGAATGGATGATAATAGTGTTATAGGAAAAACTGATACTCCAGCTTTTTCATTAACCTTCAGTACTCCTGATGATTTTGTTGCAGGAGCCCTCAATCTCAAGGTCACTGCTACAGATGAAGAAGGTGATACTACGGTGGATTATATCGGGCTAAGATTGGCGGATACACCACCAACTATTTCGTTGGATAATCCTGTTTTCAAGGCGGATTACTATAACGGTAGATTCACAATAACGGGACATACGGAAAGCGGAACAGTGGTAAATGTTGATAATTATGTTTCTGGAGCAATAATGGATGTAAATGAAGTGGTTGCCGACCAAAACGGGAAATTCGCAATTAGTGGTAATCTTTATCCCGAAGTGGGTGAGAACCAAAGCACGTCGATACCATTGATAGCAAGAAATGCGGCTGGTTTATTCACTGCTACGGCAGCGCAGGTTGTTCGTGGTGAAAAAACCAATAATGATATTCCTAACAATAGCAAAGATGACAGTGATAGAGGAGATAGGGGAAACTCTTCAAGTACAGATACAAGCACAAATACATCAAAGATAACTACTGATAAACAGTCCAATATGCCAACAGTAGAAAAAATGAGCATAACCGGCACAGCTAAAGATGGTGTTCTCTCCGCAAAGGTTACCGAGCAAATGGTTAAGGACGCCATAAAGGCAGCTCAAAATGCTGCTAAGCAATCCGGTAAGGAAGCAGAAGGCATTGCGGTAGAATTCACAGTTACCGGCAGCGGCACATGGGATAACTTGAGTGTCAGCTTGGATGCCGGGGTTATAGACTTATTGAAAGAAGCCGGCGTGAAGTATGTTAAAATCGGTTCCTCTGTGTTTGATATAACCCTTGACAGTGAAGCTATTGCTGAGATTGACAAGCAATCAACTGGTACGGTTACAGTTTCAGCCAAGGTGCAGAAAAAGTTGTCTCACGAGGCGAAGAAGCTTATAGGTAATAGACCGGTGTTTGATATAACTGTGGCATATCAGAAGAATGGAAATACACAATATGTTACAAACTTCGGCAATGGCACGGTTACCCTGGGTATACCATATAAACCTGTGCTAGGTGAAAATACCAATAACCTATATGGTGTATATGTGGACAAAAATGGTAGACCCCAATTGCTTAACAACTCCAAATATGAAAACAGAAGATTGACTTTCCAAAGAAATAGACTGTCAACTTATGGTGTAGGCTATATGGCTTCGGCTCCGGCGTTTACCGATACAGCAAATCATTGGGCCAAGGACAATATTGATTTTGTCGCTAGCCGTGGTCTGATAACAGGAATAAGTGCTGGTACCTTTGCACCAAATGACTTCATTACACGTGCTGACTTCCTGATGGCACTGGGCAAACTATACGGTGTGGATGTAAGCGATTATAAGACATCAAGATTTACTGATGTTAAAGATAGTGACCCAGCTATGCCGTACATTGAATGGGCGGCAGAAAATCAAGTTGTAAAGGGCATAGGAAATAACATGTTTGGCCCTAAGCAGAAGATCAGCCGTCAGGACATGGCTGTAATGATGCAAAACTATGCCAAAGCTACAGGCTATGAACTACCGATTTCTTTAGCAATAGTTACTTTCTCCGATAATGAGAAGATAGCTGACTACGCAAAGAATGCTGTAAAAGCCATTCAGCAGGCTGGCATCATGCAAGGCAAGGATAACAATATGTTCGATCCTCAGGGTGATGCAACTCGTGGAGAGTCTTCAACCATACTGCGTAGATTTATAGAGCTTGTTATCGACAAGGGTGCACCACGAGGCTGGAGCCAGAATACTATAGGCGGATGGCAATACATCGGTGAAAGCGGAAAGCCTGTTACTGGATGGTTCAGGGAAGGAAATGTAAAGTATTACTTTACTTCTAGTGGCAGCATGGTGGCTGGTAAGTGGCTTGAGATTGAAGGCAAATGGTATTACTTCAATGATGATGGTTCTCTTGCAGTCAGTACCAAAGTAGATGGCTATGAAGTGGATGAAAACGGTGTGAGAAAAACTAATTAATTCAAATATTAATCAGTGCTATATTTGAACTAAGGTATGCAGAACTAAATCTGTACATTAAATAACCATCAAAACATCATCATATTTAACCCTTGATATGTCTCTTAGAATACGTATCAAGGGCTTTTTTTACTAAAAATCTGAGTTTAAATCAGAGGAAGCCAAGTTGTTAGGTAGATATCTCCTAGGATTGATGAGGAAGAATTGAAAAGTGAAATAAATAATTTTCGAAAGTATGGGTATAAAAGGATAAAAATAAAGCAAAAGGGTAGCCTTTTGCTTTATTAAAATGGTTATGGTAATTCTATTTTTGATTAACTCTTAAGAGATCTTCTCCCTGGTACTTGCATAATTTCAATAATTCCTGACTTAAGTTTTTCAACTGCAATGTAGATTGTGAAATTATATCAATAAATTCGTTCTGTGCAGAAATGGTTGAAACAATTTCTTCCGTAGTTGCTGTGTTTTCTTCTGTAACGCTTACTGCCATTTCAATCTTCTCACTGAGCTTTTGTAATCCTTCAGTAGTTTGCCCTATGGTATCCATGTTATTTTTTAGCTGCATACTGATCATAGCAAAGGATTCTTTCATAGCAGTAAAGGACTGGGTAATTTCTTGCAGAAGAAGTTTTCCATCTTCGACAGCCTGCTTTCCTTCATGAGATTTCTCCTGTGCAGCCTTTGATTTTTCGAATATTCCATGTGTAACATCCTTAATAAGGGAAGCTATCTCACTGCTTTGTTGAGCTAGCTTACGAACTTCTTCAGCCACAACAGCAAAACCTTTTCCCTGTTCACCTGCTCTGGCTGCTTCAATGGCTGCATTTAAGGCTAGCAAATTGGTCTGACCGGCAATATCTTCTATGCTGAGCAACAATGAATTTACCTTCTGAATATTTTCTTGCAATTCATCTACAGTTGATGTTGTGGTTTGGACTGAGTCGTTTAAAGTGTTCATATACATAGCAACCTGATTAACTTTATTCCAGTTTTCTTGCATTTCTTGGTTCATTTGCTGGGACTCAGTTGCCACCTCTTGTGATACTTCAGCGGTTTTTTCCATATTCTCTAAGGAATGCTGAACCACATTATTTATATGGACTATATTCTCTGCCTCGCTGCTTTTGGCTATGGCCATTTGTTCTACTGACTCCAAGATTGATTGACTATCTTTATTGATTTTCTCCATATTTATTTTTACATCTTCCGTGTTGTTATTTAGTTTTAATGCACTATTATCTATTGATTGAAGCAAGGTTGTTAATTGTTGAACAAGCTTTTGTGCCTCCTGTTCTTACTTGTAGCATTCAGGATGAGCTTATTGCCTGCATCGGATAAAAAGTATAAAGCAGCTAAGGTACCGCAAATTACGGAATAAACTGTAAGGAACAAAGGTATATTATGTTCAGCACCTAAAAAGTTGGTAGGTCTTAAAAAATATAATGCAAAGATATAAATATTAATGAATGCACCAAAAATCATTATCAATTGCTTATTAAAATAAAGTGCGATCATTATAGTTGTAAAGAATAAGATATAATGCTTGTTTAAAGCAAAATTATCAATAATAAATAATGAAGAAATAGCGGTGGCAGGAAGCAATGCAAACAACAGACCCTTTACCTTATCTGATATAGGAATAAAAAAGTTTAGTATTGCAAGTGCTGCAACCACTAAACCAAACATGATATAAGTTTTGCTGGCAAGAAATCCTCGCAGATATATAAGAGGAGTCAAAATTAAAGTAATAAGAAAGAAGGTCAAAAATAAATTAACTTTGTGAACTTTTTTACAATATGTATGGTAACTCATTATATACCCCCAAATAAAAGCTAATTTTAAACATATTTTTACATGCTTTAATTCTATAATATTATACATTTCAGCTTAAAGTATAGTTTTGATTAAATCTTTCCTAGTTTACTAGGCATAAAGACCTCTTGAATTCTCATCCGTCCGTAAACTTTCTTGAAATATCATGCAACAATTGCTTATAAATTTGTATATCTATGGTGAAACGATCACAATTCAGTAACAATATTTTTATATTTTCAAGAAGAAAATTGTAATATATTTAACAATATCAGGATTAATATTGTAATAAAACCAAAAGAGAAAAATGGTTCATAAAAAATAATTCATATATTTTTTATAATAAATAACTCAAAACACAATGAAAGGTGATAATTGTTTTCGATTAATTTATGAGTTTGCCTTTTCAATGTTCATTGAAACAGAGATAAGCAGTGCCTATATTTCACGTATTATTACGTCATATATTATTACTATTTTAGTTACGCAAAGTAGATAAATATGAGAAAGTATTTATTATAATTAACTGCTATTATTGCAGCTTTTGTTTTATATTGACAATTTGAACAATAGACCAGGTTATGAAGGCAGAAATTTTGATAGAAACATTTGAAGCCAAAATAGATATCATAGATCGTTGTAGCAATTTATTCCTAAATAAATATAAAAGCATTTACAGTGCCGTGAAGATATGGTAATATTTATATATGAAAATGATAATCATTATCAATTACATAAAACATATGACAGTAAGATGGAGGGGGAGAAAATGGTTGACCAAAAGTACAGATGTGTGTTTCGGGACAAAACTGACGATAAGTTCTTGAGTCAGATAGTTGAGACATTAGGACCTGTTCTATTAGGCTCAAAGCCAGCTGAGTTAATTAGTCTGCCAAAACATGATTCTCAGTGGGCAAGTAAGCTTAGCAAAATAGAAAGTCATATAGGGAAATGCAAAAAGATACGATATAAAATATTTAATTATAGAGATACCAGTATAAAAGTATTATTTTATAACCCCAAAACTTTAGATGATTGTTTAAGGGATAAAAGAAATAGAAGATTTCTAGAGGAACTTGGATATCCAAAGGATTATAATCTAAACGACTATCTATTGTGTTTGATAGAGAAGATGGAGACTGGTTATATTCCAGATGAAATAGGAGTATTTTTAGGTTATCCTTTAAAAGATATTATAGGATTTATGGGACACCCCTCTCTAAAGTTAACAAAGGTAAATGGTTGGAGGGTCTATGGAAATCCCAAATTATCGGATATTAAATTCAGAGAGTTTTTAGACGCTAGAAATGAAGTTAGAGCATTATTACAAAATTTTACACCAGAGAAAGTATTGGTTTATATTTAATTTTTAATTTACAAACAGATATACTGTAAAGTAATTTATTTGATATGTTTTTTTCATGTTCAAGAGCAAAGGTAGGAAAGTTTTTGCCAAATGTATTTTCAATTAAATCAATGTGTAAACAAGCTAGGCCATTGAATCATGAATGTTTTGCTTATGACCTCACTGCCTAGCTTTTTATAATTGTTATTCTCTTGGTAATATCTATTTTACTTACTCTGAAGCACAAAAAGAAAATTATATATACAATTATAACAAGTTAATTTATATGAGAATTATAGTATAATTTATGTGAGGCTTTTCGATGGATAATAGAAGTAGTCATCATAGTAGAAAAAATAGGTTCCAAAATAGTAAATTTGTATTTGCGAAGGTGATACTATGCTTGAAAAAATGGGAGAGTTCTTTGATAACCGACTGGACATCTACGATGAACATCAGTTGAACTGTATAGATTCGGCACGTGAATTTTATAAGTATACCGCTGAGTGCCTTCCCCTTCGCCCGGGGTGTCGGATTATTGATCTTGGCTGTGGAACTGGCTTGGAATTAGAGTGGTATTTTCAGATTAATCCATCTGCAAAGGTCACTGGAATTGATTTGGCCCCTGGTATGCTTAACAGATTGAAAGAAAAGTTTTATGATAAGGAATTGACTCTGATTCTAGGTTCATATTTTGATGTACCATTTGGAACCTGCCAATTTGATGGGGCCGTATCTGTGGAATCGTTGCACCATTTCACTGCGACGGAAAAGATGTCACTATATGAAAAACTGCGAAAATCTCTAAAGACTAAAGGATATTTTATTCTTACGGATTACTTCTCTTTATCTAATGAAGAAGAAGCATTTCACAGAAAGGAACTGCTTCGCCTTAAAGAAGAACAAGGTATTGAAGACAATGAGTTCTATCATTATGACACTCCCCTTAGTGTAGATCATGAAATCGAATGCCTTTTGTCTGCAGGTTTCTCTTCCGTTGAAATATTAAATCGCTGGGGAGCGACACACACTATCAAAGCTGTCAGATAAGTTCCAGTTTGATTTCTTAACTAAAACATGAAGAAGCCTACATAGATGAAACTATATATTAGATGTCAAGAAATTGATTTAATATGAAAGAAGCATGGAGTAAAGAAAATGATGAAACTAATAGCTAAAGGAAATACGGCTGAAGTATTCGAATATTGTGAGGACAAGGTATGCAAACTTTTTTATCCAGGGTATCCTTTGGAAAGTGTTAATGTTGAATTTAATAATGCAAAGCTTTTGAATAACATGAAAATTTCGGTACCAATGTGCTATGGGCAGATATACATAGATAACAGGCATGGATTAATATACGAAAAGGTCAAGGGAAGGAACTTGATTGACTATTTTACGGATCCTTCTAGTTATAACATGGTGATCTTGACCTTGGTGAATACTCACAAAGAAATACTTGAGCATGAATGCAGCAGCCTTCAATCATACAAGGACTTTATCAGAAGTATAATCAAGGACAGAGATATGGTTATTCTGAAAGCTCTTGATGACTTACCGGACGGTAATGCCTTGTGCCATGGAGACTTCCATCCAGGCAACATTATGATTAACAATGATGGAGGCATTAAAATTATAGATTTTATGAATATTTGTCGTGGGCCTAAGGAATATGATATAGCTCGTACCTATTATTTAGTAGGCTATTCTAGCCTTCCAGATGATATGGATAATATTGATGCAATACAGGCTATAAGACGGACATTAGCTGAGGATTATCTTGGCAAAATGGCTATAGGTAAAGAGGATATCACTCCTTTCTTATCTATAATAGAAAGATGTCATTTCTATGAGATGTCTCCTTAGACATACAGTTGATAAAAGAATACCAATTATATAAACTGGCCTTTATAATGGTACTTGCAGTAAATGGCATTATAAGTCGGGTATTGCTCTCAGGTTAAAGTTATAATGAAACCACAGCTGAAAGGAGATTATAGTATGATTGGATGGATAGAAGGCATTCAGAATGCAATTGAATATATTGAGGAGAATCTTACGGAGGAACTGAATATCAAGGATATTGCTGAAAAAGCATGCGTTTCAGCATTTCATTTTCAAAGAATTTTCAATGTACTGTGCGGTTTCACAGTAGGAGAGTATATCAGGTGCCGTAGGCTTAGTATAGCAGCAGAAGAACTTTCCAAATCTGATGTTAAGGTAATTGATGTTGCTATAAAATATGGTTATGATTCTCCTGACAGCTTTACCCGTGCGTTCACCAAATTTCATGGTGTTTCTCCTTCAGCAGCTAAATTAAAGGGTGCAAAGCTAAAATCCTTAGCACCGATAAGAATTAAATTAACATTGGAGGGTGGTACAATGCTAGAGTATAAGATCGTAGAAAAGGCCCAGTTTACTGTTATGGGTAAAATAAGAAACTTCAACATTGATACTTCTTACGATGAAATTCCAAAGTTCTGGCAGGAGCATAATGAGAACGAAGATAGGATTGTATGCGGAATGTACGGAATCTGTATGGATAGTGATGGAATAAGAATGGATTATATGATAGCAGACAACTATTTGCCATGGAATGAGATTCCTGATGGCTATGAAACCAGGGTGTTTCCTGCAGGAACATGGGCAGTATTCCCATGTAGAGGAGAATTACCAAAATCATTGCAAGATATCAATACAAAAATTTGGAGTGAATGGTTGCCAAGTTGTAAAGAATATAAGCTTGCAGGAAACTATAACATTGAAATGTATACTCCACCCTGTGATAATCCCGATGACTATTATTGTGAAATTTGGATACCTGTAGAAAGAGTTTAGAAAGCTGTTTACTGATATAAAAGCTTAATGGTTTGAAGCATTTCATCATGATTATGGGAAAGGGATAAAATGGAGATGAAAAGACCGACTACTACTTTGTTTATGCTTATGTCTGTGGATGGAAAAATATCAAGTGGAGCAAATGATGTACTTGATGCAGATAAAGACTGGCCTACAATTCCAGGAGTAAAAGAAGGAGTTTATCAATATTACGAAATAGAAAAAACAACAGATTTGTGGTCTCTAAACACCGGGCGTGTTATGGAGAAAATAGGGGTTAACCATAAAACTGATGTACAAAAGAAGATTTCATGCAATTTTGTAATTATAGATAATAAACCTCACTTGACACAAAATGGGATAGACTATATATGTAAATGGGTAAATTCCCTCTATATAGTAACACATAATACCGAACATCCTGCTATAAATATGCAGAGAGATAATCTTAAATTAATAAAGCAAGATAGGTTTGATTTGACAGGGCTTTTGGAAATATTGAAAGAAAAGTATCAGGTTGAGCGGCTTACGATACAATCGGGAGGAACGATGAATTGTGAGTTTTTACGAAAAAAACTCTTTGATTATGTAGATATTGTAATTGCACCTCTTCTAGTTGGGGGAAAAGATACTCCTACATTAATAGACGGGGAGGCAATCAACACTCATGACCAACTTAATAAACTTGGAGTTTTAAAGCTGAAAGACTTAAAAATTCTTGAAAATTCATATGTTAGATTGACCTATCAGGTAATAGGTTGATAAAGTATATGGGATTGCAAGCTGGAGTTTGGCGTGCAATCCCTGATTGTAATTTGAGGAATGCATAACACTAAACGATATAATAACAAGAGATTTCTAACTTGATTATGCCTGGTGCTGCTCATGGCCATAAAACATGCCAGAGGACATTGGAGGAGAGTAGATATTAGATGATTGAAGATAAGATGCGCCCGATTCATTGTCAATAATTAGCCCATCTTGTATTATGATAATCCTGTTACTGCTTTTTGCAGCTTCTGGAGAATGGGTTACCATGATGATGGTTTGACCATATTCATGGTTTATGGTCTTTAGCAGGTTAATAATCTCTAAGCCGGTTTTGCTGTCAAGATTTCCGGTTGGTTCATCTGCAAAAAGGATTTGTGGGTTGGTGATTAAAGCGCGTGCAATAGCTACTCGTTGTTGTTGTCCTCCAGATAATTGTCTAGGCGTATGTTTTCTCCTGTTTAAAAGCCCGACCATTTGTAAAATATGATCCAGTTGCTTCCTATAATCCCGGATCTTCTTTCCATCCAGTAAAAGGGGAAGCATTATATTTTCTTCAACATTAAGGTTAGGTATTAGGTTATAAAATTGGAATACAAATCCAACCTGCTGTCTTCTCATACGGCTCATTTTCTCATCCTGAAAGTGAGAAATGTCAGTTCCGTTTATATAGACGGAGCCACTTGTAGGCGAATCAAGCCCGCTTAAAATATATAGCAATGTACTTTTGCCGGAACCAGATGGTCCCATAATCGAGATAAATTCTCCCTGCATGATTTTAAGGGAGATTCCCTGTAATACTTTTGTATTAGTTTCGCCTGAAGGAAAATATTTAACGATGTTTTTACCTTCTATTGCAACTTGTGAGTTTAATGTTTTCATAATTCTGATCCTCCTATTTGCTATTCAAACTTGATTTCTTCTACTAATTTCATCTGGTGGCTTTTAAGAATAGGAGCCACAGATCCTATTAGATTTATAACAATTCCGGCAATTCCCGCTAAAATAAAAGTGGAGTGTTTAAGTTCCGGCACCATCGTAATTTTGGGGCCAGCTACTAGAAAAATTGTTTGTATTTCCAAATAGGAAACAAAAACTGCAATAACTGCACCAATCAAACCAGAGGAAAACCCTTCAAGTAAAGTAATTTGAATATTCTGTCGGTTACTAAGCCCTACTGATTTATACATGGCAATTGAACGGCGCTTTTGGATATAATTAATCAAGAGATTGTTAATTACACCTACAGTTGCTAATAGCAGAATAAGCCATGTCATACTATGCATGGGCTGTAAAAAGGCTTCTACTGTAGCAAGTGCATCTGTTGTAAATTCCTTTACTGTCCGGCTCCAATTTGGGGTTTCTCCAAATAAGTCTCGTATCTGGATTATAATTGCCTCAGGGTCCACAGCGGTATATGCGAGAAGTTTATATGTTTGCATACCAAAATCCTGTGTAGCATAATAAGATGGGATGACAGCTTCCGCATCAGTAGCTCTCGATTTGAAACTGCCAATAACCCTATATCTATACTCCATCCCATTGTAGGAAAGGGAAATTATATCATTTACAGAAATTCCAGTCCGATCCATGCAGTTTTCACTCAACAGAATGTTTCTCTCATGATGAAATTCATAAAAGGCTTGTTCCAACAGGCCATTAGAATAATTAAGTGCAAACATGGAGCTATACCAGTCCAGATTGTCTGTTGCTTCCAATCTGATGAGGTTGTTTCTATTTGCTTGAACAGAATTTTCCATTATATAAATGGGAAGTATTTTTTTAATACCATCCATATTTCGTACTTTCTCTACAAAACTCTGATCCATGTCGCCGTTAGCCAAACCATCTAATTCTGCACCATGAAACACATCGATGATGTACGTGGTAACAAAATTGCCAACAACGCTTATAACGATAACTGCAGATAAACTGATAAATAGCAATGCTATGTTTTGTGTTACATTTTTATTATCACGTATATTTCTGGCAGACAATTTGCCTTCGCCTTTAAAAATAACTTCATATAACCGCTCCATTCCAGATGAAATCAGGTTGGTGATAAGAGGAATGTTAAGAATTGCAGCTGTAATCAGTCCAAGTAATGAAAAACCACCTGCCGGATATAGCATACTCTTTGGTGCGATTCTTGGTAGAATAATGGATATGATAAACAGCACAATCCCAATAAGTATAGTAGCCTTATTCGAGACATGCTTTTCATCAACCCTACCAAGAACTATATCCTTGATTGGTAAGCGGCTTGCTCGCCTTATAGGCAGCCATGAGCTTGATATTGAGACTACCATGGCTACAGCAAAAGGAAGAATAATACTTAAAGGAGAGATGATAACCGGAATTTCAATGCCATTAGATAGTGTTTTTCCTATTCCACGTAAAATGAACTTCAATATAAGCATACCTATAGGAATGCCAAACAGACCGCCTAAAAGTCCATAAATCAAGCTTTCAAATAGAAAAACCTTTGTAACTTCTTTTTCTGTAGCTCCAATACTGCGAAAAGTGCCAATAATGGGAAGTCTATCTAAGGTTACGACTTTGTAACTGCTGTAGATAATAAAAACGCTAATTGTAAGAGCAAAAAAGCTGATAAGGAAAAATGGCATGGATTTTTGCCGGGCATCTGCCGCAATTTGTGCCTCATTTACGATTTCTGATATATCATATATGTGGTTTGGCATATTGTTTTGTAAGGCGTTTTTTAATTCTGCTGTTGTAACTCCTTTTGCAGGTTCTATCAATATTTCATTATACCCATCTGTCTGGCTTACAAGTTTTCTCAGTGTGTCAAGGGGAAAAAGGGCAGTTGTACCTCTTGTTTGGCGCAGGAAGATTGTATCATATGCAGCTATTTCTCCTACTTCAAATGTAACAGGCATGCCTTTCACCTGTAAGGTAATTAAATCACCCTTTTCAATGCTAAACTTTGATGTAAATCTATCTGGTAGGATTACTTGATTACCTGAAAAATCGGTGATTTCTTCTCCGTTTACCAAACGTAGTTTATTGATCTGATTAAGTGCTTTTATTTCCGCTGCAATAAGATCCATGGATTCATAATATCCTTCTTTGTGGTAAATAGCAGAGCCTGTTATTATGCCAACTTTTACACCTATCTCTGGCAAATCAGGAATATCATCTAAACTGATTCCTGTAGCGCTATCTTTGGTTGTTACGGAAATGGTGGCACTTCCTGTCATACCACGAGCCATCTTTTTTTGAGCGCTTTCATAGGAAGCTCCAATGGATAGAGAGACAAACAGCAGGATGGTTGATAATAAAATGGATAATAACATGACGGAAGTACGCAGCTTGTGTTCTTTTAAGTTTGTAAGAATGTATTTCAGAATAATTGTCAAAATAAACACCCACTTTCAGTTATGGTTTGTTAGTGTATTTCTTTGTTTTCTTACTGTATAACAGATGAGCTTAACTCCTGGAACAACATGTAGCTCAAAGGGTTGGTTAACGCATACTGTATTAAATATTTTCGAGCATGCTTTGCTTTTTTCACCTCCTTATGTAAGAAAAGGTTGACAGCTATCATGGTTACATGATACTCTGTCAACCTTAATCAATCTTTTAGAGAAACTTAATTAACCTTAATCAAGCTTAATCAATCTTAATAGCAGGGAGAAGTATTTCAAATGTAGTACCGTATCCCAAGGTGCTTGATACGGAAATAGTACCACCATGGGTTTCTATAATGCCTTTAGCAATCGCAAGGCCTAAGCCGGTACCCTCTGTTTTTTGATCTGTATTTGTCCCTCGATAATAACGATTAAATAACTTTGCTGTTTCCTCCTTGGACATTCCATTTCCATTATCTGAAACAATGATTGTTAAGCTGCTGTCTGACTTTTTTACTTGTAGCGTAACTTCCGTATTCTGGTTTCCATGAACAAAAGCATTGATAATTAGGTTTTTGAAAGCTCGCATAAGTAGAGTAGAATCAAAAGAGCAGATAATTTCTCCATAATCACTTTCAAAATGAATGATACGGTTTTCATATTCTGGTGTATTTAGAATATCAATAATTGTTTCCCTTAGAAAGCGCACAATGTTTCCGTTGGACGGATTAAAGGGAATCATGCCACTTTCTAATTGATAAGTTAATTTTAAATCGTTTAGAAGCTTTTCAGTATATTCAACATTTTTCAGGATTATTTGTGAATAGCGTTTTCTCTGTTCTATGCTTACAGAGCCGTCCTCTGATAGAATTTCTGCATATCCTCGGATTGGGGAGAGGGGAGTTTTCAGATCATGGGTTATGTTTGCAATCCATTCCTCTCGTAGCCGTTCTGTTTCCTTGCAAAGTTGGTCAGCATTCTTAATTTCTTCATATAACGCATTTATACTTTCGTATATATCAGCAAAAGCACCTTTTTTATGAAGAGGAAGGTAAGTTCTATTTGGAATTTCCTTGATTGAATCTGTAAGCTTGCTGATGTTTCGTGTTATCCAGAAGCCGTACAATAATCCTGAGATAATGATTAAAATAAGGGTTGTGCTCATGCAAATAAGAAAAATGGTTTTTCCGTAGGTAAAATTTTCTCCATTTAGATACATTGTCACTTTTGCTATTTTAAATGGAAAATATAAGATATAGGAATATAATGTACCGTTATTAGATAAAGTCCCAATAAAAGCTGTGGTTTCTCTATTTTCCAGATACCCAAAATGATACAGTTTTAAAAAATCTATATTAGAATAGCTTATTTTTGCTTGCGTTGGTTTTTGGTAGCTATACAGCTCTTGTCCTTGTTCATTTAGTATCTGAAGACCAATCCTTTCTTCTTGCAACTGTGTCATAGCTGTTTGAGTGATAAGGGGTTCATTGTTGATGAAGACAATTTGACTTTTAAAGTTTTCTGTAAAATCAATAACCCAGTTATTGACTACGGTAGATCCGTCGCCTTTTTGCACAGAAAAAAGCGAGAAAAAGAAACAAGAGGCAAGGATGAAGATTACCAGTAAAGAAAGGCAAAAAATTATGTATATATGAAAACTTGTTCGATAACCGGACTTCTTCATCTAATCGATATCCTTTCTCAATTTATATCCAAGCCCCTTAATAGTTATGAGTTGTTTTGGGTTTGAGGGATCATCTTCTATTTTTTCCCGAATATGTCTTATATGTACCATAATTGCATTGTCGCAAATGCAGCTGTATTCACCCCAAACCTGTTCATATAATTGCTCTTTGCTAATGATTTTGTTTACATTTTCTGCCAAATAACTCAAAAGTAAAAACTCTCTACCGGTCAATTCAATCTCTTTTCCATTTTTAAATACACGGCAACTTTCCTTATGTATCTTCAAAGGCCCTACTTGTAAAGAGAGAGATTGATTATCTGCTTTTGTCTGATTATAATGCTGCCGCCTAAGCTGGGCTTTTATACGGTAAACTACTTCTCTCGGACTGAAGGGTTTTGTAATATAGTCATCACCCCCACTGGATAGTCCAAGGATTTTGTCGATATCATCACTTCTGGAAGAAAGAAATAGAATAGAGCAGTAAGAATACTCCCTAATTTTTTTGCATATTTCCAGACCGTCCATATCTGGAAGCATAACATCCAACACAATCACTTCCGGTTGGAAGTCATGGCATATTTTTAAAGCTTGTTCTCCAGTATATGCCTTCTGGATTTCATAATTTCCATCCTTCTTTAGAACTTCTTCCAGAAGATCAACAATATCCTTTTCATCATCTACCAACAAAACTTTACTTCTCATAATCCTGTATCCTTTCTGTATTTGTCAATAGGTTTATGTTCATCCTTCAGTATAACCTAAAAATGACCAAAATGCATCATAATGTCAAGCAATCTTTCTGACTGTCATTATGAAAAGTACATATAAAGCATATCCTTTATGTATGTTTTGTAAATCATATACAGAAAAGTAAATAAAACAAAGGCAGTAGCACTGGTTAAACTTATTGTATATAGTAACACACAATTTCGAAACCTTGATTCAGATATACAAAGAATCAATCTATGAGGGATTTGTATGGAATGTTAAGGTTTGATTTTAAAAATAGAATTTATTAAATTATACTGAAAATGTATCATAACATTGATGACAAGATTGGTTAGATGATTATACTGTAATTGAGAGAAATTAAATGTCTGTGGATTTAATACATAAAGTTATTAAAGAAAAACTGAAGGGGTTGATTGTTTGGAGATTATTAATGTTGGCAATAAGGTATGCAACAACTACATTATAAGGCTTGATAATGGATATTTATTGATAGACACTGGTTATCCGGAGCATTTAAAAGTTTCAGTAGAAAATTGAGAGAACATAATATTCAGATAAGAGATATTTCATATATTCTACTAACACATGCCTATAATGATCATGACGGTTTTTAAATGAGATTTTGGATAACTCTGATGCAAAGGTCATATTGCATCCTCTGGCTGTAGATAGATTGCGAAAAGGACAGAATTCATTTGACAGTGGATGTACAAGCTATATGGCTTTGACATTTTGCAGAATTTTGAAATTGCTTGGGAAGGGGGAACATGGGTTCCTAATCGTTGACAGGCATGAAAGATATATTATATTAGAGGAAAACACAAAGCCTATTGTTGCAGAACAGTTATATGGCACTGTCCTATATTTACCTGGACATACGAAAGATTCTATCGGACTGATATTAAAAGTTGGCTCGTTGTTTTGAGGTGATGCTGCAATGAATGTTTTCCCAAGCATCCATAGAATAGGCATATGGGCTGGAAGATTAGAAGATTATAGGAAATCATGGCAAGTAATCATCAATCATAATCCTGCAATTATATATCCATCCCATGGCAAAGCCTTTATGAAAGAAGATTTAGAGAAAAACATACATAGATTAGAAAAGTTAAAGTTATATCCACTTAAATAAACCGATACCCAATACCTAAAGAGAGCATGACATAAACCTAGTTTTTTTGATATACATGTGGCCAATGTGGGTCAAATCTTATTGCTGACATCCATGAAAATAAAAAAACAAAAGCATATGGAAATTTTGAATTGTCACAGTTCCAATAGATAATGGAGTACCTTATATAAAGTATCGCAGTGAACCATGGAGGATAAGGGTAAAATGTTGATTGTTATCTTGAAATATCAAAGCCAAGGTCAGTCAACATTTTCTTGTCCTGTATGGTATTATTACCTACTGTGGTCAACATGTCACCGGTTATTGTGGCATTTACACCGGACAGGAAGGTTTTGGCACCACCGTCCTTGAAATAGATTCTGCCTGCTGCCATGCGAATATATGCATTAGGATTTATGTATCGAAAGATGGCGATTGTCCTTAGAATGTCATCCTCTGAAAGGGGCTCCAAACTTTCATAACAGGTTCCTTTGATGGGCATTAAAACATTTATTGGAATAGAATCTACCTGTAGTTCAGATAGGCTTAAAGCCATATCGATTCGGTCATACCAAGTCTCTCCCATTCCAATGATGCAGCCGGAACAAACCCTAAGGCCTGCCTTTTTAGCAAGCATTATTGTATTTGTTTTATCCTCATATGTATGAGTAGTGCAAACATTAGGAAAATATCTTTTTGAGGTTTCAATATTTGCATGGTACATGGATACACCTGCATCTTTTAAACGAGCAAACTCTTCTTCTCCAATAAGACCATGTGAAGCGCAAAGCTCTATGTTACATTCATCTTTCATTTTCCTATATGACTCTATGGCTTTATCAAAATCTTTACCCAGCAGGGCTCTGCCGGAAGTTACGATAGAATAACGATGTACACCGTTAGCCTCATTTTTCTTACAATCCTCCAAGATCACTTCAGGATCTAAAAACTCATGCTTGTCTATTCCTGTATGATGGTAAACTGATTGAGCACAGAATTTGCAATTTTCGCTGCAATTACCGCTTCGGCCATTGATTATGGCACAAAGGTCTACCTTGTTTCCGCATAATTCCTTCCGAATCATATTTGCGCCTTCCAATAATTCATTCAACTCTGCAGTTAAAAAGATATTGAAATCTTCATCTCTTTGTAAACGTCTTCCAGCTATGATTTCTTTTGCTAATCTCTTCATATTTATATCCTCCTGATAAGTATTGAAGTAGAAACAAATATTTGCTTTGAGAATAATTTTGAATACATGATTCATTTTATTGAATAAGTCTTCAACACATAAGGAAGTATATATGAAAAAGATAATATTGTCAACTATATACAATCAATAAGTTTACAATATGGAGTCATAAAAATAGCCTATTTAAGAAAACAACGCATTTTACTCTGCATCAATTATTTTATGAAGAACATCTCGCAATTCCTCCATAAATCCTTCTATTTGAGGCGTCATAATCTTGTTGATATGGAGAACCATTTGTACAGATTGTGTCTGATTTGTTTCTGGAATGTTCAGAATATGAATTTTTCCATGCTCCACAGAAGTCCGCACAGTATAATAGGGAAGAACAGACAGGAACATATCTTTTTCAACCATCCTTCGTGCCATATCCGCGCTTTGCATCTTTAAAAATGTATGAAGTTCGATGTGATGAGCTGCCATAATATGTTGAAAATTTATGCTGTAGGGTGCAGACTCCTCCATCAAAATGAAATCATATCCGGATAAATCTTCAAGGTTTATTTTGTCTAGACGGGAAAGTGGATGTAATGGGTTTGCCACAACCACAATAGGGACGTCGACTTTATGCCAGCAATGCCATTCTGTTTTCGGTAATGGATCATCAATGAGACAAGCTGCATCCAACAGGCCACATTGCAATTTGCTTTTCAATGTTGCTGTAGCATCTACCGTTAATTCAACTTTTACACGGGGAAAACGTTTGTGGTAATTAATAATTGTGTCTTCCATGAATAAGTTGAAAATAGACTCTACTACACCTATTCGTACAGTACCACCAAGGGATTCTTCAGATTTTAAGAAGTTTTCCATGTGTAATGCGGTGGATACGATTTGACGCGCATAGGGCAATAACTCTTCTCCGTATTGAGTAAGTGAGACACTACGACCGATTCTGTTAAACAATGGAGCACCTATTTCCAACTCCAGTTGTTGAATTTGTGCGCTCACATTTGACTGTGAATATCCTAATTCCCGAGCTGCTTGTGTAAAGTTTTGAAGAGCAGCTACTTTTAGAAAGGTATTTAGATTCCGAATTTCCATATTAACCTCCAGATATATTTTGATTACATGATACAATACTCTGATTGCTAAATCAATCAAAAATAGTGATTGAAATAATAAAAATCATTTGTTTTACAGATTGATATTATCGTGTTAAGATGCTTCTAAAGAGAAAAACTATTTTTCTACAATATGATGAAAAAGGAGTGAACATTAAATGAATCGATTCATGAGAATGCAAACCATTGCTGTACATGGAGGCAATCGAAAAGACGATATATTTGGAGCCATTAATGAGCCAATTTATATGACTTCCAATTATCGCATTCATACAGATGGCACTCCTGTGGATTGGAGTGGAACGGAGAGTTACATTTATTCTAGAAATCGCAATGTTAACCAAATGGTTTTACAAGACAAACTCTGTGCCTTGACTGGTGCAGAAGACTGTGCAATATTTGCAAGTGGTGTTGCTGCTCTTGCTGCTGTGTTTGTATCATTTTTGAATACAGGTGATCATGTGATTGTTTCCAAAGTATGTTATAGTGCAACAAAATTGCTGCTGGATAAGTACTTGCCAGAAAAGTACAACATAGAGGTTACTTTTTTGGATTCAACTGATACGGAGGCTGTATGTGCTGCGATTCGTCCCAACACACGTTTGATTCATATAGAAACACCTGGAAATCCAACTACAGAAATAAGCGATATACGTGCAATTGCATCATTGGCACATTCTGCTGGTGCTTTGCTTTCTGTGGATGCTACCTTTGCAGGCCCCATAAGCATTTTTCCTCTACAATTGGGAGCAGATTTAGAAATTCATAGTATGACAAAGTATATCAATGGACATGGCGATTCGCTTGGAGGATGCGTACTTGGTAAAAAAGAGCTGATATCACAGGTAAAGGAAATTGCCATGGTGAATTTCGGAGGAGTTCTGAGTCCTTTCAATGCATGGCTGATTGCCAGGGGATTGGCAACGCTCCCTATGCGGATGGCCCAACATAGCCGTACTGCTTTGGCGGTAGCTGAATTTTTAGAGAAAAGTCCTGCAGTTAGATTTGTTTGGTATCCAGGCTTAAAAAGTCATCCCCAAAATAATCTAGCGAAGGAGTTGATGAAAGGTCAGTATTCCGGTATGATAGCCTTTGATATTAGAGGAGATGAAAGGGTGCACCTGCAATTTCTAAATGAGTTAAAACTGGTTACTCATGCAGTATCTTTAGGTGATATCGAAAGTTTGATTGTTTACTATGATAAAGAAAGCGATAAGCTGCCTTACTATCCTCAAATTTTTCGTGAAGGCTTCTTCCGTTTTAGCATAGGTTTGGAAGAGGCAGAGGATTTGATAGATGATCTACAGCAAGCATTTGCATCTTGTAAATTAGTATAAATAAGTCTTATCAAAGATAATAATTAATTACTTTCTTTGTTAAAAAAGGCTGATTAAAGATATGATGAAGCAAAAGCATGTGAAGCAAGATGATGCTAGAAGCTTGGAGAGATTCAATAATATAAAATAATGAAAAGAAGCTCTTATGAAAATTTCAGAGCTTCTTTTTCTTTTGCTTGGATTGAATATATTTTCAATATTGGTCCATTTCAAAGGCGTTTATTCCAATATGGTTGAATCAGAAAAGAAATATAATCCGGTATTTATTAATATATACATGGAGACAATAAATGGAATTGTTATCGCCAGAGTTTTGGGAGAAAAGAATGAAATATGCAGAGTTTTTATGTGTGTAGCAATGGAAGTTGAAAGCAGAAGTAAGAAAAAAAGAAACTATTTTTATTAAGACGGAAAATCAGAGATTTACGATTAATCAAAATGATGTTGTGCATATATAAATGAAAAGGAAAGAGGTTATTTTGCTTCTGAGAGTATTATTGAATTGATTGTGAGGATAACAGCTAAAAAAGATTATTGCAGAGAATGTTATGTATAAGCGATATGATACAGGATATTATAAAAATTACAAAATATCACCAAAGAAATTATTGACGTTTTTGATACATATAGGTTAAAGTTATAAATGCACACAAAAATCTTGAAAGTCAATTGGGAATGTACATAAAGTGTAATATTAATTCCATTTTATGTACATTTTTGCTTAATTAGAAACTTAAAAAGTAGGTTGATAACTTGGTGAGTAAGATCTATTTGTCATTGGTAGAATTAAAAAAGATTTCCCAATACAAGACTAGTTTTTTGTTAAATCTGTTTTTTCTGTTTTTATCCATATTAATTCAAATATCAATCATTCATGTCTTTTGATATAAGTACGCTTATAATGAAGAATTATGGAGTCAAGCAATCATATATGTTATTTTCTCAACAGCCATATATAATTGCTTAGAAGTAGCCAGAGTGCCTGAATTCGCTGAAAACGTTAAAAATGGAAAAGTAGTTAAGTATTTTATACGCCCAATGGATTTGTTCCATCAAACTTTTTTACAAGAAATGGGTAACTCATTAATATACTGTATTCAAGTATTACATATCTTTGTAATTGGTTTTATGTGCAACATATTAATTTTCAATAGCTCAGGTCGAATAATTCAATTCATGGTTTCATTCTTGTTAAGCATAGTACTTTCAGTTCTAATAGCAAATGTGTTTTTTTTTTGCATAATCTTTGTGACATTAAATTATAGTGGCATCAAGGCTTTACTTCAGAGGGTTCAGCGCCCTTTTATCGGGTACTTTGGTCCCACTGATTTTATGGCCGGATTATTTGACAAAAATGTTAAAATGGTCTCTCTTTGCACTGCTAGTTGATGCACCGATAAAAGTTTATTTGAATTTAGAGAGTTTTTTACATGTTATATCTATGCAAGTAATTTGGTGCTTTCCATTTTATTTGTTAGGTAAATCTTTATTTAAAAAAGTGCCTGTACATTGTGATTACTTTAGCGGTTAAAGGAGTGTAATATGAAATTCTTAAATAAATAGAAAGAAAAGTTTTCCATTTATTTTTTATATGTAAGTTATGACATTAAATCACAACTTTCATATACCGTTGATTTTTGGTCTTAAATGATGATTAGGTTTGTTTATACGTTGATACCTTTTGTAGGCATAAGCGTGTTGTTTAAAAGGTTTAATTCTATTGATAACTGGAACATATATCACTTAGGTGTGTTATATGGAATAGTTGGATTAGCATACAATAGCTCCAGAATGATAGGAAGAGCATTTGATAATTTTCAAAAATTAATTCTAACAGGGGATTTAGATGTATTTTACATAAGGCCTCATTCTATAATACTACAGATCTTTGGTAGCCAATTTTATCTATGAAGGCTTGCCGGATTAGCGCAATATTTATTAGTATTAGTTTTGAGCTTAGTGCATAATAAGAAATGAATTAATTGTGAGCATAAAAATAATGATGTTATTTGTTTATCATCCTTTACAGGAACTCTATTGCTGTTTATTGCATTGTTGTTGGTTTATGCCTCCATATGTTTTGTTACAATCGAAAAGAATTTCTTCTCTGATGTTTTTATTGATTCTACTTCAAAAATTGGGTTTTACCCCATTGATTATTTAAATAAGATTATAGATATATGTTTATGTATTTCATAGCAATTAGATGTACGGTACATATACCCATGAAGCATATATTGTTTTTAAAAGCAATTAATGATTTAAATTATTATTTTGCAGTAATGCCACTGGTTGTAGGAATTACATGCATATATATATCAAGACATATATTTTTATATTTCATGAGGTGCTACAATAGCATTAATAACTAAAGGAGGAGTATAATGATTGAGATAAACAATCTTTCCTATTTCTATAAAATGAAGAAAACAAATGGCTTTTTTTTCTTTTAAGAAAAATAAGATATTAGCATTAAACAATATTGATTGAACAATACCTGATTTTGATCAATATGCAATTATAGGATTTAATGGAGCAGGAAAATCAACATTGATAAAATTAATGATTGGAATTTTGAAGCCATCCTGTGGGGAAGTATATGTAAACAAAATTACGCCATGGAGAAACAGGGTTGAACACGTAAAAAACATAGGCGTTATTTGGGGACAACGCTCAACGTTGTGATGGGATTTACCCGTTATAGAAAGTTTTAAAGCATTGTAAAAAATATACGATATAAACGATAAAAATTTTAATGATAAATTGGATTTTCTGGATAATGAATGTCATATCGAAACAATATCGTTGAAACTATGATTCTCAATGCTTCTTGAGACCATTCAATAAATGTTTCAACTGCACTTTCATATGCTTGATCATTTCAAATTGATCAATAACAATCTATATCTCATTTCATGGCTGTAAAGATGATAAGAAGTTTTGAGGGGCTTTCTAAGAGTCTTTATATATTTCGACAAAATTCTTATCACTTTGTTAATAATGTTTATTACATTATTTATGTTTATGAAAATCTCATCTATTTCTATTCTTTGATTTTTCACATGTAGTAAAAACTTGTCCCGATTGCTTTGCTATTATAAATTTCCAGATTTTCATTGCCATTTTGATACTAAAATCAGTGATAATAAAACAGTGCTGAATATGGTAAAATAATGTAGAAAAATGTCGTTTGTAGTGATAGAATATCTTATAAATAAACATTATTATGATTTGAGGTGAGTGTAAAAAGACTAGCTGTGGGACATGTATTAAAGAAAGTAAAAAAAGTACTATTGGACAAGGAGTAATAATATAGGTCTTAAGCATGGATAATAAAACTATTAATTTAAGAAAGGAAATGATTCTATGGGAAAAAGATTTACCGGAATAAAAGGAAAAATATTGGCTTCAACAATGGTTGTAGTCTTGATAACTTTATTTTCTTTGAGCAGTATTGCAATTTATATCATTAATACGAAATCTTATGATGACTATTATAGCAATTCCATAGAACAAATGAATATTGTATCCCAAGCTATCAATATTTTCTATGATCAAATTGATGAAAATATTAATATGTTAGCTACCAATCCAGTAATACGGAAAGCTGACAGTAGCATCACCACATACAAGGATACTACCGAAGAAACGCTAATGCATCCATCTATCAACGGAGGAATAGAGCAGGAAATCTATGAGATTTTTAAGCAATATGGGGATAGTCATGAGGGCACAAGTTATGTATACATAGGAACTAAACATGGGGGATATATACAGTGGCCAGAGGAGACCATGACAGCAGGATTCAATCCTCCCGAAAGGCCTTGGTACATTCAGGCAATGGAAAAGAACGGGGAAATAATAAGGACAGGGCCATATGCCTTTAAAGAAAAGCTAATTGCAAGTAATTCCCGTACCTTTACTGATGAGAATGGCAATTTAATAGGAGTAATTGGAATTGATGTTCAACAATCTGTAATTAGTAATATATTAAATGGAATGAAGACAGGTAAGACAGGTTATTCCATGATTGTTCACAAGAATGGCTTGATCATGGCAGATGGCAATAATGAGAATAATAATTTTAAAAGAATTGATGAGGTTAATATTGATGGATTAGATAAGCTCCTAACCGAAGAATCATCATCTTTCACTGTAAATATTGACAATGAAGAATATATAGTAAGTTCGTTTAAAGTTGAGGGAACTGACTGGATTCTGGCCTCATTTATTTCAAAGGATGAATTGGAGTCAGGAGCCAGGAAAATAATAAACACCGTTGGTATTTCGGCTGTTGTCATATTAATAGCAGCTTTCGTAATTTCAAGTTATGTTTCAGAAAGTATAACCAAGCCCATAATAGCAGTAACTAAGAAAGTGCAGGAATTTGCCAATTTGGATTTTTCAGATCAAAATGAATCAGATGCAGGTAAGTATATAAATAAAAAAGATGAAGTTGGAAATATGATTAGAGCATTAAAAGCTATGAGAGATAACATTGTTGCTTTTATATCCAATACATCAGAAGCAGCAGAACAGGTAGCAGCTTCATCGGAAGAGTTAACTGCTAATTCTTCACAGGCAGCAACTGCATCGGAAGAAATAGCAGCAACAATAGCTGAAATTGCGAAGGGAGCCGGAGATCAAGCAAAGGACACAGAATTGACTGCTGAAAATGTAGAAGAAATGGGTAAATTATTGGAAGAGAATTTCCAATATCTTAAGGAATTGAATATAGCTGCAGATGAGATTGAAAAGCAAAAAGAAGAAGGATTCTCCATTTTAAAAGATCTGATCGATAAAACACAGAAAAACAATGAGGCTGCTAATAACATCCATCAGATCATTATGAGCAACAATAAAAGCACGGAAGAAATAGATAATGCAAGTTCAATGATTGAAGCCATAGCGGCTCAGACAAATCTATTATCCTTAAATGCTGCCATAGAAGCTGCAAGAGCCGGTGATGTGGGAAGAGGCTTTGCAGTAGTTGCAGATGAGATACGAAAGCTAGCAGAGCAATCAAATAAATTTGCAAAAGATATAAAAACCGTAATCAATGAACTGAAGGATAAATCCCAGAGTGCTGTAGATATAATGCAGCAGACAAAGGAGATTGTAGCAGAACAAACCATGAGCGTGGAAATGACAGAAGACAAATTTGAAGGCATTGCAGAAGCTATAGACGTAATAAAGGACAAGATAGATAAACTTAATCATTCTGCACAACTTATGACAACCAATAAGAGCAAAGTTGTAGAATTGACTCAGAATCTGGCATCGATTTCTGAGGAGAATGCGGCAGGCACTCAGGAGGCTTCTGCTGCCATGGAAGAGCAGGCCGCTACCATTGATGAGATTGCAAAAGCAGGAGAGAGTTTGGCTGCTATAGCACAGGAATTAAGAAGCTTTATCGGAAAGTTCAAGATATAAATGGATTTGAAAGTAGATATTAATAATTAAAAGCCTTGATATAATGGGTAAGATATTTCATATCAGGTGAACCATGGAAGTAAATAAGGACGTCAACTGTGACGTCTTTATTTATAATGATAGGAAAGTATAAATTTTCAATTTATACTTTCCGTTAAGGCATTTCAAGAAAGGCTTCCTTGATTGTTATATATGTTTCCAAAGGAAGCCTTTCTTACTCAGCATATTGAATTATATTGCTCATTTGCAGTGATAGATATACATTATCTCCTATATTATACAAGCATTCCTGACTTGAGAGAATGTCCACTTTTATTTTTGTTTTATCTACCATTACATGATATCTAACAATATTTCCTTGTAGCACAATATCTATTATGACGCCACTAAAATATATGCTATCTACATGTTGATAAAGAGGTTGCTTACATATTTTTACCAGTTCAGGCCGAAATGCTATTTTTTTGCAGGTAAAATTTTTACCTGTGATATTTGATAAAAAATTTCCATCAATTATATTATAATCACCTATAAACTCTGCTGCAAAGATGGTTCTAGGTTTAGAGTATAGCTCAATAGGAGTGCCTTCTTGTTCGATGACCCCGCTGTTAAGAAGGTATATATAATCAGACATTACCATAGCTTCATCCTGATCATGAGTTACAAAAATAGATGTCATTCCAAGCTCTTTATGGATTTCTTTAATCTTAGACTGAAGAGATTTTCTCAGCTTTGCATCTATTGCACTGAATGGTTCATCAAGAAGAAGTACCTTAGGTCTGGTCACAATGCACCTAGCTAGTGCAACTCTTTGTTGTTCTCCGCCTGACAATTGAGAAGGATATTTCTTTTCGCTTCCTTCCAGGTTTACCATTTTGATAGCTTCAGAAACCATGCTGCGTATTTGGGCCTTATTCATCTTTCTCATCTTTAATCCAAAAGCTACATTATCATAAACGGTCATGGTAGGGAATAAACTATATTGTTGAAATATCATGCCTATATTACGTTTGTTGGGGCTAAGGTGCGTTATATCCTCTTCTCCAAGGTATATAGCTCCGCTATCAATACTTGTAAGACCTGCTAGTATTCTCAGCAAAGTACTTTTACCGCATCCAGATGCACCAAGTAAAGTTACAAATTTCCCCTTTTCCACGGAAAGGCTGAGATTTTTTAAAACATGTTGCTTTCCGTAATATTTTTCAACATTATGAATTTCGATATATGCCATATTATCCTCCATAGGTTCTAATAGTCAACCGCGCAGCATGCAAAATGCCGCGCGGTATGTTTATCTATATTACTTTATAGTTTCTAAAGCTTTCTTTACAAACTGGCTTGCAACAATACTATCATAACCTATTCTCTTCTTAATCAAACCTTGTTCATAGCAGAAATTTTCTACTGTTTGATAACCTTCTGGGTGTATTTCGCCTGTTGAAGAGAAGGAGGTTTTTATTGTCTCAAGATTTTGCACCAGTTCTTCTTTAGTCATTCCTTCGAACATAGGTAAAACCAGTTGAGCTATTTCTTCTTCATTATGCTCATTGATCCATTTTAAAGCTCTAACTGATGCATTTGTAAACTTCTGGACTATTTCAGGATTCTCATCAGCAAACTTTTTGGTGCATGTAACTATTGTTGTTTCACATAGTTCTGTTCCATATAGCTTCTTGTGGGTTTCTGGAATTGTAGCATCTACTAATATGTTTACTCCAGGAACAGCATCAACTAGGGTTTTTTTGTTATATATATCGAAGAAAATACCATCTGCCTGACCCTGTGCAAGTGCTACTATAGCAGCTCCATACTCCAGGTTTATAAAACTTACATCATTTTCAGATAGTCCAGCTTCCTTCAATAGTGAAAGGACAAAAGAGTAAGGAGCAGAGCCAGGCATTCCGGCAAAGACTGTTTTTCCCTTTAAGTCTTTCATTTCCTTTATGTCTGGTCTGGTGGCAAATGCATAAGTTCTGTTTTTAGTATTTGTAAGAATTAGATAAGATTCCATTCCCTCATCATAAGCACGTAGTACGGGTTCGGCAGAAAGAAGACAGAAGTCCGAATCTCCTGCATGCATTCCCTGAAATGCTATAGGACCATCTTTATATATGGCAAACTCTACATCAAGCCCCTCTTCTTCAAAGTAACCAAGTAAATCAGCTACATAAGCTGACATCCAGTTTAGTCCTCTAAACTCAGATACTACAACTTTGTGAAGTTCCTTGCTTTCAGGTGTAGTTGAACTAATATCGTTATCGGTTACGCTTGGTGTAGTATTGCTGCAACCTGTTAATCCCATCAATGCTATGCTTAATATTATCAATATTGATACTAATTTTTTGCTCATGTTTAAAATCTCCTCCATATTAACATTTTGATTCATTTTTGGTTTCTATGGAAAGTGATGTCTGGGTGCGCCATCTCAATAAGATTTTTTCTATTCTATCAAGTCCAGCATTCATCACAATTCCAACGAGAAGCAGAATAACAATACAGGACATTACCCTCTTTATATTGAAATATGAGGTTGCATATGCTACCATCCAACCAAAGCCAGCTGAAGCTCCCATATACTCACCAACAATTGCACCAACAAGGCTGGCTCCTAGACCAGTGCGTACACCTGCTATTATCCATGGTGTACAGGTTGGCAAAACTACATGAAGCAAAATCTGATACTTTTTCGCTCCTAGAAGGCTGGCTGATTCGATGAGATTTTGCTCCATAGTCAAAATTGCATTATATGTAGAAAAGAATACGCTAAAGAATGTCATGAGTCCTGCTAGGAAAACCTTTGATGCAAAACCTATGCCGAACCAGAGTATGTATACAGGCGCGAGAGTAAGCTGAGGTATTCCATGGATGGCAGTAATTATTGGTGTAAAGATCTTTCCGATTGTGGAGAATTGTCCGAAAATCAGTCCGGCAGATATTCCAATAATACTTCCGTAAAAAAGTCCTGTTAGTGCTTCTTTTAATGTTATGCTTGCATGCTTCATTAGTTCTCCACTTGTAGTAAAGTTGATCAAATCCAAAATTATTTCACTTGGCTTACTGGTATAGTAAATACTCACCCAGTTGTTGACCGCTGCAATCTCCCATAGAATAAGAAAACCTGCCACTATTGCCGCTCTTATAACATTGATAAATATTTTATCTTTTTTCATATTTGCACCCTAATACAATGCAAATTATCAGTTATCATCTCGGTTTGACAATCTGATATAATATGCATCATTTTCATATATACCAGGATTACTTAAATTAGTCATTTCAAGCTTTTTCTTTATATGTTTCTTAGCAGAGTTTCCCTCGGCTCCGTTTATTGTTCGGAAGACACCTTCAGCTGTTCCCAAAAACTTGCTGTAGGACAATCCAACAGCCATTTCCGTTGTTTCCCAGCCTGCTAGATAACGTGTTCCTGAACAGAACATTGATATATTGATGGAATCCTTTTCATAAGGATATGCCGTACACTCCGAACATACTGCCTGATTGCCGGTCAACTTGAAATCTGTTTTTGTGCCATAGCTGTAAGTATAACCTTGTACAATGCGCATTCCATTGTAAGCATCAGTAACTATAATTACCACATCAGGATTTTCGTTAAAAGCTTCAAGAGGTTTTACCATAACTCCATAAATTTCATGTTTACATAATGTTATATTGTCTACTACATTCTTGGCTATTGTTAAATCCTTATATAATCCAAAACTATGATATTCACATCCTGATTCGAATTCAGGCTTTGGTTTTTCAAGACCCAATGCCCTTGTTGCTCCTCCGCAACCAGATGTTTCTAGAGTAGCCTTTAGTCCAAAGCCATGAGTAGCTATTTTGACCATGACACAATAAGGAATTTTGGTTCTTGCTTCTTTTGCATCAGCTTCTAGGAACTCCTTTTTGGTATAGAGAAATCTGACACCTACTACTTTTCTGTTTAAGTCTAGAGATATGTTGAGCTTGTCCAAGGCATTTTTCATATCAAGCATTATTTCCACCTCCCATTAAGCCATACATATTATATAAACACAGATATATCAAGTCCAATAGATTATATTTATATATATGCATTCGACAATAGAATAAGCAAATAGATAAGCACAGCAAATAAGCAGTATAGATGACTTTAAAGGATAAAGGAGTAAGAAAAATATACTGAACAGAAAATAATTATGCAATTTTTAGGTAAAGAATATACATATTATTCAAAATTACATAAATTTACATAGTTGAGATATAAGATGATAGATGGAGTTCATGGTCTCAAATAATTTCATTTGGTTATATAACTATTGTAGTCATTGTGTGAACAACTTTTATAAGATATGAAATGATGCAGAAATGATAAGAAGCTTGATTTTGAATCAATTTTATATGGAAGGCTATTATGTAAATGGTGTTGCTTTTATTAATCATATATGTAAAAATATAGGTGTTGAGCTATAAAAATCCTGTATTGATTTTATGCTTAATGAAAAGCTATTGGGATTTAATGCATTATTGATGAGGGGGAAATTAAGTTGAAAAAACATATTGGGTTAATGCTTTTGATTGTATTAATTTTGGTTTCAGGTTGTGATAGCAAAACAAAAGAAATTGGTAATAAACAAGGTCTGGATTCTTCCTATGCTTCTATAGAAGCAAACGGAAAAAACACATTTATTGCACCTTACAGTGATGTGCGTAAGCTTCCTTTTGTAGAATCAGAAACTCCGCAAGAAGGTAATTATAATCTTGAAGATATAAAAACTTTTTGGTTCAATACTGATACGGTTTTTCCTGGCGGTGAGAAAGTTGCCGTTGAAGTTTTGGAGAAGGGAAAGAATCCAGGACTTGGGATTCGTACGCTCCATGAAAGGGGTATTACAGGTAAAGGTATAAAGGTTGCCATTATAGATCAGAATTTAGCACAGCCATATCACTCTGAGTATGCTGATAGAATTGTAAAATATAAGGATGTAGGAACCAATCAAGAAGCCAATTCAGGCTCCATGCATGGACCTGCAGTGGTAAGCATTCTGGCTGGTAAAAGCTGCGGTGTAGCGCCGGATGTAGAGGTTTATTTTGCGGCTGCTCCTTCTTGGAATGGAGATAGTGCTTACTTTGCTAAAGCATTGCGCTGGATTATTGAGGTAAATAAAGAGTTGCCTAAGGATGATAAAATACGAGTTGTTTCAGTTTCAGCAGCGCCTTCCGGTAGTGGTTCACCATTTTCAAAGAATCAAGAGCAATGGGACGAAGCAGTGGCGGAAGCTCAAAAGGATGGGATTCTTGTTCTTGATTGCAGAGATGGGTATGATACCGGTATTATAGTGCCTGGGTATTATGATTTCGATTCACCTGATGATATTACTCTCTTTAAGACCGGATTTCCAGAACATCCTTATGGTGGTAAAGAAGACAATGCAATATTCGTTCCCACATCTTTCAGAACAACCGCTGAACAATACAATGCTGGTGTTGAATCATATCAATATACAGGGCAAGGTGGATTAAGCTGGGGAATTCCATATGCTGCCGGTGTGCTAGCTCTTGGTTGGCAGGTAGATCCGGCATTGTCTAATCAAGAAATAATTGATTTACTCTTTAGAACTGCATACATTGACCAAAACGGAAATAAAATAATAAACCCTGTAAAGTTTATAGCCGAAATAGAAACACGTAGATAGGTCAATGAACTAATATGATTTGCCAGCAAACGCATTTAGACATTTGATGGTAAAATAACAGAAAATGCACTGGGGTTTAAAATGAAAGATTGAAAGCCTTTAATGAATTTTGCTTCTAAAAGTGAATGATAGTAAACAAACACTTGACTGAGAGATTTTGATGATGCAGAAGAAAAATAGTAATTCGCTGATGTAGATATTTATTTACAAATTTACCTAATTTCATAATAACTTGACAATATATAGTTAAAGAATTATAGTGAATATTAAAAGTGAATATCTAAAACAGGTTCTGTTGTATGATTATGGATCATATGACAGTGAAAAGGGAAGTGGGTTAGAATCCCACGCGGTCCCGCCGCTGTGTAAGAAGAGTCTTTGCAATATGCCACTGGGAAACTGGGAAGGCTGCAAAGGCGATGACGCTTGAGCCAGAAGACCTGCCTGTTTTATTACACCATGTACTCTACGAGCGATAGGGGGGTGTTATGTATGTTTGCCTGCATATTATTATTCCAGGTATACATTACCTCTTGACAGTTTTGTTGAGAGGTTTTTTATTTGGAAAATAATCATGTAAGGAGTGAGTGTTTTGCCTAAAAAACAACAATTGGCTTTGGGTCTTGCGCTTATGATTGTACTTATGCCAAAGACGGTTTCAGCTATGCACATAATGGAAGGATTCTTGCCGCCAATATGGGCGATTTCATGGGGAGCATTATGTATACCTTTTATTATCATGGGACTGTTTTCAATTAAAGAAATAGTCCGAGAAAATCCTTCAGTTAAATTAATTCTTGCAATGGCAGGAGGATTTTCATTCGTGCTTTCTGCACTCAAAATACCTTCTGTTACAGGAAGTTGCTCACATCCAACAGGAGTGGGGTTTGGAGCTATACTTTTCGGACCAACTGTCATGTCTGTAATTGGTTTGATAGTGCTTTTGTTTCAGGCAATGCTTTTAGCTCATGGTGGATTGACAACCCTTGGAGCAAATACATTCTCGATGGCGGTGATTGGGCCTGTTGCTGCATTTGCGACCTACAAGCTGGTAAAGAAAGCCAATGGACCCCAATGGCTAGCAGTGTTTCTGGCAGCAATGCTTGGCGATTTGCTGACATATGTGGTTACGTCCATACAACTTGCACTTGCTTTTCCCGCTGAGGTTGGCGGCTTCGGAGCATCTCTTGCCAAGTTTATGGGTATATTTGCTGTGACACAAATTCCTCTTGCTATTAGCGAAGGAATATTGACAGTGCTTATATTTAATGCACTTTCTGCCCATGCCAAGGATGAATTGGAAAGCTTAAATATTTTAACAAAGGAGGCTTAAAGGATGCAGACGGATATAAAGAAGAATTTAGTAAAAAGAAATGTTAATGTAAATCTGCTGCTAATACTTATAGTAGTAGCTTTGGCTGTTATACCTCTGTTTATTGCCAAAGATGCCGAATTCGGCGGAGCAGATGGCTTGGCAGAAGAGGCAATAACAGAAATTGCATCCGAGTATGAGCCCTGGTTTTCTCCCATCTATGAACCGGCAAGCGGTGAGATTGAGAGCCTGCTTTTTGCACTGCAAGCTGCCATCGGTGCAGGCATAATTGGTTATGGACTGGGCTATTTTAAAGGCCGTAGAAAAGGGCAAAAAAGAGAACTAGCATGATTTCTATAGATAAATATGCCTACAACTCAAGGCTAAGGCGTAGGGACCCGATGCAGAAGCTTGTTTTTGCCATGATGACTTTGAGTGTTTGCATCTGGGCTGAGAAAATTATCATATCTATTGCAGTGATTTTCATAATGGGAGGTATGACTGTCTTAAAAGGCGGTACCCCCTTCCCCTTTTTTCTTAGGTTATTGCTGGTGCCGATGATTTTTCTTCTTGTTGGAGTGTTCACTATCGCTGTGAATATATGTGAGAATCAGGAGATGCTGCTATGGGCAATTCCATTTGCAGGCAAATGGATAGGTTTTTCAGATGCAAGCCTTGTGAAATCGCTGAAGCTTTTTCTCAGAGCTTTAGGGGCAGTGTCATGCCTCTATTTTCTATCCCTCAACACTCCCATGGTTGACTTGCTGGCAGCATTTCGCAGACTAGGAATGCCAAAGGTTTTTGTAGAGCTTATGGAACTTGTGTATAGGTTTATTTTTTCTCTTATGGAAACAGCTGACACAATATATAATGCTCAGAACTGTCGGCTAGGTTATTCGAGCCTATGCAGCTCCTACCGCTCTTTGGCGATCATGGCTTCAATGCTGTTTATAAAGTCATACAAGCAATCAAAGGCTTTATATACTGCCTTGGAGGCACGAGGTTATGAAGGTGAGATTAATGTGCTTGAGGAAGCCTATGAAAGTCATTGGGGTTGGTATATCATGGCCGTTGCTGTTAACGCTCTGCTGGTTTTATTTGTAATTGCATTGAAATCAATCACTGGAGGTCTATCTTGATGAATGAAAATATACTTGAGACTAAGGATCTGCATTATATATATGCTGACGGGGCTGTTGCGCTAAAGGGCATCAGTATTGGAATAAAAAAAGGAAAATGCACTGCTGTTCTTGGTGCTAACGGAGCTGGAAAATCTACAATGTTTTTGAATTTTAACGGCATATATAGGCCTTCTTCAGGCCAGGTTTTATTTAATGGAAAGCCTATTGATTATTCCCGAAAGGGGCTGAAAGAGCTGCGTAGGAAGATTGGAATGGTTTTTCAGGACCCTGACAACCAGTTGTTTTCAGCTAGCGTGTTTCAGGATATTTCCTTTGGAGTGGTTAATATGAAACTGCCTGAAAAGGAATGTCGCAGAAGAGTTGATAACGCAATGGAACAAATAGGAATAACTCATCTTAGAGATAAACCGACACATAGTTTAAGCTTTGGTCAGAAAAAGCGTGTGGCTATAGCCGGTGTCTTAGCTATGGAACCTGAGGTGCTTGTTCTGGATGAGCCTACGGCAGGACTTGATCCCATAGGGGTAAGCGAACTTATGAAGATGCTACGGCAGATACAAACAACCCTTGGTATTACAGTTGTCATATCCACTCACGATATAGATATTGTCCCTCTTTATTGTGATTATGTTTTTGTTATGTATCATGGAATGATGGTTTTGGAAGGAACACCCAAACAAGTTTTTACCCAGAAGGAAACAATAAGGGACATAAATCTCAGGTTGCCGAGGATAGGGCATTTGATGGAAATATTAAAATACAAAGATGATTTTGATCTGGATGATTCTATAAACACAATATCTGAGGCCCGGATTGCATTAAAAGATTGGAAGGCAAGATATTTGAAGAGATGAAGCTTAAGTTGCATGGATATGCTTCCATGCCGTATGTGAAAAAAGAAAAACAGGAGTGATAAAAATATGCTGGAGGGTATTGAAATAATAAAACCTGGTGATATTGAGGAAAAAAGCTTTGAAATTTTGGCAGGGATTCTGGGAGACAGGGAATTTAGCAAGGAACATGAACCAATAATTAAGAGAGTCATACACACGACTGCGGATTTTGAGTATGCAGATTTAATCAATATCAGCGATGATGCAGTTGAAAGTGCATTTAATGCCATCAGGGGAGGAGGCAGCCTGGTGACAGATACAAAAATGGCTTTAGCGGGAATTAACAAGAAGAATCTTGCAAAATATGGTGGCCAGGTCTATTGCTTCATGGATGATGAAGATGTTGCTGCGGAAGCTAAAGCCAGAAACATTACCAGAGCCTCCTTGTGTATGGAAAAGGCTTCTAAGAATTCCAACATTAGAATTTATGTAATTGGTAATGCACCAACGGCGCTAATAAGGCTATACGAACTTATAAGTGAAGGAGTTGTAGATCCTGCTTTGGTTATAGGAGTACCTGTAGGATTTGTAAATGTGATTGAATCCAAAGAAATGATAAAAAAACTTAAGGTTCCATACATTATAACAGAAGGAAGAAAAGGTGGCAGCAATGTGGCAGCAGCAATAGTAAATGCAATATTGTATATGATGGGAAGAGACTGATTTCAGAGGGTTTTATGGTTGATTATGTAATTATCGCGGGAAAAAAATACAGAAAGGGATATACTACCGGTTCTTGTGCTGCAGCTGCAGCAAAAGCCGCTGCTTACATGCTCATTTCAAGAAAGGTATTAGATACCGTTGAAATAGATACTCCTGCCGGGATAAGGCTGAAGCTCACAGTTAATGATGTAGAAATTGCAGAGAATTATGCCATATGCTCCATTATCAAGGATGGTGGAGATGATCCTGATGTAACAACGGGCTTGAAAATTTTTGCTAAAGCTACACTATGTAAATCACCAGGGATTTTCATAATCGCCGGAGAAGGAATAGGAAGGGTAACTCTGCCGGGACTGAAGGTGCCTGTTGGGCAACCGGCTATCAATCCAGTTCCCATGAAGATGATTAAAAAAGAAGTTGGAGAGGTGCTGCCGCAAGGCATGGGGGTTGAGATTAAGTTCAGTATCCCAGGAGGTTATGAAGTAGCTGAAAAAACCTATAACCCAAAGCTCGGCATAGAGGGAGGTATTTCCATACTGGGTACCTCCGGCATTGTAGTACCTATGTCTGAGGAAGCATGGAAGGAGTCGCTGGCTCTGGATTTGAGCATGCTTGCTGCAAAGGGATGCAAGAAAGTTGTTTTCATCTTTGGCAATTATGGAGAAAACTTTGCAACGGGCAAGTTGCCCTTAAACAACAACTATATAGTGAAGATAAGCAATTTTGCAGGATATATGCTTGACAAGGCAGTGGAATATGGATTTGAAAAACTAATAATTTCAGGTCATCCAGGCAAGTTGGTAAAAGTTGCTGCGGGCATTTTTCATACTCACAGCAGGGTGGCCGATGCAAGAATGGAGATAATGGCTGCCTATTCAGCCCTTGAAGGTGCCTCACAGCAGCTGGTTAATAGCATATACCAATGTAAAACAACGGAAGCTGCAATGGATATTATCAATAAAAATGGACTGCAAGGTGTTTACAGAAGAATAGTTGAAAATGTGGCTAGAAGATGTACTGATTATACCTTTAACAAAATAAGAGTTGGTGCTGTCATATTCGATGGTTCAGATAATTTGCTGGCAATGGACAAGGTGGCAGAAGAATTGATTAATGAATTTAAATAGCAATTTGAGTACGGTAGATTTATGAAAATCAGAAATTAAAAATCTATGAAATAAGGGTGGGAGAAAGAATGGGTAATAAGCTTTATGTTATTGGAATGGGACCAGGTTCTAAAGAATTTGTTCACACTGCTGCCAATGAATTAATTGAAAAATGCCATGTGCTGATTGGAGGAAGGAGGAACCTGGAAGCCTATAGTCATTTATTCAAAGAAACATTAGTAATAGGGAATAATCTTGATGAGATATACAGATACATCAGCAGCAATATAGGAAAAAAGAGCATAGCTGTGCTTGCCAGCGGAGACCCGGCACTTTATGGTATTATGTCATCCTTGAAGGAAAATATACCGCAAGTGGAGATGGAAGTTATTCCTGGAGTAAGTTCCCTTCAATATTTGTGCAGCAAGCTTCAGTTAAACTGGAATGACATTGTAATATCCAGTGTACATGGTAGGCAGCAATCGCAGCTCTATGACATAATTAAGGCTAACAAGAAAACAGCAATTTTTACCGGAGGGAAGCAGTCACCGGATGCAATATGCCGTAAGATGATAGAGCTAGGATTAAGCAATGCTGTGGTAGCTGTTGGCGAAAACCTTTCATATGAAAATGAAAGGATAAAAGTAGGTACTCCTGATGAGATAGGTAAAAAGACCTTTGATAATTTGTCGCTTATGATCATACAACACAAAGATGATATTGTTGACAGTCCACCCCAATGGGAATATTCAACACCGGGAATACCGGATAACTTTTTTGTCAGAGGTGATGTGCCAATGACAAAGGAGGAAGTTCGCTCAGTGTCCATATCCAAGCTGAGGTTAAAATATAACAGCATAGTATATGACATTGGTGCGGGGACAGGTTCTGTTTCCATTGAGTGTGGTTTGATCTGCAAATATGGGAAGGTCTATGCAATAGAAAAGGATAGTGAAGGTATTAAGCTTATAGGGAAAAATGCTGAGAAATTTGGTATTCGGAATATAAATATTGTTAATGGGGAAGCTCCGGGAGCGTTAGAGGAGCTTCCGAGACCGAACAGAGTATTTATAGGTGGAACAGATGGCAATATGGGAGAAATTCTTGATTGGATCCATAGAGAATGCTCAAATGTACGGGTGGTACTAAACACGGTGACAATAGAATCAACTTGTGAAGCAATTGGAGGGTTAAAGAGCAGAGGATTCATTAATATTGAGATAATTAATCTATCTGTTTCACGTGGCAGAGAAGCAGGAGGAAAACACTTAATGACTGCTATAAATCCGATTTATATAATTACTGCAGAAAAAGGAGAATGATTGTGGCAGGAAAATTGTATGGAGTAGGAGTAGGTCCGGGTGATCCGGAATTGGTAACATTAAAAGCAAAAAGAATACTTGAGAAGGCAGATTATATAGCCATGCCAAAGACAGCCTCAGATAAGGACAGTGTAGCGCTGTCAATTGCAGAAGAAGTGCTTGACACAAAAAAACCCATTCTCGAATTGCTTTTTTTCATGAGTTTTGATTCAGAAGTGGTGAAAGCTGGCTGGAGAGATTCTATTTCTAAAATCAAAGAAAAGCTTGACAAAGGGAAGGACGTTGCCTTTATAACCCTTGGCGATCCTACTGTTTATAGTACTTATATGTACATTCACAAAGAAATTAAAAATCAGGGATATGATACGGAAATAGTTCCCGGCATAACATCCTTTTGTGCTGTAACTGCAAAGCTGGGAATAAGCCTGGCTGAGAACAGGGAATCTGTCGCTGTAATACCTTCAGCCTATGAATGTAAGAATATTGAGACTATTCTTGACAACTGCGACAATGTGGTAATGATGAAAGTGTCAAGGAATTTGCCTAAAATAAAAGAAAAACTGAAGGAGATAGGGCTTATGGATAAAGCGGTCTTAGTCAGCAAATGTGGATTTCCTGATGAGATAATCCAGTATGATATTGAGAAGGCGATGGAAAAAGAACTGAGTTACTTTACTACGATGATTGTGAAAAGAAAAGGAGTAAAATAAGCCATGGTATATTTTATAGGTGCAGGATCGGGAGATCCGGAATTGATAACCGTTAAAGGGAAAAAACATATAGAAGAAGCGGATATTGTAATATATGCAGGTTCTCTGGTAAATAAGGAGCTATTGAAATGCTGCAAACCATCAGCGGAGATATATGATAGTGCCGGCATGACCCTGGATGAAGTGCTTGAAGTAATGATAAAGGGAACTAAAGAAGGGGAAAAAATCGCCAGGGTTCATACCGGAGATCCGTCAATTTATGGAGCCATCAGAGAACAGATGGATGCACTGGATAAGTATGGCATTGAATATGAAGTTATACCCGGTGTAAGTTCTTTTTTAGCAGCAGCTGCTGCGCTGAAGAAGGAGTATACGCTGCCTGGAGTAACACAGACGGTTATACTCACCCGTATGGAGGGAAGGACAGAAGTTCCTTCTGAAGAAAGCATTGAATCCCTTGCAATGCATAAAGCAACTATGATCATATTTTTAAGTGTGGATATGATTGATGAATTGGTATCCAAATTGAAAGCTGGATATGAGGATATAACACCTGTGGCTGTGGTATATAAAGCCAGCTGGCCTGAGCAGAAGATAATCAGGGCTACTCTTGCAGATATTGCAGACAAAGTTAAAGAGGAAGGTATAAGGAAAACGGCTCTTGTTATTGTGGGCAATTTTCTGGGAGATGAATATGAGTTTTCAAAGCTGTATGATAAAAGCTATTCCCATGAGTTCAGGAGCGCGAGAGAATGAAAACTGCTGTCATAGCTATTACGAAAAAAGGAATTGAACTGGCAAAAAGAATTGGTGGATCCATGAAGGCTGATGTTTTTGTAAAAAATGACACATTTGACAAAGTTGTTGAAAATGGTTCGCCTGTTCCTAGAAAACCTCTTGCTGCTGATTTTAAGAATGTGATGGAAAAGCTGTTCAATGATTATGAGGCTTTGATCTGTATCATGGCCTGCGGAATAGTTGTCAGAAGTATTGCTCCATATTTGAAGAGCAAGCAATTGGACCCTGCTGTAGTGGTGGTAGACGAACTGGGGAGATTTGCTATCAGTCTCATTTCAGGTCATATCGGCGGTGCCAACAGGTTGGCAGAAAAAGTTGCTGCTGCTATAGGGGCTGCGCCGGTAATAACTACTGCCACAGATATTAACAGAGTTGTTGCTTTTGACGAGTTGGCATTAATGAACAACTGTGCTATTGAAAATATAGGTAACTTGAAATATATAAGCTCTGAACTGGTCAATGGGGGCAAGATCTGCCTATTAAGCCATTGCAAGCTAAAGGGAGTGCTTCCGAATAACATTGAACTTTATGATCCGGAGCATTCGTATGAAGCTGCAGTTATTTTGTCAAACCAGCGTGAAACGCCTGTCATTGCTGAAAAAATTCTTTATTTAAGGCCTAAAAATCTAATTATTGGTATAGGCTGTAAAAGAGGAAAAACACGGCAGGAAATAAAAAATGCAGTAATGGATTTTATGACAAAGAGCGGTAAAAGCCTGCTGTCAGTCCGATGTATTGCATCCATCAATTTGAAATCAGAGGAAAAAGGTATTAATGAATTTTCTAAAGAAATGAGAATACCCTTTAAGACCTTTTCCGTTGATGAGATAAAAAGAATAGAGTATCAGTTTTTTTGTTCGGATTTTGTAAGAAAAACTACCGGTGTCGGAAATGTAGCCGAAGCTTGTGCCGTACTTGCAGGTACTGATGCAAAATTGATTTACCCAAAGACTGTTTATGACGGTATAACTCTTGCGTTGGCGGAGGAGGAGCTGGAAGTTTATCTAAAATGTTAAAGAAATATTATGTAAGAATGAATAACTTTGAGGTGATACTATGGGCAAGATTTTTGTAATAGGAATGGGTCCTGGGGGGCTGAAGGATATGAGCCCTAGGGCTAGAAAAGCAATAGAAGTAGCTGATTTGGTTGTAGGCTACAGCGCATATCTGGATCTGTTACAGGAACATTTTTTGGGGAAGCAGTTTATAAAGTCGGGAATGACACGGGAAGTTGAACGCTGCAAGCTGGTGCTGGAAAAGGCTTTGGAGGGACACAATGTTGCGCTCGTTAGCAGTGGAGACAGCGGAATTTATGGAATGGCAGGAATCATGCTGGAGGTTGTCAATAAATCAGGCAGCAATATAGATGTGGAAGTGATACCGGGAATTACCGCAGCGTCAGCAGCAGCGGCTGTTCTTGGTGCACCTATTATGCATGACTTTGCTGTAATAAGTTTAAGCGATCTTATGACTCCATGGGAGTTGATAAGCAAAAGAATTGAATATGCTGCACAAGGAGACTTTGTCATTTGTCTGTATAATCCAAAGAGCAAAAATCGCAGTGGCTATATTAACATAGCAAGGGATATCGTCATGAAATACAGAGATGCGAATACTCCTGTAGGCATTGTGAAAAATGTAGGAAGAACTGGACAGACCAGTGTTATAGCCACATTGGAGAATATGCTGAATAATGAAATTGATATGTTTACAGTTGTGTTGATAGGAAACTCACAAACTTATATTGAAAAAGGAAAGATGATAACCCCTAGAGGGTATAGATTGTAACAACAAAAGGAAAAGAGGGATAAGATGGCGGATGCTATGGTGATAGCAGGGACATCCGATGCAAAGCAGATTATAAATAAGCTTTTAAAAAAGGATATAAGTGTGATTGCAACTGTAGCAACAGGTTATGGAAGCCAGCTTCTTGAGAGGCATCCTAAGCTTCAAGTTCATGAGGGAAGATTGTCGGAAGCGAAAATTGCCAACTTGCTGGTGAAATCAAAAGTCAAATGTCTTATCGATGCATCCCATCCCTTTGCAAAGGAGATTTCCGTTAACTCTATGAAAGCCTGTATTGCGGCAAAGATACCTTATTTGAGATTTGAACGTAATGGAATTGCTGCTTCGGAAAAAGAGAAAGTAGTCCATGTTGATGATTTTTTGCAGGCAGCACGGAAGGCGGCATTGATGGAAGGAAACATTCTACTGACTATTGGCAGCAACAATGTGGAAGTCTTCACTGCAAACATCCCGGATTACAAGAGAAGGCTCTTTGTTCGAGTTTTACCTGAAAGCGGAGTACTTGCAAAATGCGAGGCAGCAGGTCTAAATGCATCAAACATTATAGCCATGAAAGGCCCATTTTCTGAAGAAATGAATTATGAAATGATTAGATATTGTGATGCCCGTGTATTGGTGACAAAAGACAGCGGAAATGCCGGTGGAGTGGAGGATAAACTTAAGGCCGCAAGAAAAGCAGGTATTGACGTTATTTTGATAAAAAGGCCGTACATTCAATACGGCTATATAGTTAGCACCATAGATGGGACTATAGAATATGTTGAAAAGCATATTTGACATGCTAGGACAGTGGTGAAAGGATTAAAAGATGAATAAAGTTTTATATCTCGTACATGAAATTGAAAGAAAAGAAACTGAAATTAATAAAATCAAGCGGAAGCATCCCCATATGGAAGCAGGATGGACTGTTATCGAGGAGGTGGTGACAAAACAGAGGACAATATAGTATATAGAATAAGATTTTGAATTAGCAATGGGAGTAGATAATAAGTATGAGTATACCTAAAATTGTAATTGCTGGATCAAACAGCGGTTGTGGCAAGACAACAGTGTCCATTGGAATAATGGGTGCATTGTCAGCTGAAGGATTAACAGTACAACCTTTTAAAGTGGGACCTGACTACATTGATCCCATGTTTCATACCTTTGTCACGGGTAATGCCTCAAGAAACCTTGACAGTTGGATGATGGATGAGAGTACTGTCTCACACATTTTTTTAAGAAATATAAGCAATGCGGATATTGCTGTTATAGAAGGTGTCATGGGGATGTATGACGGCTATGGCGGATATGATGGAGTGGGAAGCACTGCTCATGTAGCCAAGATAATTGATGCACCGGTAATTCTTGTGGTAAATGGAGAAGGTATGTCCTTAAGCATAGTTCCCCTCATTAAAGGGTTCATGGATTTTGATGAAGGGGTAAAGATAAGGGGTGTAATAATAAATAACATAAAAAGTGAAGCACACTTCAGGTTACTGAAGGATACTATCGAAGATCATCTGGATATTACTGTAATCGGTTATTTGAAAAATATGCCGGAGATAAGCTTAGCAAGCAGGCATCTTGGACTGGTTCCAGAAGATGAAATAGGAGATTTGAAGCAGAAGGTCACTCTGCTTTCTGAGGAATTGAAAAAGACTGTTGATTTGGAGCTCTTGCAAAAAATCGCTGTTGAGGGTGTGATGTTTGATAAAGAAAAAACTGAAGTACTGGAGCATGATGTGCGGTTTTCTGTAAAACCTCTTTCTTCGGTAGTCAGAATTGCGGTAGCCAGGGATAATGCCTTCAATTTTTACTACAGAGATAACCTGGATTTGCTGGAAATGCTGGGAGCGGAACTGGTATATTTCAGCCCCCTAAATGACATTCAGCTTCCTGATGGAATCAGCGGGCTCTATTTAGGTGGTGGTTACCCTGAAGTTTTTGCAGCCCGGCTTGAGGAAAATACAAGCATGAGGAAGAGCATCAGAAGCCGGATTATGAGTGGCTTGCCTACCTATGCCGAATGTGGCGGACTTATGTACCTATCAGAAGGTATAATAAACAGCAACGGAGAAATATATAGCATGGCAGGAGTAATCCCTGGCATAAGCAGGATGACTAAGTCATTACAAAGATTCGGATATATTGAAATCGATATTGTTGAAGATAATGTTCTTGCAGTAAAGGGTGAGAAAATAAGAGGACATGAATTTCATTATTCCATCACTGAAGTAAATGAGGATATCCCTACCTGCTATAGTATCAAAAAAAGTAAAAGGAACAGTGAAACAAGGATCTGGAAATGTGGATTTAAATTGCATAACCTGCTGGCAGGCTATCCCCATCTACATTTCTGGAGTAATCCAAGCTTTGCTGAAAGATTTGTGAAAAGCTGTCTGGGGTTTGGAGAAAAGAGATAAGGGGTTGATTTTAATATGAAAGCAAAATGTATTATGGTACAAGGAACGGCATCATCTGTGGGTAAAAGTCTTATTGTGGCCGGCTTGTGCAGAATATTCCATCAGGATGGATATAAGGTGGTACCATTCAAATCTCAGAATATGGCGTTGAATTCATATATCACGAAGGAAGGCAAGGAAATGGGACGAGCTCAGGTAGTGCAGGCGGAAGCGGCTGGTATTGAACCTTCGGTGGATATGAATCCCATACTTCTGAAGCCTACTACAGATAAAACGACACAGGTAATCATCAGCGGAAAAGTATATGGAAATATGTCAGCTGTCCAGTATCATGAGTTCAAACCGCAGCTCGCAGAGATGGTCCGTGATGTATATAACAGACTTGCTGAAAAAAATGATATCATAGTCATTGAAGGGGCAGGAAGCCCCGCTGAAATAAATTTGAGAGACAAGGATATAGTAAATATGGGAATGGCAGAAATAGCTGATGCGTCTGTAATCCTTGTAGGTGACATTGACAGAGGAGGGGTTTTTGCATCGCTGGCTGGAACCATGCTGCTTTTGACAGAGAGTGAAAAAGCTAGAGTAAAAGGTGTTATTATAAACAAGTTCAGAGGGGATGTGAAAATACTTGAGCCAGGCATAAAAATGCTGGAAGATATCATCAAAGTTCCTGTATTGGGAGTCATCCCATATACAAGATTGAACATAGAAGATGAAGACAGTGTTGCTGAAAGATTCAGCCAAAAAGAGGTCACAAATTGTGAAGAAATAGATATAGTTGTCATAAAGCTACCTCATATATCAAATTTTACTGATTTCAATGCTTTGGAGAACATAAAAGGAGCCAAGGTCAGGTATGTTGATCGGGTGGCTAATATTGGGAATCCTGATATGCTAATTCTTCCGGGTTCGAAAAATACTATTGAGGATCTTTTGTTTTTAAGGAAATCTGGTATAGAAAAGGAAATATACAGGCTTCATGATTCCGGTACCGTTATATATGGCATCTGCGGAGGATATCAGATGCTTGGAGTGGAGATAGCAGATCCTTACCATACTGAATCCAGTCTGGAAAAGATAAAAGGTATAGGTCTTTTAAAAATGAAAACTGTTTTTCAACCGGAAAAAGTAACCACACAGATAAAGGCTTTAATAAATGCTAATGATGGAATTCTGGAAGGCCTTAATGGAATAATGGTGGAAGGTTATGAAATACATATGGGTACTACTGAGTTTTTAGAAAATTGTACACCATATCTAACTATCTGTTCTGTATTTGGTCACAACCATATAAAGGTGGATGGAGTAAGAAACGGAGATGTGCTAGGCACATATATACATGGTATATTTGACAATATGGACTTTACTATGGGACTGATAAACAATTTAAGGAAAAGAAAAGGCTTGGAAAAAGTGGATGGTCCTATTGAGAGTTTTAAAGAGTTCAAGGAGGAGCAGTATAATAAACTTGCCAGCTTACTTAGAGAGAATCTGGACATGGATAGGATTTACAAAATTTTAAATAGATCCTGATGAACATGCTAAGATATATTATTAATAAGCTTTATCAGGATTGGCAATATCACCTTTGATTTGGAAGGAGCAAAGCTTGATTACTGTTTTATTGCTTGATATAATATAGCTTTGTTCCTTATTTATTTTGGAGAAGATATTGAAGGATTAACAGGCTTTGTTGGAGACTTGCCAAATATATAAAGTGATTTGATGTAATTGGTCGGAGAATAGCAAGGACATATAGTGTTGACACAATATGTTGTATATGGTAGTATCAAGATAACTAAATATTGTTATTGCAGGTGACTGTTGAGAACAGTTTAAAAGGGAATCAGGTGAAATTCCTGAACGGTCCCGCCGCTGTGATGGTGAGACATCTCATGGTAAATCCACTGGATGAGTTCCGGGAAGGAATGAGGTGTCGATGAACCAGAGTCAGAAGACCTGCCTGTAATGTTACACCATAGACTCTACGAGCGATAGAGGGGGTGTGGGATGCTTATATGAGTAGATGGATCAGCATAAGTATTCTATATGCAACGGCCTCTTGACCTTTGTCGGGAGGTTTTATCTATTATAAAACATATAAAACTCAGTTAAGAAGAAGGTGCAAAGTTAAATGATTACAAAAATCAGGAAGAGAGACGGAAGGGAAGTACCTTTCAATATTGAGAAAATAACAAATGCCATATTCAAAGCCACCAGAGCTGCTGGAGAGGAAGATTATGCAACAGCTATGGCTTTGGCGGAAAAAGTGGTGGAACAGTTACATAAAGATCCGGATAAAAAAGTTCCAGGAGTTGAAGAAATTCAGGATATTGTTGAAAGAGTTCTGATTGAAGAGGGACATGCCAAAACCGCCAAGGAATACATACTATACAGAGCTGAACGGACACGCATCAGAGAGATGAATACTAGGTTAATGAAGATATATGAAGAATTAACCTTCAAAGAATCCAAGGATAATGATTTGAAACGGGAAAATGCAAATATTGATGGTGATACGGCTATGGGAACTATGCTAAAATATGGTTCCGAAGGTGCAAAACAGTTTTATGAAATGTTTATTTTAAGGCCCGAACATGCAAAAGCTCATAAAGATGGCGATATTCACATACACGATTTGGATTTTCTTACTCTCACCACCACCTGTTGCCAAATAGATGTAGTGAAACTTTTCAAAGGCGGTTTCAGCACAGGACACGGGCATTTGAGAGAGCCAAACGATATTCACAGCTATTCTGCCTTGGCATGCATAGCTATACAGTCCAATCAAAATGATCAACATGGAGGGCAAAGCATACCCAATTTCGATTATGGAATGGCTTTAGGTGTGGCAAAAACATACGCAAGGCTTTATAAGCAGAATCTAGCGAAGGCTTTGGAATTATTAGCTGGCTATGAAAATGCCATCACACTGGTTGAAACTGTTTCAAAAAGAATAGCAGACGGAGACAATGTTTATCCAATGTTAGTTCCAAATGAAACATATGTTGAGCTAGAGAAAAGACACCTTATGGAATTTGTATCCGATGCTTCTATTATCCAAAAGGCACAGAACTTTGCAGCTGAAAAGGCACTGGCTGAAACAGACAGGAATACATACCAGGCTATGGAAGCTTTTATTCACAATTTGAATACAATGCACAGCAGAGCAGGAGCTCAGGTGCCTTTTAGCTCCATCAATTATGGCACGGATACCTCCCCGGAGGGCAGGATGGTTATTAAAAATCTCCTTCTTGCTACCGAAGCAGGTCTAGGAAATGGAGAAACACCTATATTCCCTGTACACATTTTTAAAGTTAAAGAAGGGATAAATTATAATCCTGAGGATCCGAACTATGACATGTTCAAGCTTGCCTGCAGAGTAAGCGCTAAAAGACTGTTTCCTAACTTTTCATTTTTGGATGCACCTTTTAACCTTAAATACTATAAGCCGGGACGGCCTGAAACGGAAATAGCATACATGGGATGCAGAACAAGAGTAATAGGCAATGTTTACGATCCTTCCAGAGAAATAGTAAATGGAAGAGGAAATTTGAGCTTTACAACCATAAATTTGCCGAGGCTTGCTTTAAAAAGCAATGGAGACATAAACATGTTCTTTGATGAACTGGATAAAAAAATAGATTTGGTAATCGATCAGCTTTTGGAGAGGTTTGAGATACAAGCTCGAAAGAAAGTAAAGAACTATCCTTTCCTTATGGGTCAGGGAGTATGGATAGACTCTGATAAGCTTGGCTGGGAGGATGAGGTAAGAGAAGTTCTTAGGCATGGAACCCTCACAACAGGTTTTATCGGACTAGCTGAATGTCTAAAGTCTTTAATTGGCAAACATCATGGCGAATCTGAAGAAGCCCAGAAGCTAGGCTTGAAGATAATAGGTCACATGCGGAAACGTATGGATGAAGCCAGTAAAAAATACAACATGAACTTTACTCTCATTGCAACTCCCGCTGAAGGTCTTTCAGGCAGATTTGTCAAGATAGACAGAGAAATGTTTGGTTCTATTGAAGGTATTACTGACAGAAAATATTACACCAATAGTTTTCATGTTCCGGTGTACTATGAAATAAGCGCTTTTGATAAGATAAGGATTGAAGCTCCCTATCACGAGTTGACCAATGCTGGGCATATTACATATGTTGAAGTGGATGGGGATCCGACACAAAATCTAAAAGCTTTTGAAAAAATTATCAGAGCTATGAAAGAAGCAGGTATAGGATATGGATCTATAAATCATCCGGTTGATAGAGATCCTATGTGCGGATTTACCGGAATTATCGGCAATACATGTCCCTTCTGCGGCCGTGAAGAAGGAGATGTAAAGTTTGAAAGGATAAGACGTATTACCGGATACCTTGTAGGTACAATAGAAAGATTTAATGATGCAAAGAGAGCTGAAGAACATGACAGAGTCAGACATATGTCCTTCTGTAGGTAGACTAATGATATATGTGTATTGTAATAAGCATTTTTATATATAAATTGGTGATTTTATGGAAACTTATATAAGAATTGCAGGAATAATAAAAGAGTCAATTGTAGATGGACCGGGAATACGAATGGTGGTTTTTGCACAGGGGTGTAAACATAAATGTCCTGGTTGTCACAACCCTGAAACCCACTCTTTTGATGGAGGTACATTGGTAACAGTTGATTCAGTACTTGAACAAGCAAAAGCAAATCCGTTGTTGGACGGTATCACATTCAGCGGAGGTGAACCCTTTGAGCAGGCGGAGGCCTTTGCAATTCTCGCTCAGAAAGCAAAAAAGCTTAATCTTGATATAATGACTTATACCGGTTACACCTATGAATATATTCTGGAGAATTCGTCAAAACATAAGGGTTGGGATGAATTGCTTGATGAAACCGACATACTGGTGGATGGCAGGTATGAAAAGGATAAAAGAAATTTACTTTTGAAATTCCGAGGCTCAGAAAACCAGAGGATCATTGATGTTAAAAAGTCAAAAATCGAAAATAGAATTGTTATAATGGATTAAATAATGATGAAATAGCGAACAAAGCAAGTATACTTAATTGGGTGTGCTTGCTTTGTTTTTTCTATATCCTAATTTTATGCATAGGTTGCGTCTGATAGTTATAAGTGTTATAACTATTGTGGCAACTGTGTATAAAAGATTTTCAGCTTTATTTCAGTGTAATGTAATATTATGATAGAATAGAAGTTTTGGAGGTGAATCTCTTGAAGGTACTGATCATCGAGGACGAAGCCTTGCTTGCTGATTCTATTAAATCGTTGTTGACGAAAAAAGGTTTCGAGGTTGACATTGCCTACGACGGAGAATCCGGAGAAGAATATGCACAGTTGGGAATTTATGATTTAGTGATTCTTGACATAATGATACCGAAAATAGATGGATATGAAGTAGCCAGAAGGATACGTGCAAAGCGCTTAGGAACGCCTATTTTGATGTTGACTGCAAAGTCAGAATTGGAGGATCGTATCGCTGGCTTGAATTCCGGTGCAGACTATTACCTGACGAAGCCTTTCGATACAAGAGAACTCTTAGCTTGTATAAATGCATTACTGCGCAGGCAAGGTGGACAGGTAAATGAGCTTGCGTTTGGAAACACATCCTTAGATCTTTCCTCTGCCATGCTGATTTGTGGAGAAAAACGTGTTCGTCTTTCAGCCAAGGAATTCGATATCATGCGATTTCTTTTTCAATCTGGGGAAAGAATTATTTCAAAAGAGATGATTTTGGCAAAGGTATGGGGCTATGATTCCGATGCAGTAGAAAATCACGTGGAAGTGTACATTGGTTTTTTAAGAAAAAAACTTGCAAGCATCGGTTCCAACATTCGTATCGAGGCAATACGAAGATTGGGATACCACTTGGAGGTAAATGAACATGATCAAAAAGTTGCGAATTAAGTTTGTCATCATCAATATGAGCATTGTGACTATTATGCTCTGCGTCATTTTAGGTTTGGTTTTTTATTTTACAAGGGTTAGTCTTGAAGCAGAGAGCATCAATATGATGCAAAACATTGCTAATCGACCGTTTCAACTGGGAGTTCCAAATGAGCTTGGTGAAGATGTACGTTTGCCTTTTTTTACCATACAACTTGGGCCTCGCGGAGAAGTGATGGAAACCGGCGGTGGATATTATGATCTTTCCGACAGGGAATTCTTAGATTATCTCATAAACGCAACCATAACATCTCCCAGAACATTTGCAGTAATAGAAGAATATAATTTGAGGTATTATCGAGTTGATACGCCATTGAACCATTTCCTTGTATTTTCAGATATATCCAGTGAACGAGCAACACTGAATAACATGATGAGGTCTTGTCTTATCATTGGAGCACTCAGTTTCCTAGTATTTCTCGGTATTAGCATTGAGTTGTCCAAATGGGCCGTAAAACCGGTGGAGTTGGCATGGAAACAGCAGCGACAGTTTGTGGCAGATGCCTCCCATGAGTTGAAGACACCACTGACTGTTATTATTACTAATGCAGAGCTTGCCCAGTGTCCAGAATATGATGAAGAGAGTAAGCAAAAATTCTTAGGCAGCATATTGACTATGTCTAGACAAATGCGAGGTTTGATTGAGCAAATGTTGGAGCTTGCAAGGGCAGACAATTATGATTTTATAAGGAATACAGAAGTAGTAGATTTTAGCAAGCTGGTTTCAGATGCTATTCTTCCATTTGAGCCGGTATTTTTCGAGAGAGGTCTGAATTTGACAACTAAGATAGATGAGAATATAAAAGTAAAAGGCTCAAAGGATCAACTTTGTCAGGTGTTGGATGTTCTGTTGGATAACGCTCAAAAATATTCCAAAGAGGCAGGAACTACCTGGGTAACATTAAAAAGACTTGGAAGAGGCCGTTGTCTATTAGTAGTAGCAAATGAGGGTGACAGTATCCCGCCTGAAGAAACAAAAAACATATTCAAGCGGTTTTATCGCATTGATAAAGCAAGAAGCAGGACATGTAGCTTTGGATTAGGACTTTCCATAGCTGAAACTGTAGTGACACAGCATCGAGGCAAAATCTGGGTAGAAAGCAGAACCGGAATAAACTATTTCCATGTTGAACTTCCATGTTCATAAATGATGTTTAAAGATGGATGAAGAACCTACAAACATGGGCTTCATCCATCTTTTATAATGCTTATGAAAGTATAAATTTCCTTAAATTAAACTTTATGTTAAAAGCCTTTCTTATATATGGAATCCATATCTTGCAGATATATTCTTGAAAATGTTTTCAGCGTCATTTCAGTGTTCATTATTATAATCAATATGGCTAGTATAGAAACAGCAAGGATAGGAGGTTAATTATGATATCGGTTGAACATTTAACAAAGCGTTATGGTGATTTTACGGCTGTGGATGATCTTACTTTTGAAATCAATGAAGGTCATGTCTATGGTTTCTTAGGACCAAACGGTGCAGGAAAATCCACAACCATGAACATCATGACAGGTTGTCTGTCAGCTACAGAAGGACATGTTAGAATTGATGGCTATGATATTTTTGAAGAGCCTAACAAAGCCAAGAAGCTCATCGGTTATCTTCCGGAACAGCCTCCATTGTATTTGAATGAAACGCCATTAGAATATTTGAGATTTGTAGGCGAGGCCAAAGGATTGCGTGGAGCAGAGCTAAAAAAACAGATTGAGCAGGTGATACATCAGACAAGGATTGAAGATGTAAAAAATCGCCGTATTTCATCTTTATCTAAGGGCTATAGGCAGAGAGTCGGGATTGCGCAGGCCCTTCTCGGGAATCCGAAGGTCATCATTCTCGATGAACCAACTGTTGGTCTGGACCCTATCCAGATTATTGAAATTCGTGATCTAGTTAAGGAACTGGGACAGACACACACGGTTATCTTTAGCTCTCACATTCTTTCTGAAGTACAGGCAATCTGTGATCAGGTATTGATAATCGCAAAAGGAAAGTTGATAGCCTTTGATAAACCGGAGAACCTGGAAAAAAGGTTGTTGGCACCAAATGAGATTATCATTACTAGCGATGCAACTGCTGAGGAAACTAAGGAAATTTTAGCTGGCATTGACCATATTATTGATACCAACATGGAGGAAAAAGATACTAAAATTATTGAAGTTCATATAAGAACAGACCATGACAATATCTATGAGATTTCCCGTGCTATTTTCTTCGCCTTCGCAGCAAAAGGGAAGGCGCTGTTGGAGATGTCTTTGAAGAAGGCAAATTTGGAGGATATCTTCATTGAACTTACAGAAAAAAGTGATGATACCGAAATTTTAGAAAATGGGACCGTCATGGAAACAACAAAAAGTGAGGTGTCTGATGTATGATTGCGGTGTTAAAGCATGAATTGAGGACTTACTTTCATTCAATAACGACATATGTGTTTGGTGCATTTTTGTTAGCTTTCGTAGGAATTGGATCCATGCTGTATAACTTGGAAGCAGCTGTAAGCAATTTTGAATATGTTCTGAGCTTTGGCAGTTTTGCATTTGTAGTCATAGTGCCCATTCTGACCATGCGAGTTATCGCAGAAGAAAAGAAGCAAAGGACGGATCAGCTTCTTTATTCTCTTCCAATAACCACAACTGAGGTAATTATCGGAAAGTATCTATCATTGCTGATTGCCTATTTAATTCCATTATGCATTATTTGTATATATCCGTTGATTTTTTCAAGGTTTGGTGATGTTTATTTGCTGACATCCTATGGTTCCATTTTGGGTTTCTTTATTATGGGTGCAGCCTTGATTGCTATAGGAATATTCATTTCGTCTCTTACTGAAAACCAGGGATTTGCAGCAGGTATTGGTATTGCTGTAATTTTGCTTAATTATTATAGCGTCAGACTATCAGAGTATGTATCCTCTACAGCTTATGGATCTCTTATAGCCATATGCATCATTATTATTGCACTTGGATTTGTCATTAACCATTTGATAAAGAGTTCCAATCTGGCTTATGGAATATGTTTTATACTCATTGCAGCCACTATGATAACCTACTATATTGATATGACTAAGTTTGAAGGTTTGCTTCCTAAGATCATGACTAAATTGTCCTTGTTTGAACGATTTAATGTCATTGTAAACGGAGTTTTCGATATGACTGCCATCGTATATTATCTCACTATAATTGTATTCTTCTTATTTCTATCTGTGCAGTCATTGGAAAAAAGGAGGTATAACTAATGAATAAATTAGGACTCCTTAGAGATTCATTGCGTAAAGAATCAAATCTAATTGCTTTTCGTGGAGGATCCTATTCTTTGATCATGACGGCCATTGTATTAGCTATTTTGATTGTGGTGAATATTTTCGTGTCAGCTCTTCCTTCTACAATGACCAAATATGATATTAGTGCCACAAAGCTTTATTCCATTACCAGCAATACTAAAGTGGTGGTAAACAGACTGGATGAGGATGTGACCATATATTGGATTGTACAGTCCGGAAAGGAAGACGAAGTTATAGAAAATCTGCTGAGCAAATATGATAGCCTATCTGACCATATTAAAATCGTAAAAAAGAATCCTGACGTTTTCCCCACATTTGCAAAGCAGTATACCAATGAAACAGTAAAGAACAACAGCCTGGTTGTGGAAAGCGGTAACCGTAATCGCTACATAAGCTACGATGACATTTATCTTCAGGAGGCTGATATGTATTCCTACTCCACCAAGAAATCCTTTGATGGAGAAGGTGCTATCACCTCTGCCATAGACTATGTCACCAGCGAAAAGCTGCCTCAGCTGTATCTTCTGGAGGGTCATGGGGAGTCCCAGCTTCCGTCCACATTCAGGGAGCAACTGGAAAAAGATAATATAGAGCTTAATACATTATCACTATTAAAGGTGGATTACATCCCTGATGATGCAGATGTCATCATGATATATGCACCAACCAGCGACATTTCTGAAATGGAAAGGGATATGCTGGCTGATTATGTGAAGGATGGCGGAAAGCTATTGGTGATGTCAGGACCTACGGAGGATGGTATTCTGGAAAATCTGTATGGTCTGCTGTCAGACTATGGTGTAGAACCTGTAGAAGGTATTGTGGTGGAGGCAGACAGAGAGCATTACGCTTTCCAGGCACCTTATGTGCTGCTACCGGACATGGAAAGCAATGAAATTACAGATTCTCTTATACAAGAGAAATATTATCCAATCATGCCAATTTCTCAGGGCATAATTGTAGAGGGTACATCCAGCTATGGAAAAGTAACTGCACTCCTTAACACTTCCGATTCTGCTTACAGCAAAATAGCAGGTTATAATATTTCTACCTATGAGAAGGAAGAAGGAGACATAGAGGGCCCCTTTGCTGTGGCAGTTTCAATAGAAAGCAGCAATGATGGCAGGATTGTCTGGTTCGCATCCTCAAGCTTCCTGGAAGATATGTATAATGCTTATTCGTCCGGTGCCAATGTGGATTTGGGAATGAATGCAGTGTCTTTACTGATAGGAGAAAGCGAGGCTATGGCAATACGCAGCAAGTCCCTGGACTATAACTATCTGACCATCAGCGATTCAGTTTCCTCTATGTTAAAAGTGGTTATGATAGTGGTATTTCCTCTCCTGTATCTAGCTGTAGGCATTTTCGTAATTCTCAGAAGAAGGAGGATGCAGAATGAAACGATCTAAAAAAATTTATATGCTATTAGGTATTTTGGCTGTATGTTGTATTGCTACATTCAGCGTAATAAAACTGGAAGATCATAAAGAAAAGATTAAAAACAGTGATAAAATCATTCTTGAGATATCTCCTGATTCTGTGCAGTCCTTATCTTGGAAATATAAATCAAAGGCCCTTGGATTCCATAAGGATGAAAAATGGCTTTACGATGAAGATGAAGCATTCCCAGTAGATGAAGAAAAAATCAATGATATGCTGAAGCAATTTGAGAAATTTGGAGTATCCTTTATCATTGAAGATGTAGAAGATTATGGTCAATATGGTCTTGATAACCCCACTTGTACCATTAATCTGTCAACTAAGGAAAAATCTTATGAAATTCAGTTGGGAAACTATAGTGAAATGGATTCTCAAAGATATGTCTCCATTGGAGATGGAAATGTCTATCTGGTAAAGAATGATCCACTGGACTATTTTGATGCAGTCCTCAGCGATATGATCGACCATGATGAAATCCCAAAGCTTGATGATGTGAAAGAGATTCAGTTTAAAGGTGCTGAAGCTTACAGTATTGCATATGAGGAAGATAGCTCCATCTCCTATAGTGAAGATGATGTCTTTATAGCAAAGAAGGATGGAAGGGATTTGCCTCTTGATACTACTAGGGTAAAAAAGTATTTGAAAAACATCAGCAATTTGAATCTAAACGATTATATGACATATAAGGCGTCAGATGAAGAACTGCAGAAATATGGTTTGAATGAACCTGAGTTGACAGTAACTGTGAACTATATTTCTAAGAATGATAAAGGAAAAGAAGTTTCAAATAACTTTGTACTGAATATCAGCCGTGATCCCAAGGAAAGGAAAGCAGCCAAGAAAGTTGATAATAAAGAAAGCGATAGTTCCGATGAAGAAGAGATTAAGGCGTATGCAAGGGTTGGCGAGTCTAAGATACTTTATAAGATAACATCTTATGATTATAAAAATCTTACAGCAGCGTCATATGATTGTTTCAGGTATCTAGAGGCCGTTCCTGCAGATTTTGAAGATATTTATAAGATTGATATTTCATTGGAAGATGCTGATTATACCATAACCTCGGATAAAAGACTCAATAAGCGCGCCTATTATTATCAGGGAGAAGAATTGGAAACTACTGATTTAAAGAAAGCTTTGGAAAATCTTAAAGCAGACAAATTTACTGATGAGCAGCCGACGCAAAAAAAAGAAATCGGATTAAAGGTCTATTTGGATAATAAAAACTATCCTGAAATCCAGATCCAATTGTATCGATATGATGGAACCTATTGTCTTGCAGTGATTGATGGAAAGCCTGTGTCTCTTATCAAGCGTTCCAATGTGGTTGACTTGATTGAAGCGGTTCATGCCATTGTGCTGAATTAGGGATTGCTTATGGTCTGGCATTATCTCATTATTATAAAGGGTGGGATAATGCCAAAGTTTTTCATGACTTTTGCATAAGAAAGCATGATGAGTATTGATAAGTTATAACTTGGGAAAGTTTCTTCTAATTGTTAAACAGTGTTAAGAAATGCTTGAAAGCAAATGGATGGCTGATTCTTAGAGATTAGTGGCTAGTTAAGCACATCAAAATCATTGTCTCAATATTATAAGCGATGGTAAAAGGACAATTGATATCATAACATTCACATTATAAAATATCCTTAAGTCAATTATACAATTTGAAGGAGTGGTTTTATGCTGTTTGAATCTGAGAGAATCATTTTACGAAATGGGGCAAAGGATATGGAGCAGAGGCAATGAAATTGCTTCTTGATTACGGATTTTTGGAGTTGAATTTGCACAGAATATATTTAAGAGTTTTTTCCTTTAACAGCAGGGCAATAAAATTATATGAGAAATTGGGCTTTAAACAGGAAGGAATATCACGGGAAGTGATTTATCGTCATGGAGGATGGCATGATATCATTCATATGGCTGTTTTGCAGAGAGAATATCTGGAAATCAGAGAAAAGTTATAAAGAATTATATACAGCAGTAGATTTTATTGTAGTTTGAGACATCACTTCTAATGCAAGAGGTAAATATTAGATGACAAAAGTAGTTTTATATGATATAATAGATTAAAAAATAATATAATAAACTGAATATAAGAAACAGGTGCCAATTATGTTTTTACAAGCTAAAAGCATGAATTGGTGAAAAGGGAAGTAGGTTAGATTCCTACGCGGTCCCGCCGCTGTGATAGAGGAGCCTTTACATAATGCCACTGGGAAACTGGGAAGGATGTAAAGGTGATGATGCTTAAGCCAGAAGACCTGCCTGTTTCGATGCCATTGAGCCCTATGTGGAATAGGGAGGTGTGCGATAAGATATGGATAAATCATAATATTTTTGCAAACCTTCCTAGGCTTTTTGGGAAGGTTTTTAATTTTCCCAAAAAGTTAAAACAACTATCTTAAATTTATAATTTATGTTTACTTGTTAAGGAGGGATAAGGTGGATAAACAATTAAGCAATTTTGAATTAAGCGAAAAAGAAAAGAAACTCATTGAATTAATTAGGAAGATTGAATATGGAGAGATTAAAGTTATTATTCAAGATAAGCTTCCAATTAGAATTGAAGAGATGAAGAAATCTATAAAGCTCTAATATGCAATCCGTGTTTAAAAACGTTATATGTACTGACTGGAAAACCAGAGGTACCGTCGAAAGGTGGTGGCTATGGTTTTTTTGCTTTTTATAGCTAGAATTGAAGGTTGATAGGCCTATATAAAATTATGGTAGTTCAAAATAGAGTTCCATTAGATTTTTGGAGGTTTGAAAGATGAAGAAAAGGTTTTTGTCAATACTTCTAATAATATGCTTATTGTTAAACATGTTTACAGGCATAAATGTTTTTGCTGCAGATGACAGCAAACAGATAAGCATTAGAGTAGAAGGTATAAACAGTACTATTATCTCAGAAGCAAATTATGAGACTAAGAAAAGTACGGTATATGAAGCAGTTTATGAAGTGCTGCAGAGTGAAAACATACCTATAGCTGCTTCTGAAAGCCAATATGGGAAATATATTTCTGCAATTAACGGGGAAAAGGAAGGAACCTTTGGCAACTATGATGGCTGGCTATATGCAGTCAATAATGAAATTCCTGATACAGCCATAGATTCATGTACGATTAATGATGGCGATGAAATTGTTATTTATTACGGAGGATATCCACCTGCTACATATATTCCTACAGTGGAATTATCAGAAGATATAGTTGAAGCAGGTACGGATTTTACAGTAACTATAACATCAACATATTACGATTGGGAAAAAGATGAAGATGTCAATGTTAAGTTGGAAGGTGTGAAAATAAGCCTTTCTGGAAAATCATATTACACAGATGAGAATGGCGAAGCTATTATTACTGCACCTACAGCTCCAGGAAGTTACTCATTGAAGATTAGCCAAGATAGAGATGACAATTACCCCTTGATTGTTAGGACAACTAAAGATTTTGATGTCATTGAAGCAATACAATCACCTAAAACTGCAAAAGGGCATGTTACTTTTTCGGTAGAAAAATTTACTTTAGGCCAAGGTTATATTATTGAACCTATAAAAGTCCCATTTTATGAAGGCGATAATGGTGCAAAACTGATAACTGATTTGTTGACGGAGTATTTGGGTGAGGATAGCTTTGATTATACAGGCAGCATAGAAGGTGGATTTTATCTGTCATCTATAAGAGACGGAGGGCCAGAGGAGGCAAATATTCCGCAATATATTCTGGATCAAATTGGTTATGATGTAGATGGGAGATCTAATGATGGATGGCTTGGAGAATTTGACTATACATTTATGTCAGGTTGGATGTATGCTGTAAACAATTGGTTTCCAAACTATGGATTTTCAGACTATTCTCCTGAAGACGGAGATGTAGTCAGGGTTCAGTTTACAGTTTATGGTTATGGCGCAGACCTTGGTGCTGTATCAGACTGGGGAATGGAACCATTTATTATTGCAGCCAATAAGGATGATTTGACAGCAAAAATTGGAGAAATAAACAGTAGTCCAAAGAAAGATCAAATCCTTTCAAATCCGCTGGTAAGGGCCGCATATGATAATGTTTATGAAGTGCTTATGAATATGGAAAGCACCCAAGATATGGTTGACGAAGCATTGCAGGAGCTCAAAAATGCGTTAAGCGGTAAGGAGCCTGAAAGAAAGGTTACAATAAAATCTATAACACCAGTAGCTGATATAACGGTGGATTTTGGCACAAGCCTGGAAGAAGCCATAGCAGCTTTACCGAAAACAACTACTATTACAGACAGTGACGAAAAAGAGCATATAGTGAATTTAAATTGGACAATTGCAGACTATAATGCTAATAAAGCAGGAGACTATACTGCAACAGCCACCTTTGATTTGCCGGAAGGAATCAGCCAGGCAGAACCAGCAATTGAGCTCATAGTACAGGCAAAAGTGATAGTAGAGGCACCTGATAATCCAGTTGACACTATCCAGTTAGCCAGGGAACATCTTGCAAAGAGCCTTGCTTATATTCATGAAACCACACCAAATCCAACCTTCGGAACCGGAGGAGGAGAATGGTCCATCCTTGCTCTGGCAAGAGGAGGATATAAAGTTTATGAAGGCTATTATGATATCTATTACAATAATGTAGTAAATGAAGTAAAAAGGCTGATGCCTGCTTCAGGAAGCAAGCCTGAAGGTAGATTGGATAGAAATAAGGGAACAGAACATTCCAGATTGATTATAGGTTTGACTTCTATAGGCAAGGATATAACAGATGTAGGAGGCTATGATATAAGAGAAGCCCTTGCAGACTTTGATTATGTAAAAAAGCAAGGCATAAACGGCCCAATTTTTGCACTGATAGCATTTGACAGTCACAATTATGAAATACCAGTAATAGATGGGGTAGCTGAACAATCCACAAGAGATAAGTTTATAGACTATATACTAGACAGAGAAATAAACAAGGGTACAGAAAATGCAGGAGGATGGGCACTATCAGGAAATACTCCTGATCCGGATATCACTGCCATGGCCATCCAAGGGTTGACACCATATTATGAAAAACGCCAGGATGTAAAAGCTGCAGTAGATAGAGCAATTGATTGGTTATCAAAGGCACAAAAAGAAGATGGCGGATATTCAAGCTGGGGAAGTGTAAACAGTGAGAGCATTGCCCAGGTGATTGTAGCTTTAACCGGTTTAGGCATCGATCCTCATAATGATGCGAGGTTTATTAAAAATGGCAATTCAGCAGTTGACGCCTTGTTGACCTTTGCAGGACCCGATGGCGGCTTTATGCATGTGAAACCCGGAGGTAACACAGGCGGTGGAGCAGAAGCCGGAGTAATAGACGGCATGGCTACAGACCAAGGTACCTATGCACTTGTGGCCTATATTAGATTTTTAGAGGGCAAGAACTCTCTTTATGATATGACAGACGTAAAATTAGAGAATGATCAACCGGTAGAACCAGAAAAACCGGAGGAGCCGACGGAAAATGAGATACCATTACCGGAGGGAGATAAGCCAAAGGTTCAAATTCCGTCAGACGATAAGGAATATAATATACCTATAACAAAAGAGGATGGTAATAAAGAAATAACAATAGAAATCCCTGCTGATAGGAATTCAAAGGTTACCGTTGCACTGCCATTAAATGAAAGCCTACCACAAATTAAGGCTGTTAAGGGCAATGTAACAGTGGAAATTCCTAAGGACGCAAAAGTTTCAAGCGGTGATGTATCGGCTCTAGAGCTAATAACATCGAAAGATGCTAATAATGCCTCCATAAGAGAAAAACTTAACAATGAGCTTCCTGAGGGCAAAAAGCTGGATCAGATCCTTTATGTTTACTCCATGGGCGGAAGCTCAAGAGTTGAGTTTAGCCATTTTGTGACTTTGACCTTTGCCGGTATGAAAGGCAAGGAAGCTGCTTATATACAAAATAGATCGCTCCATATAATTCAAAAATATGCAAGCGATTCTGAGGGTCTAAAGAGTGGTAAACCGGAGTATGCCTATGACAGCGGAAATGACTTAATTATAAAGACAAAGCATTTTACTGATTTTGTTGTTTACGCTGCAAGTGATTCACAAACTCCTGGAGGCGGAAGCGGTGGCAGTGGCGGAAACGGCGGAAGTGGTGGCAGTGGCGGATCTACTGAACCTAAAAAATATATTACTCTTTCTATAGACAAAGAGACTATCGGAAAAGGATATGTGTTACCACCTACGAAAGTTGAGTTTAAAGATGGAGAATCTGTCTGGGATGTATTAAAAAGAGAAATGGATCGCCGAGGAGTAAAGTACACCTATGTTTGGACACCAAAATATAATAGTGTGTATGTTGAATGGATAGACGGAGATGGAGAGTTCGATCATGGTAGTGGTAGCGGATGGATGTATAACGTTAATGGCTGGTATCCTAACTACGGTGCAAGCTTATATAAGCTGAAAGATGGAGATGTAGTACAATGGCGTTATACTACTAACCTAGGAGTAGATTTAGGTGAAGATATTACCAAATGGGATCAGCCAAAAATTACTGTAGAAGGATTAAAAGATAAGCAAAAGGTGACAGATAAAGAACTAACCTTTAAAGTTACCGCAAAGGATGTAAAAGGCAAGAGTTTGACTCCAACTGTTAAGTTCAATGGGAAAGAAATAACAGGAACCAATGGTAAATATGAAGTTACTCTGGTTGATGGGGAAAATACCATAATTATAATAGCCATAGATGCAGATGGAAACAGAGCAGATGCTACTTATACTATCATATATAATTCTTCAGCAAGTCCTGTTTCTGGAGGTTCTTCTCCTGGTGGCTCACCTTCCGGAGGTTTGTCTTCCGATGGCTCATTGAATTCAAACAATCAGGTTGTTGAAAACGGAAATCAAAATAATCAGAATGATAATAAGGAAATTGCAATAAAATCAGACAACGAATTGAATAATATTTATTCAGACGCGAGTTCCATTTCATCCTGGGCTCTGGAAGCTGTTATAAGAGCTACTGAAAAAGGGTTTGTAACAGGCTATAATGGTAAGTTTAATCCAAAGGCTAATATTACTAGAGCTGAGTTTACAAAAATAATGGTTTCTGTGTTAGGGCTTGATATTAAAATCGATAAAACAATTAACTTCACAGATGTTAAAGAGAATCAGTGGTATTACCCATATATTAATGCCGGTTATAAAGCTGGGATTATAAATGGAAGCGGTAATGAATTCAATCCCGATGGAAATATAAACCGTGAGCAACTGGCAGCAATTGTCGTCAGAGCACTGCAACTTAAACCAACTAGGGCAAATACTACAATAAAAGATTCAAACAAAGTGTCAGATTGGGCTAAATCTGAGGTTGAAACAGCGGTAGCTTATGGACTGATGGTAGGTAACAATGGCATTTTTGATCCCAAAGCCTTTGTCACCAGAGAGATGGCAGCCGTAGTAGCCATGAGAGCCTTTGATTATAAAAACAATAATAATACAGAAGAAATAGGCATACAAAAACAGAATAATGTACAAAAACAAAATAGTGTTGATGTAAAAAAACAGATTAAAGAAACTGCAGAGTTTATGCAAAAAACAATTACTGATCCTATAGTAGCAAGTGTTGGCGGGGAGTGGACAGTCTTCGGGCTGGCCCGCTCCGGCCTAAATATTCCTAAAGAGTATTTTGAAAAATATTATGCTAATGTTGAAAAAACTCTAAAAGAAAAGTCAGGGATTTTACATCGTATAAAATATACGGAATATGATCGTGTTATCTTAGCCTTAACCGCAATTGGGAAAGATGTTAAAAATGTGGCTGGATATGATTTGACAAAGCCTCTGGCTGATTTTAACACCTTAATCAAACAAGGTATTAACGGTCCTATCTTTGCACTGATTGCATTAGATAGCAAAAACTATGAAATACCCATGGATAACACTGTAAAAGTACAGACTACAAGACAAATGCTCATAGATTTTATATTGAATAGAGAAATTCAAGGCGGAGGATGGGCATTAGGTGAAAATCCATCTGAAGCGGATCCGGACATAACTGCTATGGCTATACAAAGCCTTGCACCATATTATGACAAAGATGAAAAGGTAAAAGCAGCAGTGGATAGAGGGCTGAATTGGTTGTCAAAGGCTCAAAGATCAGATGGAGGTTATTCCAGTTGGGGATCTATTAATTCTGAAAGCATAGCTCAGGTTATCGTAGCCTTGACTAGTTTGGGAATTGATCCTCATAATGATCCTAGATTTGTCAAAAACGGTAATTCAGTAGTTGATGCATTATTGAGCTTTGCTGTTCCTGGAGGGGGATTCTATCATGTAAAACCCGGAGGAAAAGGTAATGGTGGAGCAAATCCGGGGGAAGTGGATCCAATGGCTACAGATCAAGCTATGTATGCGTTTGTTGCCTATGATAGGTTTATCAATGGACAAAATCGTCTATACGATATGACAGATGTAAATAAATAAAGTAACATTGGTATTCAGATTTAGAATGAATTATTGGATATGCTAAGCAAGGATAAGGATTTATCCTTGCTTAGCATTTAAAAAGGAGGGCATAAGCAGATGAACAGGAAGCAATTACTTACAGCAATATTTGTCATAGGCCTATTGGCAATAGCCTTCTTCTGCTTTGGAGACGGTAACGAAGTAGTACCTTTAAGTCCTGATGATATAGGTCAAGGGGCACAAACAGCGGTTGATATTCCTAATTATAATGAATATACCTTAGATGATGTTCTGGATAATAAAGGGAATATTTTAGCAGATGAAGACATGGCAAAGGAATCGGAAAAAAGTCCCAATATGGAAACAAAACAGGTAGAAAAAATAAACGAGCAAGCAGAAGATAAACCAAACGAAGTGCCAGAAAGTAATAAGAAAGAAAATCCCTTAAAAAATGAAACTGAAAAAGAAAAGCTGATGGATCCAAAACTTGAAAAACAAAAGATAATAGAAAGAGACAATAAAAATAAAGATAAAAAGGATAAGTATCTAACAGACCCAGTACCTGAAGGAAAACCAAAACCTGTTGAATGGCAGGATGTAAAAATAAATTACGATAAAGAATTAACCTGCACATTATCCGTTACATGTAAATCTATTTTAAATAATATGCATCTTTTCAACATGGATAAGCTTGAGGTGCTTCCGGAAGATGGAGTTATATATGAAGCACAAACGGTTACTTTTTATGAGGGAGAATCAGTATTTGATGTGCTCCTTAGAGAGATGAAAAAGAATAAAATTCATATGGAATTTGTAATGACACCTATTTACAATAGCTACTATATTGAGGGAATTAATAATCTGTATGAATTTGACTGTGGAGAGCTAAGCGGTTGGATGTATAGGGTAAATGGCTGGTTTCCAAATTACGGCTGCAGCCGGTATATGCTTCAGGATGGAGACGTCATCGAATGGGTTTACACCTGTGATTTAGGGAGAGATATTGGCGGAGAATGGGCGGTTATAGGAGGAGAAGAATGATCATAGATAGTTTTTCTTCATTTCATCCAATAGTAAATTTCACATATTTTTCAGCCGTATTGTTATTCAGCATGTTTTTTATGCATCCTGTATTCTTAGGGATATCGCTCGTTAGTGCCTTTGTCTATTCAGTTATGCTAAAAGGTAAAAAGGCAGTGAAATTTAACATACTTTATATGATGCCTTTGCTGTTGTTTATGGCAATACTCAATCCTGCATTTAACCATCAGGGAGTCACCATATTATTTTATTTAAAAAGTGGCAATCCGATCACTCTTGAATCCATACTCTTTGGTGTAGCTTCAGCTTGTATGTTTGTAACAGTAATATTATGGTTTTCATGCTATAATGCAGTGATGACTTCTGATAAATTCATCTATCTATTTGGCAGAATTATACCAGGGTTATCCTTGATTCTTTCTATGGTGCTACGTTTTGTACCTAGATACACAGCTCAAATAAAAGTGATTTCAAATGCTCAAAAATGTGTAGGAAGAGATGTTACCCAAGGCAATGTAATTGCAAAAGCTCGGAATGGAATAAAAATCCTGTCAATTATGACTACATGGGCTTTGGAAAATGCTATCGAAACGGGAGATTCCATGAGAGCCAGAGGATATGGTTTACCCAAACGGACCAGCTTTTCCATATTTCGCTTTGATAATCGTGATAAAGTAACATTTGCTGTTATGGCGGGATTAATTGTTATCGTGTTAATTGGTGCTGTAATGGGAGAGAACACAATGCGTTTTTTCCCTTCTATAAAAACAATAAATACAACTATATTTAGTCTAGTTGTTTATACCGCTTATTTTATACTATGCATGCTACCGGTTATTATCAATATTATGGAGGAAATCAAATGGAAGTATATAGTATCAAGAATCTGAGTTTCAGCTATCCTCAGCAATCAAAATATGCTCTTAATGATATAAATCTTACAATAAACAGCGGAGAGTTTGTTACAATCTGTGGTAAATCCGGTTGCGGTAAAACTACATTGCTAAGGCATTTAAAAACTATACTTACACCCCATGGAAAGCGTAAAGGGGAGATTTGTTTCTATGGACAACCTTTGGAAGAAGTTGACCATCGTACACAGGCTTCAAAAATCGGATATGTGCTTCAAAGTCCTGACAATCAAATAGTTACGGATAAGGTTTGGCATGAACTGGCTTTTGGTCTTGAGAGCCTTGGTTATGATAATAGCACAATCCGTTTGAGAGTGGCAGAAATGGCAAGTTTTTTCGGTATACAAACCTGGTTTCATAAAAACGTTACGGAGCTTTCAGGAGGACAAAAACAACTTCTAAATCTGGCTTCAATTATGGCTATGCAACCTTCCGTATTAATCCTTGATGAGCCTACATCTCAGCTAGACCCTATAGCGGCTATGGATTTTATGGAGATAGTAAAAAAGATAAACAGAGAACTTGGTATCACAATTATTTTGACAGAGCATCGTTTGGAAGAGATAATTCCAATGTCTGACCGCATTATTGTTATGGATGAAGGAAGTATCATTGCAGATGACACACCTCAAAAAGTTGGTGAGATGTTAAGTGCAATGGAGCATCCCATGTCTGTTGCAATGACTACGCCTATGCAGATATATGCAAGAGTGGAAAACAATCTGCCTTGTCCCGTTACTGTTAAAGACGGACGTAAATGGATTGATACACTCCTTGGAGGCAAAGTTATTAAAAAAGAACATAAGTTGATGCAACATCCATCGACATCAAAGAACGTAGTTATTCAGCTTAAGGATGTATGGTTTAAATATGAAAAAAATTTGCCGGATGTAATAAAGAGTTTATCCATGGAAGTAAAAGAAGGACAGTTCTATTGTATTGTTGGAGGAAATGGCACAGGAAAAACAACTGCTTTATCTATTATAAGCGGGCTGTATAGGCCTTATAGAGGCAAAGTATTGGTAAATGGTAAAAACATAGCAAATATGAGTATAAAAGAACGTTATAGAAATAATTTGGGAGTACTTCCTCAAAATCCACAGGCTCTATTCGTAAAGAAAACAGTAGAACTGGATTTATATGAAATGCTATCTGATACAAAACTGACTAAGGAAGAGAAAGCAAAGAAAGTAAAAGAAGTAGCAGAATTTGCAGAATTAGACGGATTGCTTCACATGCACCCCTACGATCTAAGTGGAGGGGAACAGCAAAGAGCAGCCATTGCAAAAGTACTTCTGCTTGAGCCTAAAATATTGCTGCTTGATGAGCCAACCAAAGGAATTGACGGTTATTTTAAAGAAAAGCTAGCAAGTCTCTTTAAAAATTTGACATCAAAAGGGGTAACTATTGTTATGGTATCCCATGATATTGAATTTTGTGCAAAATATGCGGATGTGTGTGCAATGTTTTTTGATGGAAGCATCATAACATCTAATCCAACTAAAGAATTCTTTGCAGAAAACAGTTTTTATACAACTGCAGCCAATAGGATGGTTAGGCATATTTGCCCTGATGCAGTAACAATAGAGGATGTGATAGAACTATGTCAGAGAAACAGCCAGCAAAAAATGGCATAAGTAAACGCACATTATTGGCAACCATACTTATACTCTTTATCATTCCGGTTACCATTTTATTTGGTGTATTTGTCCTAAATGATAGAAAATATTATTTTATAAGCCTTTTAATAATAATATATACAATGATTCCTTTTGTAATGGTGTTTGAAAACAGAAAGCCTAAGGCTAGAGAGTTAATCGTTATTGCCGTATTATCAGCTATTGCTGTGGCAGGAAGAGGAGCCTTTTTTATGCTACCCCAGTTTAAACCCGTTGTTGCCATTGTCATTATCACAGGTGTATGTTTTGGTGCAGAGTCCGGCTTCCTTGTAGGTGCCGTTACAGGTTTTGTGTCTAACTTTTTCTTCGGACAAGGGCCATGGACACCATGGCAGATGTTTTGCTTTGGAATCATTGGCTTTATAGCAGGTATCCTATATAAAAAAGGCTTTTTAAAAAAGACGAAGCTTTCTTTGTGCGTTTTTGGAGGGCTAGCTACCTTTTTCATCTATGGAGGGATTATTAATATCGCTTCGATGTTGATTTTTACATCACAATTTTCATGGAAGGCTTTGCTTGCTACCTATATTTCAGGATTTTGGTTTGACATGGTTCATGCTATAGCTACGGTGTTCTTCCTATATACTATTTCTCAACCTATGATTGAAAAGCTGGAGCGCATTAAGATAAAGTATGGGTTAATTGAAACAGAAGACGAAGCAGTTAGCCTATAGCGATAATAATAATATCTAGAGATGGTTTATTATTAGTAGTAATTTGACAGTTATGCGAAGTGAATATTAATAACAAATGAGAGAAAACTAAAATAAAATTATGAAAAAGAATAGTATTTTGAGTGAACAGCCATGGGAGTTACGGCAATAAATATATTAAATGCAGCTATCATACAATAGTAGTTTATTCAATTTTCAAAATTAACGCATGGTTCAAAAAATATTGTAAAGTAACTGATTATTTTGTAATTGTCATTATAAATCAGCAGTGATATAATACTTTGTACATTAAATTTGATATATGGAGGTATACATAATGGGTAAATTAGATGGAAAAGTTGCTATAATTACTGGTTCTACTTCCGGTATGGGCAGAGATACTGCATATCTTTTTGCTGAAGAAGGCGCTAAGGTTGTTATCACTGGAAGAAATGAAGAGAGAGCTAAGGCTGCAGTTGAGAAGATTAAGGCTGCAGGTGGCGAAGCAATCTATGTAGTTGCTGATACCACAGATCTTTCAAGTGCACAGAAGATTTTTGATGCTACTATGGAAGCATATGGCACTGTTGATATTCTTATTAACAATGCAGGTCAGCTAAGCATAACACCTTTCATGGAGCTTACTATGGAAGAATGGAATCAGGTTGTCAATGTTAATGTTACTATAGCAATTCTTCTTGGTCAGCTTTGTGCAAAGGTTATGAAGGAGAAGGGCAAAGGTCACATCATCAATATCTCTTCAATAGCAGGTACTTCAGCTCGTTGGGGACTCACTGCATACTGCACAACAAAACATGCTATGGTAGGTCTTACAAAGGCTATGGCAAGAGAACTGGGACCAGAAATCCATGTAAATGGTATCTGCCCAGGCGCTATTCATACTGCTATGCTTGACTCCGTTGGCGGAGTAGATGCTGTTGGCGGCATGATTCAAATGTCTCCTCTTAAGAGAGTTGGTCAGGGAAGCGAAATCGCTTCAGCTTGCTTATTCCTTGCTACTGATGAGTCCTCCTTCATCGATGGACAGCTAATCAGTGTTGATGGTGGAGTAGACTGTTAATATAAACTTATAAGCAGATAACTGCTATCCGTTTTCGAATAATGTAATTCCAGCCGTCTGCGTATCCATTTACTCACGCAGACGGCTTTTACTTCAGTTTTATTATTCTGTACCAGAGCTTAACAAGGTGTACACTAATATGCACTGGCCAATGGTTCTGCAAAACTTGAAATTATATAGCTTTTATGATAAAACTTATTTATAAATATCCAGAGTAATTCAGCAGCAAAACTGTTTGAAATAATTGAGGGGAAATAGCAGAATTACGGGACTGGATCAGCAGGATCAATGACTGCTGAAGCGGTTCCGTATTTTATGTTGGACGAAATAAGATGGAATAAAAAATCAAACTTATACATGCAAAAGCATAAATGAGAATATTAAGTTACCAATGGAAAAAGGTGATTTAAGTGTATAATCGGAAGTTGCTTTTGATCCTAATAATAGCCACATTCCTTATGGCAAGTTGCTCCAACCATTTCTCTAATTCTCGTCCGAAAGCACAACAAGGTATAATGGACTTAACTCAAATTCAATTTGAAAATCATGTTATTCAATTGGATGGGGAATGGGAATTTTACTGGAATCAACTCATTGATCCCAATGAAATAGATAATGGTATGATAACAGGGTATATAGATGTTCCTAGTTCTTGGAATCATTACAAGACAGAGAAAATTGCTATTTCAGGAGATGGTTATGCAACCTATCGACTTACATTTTTGACAGATAAAAAAGAAAGGTTAGCTTTAAAGATACCCAGGATGCATACTGCATACAAATTATGGGTTAATGGAGAGTTGATGGGAAGATCGGGTATTGTTGGAACAACAAAAAATACAATGACACCTCAGTATCTTCCTCAAGTTGCTTTTTTTGAAGCAAATAAAGGGAAAAATGAGGTAGTAATTCAGGTTTCAAATTTCTATCATCGAAGTGGTGGAATATTGGAAAGCATAAAGCTTGGCAGTGAAAAGCAAATACTTGGATTGAGGTACAAAAAAATAGCATATAACATCTTCTTATTTGGATGTTTAATGTGTATGGGAACATATCATCTTGCTTTATTTATATTCAGAAAAAAGAACACCTCTGCACTTTACTTTGGAACATTTTGCATATTAATCGGAATAAGAACTTTGTTGGTTGGAGAATGCTTTTTAATATATCTATTCCCGCAATTTAATTGGGAGATTTATCATAAGATAATGACTCTCACATACTATTTGGGGGTACCTATAATATGGATGTATTTCCGGTCGGTTTTCCCAACATATTTTAATGTGCGTATATTAAAAGTGGCCCAAATGATTGGAACGGTTTTTGGAGCTCTTGTTATATTAACTCCTGCAAGGATATTTACAGTTGTAAATCCTTTATATCAGATATGGACCATTATTGCCATGATATATTTATCTACTGTATTTATTAAAATTTCTGCCAACAAGGAGAAGGATAGTTGGTTTATTGTATTAGGTGCTTCAGCTTTTTTATTATCTACCTTAAATGATATTATTTTTGTTAGTGTATGGATGAATGATAGTGGGAGTATTTTCTTGAAAACTATGTTCAGAACAGGTGACCTTAGCTCTACAGGGTTATTAGTTTTCGCTTTTGCAAACTCTCTATTGCTGGCAAAGAAGTTTTCCAAATCCTTGGAGCAAGAAGAAATTATTACAGCAAAGCTAACTGAAGTGAATAAGAATCTTGACAAAATAGTATTGCATCGTACCGAAGCATTGGTTAAGGCAAATGAAAAAATAGAACAGCAGAAACTTGAACTTGAAAAAGCAAACCGAAAACTAAAAGATCTATCATTAAGAGATCCCTTAACAGAGTTATGGAATAGAAGAAAATATGACGAAAGCATAAAGTTGGAATGGGAAAGGTGCTTAAAATATAAGAGACCAATTGCTTTAATAATTATGGATGTTGATTATTTCAAAGAATACAATGATTATTATGGACACCTGGCGGGTGACAAGTGTCTGATTAAGGTTGGACAAACCGTAATGAGTTCATTATCGGGCTCAAACCACATGGTAGCTCGCTACGGTGGCGAAGAATTTATCGTGATACTGCCTGATACAGATAAAGAAGAAGCAGTTAAGATTGCAGATATGTTAAGACAAAATATTGAGGCATTGCACATTTTCCATGAGCAGTCACTTGCGAGCAATTATGTCACTGTAAGCCTAGGCGTTAGTTGTACCATCCCAGACATTAACATCTCATATGAAGATTTGTTTAGGGCGGCAGATATGGCTTTATATCAATCAAAAGATGGTGGCAGAAATCAAGTAAATTTTTGCACGATTAAATCCTGATCCAAAGAGTTTTGTTGTGTCATTAACAAGTGAATCAAATAGAGATGGATATGGATTGGCATTATCCTATTCAGATGGAGGATAGGATAGTGTCAATTTTTTTGGTGAATTTATTAGAGTAATTTGGCATGAAAATAGTAAGTTTTAACCAAGTGTTTCATCTATAACTTAAAGAAAAGTAGATTTTCACGTTAAACATATTGAAAAATTATGGATAAAATATTATATTTGAATAGGGATAAAAATGTCAGAATAAGTAGAATAATGATAAGTTATGTCGAATTGTATTATACATATTAATTTGGAATGAAGGTGAATAGGAATGAAGAGAGTATTGATTGTGGATGATGCCGCATTTATGAGGTTAGCTATTAAAACAATCTTAGAGAAAAATGGTTTTGAAGTAGTTGGAGAAGCAAAAAACGGTATCGAAGGTATTCAGAAATTCAAGGAATTACAGCCGGATATAGTAACAATGGATATAACTATGCCTGATATGTCAGGAATAGAAGCTCTAAAAGCTATTCATGCTATTAGTCCCAATGCTAACGTGGTAATGCTGTCAGCTATGGGACAGGAGGTAATGGTAAAGGAGGCCATAATGAGTGGCGCAAAATCCTTTGTTGTAAAACCATTTAAAGAGGAACATTTAATTAAAACATTAGAAAAAATTGCAAACAGTTGATTATGGTTCACATTAATTGCCGTAGATTACTAAAATGGAGGTAAATATGACAGATTTCAACACAAACGATACAATGGTGGAAATGTTTCTTTTTGAAACTGCCCAATTGCTGGAGCAGCTTGAACAGGTTATTTTGTCAAGTGATATGAATAATTATTATTCGGAAGAGAACATAAACGAAGTTTTCAGAATTATGCATACCATAAAAGGTTCTTCAGCTATGATGATGTACAATGAAATATCTGTTTTATCTCATGCAATAGAGGACCTGTTTTTTTATTTGAGAGAGGAGAATCCGGAGCAAAACTTTTGTTCTTCATTAAATGATTTAATTCTTGACTGTGTTGATTTCATAAAAGTTGAGCTGGAGAAAATCAGGAATCATGATGATGTTGATGGCGATGCAACTAACCTGGTCAATAAAATTAAAGATTTTCTTTCAGAACTGAAGAAAAATAGTGGTTCCAATGTATCAAATGAACATTATGAGGTAGAAAAAGTCAATTTATTTAAGGCTGTTATATTCTTTGAAGAAGGTTGTGAGATGGAGAACATAAGAGCATATTCAGTGATTCATAACCTTAAGAAAGTTGCTAGTAAAGTTATATATTACCCTCAGAATATTTTGGATGATGATGGAAGTGTTGAAGTAATACGCCGTGAAGGATTCAAGATTCATCTAAAAACAGATAAAACAAAAGATGAAGTATATAACCATTTAATGGATACGGTTTTTTTAAGAGAGTTGGAGTTTGCAGAGATTGATGAAGAAACATTCTCTGAAGGATTTGATAAAGAAGTATTTGATTATTCATCTTCAGAAATATCTTTACAAGATGCAAATTATGAAGAAGAAAACAATAACCAAGAAGGCAATATTCTTCATAAGCCAGATGAAAATGTGAAAGATAGCCAAGAGGAAGAAAAGTTACATACTGATATGAGGAAGATAAATCTTGAGGAGGAAAAAAAGCAACCTAATGCAGAGAATCATAATGTAATGCCAACCCAAAACATTATAAGTGTCAGTGTTGCCAAGTTAGACAAGCTTATGGATCTGGTAGGCGAGCTGGTTATTGCAGAGGCTATGGTATTGCAAAATCCTGATTTGGAAGGGTTGGAATTGGACAATTTTCAAAAGTCTGCAAGACAGCTCAGTAAAATAACTGATGAGATACAGGACATGGTAATGTCAGTAAGAATGATACCTTTATCCGCTACTTTCCAGAGAATGAATCGCATCGTCAGAGATATGTGCAGAAAACTGAACAAGGAGATTCAACTAGAGATAAAAGGCGAAGAGACAGAAGTTGATAAGAACATCATAGAGCGTATAACGGATCCTTTGATGCATTTGGTGAGAAACGCAGTAGACCACGGAATAGAAACAGCAGATGAAAGGCAGCTAAAGGGAAAACCTAAACATGGAACAATTACATTGGAAGCCAAAAATGTGAGCAGTGATGTACATATTATTGTCAGAGATGACGGAAGAGGGTTAGATAAAAATAAGATACTGAGAAAGGCCAGACAAAACGGGCTAATTACTATGGATGAAGCAGATATGTCTGATTCTGAAATATATAAACTCGTATTGTTGCCAGGTTTTTCAACCAATGAAAATGTGACTGAGTTTTCAGGTCGTGGAGTAGGCATGGATGTGGTGGCAAAGAACATTGAGTCCATAGGGGGTAGTATCTCAATTCAAAGCGAGGAAAATAAAGGAACTCAAATGACTTTGAAAATACCACTGACATTGGCTATTATTGACGGTATGAATCTGAAGGTAGGAAAATCCACTTTCACTATACCTACTATTACTATAAAGGAATCATTCAGAACTAATAAAGAGAGCATAATTGTAGATCCGGACGGTAATGAAATGATTATGGTTAGGGGAGAATGTTATCCCATCATAAGGTTAAATGAGTTTTTTAAGGTGGAAACTGATGTAACAGACATATCTGATGGTATCATAACCATGGTTTCACAGGATGGCAATGCCATATGCGTCTTTGCTGACAGATTATTAGGCCAGCAGCAGGTAGTAGTAAAATCTTTGCCTGAATATATCAAGAGATTTAAGCACATTAAAGGTATTGCAGGATGTACATTGCTAGGCGATGGGAGTATAAGTCTTATCTTGGATATAGCAAGCTTAATTCATATAAAATAATTTGCACATAGGGACATCATATTTGTATTAAAAAAGGAGGCAGTAAGATGACTGACATTGAAATTAACGTGATGGAAGAGGAAGATACACAGAAAGGAAGATACCTGATATTTTCCATTGATAGTGAAAGTTACGGTATCGAGATACAATATGTAACCGAAATAATCGGGATTCAGACCATCACAGAGGTGCCGGAGCTACCTGATTATATAAAGGGAATCACCAATTTGAGAGGAAAGATTATCCCTGTTATGGATGTTAGGCTTCGCTTCAGAAAAGAGGCCAAGGAATATAATGATCGAACCTGCATCATAGTTATAGATATTATGGGGATGTCTGTTGGACTTATTGTAGATGGAGTAACAGAGGTAGTCACCATAACGGATATTTCTCAATTGCCACAGATGAATCAGAGAAATCAAAACCGTTATGTTAAAAATATAGGTAAAATCGGTAATGAAGTAAGATTGCTGTTGGATTGTGAAAAATTATTGACAGATGAAGATATTGATAATTTGAATGAGGTCATGTAATGAGAAATTTTGACAACATGGAGGGGATAGCATGAAATGGTATAGAAATCAAAGAATATCAGTAAAGTTAATAATGGGCTTTTTTATTGTGGCTTTCATAACAGGCTTGATGGGAATAATAGGATTATATAACTTAGGGGTCATAAGTGATAATGCTGAATATTTATATAATTATGCAACAGTACCTATAAAACAGGTATCCAGTGCACTAAATCTATATCAGGAAAATCGTGTTGAAACTCGCAATTTGGTGCTTATAGAATCAGAAAAGGAGACTGATGAAGCAATCAATGGCATCAAACAAAGAACAGATGAGATTGAGCAAATAATGGCTGAATACGAGAAAACTATACAGACTGAGACAGGAAGATCATATTATGAAGCTTTTACTACTGCATATGAAGCTTATCTTCCAATTCTAAATGATATAATTGAATTAGTACAGGATGGAAAAAGAGAAGAGGCATATGCTGTACTATTTAGTGACGGAATGAGGGAGATAGCAAATAATGTTCAGACTGGCTTACAAGGACTAATAGATACAAGGGCTAAAAATGGCGGAATACAGTATGAAAAGGTAATTAGTGTATACAAGACCACCAGGATAACAACAGTAACTTTAGCAGTCGTAAGCGTAACTCTTGCAATAGTATTGGGATTAATAATATCAACAGTTATAAGCAAGCCAATAAACCAAATGGTTGAGATTGCGGATAAACTGGCATTAGGAGATATAAATGTCGATATTGAAGATACATATAATGATGAGACAGGGAAATTAGCTAAGGCTTTTAATGCTCTGGCTAATTCAATAAAAGAGCAAACACGTTTGGCAGAGAGGATGGCAGAAGGTGATTTCTCCATATCTGTTGATATTCGTTCGGAAAACGATGTCCTGGGAAAAGCGCTAAATGTAATGATAAGCAATATTAATGAGCTAATGGGGAATGTTGCAATTTCTGCTGAACAGGTTGCTACTGGATCAAAGCAAATATCTGATTCCAGCATGGTTCTTTCCGAAGGTTCTACTGAACAGGCCACTTCTATAGAAGAACTTACTGCTTCTTTGGAAGAGATTTCATCACAGACAGAGAATAATGCAAATAATGCAAATAAAGCCAATGAATTGACAAGGGCAGTCAAAGCTAATGCTGATCGAGGTAATGAGCAAATGAAGCAAATGCTTAAGGCCATGGAGGAAATCAATATCTCCTCAAACAGTATAAATAAAATCATAAAAGTGATCGATGATATTGCTTTCCAAACCAATATACTTGCGCTAAATGCAGCAGTGGAAGCTGCCCGGGCAGGACAATATGGAAAAGGCTTTGCCGTAGTTGCAGAAGAAGTAAGGACTTTGGCTGCAAAATCAGCAGATGCGGCAAAAGAGACAACTGAGCTCATTGAGAATTCAATCAGCAAGGTAAATGAAGGAACAAAAATAGCTAGTGAAACAGCCGATTCTCTAAGTAGTATTGTTAATGAAATAGATAAGGTATATGAGCTTATCAATAATATAGCAACGGCCTCCAATGAACAAGCTGCTGGAATCAGTCAAATAAGTCAAGGCATTGTTCAGGTTTCAAATGTTGTTCAGACAAATTCTTCAACAGCAGAAGAAACCGCTGCTGCCAGTGAAGAGCTTGCAAATCAGGCTGAACTACTGCAGAATTTCATAAGTAAATTCAAGTTAAAAAAGACTAATATAAGTAAAAATGGCATCAGCAAATTAAACCCCGAAATCCTTGATATGATTGAATCAATAGTAAAAACCAATAAAGATGCTAATAATGACAACGATAAATCTGTTGATGGGAGGCCAAGCATCATATTGAATGATAGTGAGTTTGGGAAATATTAATTAAGGAATATTATATAACTAAATAGTTAGGTGGGTTTAAACTATGATTACAATTACAAAAAATGAATTTAAAAGATTGGCAGAATACATAGAAAATAATTATGGTATTCGTTTGAAAGAGGAAAAAAAGTCCCTTGTAATCAATAGATTATATCATGAATTGGTTAATAGTAATTGTAAAAACTTCACCGAGTATTATGAATATATCCTTTCTGATAAGTCTGGTAAGGCTATAACAACACTAATCAATAAAATAACAACCAATCATACATTTTTTATGAGGGAAGCAGATCATTTCCAATATTTCAGGGATAAAGTGCTTCCCTATCTTTCTACAACGGTAAAAGATAAGGATTTAAGGATATGGAGTGCTGGATGCTCATCTGGTCAAGAACCCTATACTCTTGCCATGATAATAGATGATTATTTTAAGAATGATAAAATACAGTGGGATACGAAAATACTTGCCACGGATATTTCAAGTAAAGTACTTAATGAAGCCATTAATGGAGTATATAACAAGGATGAAATAGAGTCTTTGCCATCACTATGGAGATTGAATTATTTTCAAAAGCTTGATAACGGAAGCTATATGATAATTGATGAGATTAAGCAAGAAGTAATCTATAGAAAATTTAATCTTATGGAGAAGACTTTCCCCTTTCGCAAAAAATTACATGTTATTTTTTGCCGTAATGTCATGATCTATTTTGATCATAAGACTAAGATTGAGCTTGTTAAGAAATTCTATGATATCATGGAGTATGGAGGATATTTATTTATCGGACATACTGAATCAATACCTCGTAACGAAACAGGATTTAAGTATGTTATGCCATCAGTCTACAGGAAGGTATGAAGTTGGGATTAAAGCAAAAAGAGGTGATTACATGAGAATCAAAAGAACTATAAGAGTATTAGTAGTTGATGATAGCGTTGTTTTTCGGGAATTGCTATCTAGGGGTATCTCATCGGAGCCAGGAATAGAAGTGGTAGCTACAGCAAAAGATCCCTTTGATGCAAGAGATAAGATATTGCAGTTTGAGCCTGATGTAATGACTTGTGATGTGGAAATGCCAAAGATGAACGGCATAGAGTTCATACGCAGGCTCATTCCACAATATCCTATACCTGTTATTGTTGTAAGCTCAGTAAGTAGCGCTGTTTTTGAAGCCATGGATGCAGGTGCAGTTGATTTTGTAGTTAAACCATATATGGGGGAGAAAAAAAGTCTGGAACGTTTTATCTATGATATGATTGAGAAAATAAAGATTGCTTCGACTGCAAAGATAGTTCAAAATGCAGCAAAAAGCAGCGTATATTCCAATAGTGTAAATGAGAGTTTTGATGCAAGCAAAATAATTGCCATAGGAGCTTCTACAGGAGGAACGGAAGCTATATCCAAAATATTAAAAAACATGCCGGCTAAAATACCCGGAATGGTAATAGTTCAACATATACCACCTGTATTTTCAAGGCTTTTTGCCGAAAGATTGAATACTTCAACTAATCTAAATGTAAAAGAAGCACAAAATGGAGATTATGTTGAACAGGGGAAGGTGCTTATAGCGCCAGGAGATAAACATATGAGAATAAGAAAGATATCAGGCAGATATAGAGTAGAGTGCTTTAAAGGTGACAAGGTAAATGGACATTGCCCATCGGTTGATGTATTGTTTGAGTCTGTTGCTAAGGTAGCAGGAAAAGATGCTGTAGGAGTTATCCTTACCGGAATGGGTTATGATGGAGCCAAAGGGTTATTGGCAATGAAAAGAAACGGAGCACAAACAATTGGTCAGGATGAAAATTCATCCGTAGTTTATGGTATGCCAAAAGTTGCTTACAATATTGGTGCGGTCAGCAAGCAAGTATCATTGGATAAGATAGCAGCTTCTATACTGGAGATGTTGAAATAAATCAATTCATCAGATACATCCTTTCTAATTTAATCTTCTTATAATATTCAGATAGAATTCAGATATTGAACAATTGCACTTCAGTTTCATGGATTAGAATAAAGCCATCTCAAAGAAAAGGGGCATGTGAAATGAACAAATTCCATGGCAGACACGAACTGAAGCATTATATAAATTATGCCGATGTAATAGAGCTTAGATCAAGGCTCCCTTTTGTAGCTAGACCCGATGAAAACTCCTTGGACGGAAAAGGATATCGGGTCAAAAGTCTTTATTTTGACAATTATAACGACAAAGTATTAAGGGAAAAGTTAGATAGCGTAAAAGAGCGTGAAAAATTTCGCTTGCGATTATATAATAACGACACATCTTTTATACGCCTTGAGAAAAAGAGCAAAAAAAGCGGCATTTGTTTTAAGGAAAGTGCTTTCATATCAGAGGATGAATGCAGGCGAATACTGGATGGTGACTTTGTTGTATTAAAGGAAAAAGGAAATCCCCTGTGCTTGGAACTTTATGCAAAAATGTATTATCAGCAGCTTAGGCCGAAAAACATTGTAGATTATTTTCGTGAGGCTTACGTTTATCCAATAGGTAATGTAAGGGTTACTATGGATTATGATATTCGCACAAGCCAAAGCATACATGATTTTTTGAAAGAAGAACCTGTTTCCATACCCATTTCGGGAGTTTATATTCTGGAAGTGAAGTATGACAACTTCTTGCCAGAGATTATACGTGGCATAGTGTCTCTTTCCAGCAGAAGGAGCACTTCATTTTCTAAATATGTGTCAGCAAGAATTATATAAATAGGAGGCAAATTAGGATGACTTTTAAAGATGTTTTCAAATCTAGCTTTCTGGAAAAAGCAGCAGAGTTTTCTATTTTGGATGTGGCCCTTGCAATGCTTCTTTCATTTGCTATTGGATTGTTCATATTCTATGTTTATAAAAAAACCTTTGCGGGGGTTATGTACTCAGCGTCATTTGGTGTTTCCATAATGGCCATGACCATGATCACAACCCTTATTATTTTGGCAGTAACATCAAACCTTGTTTTGTCCCTTGGTATGGTAGGCGCTTTGTCTATTGTTCGTTTTAGAACAGCTGTTAAAGAACCCCTTGATATTGCATTTCTGTTTTGGGCAATTTCAGCAGGTATTGTCATAGGATCAGGATTGATTCCACTTTCCATAGTCGGGTCAGTATTCATTGGTATTATGTTGCTTATTTTTGTCAATAAGAAAAGCAACGATACACCATATATAATAGTGCTCAATCTCGAAAGCGATGAAGCTGAAAATCATTGCATGAAAATGATAAAAAACAAGACAAAGAAAAGTTTAATCAAAGCAAAAACTGTTTCTCAAAACGGCATAGAGCTTACTGTTGAAGTACGACTTCTGGATATGTCAGCAAAGCTTCTAAATGAATTGCTAACAATAAATGGAGTTAAAAATGCTTGCCTTGTAAGTTACAATGGTGAATATGCAAACTAAGCATGAGGAAACCGAGGTGAAAACATGATAAAAAGTGATAAAATAAATATAATTGTTGCAGTTGCTGTAGTTTTCGCCTTGATGGTAAGCATTGCTCTTGTTGGAATTGGCAATATGCAAGGGAAAAACAGCAATGTGAAAACCGAGCCGGAATATGCCACTAAGATTTTTGGGTCAGATATAATTTCTATTGAGATAATTGCAGATGAAGATGATTGGCAGGAAATGCTGGATAACGCAATAAATGAGCAATATATCATGGCTGATGTGATTGTTAACGGTGTGAAATTTCAAAATGTAGGTATTCGTCCAAAGGGAAATTCCAGCTTAACTCAGGTGGCAAGTTCTGATAGCAAACGATATAGCTTTCGATTGCAATTTGACGAATATATTAAGGGACAAACATGCTTTGGACTTGAGAGCTTTGTCGTCAATAATATGATTGGAGATAATACCTATATGAAGGAATATGTCTCCTATGACCTTATGAGCGAAATAGGAGTGAATGCTCCCTATTTTGGTTATGCAGATATAAAAGTTAATGGTGAGAGTTGGGGGTTGTACCTAGCAGTGGAGCTGTATAATGACAGCTATGAGCAGCGGGTTTTTGGAGATACATCAGGAATGCTTTATAATGTGAAAAGCATTGATATGAATGGTGATGGTGGAAATCCTCCTGGAAGACCAGTAGAAAATGCTCCAAACATGCCTGACATGCAAGATGACGAAACGAAAATGCCCTTTGGTGGACAATCTCAGCAAAGCAAAGGTTTTCAACAAGAACCTGACAATAAAGGAAATCAATCTTTCATACCATTAGATGTGGACTCAATTCCGAATCCTAAATCACCGTTTGATTCAGATAATGCTGATTCCTCAGAAAAAAACTCTCCGGAAAGAATGGATGGTTATGGAAAAGATATGGATAGAAATTTAAAAGGAAAGGGTGGACCGGGCAATTCGGGGGGTAGTCTTGAATATGTAGATGATAACACAGAAAGTTATAGTGCTATTTTTAACAATGTTGTAGGAAAAGGAACGGAAAAGGATTTTCTGCGGGTTGTTAAAGCTATTAAGGCGCTTTCGAAAGGTGAAGATCTTGAAACCTATTTTGATGTTGACAGGATTCTGCGTTATTTGGCAGCCCATACTATTGTTGTAAACTTGGATAGCTATAACTCCAGTATGGCACAAAATTACTACATCTATGAGCGTGATGGTCAGGTTATAATTTTGCCATGGGATTATAACCTTGCTTGGGGCGGATTTCAAAGTAGCAGTGCATCCTCTGTGATCAACTTCCCCATTGATACCCCGGTAAGTGGTGTTGAAATGTCAAGCCGCCCGTTGCTAGAAAAGTTGTTGGCAAATAGTCAATATTTAGAGTTATATCACAGCTATTTGCAGCAGTTGATAGATAATTATTTTGCCAACGGTAAGTTTGAACAAAAAGTTAATGAGATTGATGCTCTGATTTCAGAATATGTAAAAAATGATGCAACTGCATTTTGCACCTATGAGGAGTACAAGACCGCTGTATCTACCTTTATTGCACTTGGCAATCTACGAGCACAAAGTGTGCAGGGTCAGCTTGACGGTACAATACCATCAACCACAGCAGAACAAAATGCAAATCCAACTCAGTTAATATCAGCAGGAGATTTGAAGCTATCTGATCTAGGCAGTATGAAGGGCGGAAGGAAAGGAAATAATATGGATTTTTCGAGAGTAATAAGAGATGAGCAGTTTGGCAGTATGCTCCAAAGTGGTGATCAAAGGATTCATCCTGATGATAATGGCAAGATGATACAGGAAATACAAAAAAATGATGTAGTGAATTCTCAGGGTTTGAACTTTTCATCGGATAAAGAGTTAGCGCGTAATAGCTTAGTCCTCGTAGGCGGGTTAATATTTGTACAAATCGTTGCTATTATATTTGCAGCAAAGTACAAAAAGAGATATTGAGACTGATGCCCCATAATCTTTGCCTTTCGCGGCAGGCTTTTCTATGAGAAAAGAAAATCATAATAAGATGTTGAGAAAGGGATGAACATAAATGGCTAAAATTCTAATATGCGATGATGAAGCAGCGCTTCGTGCAGTAATAAAAAGATACGCCGTCTTTGAAGGTCATGAAGTTATGGATGCAGGAGATGGTATGGAAGCAGTTGAGCTTTGCCGTAACAACATCTTTGATATAATCATCATGGATATTATGATGCCAGAATTAGATGGTTTTTCTGCCGTTAAGGAAATTCGCAAGTTTTCCGACACACCTATAATCATGCTGTCTGCTCGGGGTGAGGAGTATGATAAGGTGTTGGGTTTTGAGCTTGGGGTTGATGATTATGTTGTTAAGCCTTTTTCTTCAAAAGAAATTATGCTCAGAATAGATGCCATTTTGCGTAGAGTAGGTAAAAGCAAGCCTGCAAAGCGGGATGATGAGGGGCATGTTATATTTGAGAAGGATGGACTAAAGGCAGATATGACCGCATATAAGGTTTTCATAGATGGGGTGGAAGTAGATATGGCACCTAAAGAATATGACCTGTTGTTTTTTCTGATACGAAATAAAAATATTGCAGTACCAAGGGAGAAGATAATGACTGAAGTATGGGGCTTTGATTATTGTGGCGATGACAGAACATTGGATACACATATGAAACTGCTGCGCAAGTCTTTAGGTCCATATGCCCATTTCATTAAAACTCTCCGCGGATTGGGGTATCGACTCGATGGATAAGCTTAAGTTAAAATGGAAAATATTCATCTATCTCATAGGCTTTTGTGTCTTATTGCTGGCAATACTATGGATATTTCAGACAATATTCTTAAGTGATATGTATAAGTTAATCCGTAAGAGGGAGATAGAAAAGGCCATCTCATTGGTGGGGAAAAACATAAGCAGCCCGGATCTTCAGAATATCTTATACGAATTGGAAATGAACAAAGAGATAACTGTAAAACCTACAAAAGAGTTTGCGCCACCTATTCGACCTGTTCCTCCTGCTCCTGACAAACATAATCGTGGACCGGAAACCATTACAAAGGTTCACGAGTATGTTTTAGATGATGGTAGTAAGATTTCTTTAACATTTTATGCCATGATAACTCCCGTTGATTCTACCATATCAACCCTTCAAATGCAGCTTTTAATTATAACGGGGATTATGGTGCTTCTTGCAACTATGCTTGCAATCATCATATCGAAACGCATATCAAATCCTATTGAGCAAATTAATGAAAGTGCCAAGGCCCTGGCACTTGGCAATTACGAAACAAAGTTTCATGGTAAGGGATATTTGGAGATAAAAGAATTATCTGATACATTAAATACTGCTGCTACTGAGCTTTCAAAGGTAGAACGGTTGCGTAGGGAGCTGATGGCTAATGTTTCTCACGATTTAAGAACACCTCTAGCTCTGATATACAGTTATGCTGAGATGATGCACGATTTTCCCGATGAAGTCACACCTGAGCAAAGCCAAATAATTATGGATGAGACAAAGCGTCTTACATCCCTTGTAAACGATATGCTTGATATTTCACTCCTTGAGTCAGGCGCATCAAAACTAAATAAGATGAATTACAACCTGACAGAAAGCTTGAGAAAAACTATAAAACGCATGAATGAACTTGTTAAAAATGAGGGCTATAATCTGGATTTTGAGTATAGTGAAGATATTAGCATACTGGCCGATGAAGTAAAGATGACCCAAGTTTTTTATAACCTTTTGCTCAATGCCATCACACATTGTGGTGAAGATAAAACCGTTATTGTACGACAAATCGTCAAAAGAAACTCTGTGAGGATAGAGGTTATCGATCATGGAGAAGGAATAGAAGAAGGTGACTTGCCTTATATATGGGAGCGTTACTATAAAGTTGATAAAAAGCATAAAAGGCCTATTATGGGGACAGGTCTTGGTTTATCTATCGTCAAAACAGTGATTGAAATGCATAATGGCAAATATGGGGTTGAGTCTGAGAAGGGAAAAGGCAGTGTTTTTTGGTTTGAAATTAATTTTGAATAAAAACTATAATAAGATATCCATTTAATTATCTCTCTACCAGAAATTAATAATAGAGATTATCAAGTAGAAGAAAATATTGATAACTAATCCAAATTTTGATATAATCTAACTTGAAACGACAAAACAATTATGTTTTGTCCTTTTTATAATGATAGGAAAGTTTAAATTTTAATTTATACTTTCCGAAAAAGTATTTCAAGAAAGGCTTCCTTGATTGTAATAAATGCTTCCATAAGAAGGCTTTCTTAATAATGCATGGAAAGCATAAATTTATAAGTTCTATGCATTTCAGAAAAGGCTGATTTGTTGCTAAAGTACTTCTAATATAAGCATTTCTTATTTCTATGCTTGGATAGGATGATGATATGAAAAAGATAAGTACAAAAATAATTGCATTATTGGGATTATTAGTGTTTTTTGTATGCTTGGGTCTGGGACTGGTGGCATATATTACATCCTATAACTCACTGGTAGCTGTTTTAAAAGAAACGATGCCGAAAGTTGCCATGGAGGCATCAATAACCATAGAAGATGGAGTACAAAACCAATTTAACAAATTGAATATAATTGCATCATTAGACTATATGAATATATTGAACAATCCTGAAGCAGATAATTCAGCATTAAGGACTATATTATCTGATGAAGTGAAAAGATCAGGACATAAGAAAATGATGTTGATAGGAAAAGATGGACAAGCTTTATGCGATAACGGCACATTTGCAGACATGAGAGGAAATGTCATCTTTGAAAAAGCATTATCGGGAAAGGCAGTTGTTTCGGATCCTATGCTGGACGATAATGGTACAGAAATTATTATGATATATGCTGTCCCAGTAAAAGTTGATGGTGAAATAGCAGGTGTACTCATGGCAATAAGAGATGGCATGGAGTTAAGTGATTTTGCCGGGAGAATTAAGTTTGGAGAGACTGGAGAGGCTTTTATAATAAACAGTCAAGGCCATACTATTGCTCATGCCGATAAAAATCTTCTATCACAAATAATAGCAACTGCAAGGAAAACTGATTCAAGTTCTTCAGCCTCGGTTATTATTAATGAACCTGATACAGTATCTTCAGCAACCATAACAGCTGATACTGTTACTTCTGCCTCTGCTAAAGACCATGAAGATGTTATGGAAGAGAAAACTCCTTCTCAATCGGAACATGAAGAAAATATAAACAGCAAACTGGGCTTTGATGGACTTGGCGATATAAAGCAACAAATGATGAAAGGCAATGCTGATTTTGGAGAATACAAATACAATGGCATTGCAAAAGTGTTAGGTTATGCGCCAATTAAAGCTTATGGTTGGTCCATTGCCGTTGTAATTGATAAAGAAGAAATGCTATCAGGATTATCGGCATTGAAACAAACTTTTTTAATTATATCTTCATTATTTCTAATTGGTGGACTTGTGATTGCCTTCTTAATCGGGAAAAATATTTCAAAGCCTATAACTTACTTGTCACAGGAATGCAATATTATGTCATCTGGAGATTTTTCAAGAGTAGTGGAAGAAAAATATACAAGAAGGCATGACGAAATAGGTGGTCTGGCAAGAGGGTTCAATAATATAAATGTAAAGGTTTCGAAGATAATTAGAAATGTTGTTGAAGAAGCTCACATGGTTGGTAAGGCAATTGAAAATGTCAATGGAAATATGACTGCACTGACTTCTGAGATAGACTTTATGTCTAGTATTATAAATAAGCTATCTTCAAAAATGGATGAAAATTCTGCTATGGCGGAAGAAATGAGTGCTGCTTCCAGCGAAATTGAGGGGGCGATTGATTCCATAGCAAGTAAAACCCAAGATGGTGCGGAATCTGTAGAAGAAGTAAGGATGAGAGCCGAGGAACTTAAAACTATTGTAATAGATTCTCAAAAAAGGGCACAGGAAATTGGATCGAATGTTGCAGTTAAGCTGAGAGAAGCAATAGAGAAATCAAAGAACGTTGAAAAAATAAAGATATTATCTGATGGGATTATAAAAATAGCATCACAAACAAACCTTCTTGCATTAAATGCAGCAATAGAAGCTTCTCAGGCAGGAAGTGCAGGAGCAGGTTTTGCTGTCGTTGCTGGAGAAATACGAAACTTGGCGGAGAATTCAAAGCAAATCGCCAATGAAATTCATAGTGTAACAACACTGGTATTAGAATCAGTTCAGGACCTTGCCGTAAGCGCTGAAGAGGTATTAGAGTTTCTGGATAATAAGGTCGTAAGGGATTATGATATGCTTGTTGTTACAGGGGAGCAATATAGCAATGATGCTCAATTTATCAATGATATGGTAGCAAACCTAAGAGCTAATACGGAACAGCTATATGCTTCTGTTCGAAACATGGTAAAGGCTATTAATGATATAGCAGCAGCATCAGAAGAAGGCGCTACAGAAACTGGAGATTTAGCAAATGAAGCCGCTGCTGTAGTTAGAAGAACAAACGAAGTATTGGAAAAAACCAATGATGTCAATAAAAGTGCAGAAAGATTGTTGGAACTTGTATCAATATTTAAAGTATAAATCGGTTTTCAGCTTCAATTGCTGTGTATATAAGAGAGCGAATATGAAAAGTTTAAAATAGATTCAATAATATGACAATGAAATAGTTACGGTAAAATAGTTCATAAGTTAATGACTTTTCCAATGATGTAATTCTGGAGAAGTCTTTTTTTATAACCCATAGGAAAGTATAATTCTAACTTAATATTAATTTTCAGTAATGGGTTTCAGGAAAGGCGTCTTTGATTGCTATAAAATGCTTCCCAATGAAGCTTTTCTTATCATTAAAACCTGATTAGATACAAATTGCTATAATTCTTTTTCTACAACTGTAAATTCCTTAAGAAAAATGATTTGCCTCTAATATTGCTATAAACATAGACAAAATACGACAATTAAAATTAATATACGACAAAATAGAACAATAATTGACAATTCTATACAATTATAGTATGATGAAATTATTCGCAAAGAAAATAATGTAAAAAAGGTTAGTAATATTGTGCAAAAAGTTTTGTGCAATTGCTTATTGCATGAAATATAGGTAGTTTTCTAAGACAGTGGATTTCCATATTAAAACGCTCAATCCAATTAGTTATATAAACTCATTAACGATTTGCTCCTAAAACTAGAAATAAGTAAACATCAATCATCATAAAACATTGTAATATAATTATGATTTAGGACTTTTTCTATTTTTGGTTTAGTTTATATAAACGTTTTAGTAAGAACTTCAGTGTATAAAAAGTTATCTGTCATAAGTACATTAACATGTTGGTACCTGATATTCGTTTTGGATAAATGCGTTTTATAAACTTTACAACTTTGGGTATTTCTAACTACCTTATAAAAATAATGGAGAATTTCCTTGGCTATGGTGATTGATTGGCTTAGTTGCTGATTATTATGACTTAGTCTCCGGAAATTCTCTATTTTCATTTGGTCAAAATATTGACTTTTCATTTGCCCATGGCTTTTTGATGTGTTTCAATTTCATATTTGATATAGGAGGTTATATAAATGAAGAAATTAGGGCTTTAGGATAGATGGTCAAATGTAATCATTAAAAGGGGAGTGGTCACTATGACAGAAACTTTAGATCAAAACATTATGGAAAAGGATACTCTAGGTGATAGGTTTTTAACCTTTCAGCTAGATAAAGAAGTCTATGGAATTGAAATCAGGAATGTGACAGAAATAATAGGAATACAAGCAATAACTGAGGTACCTGAACTGCCAGACTATATTCGGGGCATTATTAATCTTAGAGGCAAAATTATTCCGGTTATGGATGTAAGGCTACGTTTTAAGAAAAATTTCAGAGAGTATAATGATAGAACCTGCGTGATAGTAGTGAATATTCATGAGCAAACCATTGGATTGGTTGTAGACAGTGTATCAGAGGTTATCTCGATCCCGGAAACAGAGATTGTTGCTCCCCCGGAAGTAGGAAAGGAGGGTAATAAATATATTAAAGGAATAGGAAAACAAGGAAATGAGGTGAAGCTACTATTGGATTGTGAAAAGCTATTAAACCATCAGGATGCGGAATACTTAAATAAAATAAATTAAGATGAACAGCAGGGAGGATACATATATGAAATGGTTTTATAACATGAAAATCGGAGCAAAGCTAATTGTTAGCTTTATCATCGTTGCGTTAATTTCAGGAATAGTAGGTGTTGTCGGTATTGCAAACATAAATAAAATAGATGAAAATGACACTATTCTATATGAAAATATGACGGTTCCACTTTCTGAAGTAGCAGATATTGCTAGATGGTTTCAAAGGGCAAGAGTAAACGCAAGAGACTTAATACTTTATGATACACCAGCAGATATTCAAAAAGCATATTCAGAAGTTCAAGATTATCTCAGTGAAATAGATAAATTAGCAGAAAGTTTTGAAAAAACAATTGTCCAAGAAGAAGTACAAGTAAATTTCCAGCAATTTAAAAAGGCAATGACTGAGTTTGATAAAAAATTGGATGTACTATTGGAGATTTGCTTGAAAAATAGAGATGAAGAGGCTTTTGCTTATACAAAGGGAGAGCTACAGACCAGCGCAGATGATGTACGAGAATCAATCGACAAGCTTATAGAATTAAAGGTCAGTGGTGCAAAGAATCAATCAGACACCAATAGTGCTACAGCAGATACAGCAGTAGTTACTATGATCATAGTTATAGCAGCGGCTATGATAGTTGCAATTTCTCTTGGAATATTTATTAGTCGTACCATAAGCAATCCAATGAGAAAGCTTCTTGTTGCAGCAGATAAGATTGCAGATGGAGATTTAGATGTATATGTTGATATACATACTAAAGATGAAGTAGGAAATCTTGCCACTGCATTCAATAAGATGGCAGATAATCTTAATGACGTAGTATCAAATATTAATATTGCATCCGAACAGGTAGCTGAAAGCGCAAAGCAAGTTTCTGATTCAAGCATAGCTTTATCTCAAGGAGCAACTGAGCAGGCAAGTACTATTGAAGAATTAACTTCATCATTGGAAGAAATCGCTGCTCAAACTAAACTTAATGCGGATAATTCAAACCAGGCTAGTTCTCTTGCTGAAATAGCAAAAGATAATGCAGTACAAGGAAATATGCAAATGGATGACATGCTGAAAGCTATGGAGCAAATAAACACATCCTCTAATAATATATCTAAAATTATTAAAGTAATCGATGATATTGCTTTCCAAACAAACATACTTGCTTTAAATGCTGCTGTAGAAGCGGCAAGAGCGGGACAATATGGAAAAGGTTTTGCTGTTGTGGCGGAAGAGGTTAGAAACTTGGCAGCAAGAAGCTCTAATGCTGCAAAGGAAACCACTGAAATGATTGAAGACTCTATTAAGAATGTAGAAAAAGGTACAGATATTGCCAAAAAGACTTCAGAAGCCCTAAATAGAATTGTTGACGATGTTTCTAAAGTTGCAACACTAATTGGAGACATTGCAGCTGCTTCTAATGAGCAAGCTTCCGGTATTGAGCAGGTAAATCAGGGAATTATGATGGTATCGGAAGTAGTGCAAAAGAATTCAGCAACTGCTGAGGAGAGTGCAACGGCAAGTGAGGAGCTTTCAACTCAGGCTGATGCATTGAAAGAACAAGTGTTCAAATTTAAGTTAAGAAAATCGGGCAATAGCATAAATTACAACGGAGGAACAAGGAATTCAGACCAAGGTATAATTAAGATGTTTGATAATATGTCAGAAAATAAAGGATTAAAGATAAACAATAAAGATGAATCATCAGAATCATCAGATGCTAAGCCGAAGAGAATCATTTTAAGCGATAAAGAATTCGGAAAATACTAAAGCAATATTCAATTTTTTATAAGCTAGAGGATAGGAAATTGCTATCCTCTAGCTTTGATATTTTTAAACATGAAATATTAAGCATATCATAACACAAGAAGCCCAGGATTCTAAACTTTCGGAGCTGTTATTCAATTTTAATAAGCATATGATGTCGAAAATAGTCAATTTTTAGACTACTACTTCTTATGTAAACTATTGTATAATATGAAAAGTGAAAGATGTAGTTGGCAAAGTTTTTGATCGGCGAATGAAAATGCAATTATGGATAAAAGATGATAGTAAAAGTTGGAGGTCAAATGAAATGGTTTTATATTTTTCAGGTACAGGCAACACAGAATATATAGCAAAATTGATTGCTGATGGATTAAATGACGAATGCTTAGATTTGTTTGATAGAATTAGGAGTAACGATAAATCACCTTTGTACTCAGAAAAAACTTATGTAATTTGTGCGCCTATATATGTTTGTGAAATGCCAATATTTTTAGTTAAGTACTTAAAATCAATAAAATTTAACGGAAATAGGAAAGTATATTTTGTTTTTACAAGTGGTGGTTATTGTGGCAGTGCAAAGGTCCAAGCAAAACTGTTTTCAATGAGAAAAAATTTAAAATGTTTAGGCTGCGTGGAATTTGTAATGCCGCGTAATTATGTTGCAAATAACAGATATGCTATGGATGAAGAAGACGTAATTCATTCGAAAATTTCAAAAGCTACAAAGAAGGTAAAGCAAGTTGTTGAAGATATGAAAAATGAGAGAAAACTCAAATCCCGTCATGTGTGGCTTTTTGAAACTTTGATAATTGCTCCTTTTGCACCAGTTTGGACACGGTATAAGCTGGTTGCAAAGGATTTTTATACCACGGATCAATGTGTAGGATGTAAAATATGTGAAAAAGTTTGTCCTTTTAATAATATAAAAGTTGTTGATAAAAAGCCTAAATGGGGAGAAAGATGCACTCATTGCATGGCATGCATTGCCAAATGCCCAAAAAAAGCAATAGAATATGGTAATAAGACCCAGGATAAGCCAAGATATCTTTTAAAAAATTATGTTCCTGCAAAGATTAATGATTAATTATAGGACAATCTGGAGATCATGCAAGGCAACCTGGGAATGGAGAAGTAAAATAAGGAGAACATATGATTCGCAAGGATGTCATAGAAAAAGCCGGAAGTGTTCCGGAAATTTTGCTTACATTTTACTAATGCTACATTGATTGATGCTTCAAATATAAAATTCTTGGATAGGTGCAGAAATCTTGTGACTATTGTCAGCATAGAAGGTTCAGGAGAGATAACTGATGATAGGCGTGGTATGGGTGTTTATAATAAAGGTTTCCTTCAGTGTGACAAGGAGATGAAGAAGAAAATATCGCTGAAAGCTTGAATAAAAAGACACATTATATCATCTTAATGAATATTATAATCTATAATAATCATTAAGGAGAGAGATCATGGGATATTATGTTTATGTGAATAATGTAAACATATTTGTTGAAGACTTGAATCCAGAATCTAAAAAGGCAATACTGTTTTTACATGGTTGGCCAGGCAGTCATGATCTTTTTGAATATCAGTTTGATAAGTTGCCGGAGCTGGGTTATAGATGTATTGGAATCGATACAAGAGGTTTCGGTATGTCGGATAAACCTTTTAATGGATATGACTATGATACTCTATCAGATGATGTGAGGGGTGTTGTTGAAGCCTTATGTTTACGGGATTTTATTTTAGTCGGACATTCTACCGGCGGTGCAATAGCAGTAAGATACATGGGACGTCATAAAGGATATGGAGTAAAAAAGCTGGTTCTTATTGCAGCTGCTGCTCCAAGTCTGATAAAACGTCCTGATTTTCCGTATGGCATTGATAAAGAGCAGGTAATACAGATGATAGAAGATACCTATAATGATCGTCCTCAAATGCTCAGGAATTTTGGAGAAAGGTTTTTCTTTCAACATACATCAGAAGCCTTTTCAGATTGGTTTTTTCATCTAGGTTTGCAGGCAGCAGGATGGGCAACAGCGGCCGTGGCAAAGACATGGATTAGAGAAGTATTGTTTGATGATATGAAAGCTATTGATGTGCCTACTTTAATCATACATGGAACTCATGATAAAGTAGTTCCTTTTCACATAGCTGAGGTGCAAAAAAAGATGATACGAAGCTCTAGGTTGTTACCTCTTGAATTATCAGGTCATGGATCTTTTTATGATCAGAAGGAAGAGTTCAATACTTCATTAGTTAGATTTATAGAAGATTAATTAATTTACACTTCCAGAACCATCGAAAATATTGAAATTTGTAAAATTAAACGAATATTCATGTTCAATATACCCTTTGTATGTTTCTGTAAGAACATATAAGGGTATATTTTTTGCAAGAATTTTCATTTCTTATAGCTATTTCTCTATAGCACAATATATCTCAATGAGCAAAAATTGCTAATAGGTATTGAAATAAATAAAAATGAATGATAAAATATCAATAAGAATGATAATCATTTTCAATTAACTTGTACATACTGTAGGTTAGAATTTTCTGTGAGAATATATGAAATCATTGATTATTCCGTTTTCTCAAAGCTCTTAAAAATAAACTTCAGGAAAGTATATGAAAATGTGCATGAATAGAACAAGAGATATGTAATGCCGTTATAAGATTTGAGAAAAATCATTTATGTAAAAAATGATTTTGATATATATTATAAATTTTGGAGGTATATTTATGGAGAGTGTTATAAGGAATAGACATATAACTAGAGAATTAAACAGAAGAGAAGGGGCAGATGCACCATTGATGAATTTAACACAGGCAAAAGTTAATACAGAATACGTTATAAAGGAAATTAGAACAAATGATAAAGAACTAAAGGATTTTTTATTTACATTGGGTTGTTATGAAGGAGAAACAGTGACTGTCATATCCGTACTTGCTGATAATTACATAATTTCAGTAAAAGATGCAAGGTATAGTATAGACAAGGATTTGACTAATGTAATTATAATATAGCTTTTTAAAGGTATAAGAGTTTAATAAAGGAAGCTTTAAATATTAATAACCATAAAAATATATTTCACTAAGTTATTAAAGAGCAGATAAAGAAAGTAGGAGGTAAGTATTTATGAGTGCAGGGGAAAACATTAGGGTAGCCCTCGCTGGAAATCCCAATAGCGGAAAAACAACACTATTCAATGCATTGACAGGAAGACTTGAGCATGTAGGTAACTGGGCTGGTGTAACCATTGAGAAGAAAGAAGGCGAGCTTAAAAAAAGCCTTAATAAGACAAATAAAAATATTACGGTTGTAGACCTTCCGGGAGCTTATTCCATGTCTCCCTTTACATCTGAAGAAAGTATTACAAGTGATTATGTAAGAAATGAAAAACCGGATGTTATTATAAATATTGTAGATGCTACAAATTTAAGCAGAAGCTTATTTTTCACAACACAGCTTCTTGAATTAGAAGTATCGGTTGTTGTTGCATTAAACAAAAGTGATTTAACAAAGAAAAAGAAGACAAGAATAGATGTAAAAATGTTATCGGAATTATTGGGATGTCCTATAGTTGAAACAGTATCGACCAAATCCAGCGATAACGGTTTAGAAGAACTTGTTTCTACGGTAATATCGGTAAAAAGCAATAAGCAAGTTGCACCCTTTGACAGTAAAGGAATGAATGCTTCAGAAAGAAGTTCAGTGGAAGCCTATGATAAAAAACGATATGAGTTTGTCAAAGAAATAGTCTCAAAAGTGGAGCATAGACAAATAAGCAGCAATAAGCAGACCAGACAGGATGCTGCAGATAGGATATTGGCACATAAGTGGTTAGGTATTCCTATTTTTGCAGCGATTATGTGGATGGTTTTCTCAATCTCACAAGTTTATTTAGGACCATTGCTTGCAGATATATTAGGTGGCTGGATTGATGCGTTTTATGCCTGGGTAGAAGGATTGCTTGGAGAAGGAGTATCGCCTGTTCTATCAGCGATTCTATTAGATGGAATTATTGGTGGTGTTGGTGCAGTTGTTGGATTCTTGCCACTAATTATGGTACTGTTTTTCCTGTTGGCATTGCTTGAAGATTGTGGTTACATGGCTCGTGTTGCTGTTGTCATGGATAGATTTTTCAAGAAAGTTGGTTTATCAGGTAAATCGATTATACCTATGATCATAGGAACAGGTTGCGGTGTTCCAGGTATTATGGCAACAAGGACGATTAAAAATGATAGGCAAAGAAGAACAACTGCCATGTTGACACCTTTTATGCCATGCGGAGCGAAGTTGCCTATTATCGCGTTATTTGCAGGTGTATTCTTTGACGATGCCGCGTGGGTAGGTACCGCTATGTATTTCATGGCTATTGGAATTATAATCGTTGGAGCACTACTGATACAAAGAATAACCGGTGATAAACATACAAGGTCATTCTTTATAATGGAATTACCGGAGTATAGATTTCCAAGCATTAAGAGAGCTACAATATCTATGTTCTCCAGAGCGAAAGCGTTTATTATAAAAGCAGGTACTATTATACTTCTTAGCAATGCAATAGTACAAATCATGCAAACCTTTGATTGGAAATTCCAGGTTGTTGCTGAAGGTGCAGAAAGTACGAGTATTTTAGCAAGCATAGCATCGCCCTTTGCAATATTGTTAATACCCTTAGGCTTTGGAGCATGGCAATTGGCAGCTGCATCGATTACTGGTTTCATTGCGAAGGAAAATGTCGTTGGTACCTTAGCGGTTGTATATGGAATAACAAACTTTATTGATACTGAAGAATTTGTACTCATGTCTGATGGAGTAGGTGTTGCAGGTGCCCTTGGTTTAACCTCTGTTGCTGCATTAGCATACCTTATGTTCAATTTGTTTACACCTCCCTGCTTTGCTGCAATTGGTGCCATGAACTCTGAAATGGAAGACAGGAAATGGCTGTGGGGCGGTATTGCATTCCAGTTCTCAATGGGTTATGTAGTGGCATTCATTACATACCATATAGGTACATTAACAACTGCTGGCTTTGTTGGCACTGGTTTCATACCAGGGTTAATTGTTGTAGCAGCTATGATTGGATATGTTGCATACCTTGTAAAAAGAGGGAATGAAAAGGCAGAAAGAAAGCTAGCACATAGTGTATAGGAGGAGCGTTATGAAAAATTTAATTTTAATTCTGGTCATACTGGCAATAGTGTGTGCTGCAATTACAAAGATTGTTATTGAAAAGAAAAAAGGTGTTAAATGTATTGGATGCCCATCATGCTCATCTGGCAAAAACAGTTGTAGTTGTAATTGCAACCATACAGAATAATATGACAGTTGAAAACAGCAAAATGATAAATTTTACGGAAGAGTTAAATATATATGGATATTCAAGATATACATCAATTTAACCTCATAACATAATGGTTAACCGCCAATCATGGGATGCTTTGTATCCGTTGGCGGTTTTTTAGTATTCATTGACATTTTAATCTATAAGGTATAGACATATAATATGAAGCTTATGTTGCATAGGACTAATTGGTTTGCAATGAAGAACATAACTCTGTAGAAACTGGAGAAGAAGTATTCTTTCTTTCAAGATACATTTGTAATTAAAAGTAAAGGAGTGATATAATATGCTATCGGATAAAAGTTTCACACCAAGAAGTGATGAAGAACTACAAAAGAGTATGGTTGGCGAACTTAAGCCTCATGACGCACCCATTAATCTCACTGAATATGATCCCAGTTGGCCTGATTTGTTTGAAAGAGAGGCGAGGCGGATTTATTCAGTACTAGGCAATAAGGCCTTGCAGATTGAACATGTGGGATCAACGTCAGTGCCGGGCCTTTGTGCCAAACCAATAATTGATATATTGCTGGTTGTAAGTGATTCTGCTGATGAGGAAGCCTATGTGCCGGCTTTGGAAGCAGCTGGATATACATTGTGGATCCGTGAGCCAGATTGGTACGAGCATCGCCTGTTTAAAGGACCTGATACAGATATTAATTTACACGTGTTCAGTTATGGCGCGCCTGAGATTGATAAAATGTTGCGCTTTAGGGATTGGTTGAGATCCAATGAAGCAGATCGTAAAATATATGAGGAAGTGAAGAGAGGCCTGGCAAATAAAAAATGGCGTTATGTTCAACACTATGCGGATGCCAAAACTTCAATAGTTCAGGAGATCATGGAAAGGGCAAATGGTAATAACACTTAATTAGGGGGACAAATGATGAAAATTTCAAAGAAAGATGCATTGCTTTGGTTTGATTATTTTTCGCAATTGACTGAGAAAGATGAAATAACTGCAAAACACGAGGAAATCATATACGCTACCTTTGCACAAATAGAGACAGCAGTTGATTATAGAAATGAAAGGTTGATGGAGGAAATTAAAGGTTTAAAGACCTTGGAGAATAGAACTTATTTTGTAGGCAATGATGATAAGTTTCCAAAAGGATGTCGTTCATGTCTTCTGGGCACAGGTCTCAGTGCAATAAGAAAAACTAACAAATGCAACTTACAGTGTAAATTCTGTTATAATTATGGAGAGTTTGAACGCATCCCTCCAGTGGGAGAAGGTATGTGGGAAATCGGTGGTACAAAGTTTTACGAGAAGGATATTGATTTGCTCCTTTCAATTCATAAGAAACCAACTGGAATATCATATGTATACTTAGAGCCGTTTATGGAAATAGAAAAATACTATCCGGTTATAAAGAAGTTCAGTGAAGCTAATATACATCAACATCTATATACAAATGGCACATTGGCTACGGAAGAGAACTTAAAAGCTTTGGGTGAAGCTGGCCTTGATGAGATACGCTTCAATTTGGGAGCTTCTAATTGCTCTGATAAAGTCATCAAAAACATAGGAATCGCTAAAAAGTATATTAAGAGTGTAGGTATTGAAACACCGATGACTCCAGAATTTTTCGATGCATTTCTGAAAAAGAAGCAAGCTATTTTAGACACGAAACTGGACTTTATCAATTGTGCTGAATTGCATTTAAATGAGAATAACATATTTAATTATTATGGAGAAAACATGTATATTTCCCGACTTGGATATATATCACCGATTTGGAGCAGGGAGTTGACTTTGAAACTTATGAAAATAGCCGATGAAGAATGCTGGGATTTGGTAGTACATGATTGTTCAAACCATACAAAATTCGCCAGAGACTTAAATTTAAGCAGTAAAGAAGGCAAGTGGTTTGGAGCCAGTGATTATGCTTGCGAATTTTTAAATATTCCATATGAAGTATTTATACCCATATTAAATGATGACAATTTTATATTTCTAAAGGAAGAAGAATTGCCTGATGAGTATAAGCCTGTAACGATGGAAGAACAGATGGATTTCTAAGCATTGTAGCAACTTATTGATTTTGAATGGAAATGTTAGTGTGTTATAACGGAGCAAGAAGGTAAGAGGAGGAATGCACATGGATGAGAAGATATGTCCATTATGCGGCAATCCTAACAATTGTCAGCATGGCGAAGGAACTTGCTGGTGTGAGAATGTGGCGGTTCCAAAAAAATTTTAGATATGGTTGCCGATGATAAAAAAGGGAAAGCATGTATATGCAAATACTGCATCGAGAAATTCACTAATGATTGATGTAATTTTTAATTAGTTTATGGTAGTAAAAAAGCCAGTCAGGACAATTATGAGTCAAACTGGCTTTACTTCTATTTGAGAATCAACATAGGCACTCAGGATGCCATTCAACAATACTGTAAGGAATGGTAAACACAACTATGCCTGTGGCATAGGGAGCGATTTCATATTGCTGATAATATATGGACAAGCCTTCTGGAGTAAGGTAATAGCTTAAAGGGTTGAAATTCTCAACAATCAGTTTTCTGTAATCTTCGAAATATGGCGGTGTATCTGTATCCATATTTTCATCTGCTTGCCTGATGATTTCTTCTATCAATAGTTCTTTGTAATTTGCTTCCGGTTTGAAATAGCAATAAAGGGGTATATGTGCACCGTTGCATAATTCCCAAGTATCAGAGCTTCTAACGGTATTACCATGGGCTCCGCCTGTATATTCATATTTGTCAATATAAAGGCTCAGAAAACCATCTTGGTTGTAGGTTATTTTATATTCCATGTAAGCCTCGTATGGATGAAATGGGAAATTATTGGCCAAGGAATCTTTATATGTCTCAACAGCAAGATCATATAATTTTATGGAAACATACATATAATAATCACTAATTTGCATATTTATCTGGTTGTTTATGATTGCTTCAGAAATCTGATTATTTGCCATATGAATAGTTGGATATATGATTGTCAAGTTTAGTACATCAATATTATCAAATTTGAATGTATGTTTATACTTTCTCATAGAAATATTGGTTTTGCAATTATCACGATTCATGTGAATCCCTCCATATATAATACTATGAGTTACGGTTCTGAAAGTTGCTAAAAAGATAAGAAATAATATAATGAGATTGCTTATTCTTAACTGACAAGTATTTATGATTTGTTAGATTTTCTTTTTATTGATATTATATATATGTATAGATAGCGAAGGATTGAGAACTTATGAAAAAATTAGTCATTGGAATATTAGCACATGTAGATGCTGGTAAAACAACTTTATCAGAGAGTTTGCTTTATTTGGCAGGCAAGATTAGAAAGTTGGGACGAGTGGACAAAAAAGACACCTATTTGGATAACTATGAGTTGGAAAGAGCAAGGGGAATTACTATTTTTTCTAAGCAAGCTGTGTTTGAGTTTGAAGATATGCAAATAACCTTACTGGATACACCAGGTCATGTAGATTTCTCAACAGAAATGGAGAGGACACTTCAAGTTCTTGATTATGCTATTTTAGTAATCAGTGGAATGGATGGAATACAAGCTCATACCATGACATTATGGCGTTTGCTTTCCATATATAAAATTCCAGTGTTCATTTTTATAAATAAAATGGATCAGGCAGGAACCGATAAGGGTAAAATAATGAACGAGTTAAAGAAACAGTTGAGTGATGGATGCATTGAATTTGAGCAAGATGAAAAAGAGAATTTCTATGACCAAATGGCCATGTGTGATGAGGTTCTTATGGAAGCTTATCTGGAGACGGGCAACATCCAGCTTTCACAAATAAAGACGGCCATCAGAGAACGCAAAGTATTTCCATGCTTTTTCGGTTCTGCTTTAAGGCTGGAGGGTGTCGAGGAGTTTATCCGGGGAATTGTGATGTATTCTCAGTTGCCAACTTACCCATCTGAATTTGGGGCCAAAGTGTTTAAAATAGGGAGAGATGAACAGGGAAACCGTCTTACCTATATGAAAATTACCGGAGGAAAACTTAAGACAAGGGATATTTTAAGCAACGGAATATGGGAAGAAAAGGTTACCCACATACGAATATATTCAGGACAGAAGTTTGAGGCCGTCAATGTGGTTGAAGCAGGATCTGTATGTGCAGTAACAGGATTAACTCAGACAAAGCCGGGAGAAGGTTTGGGGATAGAGAAGAATTTAAATGTACCTGTATTGGAACCTGTATTGTCATATCAGATTATACTTCCTGAAGACTGTGATCCAAGAGTCATAATGCCAAAATTGCGTCTTCTGGAAGAGGAAGATCCGGAGCTTCATATTGTGTGGGATGAGCAGCTGCAGGAGATTCAGGTGAAAATAATGGGTGAAGTGCAAATAGAGGTTTTGCAAAGTCTTATAAAAGACCGCTTTGGCATTGATGTATCCTTCGACTCAGGCAAAATTGTCTATAAAGAGACTATTGGAAATGCCGTTGAAGGAGTAGGGCACTTTGAACCTTTGCGTCATTATGCGGAAGTTCATCTTTTGATGGAACCTGGGGAGAGGGGAAGCGGACTTAAGTTTGATGTGCGGTGTAGCGAAGATGTGCTGAGTAAAAGTTGGCAAAGGTTAATTCTGTCTCATCTGGAAGAAAAGGTCCATAAAGGGGTTCTCACTGGATCAGATATTACAGATATGAAAATAACTTTAGTATCAGGCAGAGCCCATAATAAGCATACGCAAGGCGGCGACTTCAGAGAAGCAACCTATCGGGCGGTGCGCCAAGGTTTAATGGAAGCGGAGTCTATACTGTTGGAACCCTATTATTATTTTCAGCTTCAGGTGCCTGAAAAAATGGTAGGAAGGGCAATGACAGACATTGATAAAATGCACGGAATATGCCAGATATCACACATAGATGATGGTATGGCAGTTGTTACAGGGACTGCACCTGTTGCTACCATGAGAAATTACCAGAAAGAAGTCATGATATATACAAAGGGACAAGGAAGACTTTTTTGCAGCCTCATGGGATATGAACCATGTCATAATACTGAAGAGGTAATAGATATGATAGGCTACGATGCAGAAGCAGATGTTAATAATCCGGCAGACTCTGTTTTCTGTGCTAATGGCACAAGCTTTTTTGTAAAATGGTATGAAGTAAAGGAACATATGCACGTTGAAAGCTATTTTAATACAAGAAACAGCATTTTTGATGAAATAGCCGAAAGCAAGTTGACATATCAGGAAGAAAAATGGATTGCCCCAGAGGAAGTTGATAAAATCCTCAATAAAACCTATTATGCAAATCAGGGAAGAAAAAATGTTTGGCAAAATAAGAGAAAAGTTGATATGGATTATTATAAGTCTCCTGTCTATTCAAAAGTGCCAAAGGAAATCAAAGAAGAATATCTTCTTGTAGATGGATATAATGTCATATTTGCCTGGCCTGAGCTAAAAGAACTTGCAGAGACTACCATGGACGGAGCTAAAGTAAAATTGCTTGATGCCCTATGTAATTATCAAAGCATTCGGAAATGTAGGATTATAGTAGTGTTTGATGCTTACCGTGTTCAGGGACATCCAGAGGAAGTGATAGATTATTATAATATACATGTAGTATATACCAGAGAAGCACAAACTGCTGATCAATATATAGAAAAGTTCACCCATGAAAATCAGGATAAATATAATATTACAGTTGCAACCTCTGACGGTTTACAGCAGATTATTATAAGAGGTGCAGGATGTGCTTTGTTATCTGCCAGAGAACTGAAGGAAGAAATACAAAGAACCACTGAAATGGCATTAAAAGAATACAAGGAAAGGCAAGAAATAGATATTAATTATCTGGGGGATACGTTATCAACGGAAGCCAAAGAACAAATGGATGAAATAATTAAGAGAGGAACAGGGAAATAGATATATAAAATTCTATGTTCCTTTTGCTTTGAGGAAATGTTAGGGAAGAGAGAAATTGAAAGAATGGTTATCACGTTGATGAAGTATTTTCCTTATCTAATGAATTATGGGAATGTGTTATTGCTTAAACACAATATTGACAAATTTATTATTACTAAATTATAATTAATTTGTAGAAATATAAATAATATTGCTATTTGTTAATAATATTAATATAGAATTAAACTGCTTTGCTTATGTGATGGAGGTATTCCCTGTATCGGAATAGGCAAAACCCAGTGGAAGCCAAGGATGTTGGTTTTTGCTGGGTTTTATTTATTTATAAATTTTTGTCTAAATCCCGGTTCAATAAAGTAAAATATAATCGGGTAGTTGTAATAATATTTTGATAGGAGGTTTTTTTATGATTACTAATGGTTTCACTTATTTTGCTGTACTTGTTGCATTATGCGGCGGTCTATTAGCTGCGCAAAAGTATGCAAAAAGCAAAGCTGTACAAAAGTTCTTTAGTTTTGTACCTCCCATAGTATTAGTTTATTTAATTGGCATGATTCTTTGTACTATTAACTTTTGGGATTTAGATGCTACAAAAGCAGCCTATAGCAATCTGAAGAACAACATTCTTTACGCGATGATATTTCTAATGTTGCTTCGTTGTGACATTCGTCAGATGATCAAACTGGGACCTAAAATGATTATAGGTTTCTTTACTGGTAGCTTAACTGTAATGATTGGCTTTATAGTTACTTTCATAGTTATGAAGGGTGTATTAGGTCCTGAATCATGGAAAGCATTAGGTGCTTTATGTGGAAGCTGGATAGGCGGTTCTGGTAATATGGCAACTTTGCAGGAAATATTTAATGTAGGAGAAGTAGAGTATGCATATGCTCTAGTGGTTGACTCCATTGATTATTCAATTTGGGTTATGTTCTTATTATGGTCAATCAGTTTTGCACCAAAGTTCAACAAATGGACCAAAGCGGATACCAGTCGTTTAGATCAAGTAAGCAGAAGTTTAGAAGCAGATATGGCAGAAAATAAACAAGAAATTACTTTTACAACCATGATGGTACTAATAGGTTCTTCACTTTTAGTTTCTGCTGTTGGACAGAATGTAGGTACATGGCTCAATAGTAACTTTGGTTTCTTGGATAAGGCAACATGGGTAGTATTATTCATTACTGCTGTCGGATTGATATTGGCGGCTACCCCATTTGGAAAGTTGGCTGGTGCAGCAGAATTATCAAATGTATTCCTATATGGTGTAGTTGCTTTGCTTGCTTCTCGTGCCAATTTCATGGAATTAAATGATGCTCCTGCATGGATTGCGGCAGGATTTATGATATTAGCCATCCATGGCATATTATTCCTTATTTTTGCTAAATTCCTTAAACTTGATATGTTTACTTGTGGCGTTTCTTCACTGGCTAATATCGGAGGTGTGGCTTCTGCACCTATATTGGCAGGAACATATAGCGGCTCATTAGTGCCTGTAGGAGTTCTTATGGCTTTATTTGGTACAGTTAGCGGTACCTATCTGGGAATGATAACCGGTTATATTATGAGAGCTCTTGCATGAGCAAATAAGAGTTTTAAATATGATGAATTTCTCTTAAGTAATAAGAGGAATAAAATGCCTCTGAAAAAGCTTTAAAATCAGATTATTACTTTTACAGTGAATGTGTTTGAATAAAAAATGTGAGGTGGAATAAAATGAAAATTACTGAAGTTCGTTTAGGAATGATTTCTGTTCCCCTTATTGTTCCGTTCAAAACAGCGTTGCGTACAGTAAACAGTGTAGAAGATGTTGTTATTGAAATTCATACGGATACGGGACATGTAGGATATGGTGAAGCTCCTCCTACGGGAGCGATTACCGGTGATACTACAGGCGCTATAATAGGCGCAATAAATGACCATATAAAGAAGGTATTGATTGGTCGTGAAATAGATGACTTTGAAAATCTCATTAAGGATATGAATGGAAGCATTGTTAAAAATACCAGTGCTAAGGCAGCTGTAGATATAGCTCTTTGGGACCTTTATGGCCAGCTATACAAGATTCCTGTTTATAAAATGCTTGGTGGAAGCAGAAAGAGCATTGAGACAGATATAACAATAAGCGTAAATTCTCCTGATGAAATGGCCCGTGATGCTGTAAGTGCAATTAATAGAGGTTATAAGTGCCTAAAGGTTAAAGTAGGAAGCAATCCTGAGTTGGATGTGGCACGATTGGCAGCTGTTCGCGAAGTGGCACCAGATGCTCTCATTCGCATTGATGCAAATCAGGCATGGTCACCAAAGCAGGCTGTTCGCATTCTGAATCAAATGCAGGAGAAGGGTTTAGATATAGAGTTTGTTGAACAACCAGTTAAGGCTCATGATTTTGAAGGACTCAGATATGTAACTCAGAATTCATATGTGCCGGTAATGGCTGATGAAAGCGTATTCTCACCAATGGATGCTCTAAAAATCATGCAAATGGGAGCAGCAGATCTTATCAATATAAAGTTAATGAAGTGCGGGGGTATTACTAATGCGCTTAAAATAGCTTCTGCTGCAGAGGTGTATGGGGTAGAATGCATGATTGGCTGCATGTTAGAGGCAAAAATAAGCGTTAATGCTGCGGTACACTTTGCTTGTGCAAAACAGATAATCACAAAGGTTGATTTGGATGGTCCTGTTCTATGCAGTGAAGACCCGATCATCGGTGGTGCAGTATTTAACGAAAAGGACATTACAGTAAGCGATGAACCTGGTCTAGGTATAAAGGGCATAGAAAAAATCAGATATATCTAAAGCATAAACCAATATGAGCATTTATTTTAGCCATCGTTTGGAATAGTGTGAAACGGTGGCTAAATTTTAACATGCGGGTAAAAGTCTGTGCAGATGAATTTTTCTTTACACGGGCTTTTGCTTTATATGCTTTATAAGATTATAATAAATATGAGAAAGGTTTATATTGAATTATAAAAACAAGAAAGCCTATGAATATCAGGAGGGATATGTTTGAAGTACAGCGTACTTGGAAAAACAGGATTGAATGTATCAAGAGTAAGCTTTGGAGGAATACCGATCCAACAATTGGATCAGGAAGATGCCAATAGCTTGATAGGGAGAGCAATAGAGTTAGGCATAAATTTTATAGATACCGCCAGAGGATATACCGTAAGTGAAAGCTTAATAGGTGAAGCGCTTGCTGGAAAAAGAAGTAACGTGTTCCTTGCTACCAAGTCCATGGCAAGGGATAAGGAAGGAATGAGAAAGGACGTAGATATTTCTCTTAACAACTTAAAGACGGATTATGTTGATCTATATCAGCTTCACAATGTACCTACATTAGAGGATTTTGAGAAAGTCATGGCTCCGGGTGGAGCGTTGGAAGCTTTATTAGAATGCAAGGAAAAAGGACTAATAAAGCATATAGGTATAACAAGCCATAGCATTGAAGTTATTGAGAAAGCTCTTGAATATGATATTTTTGAAACCATCCAATATCCATACAATGCAATAGAAACTCATGCTGAAGAGATATTTAAAAAGGCTTATGAAAAAAATATCGGCATAATTGTAATGAAGCCCTTTGCTGGAGGAGCTATCACAAACGCAAATGGAGCTTTAAAGTTCATATTGGAAAAAGAATATATAACTTGTGCCATACCTGGAATGTGCAGCATGGAGCAATTGGAGCAGAATGTAAAGGCAGCTGATAACCCTGTATTAGATGAGAGTGAAAGAGAGGAACTCTTAAAAGAAGCAAGAGAACTGGGAAATACATTCTGCAGAAGATGTGGTTATTGTCAACCCTGCCCTGTAGGAATAAATATTCCCATGATGTTCATGTTTGAGGGCTATTATACCAGATATAATCTTCAGCAATGGGCACAAGAAAGATTCAATACACTTCCTGTAAAGGCAAGTGAATGTGTCAAGTGCGGACTATGCGAGACTAAATGCCCTTACAACTTACCTATCAGAGATATGTTGGAAACTGTAAAGGATCTGTTTGAATGATTGAAAATAGAAAATATATGTTGTTTTTAAATTATTAACTAAGGCTTGGGGGAATTTAAATGATGATAAATAAGGTATGGGCAGTGTACTTCAGTGCTACAGGAACAACAAAGAAGGTTACTGAATATGTTGCCAATGCCATAAGTGAAAAAATTGATGCCCCTATAGATACTGTTGATTTTACCATTCCGGATGCAAGAAAGCGTAGTTTGGAATTTGGCAAAGATGATCTGGTTGTATTTGGAACTCCTGTCTATGCAGGTCGTGTTCCCAATGTACTTCTGTCTTTTTTAAATGAGAATATAAAAGCAGATAACACATGTTCTATACCAATAGTTGTGTACGGCAATCGAAATTATGATGATGCCTTAAAAGAGTTAATTAGAATTTTAAATAATGATGGGTTTGAGATAATTGCTGCCGGTGCATTTGTAGGAGAGCATGCTTTTTCTAAAGTGCTTGCAGCAGGAAGACCCGATGAATCAGATATGCTATTAGCTGAAGAATTGGCAGAAAAGGCAGCAAAAAGGATTTGTCTATCTGATAATAAACCTGTAGAAATATTATGTTTTAAGGATGAGAAATCATTACGTCCATATTATCAACCCAAGGATAACAATGGTACAGCCATAAATATCCTAAAAGTGAAACCTAAAACAAATGATAATTGTAATAAATGCGGCCTATGTGCGAAGATTTGTCCTATGGGATCCATCAGTTATGAAGATCAAAGCAATATATTAGGTATATGTATCAAATGTGGAGCCTGTATAAAGAAATGTCCTGTAGAAGCTAAGTTCTTTGATGATAAAGGATATTTGTATCATAAGAAGGATCTTGAAATGACATATACAAGAAGAAGTGAGCCTGAGATTTTTTAGGATATTGAGGCATGTATTAAAATTTAATTTGCTATAATAATATTATGTAAATGATCTGGCTAAAGTTGCATAATCTTCTATGAAAAATGGAAACATATAAATAAGTATTATGATAACCAGAAACAAGTAGAAGCGTTCATGTTTAATATTAAGGGAAAAAGTTGATGAAATCAGATGAAGAAGTCATGAAAGCTGTTGAAAAGAGCTTACATGAAGAGTTTGCAGTAGCCTTTGACATAAAACTGGAGGAAGTCCTTTCTTTTATTCTTGAACATATTTAAGATTTTAAAATTGAAAAATTATTGCATAATGTAGTTTATAAGAACTAAAAAAGTCGTCTGAAAGGATGACTTTTTTTAGTATTGTTGAACTATGTAAAATTTTGTTATTATATGATATTATTATATAAATAATAAATATACTGTTAGTTTAATATATTATACATATGATGTACGGATGAGCTCACATAAAGAATGTCCATGGGAAGCTGCAAATGAATACAAGACTACAGAGTTGAAATCAAGGAAAATACTGCATAAAACCTTTTAACCCCTTCTGATGTTTTATAATAGTTTATATTATTTAGAAAAGGTGATGTCAGATGAAAAAAAAATATGTTCATATTGATCAATGTGAGACAGGATACATTCTTGCAGATGATGTGTATGACGATAGGGGACTTTTAATTATTTCAAAGGATACAGCGATTGATGATTACATTATTAATAAATTGGATAATTTCGATATAAGACAGTTGTGTGTTTATGAAGATCATCAAATGGATAAAAAGGAGATTCGGAAGCAATACATTGAACATTTAAAAAAGGATTATAAGAAGAATGTTGATGACATGAAGCAACTGATGTGTGATCTGGCATCTGGGAGAAAGTTGGAATACGAAAGAATCAAGCGTATTTCGGATTCAGTTTATTCTGAAGTCAGGTATATGATAAATGTGCCTGAGTTCATGAATGTGGTAAAGGATATAGATGAATATACCTATAAGCATAGTATAAATGTTGGCATATACGCTTTTCTTCTGGCAAAATGGCTTGGCTTGGAAGAAGAAGAGATAAAAAATGTTGTAATGACGGGAATTCTCCATGATATTGGCAAAGCTAAAGTACCTGTTGATATTTTAAACAAAAAAGGCTCATTATTACCGGAAGAATTTGAAAAGATTAAAGAACATACCAGTATTGGTTATAAGCTTTCATTGGAGATTGCACAACTTAGTGAAGAAATTAGGGAAGGAATACTAATGCACCATGAGAATGAAGATGGGAGTGGATATCCCAGTGGGCTTAGAGGAAATGAAATAAGCAAATATGCAAAGATTATAGCTGTCGCTGATGTGTATGATGCGTTAACTTCAGAAAGAGCATATAAGAAAAGAATTACTCCCTTTGAAGCCTTTAAGGAGATCATAAGAATCGGGTATAGCAAATTTGACACGAGGATATTAATGACTTTTTTATCAAATATATACAGATATTACATTGGTACTTTGGTAAGGATGAGTAATGGTCAGATTGGACAAATTGTGTTTATATCTCCTGAAAAAATATCAACTCCGATAGTATTCCTTAATGGAAAATATATTGACTTATCTCAAATGAAATACTTTAAAATAGAAGAAGTATTATAATTAAGCCTATAAAGATCGAAATAATAGCAAAGCAAAGAGCTTGATTATTGATGTAGCAGTTTATTTATGGCTTTATCAATGTGATAATTTTCGGTATCATAAAGCCAATCCGGGGGGATTGTTATATAACTATCAGGTCTGGAGTTCAAGTAGCTGAATATTATTTGAGCTTCATCTATTTCATCCTTGGCAATTGTGACAGAGGAAGAGACTGTATTGCCGCCAAAATAAGCCAATATATGATTTTTAATTATTGTATGTAATTTTTGCATATTTCTATTTTCAAGAGCATATTTTTTACTAAAAATTATTTTATTATTACTAATAAGAAATAACTTAACAATATCTTTGCTCAATGGTTCCATTACTACTATGTTATTGTCGCTTTCAGCAAATCTTAATGTTTTTTCTCTTTTTATTAATGAATTGATGCTATTGATATAATCCCTATATTTTGCTGCTTTTTCAAAATCTAGGTTTTTGGCAGCTTCTTCCATATTATGCTTCATATCTTCAATTATAGTTGAATCATTTCCTCTGAGAAAAGAAATAAAATTACTAATCACGTTATTGTAATATTCAACAGAAGAGTCACTGATACACATTCCTATACACAGACCCAGGGAATAATTCAAACACTGAGAGTTGTATTTAGATGTTTTACTACAAAGTATTTTATAACACTCTTTTATACCTTGGATTGCTTTTTCAACCGTATTTTTGCTTCCATATGGTCCGAAACATAAATTTTGCTTATCTTCAAACAGAGTATTAGATATTTTTATGCTTGGACATACTTCATCGGTTTTTATGACAATATAGACATAAGACAAGGGGTTTTTCATTAATCTATTATACATTGGTTTTAGTTCTCTGATGAGTTTGCATTCAAGAATCATAGCTTCAAGCTCTGTATCTGTGATGATATAGTCAAAATCCTTTAGATTTTTAATAAGCTTTTCTATTTTAGAAGAATGATTTGCTGAGTTTTGAAAATAAGTTTGGACTCTGTTTTTTAGATTCTTCGCTTTGCCTATATAAATAACATTGCCTAAAGAATCTCTCATTAAATATACCCCAGGCGATGTTGTAAGATTTTTCACTTTTTCTTTAATATCCATGTTTATCACCGCAATATTGAAATTCCACGATGGGCTTTTTAAACATTATAGCATATTTGGTTTAAAGCATTGAAGTAATTCTATACCTATGACATATTTCTGAAAATTGAGATGATTATTTCTATATGATAAAATTATTAAAGTGGATATTAAATCATGGAGAATAAAAAGGGGGAACCAAAATGCCTGATTCGCATATTACAAAAAATGCATTATCTGCAGCGATGAAGGAACTAATGGCTAAGCATCCTATGGAAAAAATAAAGATAAGCGATATAGCAGAATTATGCAATATGACACGACAGAGTTTCTATTATCATTTTAAAGATAAATATGATTTAGTTAACTGGATATTTTATAACGAGTTTGTGGCAAAGATAAATGAATCATCGGAAGTAAATGGATGGGAGTTAATTGAAGACATGTGCGAATACTTTTATGAGAATCGGGGATTTTATAGAAATGCGTTAAGGGTTAGAGGTCAGAACTCATTCTCTGATTATTTTAATGAAGTGATGCATCCCATAATTCATTCTCGATTAAAGGACATTATTCGAGATGATAAGAATAGTGACTTTTATGCAACTTTTTTCGCTGACGCTATCCGTGTATCCATAACTAGATGGCTATTAGAAGATGCAAAAAAGACTCCTCAAGAGTTTGTTGAGTTGATAAAAATGGCAGTTACAGGTTTGGCATATAAACTTATAAAAGAATCTAATGAAATTGACTCTTAACCTTTATTCATAATTCAATATGGTTCTACAATACTTAATTCGAATAACCCGGAGTTCTCTGATTGTTATAGGCATGGACAAGGATTTGAGACAATATTTGCATTAAATGTTTTTTGTCGTAATTTTTGACATTTTATATTTTCGTCAAATGAAAATATAAAGCAAATCTCCTAAAATATATTTATACAGATCAAAGGGGGATTTGTAATGAGAGACAAAAACATTATAGAGAACCTAGAAAGCTTCGGATTAAAAAAAGCCCTAGCATATTTGGATTCTGATCCTGATAACAATGTACCTAAGATGATCGATTGGATTGAACGATTTGATAAGCATGATATGGTAAAGGTACAGCTTAGAGCTGTAAAAAAGGTGCTAGCTGATAAGAATAATAATTGGTACAAGCTGGTTAAAGGCATTTACGCAGATATAGATAATGATGTGAGAAAAACTATTTTTGAAAACTTTATCATAAATGCTACAATTCTAGGAGGCATTAGGAGAAGCAAAGTACGAGAGGAGCATAAGTGCAATGTACCATGGGCTATTCTCATGGATCCAACATCAGCATGCAATCTGAAGTGCAAAGGATGTTGGGCTGCAGAATATGGAAACAAAATGAGCATGAGTATCGATACATTAGATGATATAATAACTCAAGGCAAAAAACTAGGAGTTTACATGTATATATACTCAGGAGGAGAACCATTGGTTCGAAAGAGTGACATAATAAAGCTTTGTGAAAAGCATGATGATTGTGCATTTTTAGCTTTTACTAATGGTACTTTGATTGACGAAGAATTTGCAGAAGATATGCTTCGTGTCAAAAACTTTGTTCCAGCCATAAGCGTAGAAGGATATGAAGAAGAGACAGATTCACGGCGCGGTGAAGGTACCTATAAGTCAGTTGTAAAAGCTATGGAAATACTGAAGAGCAAAAAACTTCCCTTTGGAATCTCTTGTTGCTATACAAGTAAAAATACAGAAGTCATAGGCAGTGAAGAGTATTTTGATGATATGATTGATAAAGGAGCGAAATTTGCCTGGCTATTTACATATATGCCAGTAGGCGTTGGCGCTGCAACTGAATTAATGGTTAGTGCTTCACAAAGGGAATACATGTATAATCAAATTCGCAAGTTCAGGGAAACTAAGCCGATTTTCACAATGGATTTCTGGAATGATGGACAATATGTTGATGGCTGTATTGCTGGTGGGCGTTGCTATTTGCATATAAATGCCAATGGAGATGTTGAACCTTGTGCATTTATTCACTATTCTGATTCAAGCATTTATGAGAAGACTTTACTTGAGGCTCTGAAATCGCCTTTATTTATGCAGTATCATGATAATCAGCCATTTAATGAGAACCATCTAAGACCATGTCCGCTTCTCGATAACCCTGGAAGACTAAGCCAAATGGTTGAAGCATCAGGCGCAAAATCTACTGACTTTCAACATCCGGAAGATGTGCATGATTTATCGGCAAAATGCAAAAGTGCCGCGGAGAATTGGGCACCTGTTGCTGACAGGCTATGGAGTTGCTCCCACAAATGTTCAGAATGTAATAGCGATGAAAAGATGAATTTAGCATAATCTTATAGATATATTTTTATTCAATTAGGATATTGTATTTAATATATATGGATTAGGTCCAAAGGCCTAATCCATATTGCTATAAACTATATGTTATTATCGAAATCATCTTTGTCCCCAAATGAAAGCATGAGATTTAGTATTATTCCTACAACGGCTGCAGTTGCTAGAGCAGGAAGTTGTATTCCAAATGCAGGAATCATACCACCTTCAAAGTTGAAGCTTCCGCCAAGACCTATTATCAATATTACTGCGATGACAGCAAGATTTTTTGCGCTGAACATATCAACCTTTTTATCCATCATTATTGTTATGCCCTGTGCCGCTATGACACCGAACAGGTATATGGAGAGTCCGCCGATTACAGCTTTTGGTATTGAGTATACGATATTTATGAGTGGTGTAAAGCATGATATTATCATGGTTATTATTGAGGCAGCAATAAGAACTGATACAGAGAAATTCTTGGAAATTGCCATGGCACTTATGTTTTCTCCGTAATTTGTTCCGGCAGGCCCACCTATTAAAGCAGATATGATATCTCCTATGCCATCACCTATAAGATTCAATCCCAGCTTGCTATCTAAATCGTATCTCTTGTTAGAACCTTTCTTTTTAGCCAAATCATTCACATATACATCAAGTTGGTAAATATGAGCGGTTGACTCAGGAACGGTTGCAATAGCAATGGGCATTATTGCAATGACAGCTTGCCATGTAGGCTTAGGAAATGTGAATATGGGTAAGCTGATAATGCTATTTGAAGCTATGGTGTTAAAGTTAACAAATGGTATACCAGTTGCTGCACCTATTATGAGTGCTGATACATACCCAGTCATGAGACCGAATAGTATCGGAAGCTGACTAAGTTTTCCTCTTAAATAAACCGAGTACAGTATGGTTGAGAATAATGTTACTATAGCGATAACCCATGCCCAATTTGTCGCAATTGCTTGACTTGCTTCTGGAATGTTCTGGGGTATGGAAGAAGCATCAGCCAATGCATTTGCTGATAATGATAAACCTATTATAATTGCGATGCTTCCCGTTACTGTAGGAGGAAGTACCTTATCTATGGCTTTTTTTCCGCTTTTTCTTATTATCAGTCCTGCTGCTATTGATACCAAGCCGGACATTATAATCCCAAACTGTGCAATTGATATTTTGTCATTAAGGGAATATCCTGCAAATGCTTCGGCGCTCATTATGGAAGCTATTGCTGCGATATAGGAGAAGCTTGATCCATAATAAAGTGGAATTTGCTTTCCAGTAACGAGTATAAAACCTAAAGTTGCCAAACCGCTTGCAAAAATGGTAGTTGATACATGAAAGCCTGTTATCAAGGCAACAAGAACTGTGGCTGGAAACATTACCACAATCTGCTGTAGTGCAAATAAGATTAGCTCAAAGAAAGGTGGTCTTTCATCTGGTAAGTAACCTAATACTTTGTTTGTAGTCATAATGATACCTCCTATAAATGTATGATTCGTGTGACTTAAAAAAGCGTAAAAAAAAATCTCGCACACAGCAAGATCATAATCATACATTGCCAGCTTAGGTATAATTATTAACCACAGCTGAATATGACAAATCTTACTGGTATCTCTGTACCTAGTTTAAAGATTTTTTTTACTTTTATAATTAAAACATAAGGATAATATTTTGTCAACTTTAAACTTTAATACTTTTGATTCTTTTGAAGATAATAATAAAGAGGTGATATTATGTCTGAAAACAAGAGAAAAGAAAAGCAGATGGGCCTGCCTATTGAAGAGCAAAACACGGCAGCCTGGGCAAATATTGATAGATTTCAATCTCCTGAATCAAGAGTTCCGATACCTAATTATGAACAAGTAAAAAATGCCAAAGAATGGGTGGACAGCAATCAGAAATAAAAGAAAGGAGCAATGCTCCTTTCTTTTATGCTTAGTACTTCATTTCAGACAATCTTTTATAGGTTTCATATCTTTCTCTGGCATGTTCTTCTGCTTTGCTGAACAATTCATCAGCCACATCAGGGAAGACATTCATGATCTGTGAATATCTTATTTCTCCCTCTATAAACTTTCTAAAGGAGGCTTCAGGTTCTTTGGAGTCTAAAATAAATGGATTTTTGCCTTCCTTCCTAAGCATAGGGTTGTATCTGTAGAGATGCCAATAACCTGCTTCAACGGCTTTCTTTTCTTGGGCAACGCTGGTTCCCATGCCTGTTTTTATGCCGTGGCTTATGCAAGGAGCATAGGCTATTATGAGAGAAGGACCTTTATAGTTTTCTGCTTCTATAATGGTCTTTATCGCATGGTTCATGTTTGCTCCAAGAGCTATCTGAGCCACATAGACATAACCATAGCTCATGGCCATCATACCTAAATCTTTCTTCCTGATTCTTTTGCCTGCAGCAGCAAACTTTGCAACAGCAGCTGTTGGAGTAGACTTGGATGACTGGCCACCGGTGTTGGAGTAGATTTCTGTATCCAATACCAGAAGATTGACATCTTCACCCATGGCCAATACCTGATCTACACCACCATAGCCTATGTCGTAAGCCCAGCCGTCACCTCCAATAATCCATATGGATTTCTTTATGAGATAATCCTTTCTTTCCAGTATTTCTCTTACAATAGGATGACTATTATGATTATGCTTTTTCAAAGTTTCAAGAAGTCTCAGGGAAGCTTTTTTGGAACCATCGCCATCATCCATGTTGTCGAGCCATTCCCTAAAGGCAGCTTTACATTCATCGTCCAGATCCGATTCCAGACCAAGTCTCATCAATTGGCCCAATTTTTCTCTCATTTGTCTTACGGCTATAGCCATTCCAAAACCATATTCTGCGTTATCTTCAAACAATGAGTTTGACCAGGCAGGACCTTTGCCTTCTGCTGTAGTACTATAGGCTATGGAAGGAGCGCTGGCGCCCCATATTGAAGAGCAACCTGTAGCATTAGCAATCATCATCCTGTCCCCATATAGTTGGGTTATAAGTTTCACATAGGCTGTTTCTCCACAGCCTGCACAAGCTCCCGAGAACTCAAGCAAAGGTCTGGCAAATTGACTGTTTTTAACTGTTCCTTTATCCAATAAGTGAGACTTGTCGCGAAGAGTCATGGCGAACTCCCAGTTTTCCTCTTGTCTTACAATTTCCTCTTCTGCGTCTACCATTACCAAAGCCTTTTCAGGAGCAGGACATACATCTGCACAGTTGCCGCAGCCGGTGCAATCAAGGGGGCTTACTTGAATACGATAATGCAATCCATCAACTCCCTTTCCTACAGCTTTCTTTGTTTCAAAGCTGTGAGGTGCCTTGGATTTTTCATCTTCATCCAAAAGGAAAGGTCTTACTGTGGCATGAGGACAGATGAAAGAGCACTGGTTGCACTGAATGCATTTTTCTGTTTGCCATTGTGGAATCATAGGAGCTATGCCTCTCTTTTCATAAGCTGTGGTTCCAAGGGGATAGGTTCCATCCTCCATGCCCTTGAAGAAACTGACAGGCAACTCATCACCTTCATGCCTTGCCATGGGTCTTTGTATGTTTTTAACAAAATCGGGTTCTTCTTTGACGGGTAGATGTTCATCATGAGCCTGAGACCAGTGAGATGGAACATCAACTTTTATTAAGCCTTTAATGCCTTCATCTACAGCTCTGTTGTTCATCTCAACAATTTTTTCGCCCTTTTTGCCGTACATATCTTCTATACTTTGTTTCAGATACTTTACAGCATCTTCAACAGGAATAACATTGGCCAGTTTGAAGAAAGCAGCCTGCATAATCATGTTGATTCTGTTGCCTAGGCCTATTTCTCTGGCGATTTTCATAGCATCAATGATGTAGAACTTCACATCATTTTGTGCTATGCTTCTCTTTAAAGAGGCAGGCAGTTTTTCATCCAATTCTTCAACGGTCCATGGACAATTTAATACAAAGGTACCTCCTTTTTTAATGCCTTTAAGCAAATCAAAATGATTTACATAGGATTTATTGTGGCAAGCGATGTAATCAGCGTTATATATCAAATATGAAGATTTAATAGGTTTTTTCCCGAAACGAAGATGGGATATGGTTGAGCCGCCTGATTTCTTGCTGTCATAGGAGAAATAGGCCTGAGCATATAGATTTGTATGATCGCCTATGATCTTAACAGCAGACTTATTTGCTCCAACAGTGCCGTCAGATCCCAAACCCCAGAACTTACATTGAATAGTGCCTTCTGGAGTGGTGTCAACAATATCCTCTTCCGGGAGGGAAGTATTCGTTACATCATCCACTATGCCTATGGTAAAACCGTCCTTTGGTTCATCTCTCATCAGATTTTTATATACAGCGATAATCTGTGAAGGTCTTGTGTCTTTGGAACCTAAGCCATATCTTCCGCCTACTATCAAGGGTTGGTTAGTCTTGCCGTAGAAAAGGCTCTTCACGTCGAGGTATAATGGTTCGCCTGTGGATCCAGGTTCCTTTGTCCTGTCGAGAACAGCTATCCTTTTTACTGTGGAAGGCAACACATTGAAGAAATATTTTGATGAAAATGGGCGATATAGATGTACCTGTATCATTCCAACTTTTTCGCCTTTATTTAACAGGTAATCTATTGTTTCCTCAATAGTGTCGCAGACTGAGCCCATGGCTACAATTACATACTCTGCATCCTCAGCTCCGTAGTAGTTGAATGGTTTATAGCTTCTTCCGGTTAGCTTGTTTATTTCAATCATGTAGCTATTAACTATATCTGGCACTTTTTCATAGAATGGATTGGCGGCTTCTCTGCCTTGAAAATAGATGTCAGGGTTCTGAGCCGTACCTCTTGCCACTGGATGCTCAGGGTTAAGAGATCTGTCTCTAAAAGCCTTTAAAGCTTCGTAATCCAAGAGTTTTTCCAACTCTTCATATTCTAAGACTTCAACCTTTTGATATTCATGGGAGGTTCTAAATCCATCAAAGAAATGAAGGAAAGGAACTCTGGATTTTATTGCTGCTAGATGGGCAACACCCGCCAAATCAATTATTTCCTGAACGCTGCTAGATGCCAGAAGGGCAAAACCTGTTTGCCTTGTTGCCATCACATCCTGATGATCTCCAAAAATGGACAAAGCATGGGTTGCTATGGCACGAGCGCTTACATGAAATACTGCCGGTAGTAATTCACCAGCCATTTTATACATATTAGGTATCATTAGCAATAGACCTTGAGATGCAGTATATGTAGTTGTTAATGCTCCTGCCTGCAATGAGCCGTGGACAGCTCCTGCGGCACCGGCTTCAGACTGCATTTCTACCACTCTCACCGGTTGACCGAATATGTTCTTTTTACCATGGGCAGCCCATTCATCTGCTCCTTCTGCCATAGGAGTAGATGGGGTAATAGGGAAAATTGCAGCCACATCTGTAAAAGCGTAGGATATATGGGCAGCCGCCTGATTCCCATCCATAGTTTTCATTTTTTTTGTCATTGCTTTCTCCCTCTCTTACTATTTTGTTTCCGTATATAGATATATTGTTCGATTTTTTGAATATTTGATACATGATTAATCAAAGTATCGGAGTCAATAAATTTTTAATACATTTAAATACATATTGATTAATTATAAACATTCTGTTATTATGAAATTAAATATTGGGAGAATTTTGTAATTTATGCAATGAGTCGGCTGAAAAATGAGTACTCCAAATAATAGCAAGTATAAGCACAAATTTAAGAAATATGTTACAGGTTCTCACAATAGCATATTGGCTTAAATTTGGACAGGCATGAATAGTTGTTTATTGTGAAAGGAGGGTTACTATGAAAAAAATAGTTAGTCTTGTTCGCAGCAAATCCCTATCCATACTGGCTTTATTTGCACTATTTGTTGGTACCACTTCAGCTTCCGCAACAACATTGATATTATCTCAGCAGGTTAAGTGTCCGGAAGAATTGCTAAAATAAGGGGGTTTTCCCCTTATTTTGCCAATAATGGAGGGCTTTTATATGATCCAGCTCATTATAAATGAGGTGTTATTTGCAATATTAGAAGGAATATACGTTTTTTTAATGAGTTCTTCGATTACTATCAACGATAGAAAGACATATGTGAAGGAAAATAAGCTTAAGATTTTGCTATTTATTTGCATATATACAGTTTTTTCTTTTTGGATAACACTCAGTTTTCCTTTCGGCTATCATACTCTAATATTGTCAACTTCTATGGGTATAATGCTTAGTGTAATATTTAGAAATAATATGTTTATATCTGTGCTAGCGGTTGGTTTTGCCGGTGTTGTAATTGCTATTTCAGAATACATTATTGTTATTTTAGCAGGCGTATTCTTCGATATAAGTATGAATGATATTATAAATTATCCTTCTATAAAAATGATTTTTTCCATAATAGTTAAAACTGTTCAAATGATAATAGCTCTGGTAGCTTTTAATAGTAAACTTAAGCCAGTAATTAAACCTTCAGATAGGAAGTTAAGTACTGGTCTTGTTAATTATTCAGTTTTAGGCATTTATATGATGTGTGTTTTTATACTGAGTTTTAATTTTATGATTGATAATCTTGATGATTTGCTTAAATATGAGGTATTGTTATTTATTATTTTTTTAATATATATTACATTTGGAATCCTTGATTTTCAAGATAGAGTAAAGCTTTTGAATATACAACAAAAATTCACTTTACAAGCTGAGTACATAAATAATCTCGAAACTATGATAAACATTGTAAGAAGAGAAAAGCATGACTTTGCCAATCATTTGAATGCCATACATGCTATTTGTGTAATTAACAAACCTGATGCTCTTGAAAGAATAAAGAAATATATCAATGGCCTTACTAGTGGATTAAAGACATCATATAAAATATTTGAGACAGGGAATGTATATATTGATGGACTTCTTGTTGTTAAGAGCAATTATGCTTATGAAAATAGCATAAATTTTGACGTAGATATTGAAGTTCCATTAAGTATTTTGGATATAAAGGATAATGACCTTATAAGCATAATCAGCAACATTATCGACAATGCCTTTGAATCTTTGATATCATCAGAAAAAAAGGATAATAAGGCTGTATCAATGTGTACATATGTAGAGAATAATGAGTATCATATATCCATAGCCAACAACGGTCCCAAAATACCTGAAGCCATAATTGACAAAATATTTGACAATGGTTTCTCAACAAAGAAGCAAAAAGCTGAACATGGTTTGGGCTTATACATTGTAAAGAGCATGTTAAAAAAATATAATGGAAATATTGAAGTTATAAGCAGCGATGAAGAAACCGAGTTTATATTGAGATTTCCCATAAAGGATGAATGTTATGAGCAATATAGCCAATTGGTTAACCATGCATATTAAGAATAATGTACCTAATTTAACTGATTTGCAATTAATAAAGATTAAGTTTGGATTTGAGTGTTTGCTTAGCGAAGCTTCCAAAACAATTATATACATATTGCTTTTTGCTTCACTTTCTTTAACAAAGGAATTTTTGACGGCATTTTTATTCTTTTCTATAATAAGAGTTTTTGCGGGAGGACATCACGAAGAGACTTACTGGAGGTGCTTTCTATCATCCCTGCTATTTCTAGGATCAAGTATTTTTTTGGGAATATCCATAATCATTCCGGTATATGTAAAAATCGCAATTATAATTTTTTCAATTATTATAGCTTACATATTTTCTCCTGTTGACCATCCAAACAAGCCAGTCATCAACCAACAAAGAAGAAAAAAATTAAAGCACTTATCCATTTTTGTCGTTATCCTACTAGGTATAATTGGCATCAAAATGTCAGAGATATATTCAAATATTGCATTATTTACAATACTTGCGGAATCAATTTCTTTAATATTGGGATATATAAAGAAAAAGTATGTGTATAATTAATGTGGTTTATATGGATATTGTTACTGTTATAAAAAAATGGAAAAATAGATTACAATAAGCTGAAAGTTATTATACTTTCAGTTTTTTAATGCTTAGAAAGTATAAATTTACTTAATTTAACTTTTCGTTAAAGGCATTTAAAGAAAGGCTTCTTTGGTTGTTTTAAATGCTTCCAAAGGAGGACTTTCTTTTATTTATATGAGATTAACAAAACAAAATGATGCTTTGGAGTCCAAGGATATAATACAGATAGCTGCACAACTTTTTATATGCCATATCATGATATTTTGGTGTGAGAGATAAATATTGCAAGAGCTATTAAACATGAGGTGTATTTGAAATGACTGATAGGTCACATTGCTCAATTAAAATGTGAGTGCTATAATCAAATCATGAGGCATGTAGAAGAGGGGGTAATGCATAAAATGAAATCATATTTATTGGTTATGGTTTTGATAATTTCTATATTTGCAAATGCAATAACGGGGCAAGCTGATCCCTTTGCTACAGTGCAAGAAAAGTTAGATGGAATTACTGTTGAAGAAAAAAAGGTGTTGGAACAGTTTTTTATAATTATACAAGAAATTGATGTAATGGAAAGTGAAGAGGAAAGGATTGCCCAGGAAATTGCTGAGATAAACGATGATATTAAGACACTGGAAAACGAAATTTCTTTACAGGAAGAAGAGTACAAAGCAAAACAGAATGGATTGGAGCAGGTATTGAAGAGTTATCAAAGAATGGGTCCTGTTTCCTATATAGGCATAATACTGGAATCAGATAGCTTAAGTTCATTAATAAGAAGAATCAATATACTGCGAGATCTTGCAAGAAATACGGGAGAATTGCTAGATAAAGTAGAAGAGAGCAAAAACAAACTTATGGATAATAAAGATAAGCTTAAGTATAATATTCAACTGCTGGAGGACAGGCAGAGAGAGTTGGACGAGGCTCTGGAAAAGGCAAACACACTTAAGGTTGATTTGGAGGAGCTTATATCCAGCTTAGGAGAAGAAAAGGAATATTATAGGGATTATTTGACAAGTATGCAGATTGCATGGGATGAAGCAAAAACAATGTTTTCAAAAATTGCTGAGAACTTTTCTAAGATAGTGAACGAAAGCAATATATCTCCAGAGGAGTTGAATCTGTCTTTTTCAGCAAACGGAATAAAAAGCGTTATAAAGGAAGATACGATTAATGATATTATTTCAAAGGAAGCAGATTTAGAAGAAATGGTTATCGATTTTCAGTCTGAAAAAATCCGCATTGAGCTGCCAAAATGGAATCTAAATTTGAGTGGCAAATTTATTATAGATGGTGAGCATACCTTGATTTTCCAAGCAGAAGAAGGCAGTTTTTATGATATGAAGCTTGAGAATGGTTCAATAGAGGAGCTTTTTAAAGATAGACAGATGGTTTTGGATCTTTTGCCTTACCTAGGCAATAACGCCACTATCAAATCTGTTAAAATAGGAGAAGATTTCATGGAACTTATTATTGGCTGGAGTCTATTCTAGAATGATCCATAGGAGGTGATGTATTTGATTGAAGCTGAAGGTGTATGCCTTAACTATCCAGATGGCACAATGGCTTTGAGAAATGTTGATTTACATATAGAACCTGGTGAAATGATTTATATTACAGGTCCAAGCGGTTCGGGAAAGACAAGCCTGTTGAAGCTTTTTATAGGAATTGAGTTTCCTACCGACGGGAAATTGACTGTATTAGGACAACCTATAATCAGGGGACAAGCCTCTAAGATAAGACAAATGAGGAGATCCATCGGGCCTGTATTTCAAGATTTTCGTCTGGTAAATGGCAGAACAGCTATTGAGAATGTTATGCTGGGTGCCAGATTTTTGGATATGTCTAATAAAAAATTGAAGGAAAATGCGGTAATTGCTTTAAAAAAAGTTGGGTTAGAGAAAAAAATGTTTTCAATGGTGGAGCATCTGTCATGGGGGCAGTGCCAAAGGGTAGCTATTGCCAGGGCAATAGTGAGAAAGCCGAGACTTATCATTGCAGATGAGCCTACAGGCAATCTTGACAAAGATAATGCCATAAACATAATGGAGCTTTTTGCTTCATTGAAAGAAGAGAACACTACAGTAGTTATCACTACCCATGCAACTCATCTTATAAATAATTTAAGAGAAGGCAGACTTATTCATATTGAGAGCGGCATTATACATCAAGAAAGGCTGGATTGATATAGTGAAAACTATAATGAATAATTTTGGTTATTTTATGAAGGAAGCTAGAACAATCATCAAGATTAACTTCATGTCAAACATACTATCAATAGTGAGTATAGGATTGATTCTTTTTTTTGCTGCTGCTACGTTATCAAGTTGGTGGATAAGCAACCAAGTGGTAGAAATCATAGAGGATGAGGCAGAGATAAATGTTTATTTTGCAGAGGACATTGACAAGAAAAAAGTTGAACATATCATAAATAATATTGAGACTTTGGCTGGAGTTGAAGAAGTAAGATTGGTAGATGAAAATGAAGCCTATCATAGAATGGAGGAAATATTGGGGAAGGAAGCTAAAGTGTTACAGTATTTGGATGACAATCCTTTTAGTCCATATATTGAGGTGCAAATTGACTTAAAGTCTATGGAGTCTGTAATTGAAGGATTGAAAAATATTGAGGGCATAGATCAGATAAGAGATAACAAAGAGATTTTCGATAAAGTTCGTAACCTGTCATCTGTATTGAAAACCCTTGGGTATATATTTATTGTTGCAGTTGGAGCTTCCACTTTGATTATAATATCCCACATTATAAGGACAGGAATTTACGAGAACAGAGAGCAAATAAATACGCTTATATTGCTTGGTGCCCCGGATGGGTTCATATCTTTTCCATTTATAATTGAAGGGATGATTTTAACTCTAGGAGGAGGTTTGTTGGCGTCAATAATACTATCACTGACGCTAAGATATGCTTATTCTGTCATGACAGGACCTCTTCCGTTTATACCTCTACCTGACCAGAAATCCATGGTTACAAACCTGGTTAGTATGATTATGCTGTTAAGCGCTGTTTTAGGTTTACTAGGCAGCCTTTTCGGTTTGCGTTCAGCCAAGAGCAGGTAAAAGGAATAAAGGTTCAAAAAATTTGCAGGGATGGATTTTAATATAAAATTCTATCCCTTATTTCATAGATAAAAGATATATGCAATATAGATTATAAGTGAGAAAATAGACATGAAGGCCCAATATTTTATAAACCTAGGAGTGATAGAAGAATGATAAAATGGGTATTAATACAGATGTTTACAATTTTGAGTCTGTTTACAGGTTGTACTACGATGCTGCCTCATACAGCAGCCCAGCCAATAGCTGAAAAAGCAGCAGTAATGGAAGAATCAAATGAACATTTCATTAACTCATACTATATTTATGTGGAGTATCAAAAAGAGCAAAGCATATTAAAATGTAAAGAGAATATAACCTATATGAATAATCAAGGTGTTGACGTTGAGAACATAGTATTATATCTATATCCCAATCTGTATAGAAAACTGAGCACAGTTCCGGCTATAGGCTCGGCAGAGAAATGTTATCCCAATGGATTTGATCCAGCATATATTCAATTGACAAACCTGAAGATAGAAAATATGGAATTAAGCAAAGAGGTTTTACAGGATTATGATGATTTTTACATAGATATTCCTTTAGACAAACCTATAAAGGAAAATCACAGTGCGGAAATTGAAATAGAGTTTATAGTGAAGATTCCTGTCAGCACAACAAGATTTGGGCAATATAAAGATATAACTCAATTTACTTATTGGTATCCCATACTGGCTGCCCAGGAAGAGGGCAAATGGCAGATAAGAGATTATTCCAATATTGGAGAATCCAATTACAGTGATGTTGCCGATTATAATGTTGTGATAAAGTTACCTGCTGATGAAACCATAGCGTCCACAGGCAAAATAATATCTGAAAGAAACAGTGGCGAAGGAGGTTATAAAATAGTAGATATAAAGGCAGAAAAGGTTAGAGATTTCGTTTGGGTCAGCAGCCCGAACTTTATTATGGAAGAGCAAGTAATTAATGGTATAAAAATCAAGAATTATTATACCATGAAAAACAAAGAATTAGGACAAGAAGCTGATGAAATTGGAGCAGATGTTATTGCATATTTCAATGAGGTATTCGGAAAGTACCCCTATGATGAATTTTCAATAGTAGAAACCTATCTGACAGGTGGAGGAATGGAATATCCTCAGCTTGTCACTTTAGGACAAAGCCATTATAAAGATATGGATAAATTAATAAGTGTAATTGCTCATGAGGGAGCCCATCAATGGTGGTACGTGACAGTAGGAAATGATGAGCATATTTCACCCTGGCTTGATGAAGGATTTGCCAATTATTCAACTCAGCTTTATCTGGCCCACAGATTAGGTAATGATGATAAATTGGATTTATTAATGAAGAGCTATGAGAATCTAGAATCAGCAGATCATCCCGTAGAGGCTTCAGTTGCAAACTTCGCAAGTTGGAAGAGCTATAACGATGTCATATATAAAAAAGGTGCTTTAATCCTCCATAGATTGAGAAATATTGTAGGCGATGAAAATTTCTTTAAAATAATGCAAACCTATTATCAACGATATAAGTATAAAAACGCACATGTTATTGACTTTTTAAATGTAGTTGAAGAAATTTCAGGAAAAGAAGCGGTAGAAAAAATATTTAAATAGCTGTTGACATTAACGCAGCGTAAAGGTGTATGCTCTTATTGAAAGGAGGTAACAACATGGAATATACGGTGCAAAAACTGGCGAAGTTGGCAGGTGTTAGCAGCAGAACCTTAAGATACTATGATGAAATAGGGATCCTAAAGCCGGCAAGGATCAATTCATCAGGATATCGTATATATGGTCAGAAAGAAGTTGACAGGTTTCAGCAAATTATGTTCTACAGAGAAATGGACATGAGCTTGGAAGACATAAAAAGAATACTCGACTCGCCTGCTTTTAACGAAGCTGATGCACTGAGAGACCATAGGATAAAGCTCCTTGAAAAAAGACAGCAAATAGATAAGCTCATTGAAAATGTAGAAAAAACCATTGCCTTTTTGGAAGGGAGGATTAATATGAGTGATAAAGAGAAATTTGAGGGTTTTAAGAAAAAGAAGATAGAAGATAACGAGAAAAAATATGGCAAAGAAGCCAGAGAAAAGTATGGAAATGAAGCAGTAGATGAATCAAATAAAAAGTTCATGAACATGACACAGGAAGATTATGAGAAAACTGTGAAATTGGAGAAGGAAGTCAAGGATGTACTGGCTGAAGCCTTTAAAACCGGTGATCCGGCTGGAGAATTGGCACAGAGAGCCGCTGAACTTCATAAACAGTGGTTAACTATGTATTGGCATGAGTACAGCAAGGAAGCTCATGCTGGAGTAGCACAGATGTATGTGTGCGATGAAAGGTTCAGAGCTTATTATGATTATATGCAACCAGGAACAGCTGAATTTTTGAGGGACGCCATACTCATATATACTGGCATAAATAAATAATATACAGAAGATGTTAAAAGCAGCCAATTTTTTGATTTTAAGCATTGGCTGCTTCAATATTACTTAGCCATTCCCTTAGTACCTGTGATTTTGCTGTTCTCATCCATGCTGAATGTAGATTGAGCATCTTCATTTGTAAAATAAACATTGCCTTCAACGGTAGCGTCTACCAGCTTGAAGTTTTTTGCAGATACATAAAGATCGCCTTTGAATGTTCCATGCTGAATGCTTGCTTCCGGACTGTTTATAGTCAACTTTGGTGCAGTCAGGGTATATCTGGCTGTTATATTTCTATTTGAATCCTGAGCATATAGGGCTATTTTTCTTTGTATAATATCTTTGCCTGCATCATCTTTTTTTCCGTTTTTAAACTCTCCATCCAAAACCAATTCTTTGTTTGTGGAGATATCCTTTGTTACAGCTATTATCCAAGTACCTGTATTGCTAATAGCCTTTTCAAAGTCCTCCGCATTGTCTACAATTGATGCGGTTGTAACTGCATCCGGGGTTTCATTTGATGGATTTGGTTGTTGGGTTGGAGCAGGTTCTGGAGTTGTTTGATTGTTTGTACACCCTACAATCAATGAAAGTGAAAATATCAGTATCAAAAACAATGCTTTTAATTTCACTGGTAATCCTCCTTTAATTTAGCATGAAATTATGCAAAAAAGTAATGAATATCACTTTAATTTAGTATAACCATATGAATAAAAATCAATGTAAAGTGTATGTATGATATTCTTTTTTGACTTAATAAAATTTTTGTAGTAAATTTATTATGTAACTTTTTACAAATATTATGATAGGAGTGGAATATGAAGGATTCATATATTTGTGTAGTTGGTGGAGCTAATATTGATATACAAGGTTTTCCTTATGGCAAATTGGTATTACATGATTCCAATCCAGGACAAATAAAAATTTCCTTGGGAGGTGTAGGCAGAAATATTGCAGAAAACCTAACAAAGCTTGGAGCTAAAACAAAGCTGATAAGTGTTGTTGGGACGGATCCTTATGGTTTGAAGATTCTTGAAGAAGCAGAGTCAATAGGTCTTGATATGAAGGATTCCTTAGTTCTCAAAGATGAAGCAACATCAATATACTTATCTATGTTAGATGAATCTGGAGATATGGTTGCTGCTATATCCTATATGGATATAAATGAAAAGTTGACAGTGGATTTCATAAAAGAAAAAATGAATGTTATTGAGAAATCTAAATTATGCATAATTGATACCAATATTCCAAGAGAAGTAATAGAATACATCTTAATGAGCAATAATGACATTGACTTCTTCCTTGATACGGTATCAACTGCTAAGGCAAAAAAGGTAAAGGATCTGATTGGATACTTTCATACCATCAAGCCCAACAAGATCGAGGCAGAACTTTTGACGGGAATTGCTATAAAAAATGAAGATGATCTGAAGATAGCTTCCGAGTACTTCTTGCAAAAAGGGGTCAAAAGAGTATTTATCAGTTTGGGCGAAGATGGGGTATTTTATAATGATGGTCATATTATGAATCATGTAAGAACACCAAAAGTAAAAGTTGTAAATGCTACCGGAGCAGGAGATGCTTTCATGGCTGCTCTTTCTTATGGACACTTTTATGGTATGAGTATTGATGAAATGGCAAAAATGGCGATGGCTGCTTCAATTATTGCCATTTCCCATGAAAACACAATTAACCCTTACATGTCAATTGAAAATATAAAATCAAAGATGAAGGAGATTGAGTTATGTTAGAAAAATATTTAGATATAAAACTTGAAGTTGCAGATGCTCTAAAGACAGGTAAACCTGTTGTTGCATTAGAATCTACTATCATATCCCATGGAATGCCTTATCCAAAAAATGTTGAAACTGCATTGAATGTTGAAAGAATAGTAAGAGAGAATGGTGCTGTACCTGCTACAATAGCAATTCTCGAAGGCAAGCTTAAAGTAGGATTGTCTGAAAATGAAATCGAATACTTAGGTAAAGCACATAATGTTGTGAAAACTTCCAGAAGAGACATACCATTTATTGTGGCAAATAAGATGGATGGAGCTACAACAGTGGCGTCTACTATGATTATTGCTGCTTTGGCAGGAATTAAAGTTTTTGCTACCGGTGGCATAGGAGGGGTACATAGAGGGGCCCAGGAAACCTTTGATATATCAGCAGATTTGCAGGAATTGGCTCATACAAATGTTGCAGTAGTTTGTGCAGGTGCCAAATCAATACTTGATATAGGGTTGACTCTTGAATACTTGGAAACCTTTGGCGTGCCTGTAGTAGGATTTGGTACAGACGAATTCCCTGCCTTTTATACAAGGAGGAGCGGTTATAAAGTCGATTATAGAGTTGATAATGCTAAAGATCTTGCAGCAGCGTTGAAAACCAAATGGGATTTAGGATTAAATGGCGGTGTTGTTGTGGGCAATCCTATTCCGGAAGAACATGAAATGGATTATGATACTATAACAAATGCTATAGAGAAAGCCATAAAGGAAGCACATGAGAAAGGAATACACGGCAAAGAATCAACACCATTTCTTTTAGCAAAGGTCAAGGATTTGACAGGAGGAGACAGTCTGGAATCCAATATTGCGTTAGTATACAATAATGCCAAAGTTGGAGCCCAATTGGCTGTAGAACTTGCAAAGTTATATAGATAGTAGAGAAGGCTTCGGATTATGCTCCGAAGCTTCTAGTTTTATAAGCCATAGGAAAATGTAATTCCACCTTAATATATACTTTCCGTAATGGGTTTCAATAAACGATTCCAAAGGATACCTTTTTTTTATTAATGACAATTAAAATATCATATGAGAAGGCAATAAAAACAGGATTATCAATAGTATGCACAAAAATGATATAATATGGTAAAATACAGTTAAACTTTGAAAAAATTATCAATACTGAGAAAAGGAGTTGAAGAGCAGGGGATTGCATATTCAGTGAAACCTGCGAGCCATATGAAAATAGGATTGGTAGGACTACCTTCTGTAGGTAAAACTAGCTTATTTAATCTTTTAACAGGAGCAGATGAGGAGGTTGCCGGTTTTACAACGGGAAAGGTAGAGGCAAATATTGGTATTACCAAAATACCCGATGAGAGAATTGATTTTTTAGCCAGCATGTATGAACCTAAAAAAACTACATATGCAACTATTGAAGTTGTAGATGTTCCGGGTTTAGTTAGCGGATCTAGCACTGGAAAAGGAGTGGGCAATCAATTCCTTGATAATGTGAGAAAAACAGATGCTTTAATACATATTGTGAGAGCTTTTGAATCTGATGATGTTGTGCATGTAGAAGGTAACATAGATCCAATGAGGGATATAGATACAATAAACATGGAGCTGCTCTTTGCCGATTTAGGAATAATAGATAATAGGATAGAGAGAATTGAGGCATCAAAAAAAGTTACAAAGGAAAACTTGGCGGAGCTGGAAGTGTTGAAGAAATGCAAAGAAGGTTTGGAAAAGGGACTTCTTATACATAATTTAAAACTCAATGAAGATGAAAAGGAGCATTTGAAGACCTTTAGTTTCCTATCTGAAAAGCCAATGATATTGGTGGTTAATTTGGATGAAGAGCAATTTAAATCAAAAGACTACCCATCAAGAGAGGATCTTTTGGAGTATTCTAGAAATACCAATACACCCTTCATTGAATTATGTATAAAGTCTGAGTTGGAAATAGCAAAGTTAGATTCGGAAGACAGAGAAATGTTTTTAGAGGATCTAGGGATTGAAGAATCCGGGATGGACAAACTCTCCAGAACTGCTTATGATTACCTTGGGTTCATATCCTTTCTTACTGCCGGCCATGATGAAGTTAGAGCATGGACTATACAGAAGGGTACTGTTGCAAAAAAAGCCGCAGGGAAAATACACTCAGATATCGAAAAGGGTTTTATAAGAGCGGAGGTATATAAGTTTAAAGACCTTAAGGAGCTTGGCTCTATACAAAAAGTAAAGGAAAAAGGCTTGTTCACATTAGAGGGAAAAGATTATATAGTAGAAGATGGAGACATCATAAATTTGAGATTTAATGTATAAAAGAGAGGGTACGAATGAAGATAAGGAGTTTCTTGAAACTGGTTGAAATACAGACAAAAGTGGCTAGTGTTATACCATTTTTCATAGGAACATTTTATACCATTTATCGTTACAAAACCTTTAATGTGAATAATTTTGCCATGATGTTGGTATCCTTACTATGTATAGATATGGCTACAACAGCAATCAACAATTATCAAGACTACAGGAAGGCAGTTAAAAAATATGGGTACGGATATGAAAGCCATAATGCCATTGTAAGGGATAAACTAAGCGAAAGAAGTGTCCGCACAACAATATTTGCTCTCCTTGCTTTGGCGACAGCATTTGGGTTGCTGTTATTTTTAAACTCAAATGCTATTGTACTTCTTATAGGAGTACTATCATTTTTTATAGGTATAACATATTCTTATGGACCTGTTCCTATTTCTCGAACCCCCTTTGGGGAAGTGTTTTCAGGGTTTACTATGGGTTTTTTCATCACTTTTTTGGCTGTTTATATACATATATTTGATAGTGATATAGTTACACTGGCTTTGAAAGAAAACATGTTAAGCATACAGATTAACTTGCTGGAACTTGTTTATATTGCTTTGGTTGCTGTACCTGCTATTATAGGAATAGCTGATATCATGCTTGCTAATAATATTTGTGACATTGAGGATGATATAGAAAACAACAGATATACATTACCAATATACATAGGTAAGGATAAGGCTCTGATGATCTTTAAAATATCTTATTATATCATCTATATGGTGCTTATTCTATTGATAATAATGAGAATAATACCATATGCCTGTACTCTGGCATTAATAACATTTTTGCCTGTCAGCAAGAATATTAAATCCTTTTTTCAAATCCAGACCAAGAAGGATACTTTTGTATTGGCAGTTAAAAATTTTGTTATGATAAATGGTGCATTAGCTATAACATTGCTACTTGGAGAAATAATAACAGTTATTTGACGATTATAAATTAATGGACTATAATGATAATTAAGAAAAGTTTTCCATGAGTTGATAATGTTTTAATTTATACTTGTTATAAATTAATTAATAACAATTTAAAGAAAGGTGGGTTAACTATGAGACAAAATATTGCTTTCTATCGATGCAGTATATGCGGGAATATTGTTGAACTTATAAGCAAAGGTGGCGGTGAACTGGTATGTTGTGGTAAGCCAATGAACAAGCTCGAAGCAAACACTACCGATGCAGCTACTGAGAAGCATGTTCCCGTGGCTTCGAGAGAAAATGGAAAGATTGTGGTACAGGTAGGTTCAGTGTTACACCCAATGATACCGGAACATTATATTGAATGGATTGCTGTAGTATCTGATAATGGAGTAGAAAGAATTCATCTTAGACCAGGAGAGGAACCAAAAGCCGTATTCTGCGACAAAGAAAATGTTGATATATACGAATACTGCAATATCCATGGATTATGGAAGTCAAGTCTATAGTTTAAATTAAACCTTGTTTATACAAGACATTTTAATATTAATATATTATAGAAAGATTAGATTAATAAGCATATTTTATTACAAGTGTTTAGATATAGCAATTTATAGCAATAAAGAAAAAGGAAAAATCTAAACAGGCTTCCATATTGATAAAATGCTCCTATAGAGGGAGCATTTTACTTGTTAAATAAAGTAATTTTAGTTGATATAAAGGATTTTTCCAGTAAATATAGAATTATCTGTAGTGGAATTTTATTAGATTATGGGGTAGAAATATGAAGGAACTATTTAGGAATGAAAGATACAAAGCAATATTTTTTATTGTGTTGGCTTCTTTGTTGTGGAGCACCGGAGGAATATTAATCAAGGTTGTAGATTGGAATCCCATAGCCATTGCCGGTTCAAGAAGTTTAATTGCATCAATTGTAGTATTTTTATATCTAAAGAAGCCAAGATTAACCTGGTCAAAAGCTCAATTGGGAGGAGCTTTTTCTTATGCCGCAACGGTAATATTGTTTGTAGCTGCTAACAAGCTCACTACATCTGCCAATGCAATACTTTTGCAGTTTACATCACCGATTTTTGTTGCCATACTAGGGGTATGGCTGTTGAAAGAGAAGATTAGATGGTATGATTATATAGCCATTTTATCTGTATTCGGCGGCATGTTATTGTTCTTTTTGGATGGTGTAGGAGGTGGCAGCATGCTAGGAAATGTTCTTGCTGTAGTAAGCGGATTCTTCTTAGCCTGTGTCACCATATGCCTCAGGCTACAAAAGTCTGGCTCTCCTGTTGAGACTACGTTAATAGGAAATGTGCTTACGTTTATTGTGGCAATACCCTTCATCGTTGGTGGATTGCCAGATTTGAAGAGCATTATTGCAATAATAGTATTGGGAGTTTTTCAATTAGGAATTTCATACATACTGTATGCATTAGCTTCGAAACATTTGTCTGCCATAGAAGCAGTTCTTTTGACTGTTATAGAACCTTTACTGAATCCAGTTTGGGTATTCTTGTTTGCTGGTGAAAAGCCAAGTGTTTATGCTGTTGTGGGAGGTATAATAGTAATATTATCTGTTACCATAAGGAGTATTATCGTGTCCAGGGAATCTGGTATTGAATATGAGGCAAAGGAATCGGAGGTTAGCTAGGTGAATTCTGATTTGAAGAGTCAATTAGATCTTTCAAGGCTAGATAGGAGTTTTTATAGTAAAAACGCTGTTAAATTATCTAAAGATCTTCTTGGGAAATATTTAGTACATTCAATGGATGGCAAAGAGCTTATAGGGAAAATTGTAGAAGTTGAAGCCTATATGGGCGTTGGAGATAAAGCAGCTCATAGTTATAATGGCAGAAGGACTGCAAGGACAGAAGTTATGTATGGAGAAGAAGGTCATGCCTATGTATATTTAATATATGGCATGTATTATTGTTTGAATGTAGTGGCTGCAAAGGAAGGAATTGCTCAAGCCGTTTTAATAAGAGCTTTGGAACCAATTAAGGGAAGTGAAATTATGGCAGTATATAGATACGGTAAAGCTTTGGGAGAACTTAAGAAATCACAAATAATCAATTTAACCAATGGGCCGGGCAAGTTATGCAAAGCTTTAAATATAGAGAAGGAATACAACGGAGAAGACTTGACAGGAAACAGACTTTTTATATGTGAAAATAGGAGTTTCAAAGAGGAATATGATATTGTAGAAACCAAAAGAATTGGGATCGATTATGCCCAAGAAGCAAAATATTTTCCTTGGAGATTTTACATAAAAGATAATCCTTATGTAAGTGTTAAATAATAAAGCACAAGTATTGGGGGTCATGTGATGAGTAAGCCAAAAGTGGCAATAATTTTTACAGGGGGGACCATATCCATGTCGGTGGATCCAAGGATAGGTGCTGCAATACCTTCCCTATCAAGTGATGAAATAATGTCACTGGTTACTAATATTGATAAGTTTGCAGAAATAGAATCCATAGAATTCGGCAAGTTGCCAGGACCTCATATGGATCCATTGAAAATGATGGAGTTGAGATCTTTAGTTTTGAAAACAGTACAGAGAGAAGACATATGTGGTGTTATCATCACCCATGGCACAGATACATTGGAAGAAACTGCCTATTTGCTGGATTTGTCAATCAATTGCGAGAAACCCATTGTTGTTGTGGGCGCCATGAGAAACAGCTCTGAGTTGGGATATGACGGACCAAGCAATCTGGCAGCTGCTGTATGTACAGTGATATCGCCTCATTCAAAAAACAAAGGTGTTTTAGTTGTTATGAACAATACAGTCAATGCAGCAGGGGAAGTAACAAAAACCAATACGCTAAGCCTTGATACCTTTAAATCTCTGGAATTTGGAGCTTTGGGCGTTGTTGATAATGATAGGGTAATATATCATAGAAATGTTGTTAACAGACAATATATTCCTACAAATAAGATAGAAACTAATGTGGATTTAATCAAATGTGCAGCAGGAATGGATTCTAAATTTATAAAGTATTCAGTGGATACGGGAGCAAAAGGTATTGTACTTGAAGCGTTGGGAAGAGGAAATGTGCCCCCTCAGATGCTTGAAGGCATAAAATATGCTATAGATAAAGGTGTCTTTGTGGTTGTTGTATCAAGATGTCCTACTGGTAGAGTATTGGATACATATGGTTATGAAGGCGGAGGAAAGCAATTAAGAGAGATGGGTGCAATATTCGGAGGAGACTTACCGGGACAGAAAGCAAGAATAAAACTAATGTTAGCTCTTTCAGTGACTCAGGATGAAAAAGAATTGAGAGACATAATGGAACACGGCCAATATTATGAAAATGAAATATAGCTGAGGTATAAAATAAAAAACATAACAGAAATGAACACATGCTTTCTATAACCCATAGAAAATTATTATTCCACCTTAATATTAACTTTCCGTAATGGTTTTAAGAAAAGTTACTTGATTGTTAAAAGGCTTCATTGATTGCTAAAATGTTTGCAAATGAAGCCTTTCTTATTTTTGTATAACTAATGTAATATTAATTTAATGGAATTTTACAGAAGTTAAGTATATAATAGTATGTAAAATTGCTTTGAGAGGGGTCTTAATTTGAAGCAGGGCAAAGTAGATTTGCATATTCATACTTCAGCTTCTGATGGAACTTGGACAGCTGAAGAAGTTGTAAAGAAAATATTAGAAAACGATATAAAAATTTTTGCAATAACAGATCATAACTCAGTGGAAAATGTTGAGAAAGCAAAGGATTTAGCCAGTGAAGCCGGATTAATTTTAATACCAGGTGTTGAAGTTGATACCACATATGATGGAGGTAATTATCACATACTTGGCTACGGTATAGATATCTATAATGAGGAGTTGCTGAAACTTCTATCTGTTAATACGAAAATAATGGAGAATAAAGATGAAGAGAGCATTAAGTTTCTTGAGAGGAAAGGTTTGAATGTAAGCCTGACTGACTACAAGAAATATGAAAATGACAATACAAGAGGTGGATGGAAGGCCTTAAACTATCTTATTGACAGAGGAATATGCAAAAGCACAAAGGATTTCTTTCCATTGTTTGATGGATGGGGAAATCCATTTGACAAAACTGAGTTTCCCAGTCCAAAAGAAGTAATTGAAGTCATAAAAAAAGCTGGAGGTATACCTATACTGGCTCATCCCGGTGCGCCTTTTTATCGTCTTGAATATGATGCAATAGTACCTGCTATGTTTAAAGAAGGTATTATGGGTATTGAATGTTATCATCCAGAAAATAATTTGGAAGTAACAAAATTCAGTATTGATTTCTGCAAATGCAACAGGCTTTTTATAACCGGAGGGTCAGATTGTCATGGCACATTCTTTACTCACAGAAGCCTAGGAAAGCCAAGCATATTTTATGACAATATAGTTCTTGAACTATAAAGAACAGCGGCAACACAAAAGAGGAGGTGAACTGATGGCAGCAAAAGACCACCAGGAATATGAACTTGAGAAGGAAAGGCTTGAGTTCACTCTTAAACATGTATATAAAAGTCTTGAATCCTTTATAAGGCGTAAGGATGTTATAGATGAGGCTGTGGCAAAAGGAAAGAAACACTTTAATTCAGAAAGTAGTCAGCAATATATTGATCTTATGATAAACACAATGCTACAGGATAGGGCGGAAGTAAAGCTAAAAAATCTGACACAGGCAAAAAATAAACCATATTTTGCCTGTGTTGAATTTAAAGAGGAAGGTAGACATAATAAAGAGAAATACTATATAGGAAAGATGGCATTAATTGATGAAGATACCATGGAGCTGATAATAACGGATTGGAGGGCACCCATAGCAAATCTGTATTATGAGTCAAGATTGGGGGAAGCACAGTACTCATGTCCTGAAGGTATCATCAAGGGAGATCTAATTTTAAAAAGGCAGTTCATAATTAATGAAGGACGTTTAGATGATATATTGGATATTGATATAACAACCAACGATGAAATACTCCAAGCATCATTGGGTGCCAATGCAGACAATAGATTAAAAGATATAGTAACAACAATTCAGGCTGAGCAAAACAGGATAATCAGAGCAGACATGTGGACGCCGCTGATAGTGCAGGGAGCTGCAGGAAGCGGTAAAACAACTATAGCCCTCCATAGGATAGCATATCTTATCTATAACTATGAAAAAGCTTTCAAGCCAGAAAATTTTATGATTATAGCTCCGAATCGTCTATTCTTGAATTATATTTCAGAAGTTCTCCCAGAGCTTGGTGTTGAGAAAGCATTGCAGACTACTTTTGAAGAATTTGCCTTGAAGTTAATCGGTCTCAAGCTAAAGATAGCTGACGGACATGAAAAGATAAACACTTTTGTCAATGAAAGCGAGGAATCCCATCATATAAAGAGAAACCATCTTATGATGGAGGAATCTAAATTAAAATGCTCAATGCTATTTAAGGAATTGATAGATGATTATATAGCAAAAGTGGGGGAGAGCTATATACCTTGTGAAGATTTTAAGCTCAATCAGATTACTGTATTTAGATATGAAGAACTTAATGATATCTTTTTAAAAGAATATATCAATCTTCCAATTGTTAAAAGGCTTGATGAGCTTAAAAAGCATATGAGCAATCGTCTCAAAGCTAAAAAGGAAGCAATAATAGAAGAACTGGAGGAGACATGCATAAATCAGATAAATACGATAAAGAACACTATGGAAGAATCAGAGGAGAGACAAAATCTTATAATAAACATAATCGATAATAAAAATGAGTTGGTAGGCAAGATAGAAGCCTATTCAAAAAAAGCTGTAAATGAGTATATAAAAAGAATATCTAAATTAAATCCCTTTGAATATTATAAAGATTTTCTTCAGAACCATATTACAAGCCTTGATTTATCAGATAAGGGAATATCCGGTGAAGTGATTGATTTTATGGTCCATCGATCCTTTGAGATTTTTAAGAAGGGTTATGTGGAGATTGAAGATTTGGCTCCTATCATATATATGAAGTATAAAATATATGGAATAGATGAAAAGATACCGGTTAAACATATAGTAATCGATGAAGCACAAGATTTTAGTCCTTTTCAGATTCTTGTTATAAGAAAGATAATTAAGGATTCTTCATTTACAATTCTAGGAGATTTGGCCCAGGGAATACATTCATATAGAGGTACCATAGACTGGGAGGAGATAAAAGAGAAGGTATTCGAAGGTAAGCACTGTGAGCTGCTTGTGTTGGAGCAAAGTTACAGAACAACTGTAGAGATTATGAATGCAGCCAATTCAGTATTGGATAATTTAAAGGCAAAGAATTTCCCTGTTGCTAAGCCTGTAATAAGACATGGCAAACCAGTGGCTATCGGCAGGAGAGATAATCTCTTGGATATATGCAAGCAAATCCAAAAGGACATGGATGAATTAACCGTTGAAAATTATAAGTCAATGGCTATAATATGTAAGACTTTAGATGAATGTAGGGATGTTTATTCTTTTTTCAAAGGCTCAAAATACAAGCCCAAATTGATTACAGGAAATGAGAAGGAATATGACAGCAATATAGTAATTTTGCCTTCTTATCTATCAAAAGGTTTGGAATTTGATGTAGTTTTTATAGCCGATTGCAATGATGAAAATTATGGGGACAATGAAATGGATATAAAATTATTATATGTAGCTATGACAAGACCTCTTCACAGGCTAAATATATATTATTCAGGGAAAATGTCTCCACTTTTGCAAGGGTGTAAAGGACAGGCAAGTATAATATAATAATGTTTGCAAGGAGGGATGTAAATGAGAGAAATTATATTTGCAGGCGGTTGTTTCTGGGGAGTGGAAGAATATATGTCAAGAATTAAGGGCGTAGTAGAAACAAAAGTGGGTTATGCTAATGGAACTACAGAAAATCCTACATATGAGGATGTGAAAACCGGAATGACAGGTCATGCAGAGGCATGCTATGTAAAATATGACGAGAACCAGATTTCATTGGAGGATCTCTTGAAAAAATTCTGGAAAGTTATTGATCCTACAGTCTCCAATCGTCAGGGACCGGATGAAGGAACACAGTACAGGACGGGGATATACTATGTTCATGAAGAAGATTTGCCAACCATTAAAGCTAGCGCAGAAGAGGAGCAAAAGAAATATGATGATCCAATAGTGACAGAAATTGAACCTTTAAAGAGTTTTTATGATGCTGAGGAATATCATCAAAAATATTTGAAAAAGAATCCAGGAGGTTATTGCCATATAAAATTATAAAAAGTTTTTTTGATTAATAGCTAATAAGGTTGGGTTATGACCCAACCTTAATTTTACCAATTATGGGCTGCTACTTCGAAATATGCCTTTGGATGAGAGCATACAGGGCACATTTCCGGTGCCTTCTCACCAACATGGATATGGCCGCAGTTTCTGCATTTCCAATATACTTTGCCATCTTTAACAAATACTGAACCAACTTCTACATTCTTAAGCAACTCATTGTATCTGTTTTCGTGTTCCTTTTCAATAGCAGCTACTTTTTCAAAAAGAGCAGCTATAGTTGTAAAGCCTTCTGCCTTTGCTTCTTCAGCAAACTTCTTGTACATGTCAGTCCATTCATAGTTTTCGCCTTCAGCAGCATGCTTTAGATTTTCTGCTGTGTTGCCTATGCCATTAAGAAGTTTGAACCAAATTTTTGCATGTTCCTTTTCATTATCTGCTGTTTCTTGGAAGATAGCTGCAATTTGCTCATAGCCTTCCTTTTTAGCTGCAGAAGCAAAGTATGTATATTTGTTTCTTGCCATGGATTCACCTGCGAAAGCTTCCCATAGGTTTTTCTCAGTTTTTGTTCCTTTGATATCCATAAAAAACACCTCACAAAATAATATTTAGCTAATTATTATACATTATGATAATTATATAGCAAATTTTAAATTTTGGCAAATTAATTAATAATTATTATTACATAAATGTAGACAGCTGGTAATAACCAGCTGTCTATTAGACTATCCTAATATCTTTTTTAAGTCTTCTTCAGGTGTTGTTATAGGAGTAATGTTGAATTTATCTACTAATACATTCAACACATTTTGTGAGAAGAATGCGGGTACTGAAGGACCAATGTAAATGTTCTTTATGCCAAGAGCCAATAAGGTCAGCAAAATGCATACCGCTTTCTGTTCATACCAAGATAATACTAAGGTCAATGGAAGTTCATTTACATCGCACTCGAAAGCCTTTGATAGTGCAATTGCCACTTTTATTGCAGAATAAGCATCGTTACATTGCCCCATATCCATTATTCTTGGCAATCCACCTATTTCACCAATATTAAGGTCGTTGAAACGGAACTTGCCGCAGGCCAGTGTCAATATAATTGTATCCTTTGGTGCTTTTTGTACAAACTCTGTATAATAATTTCTTCCAGGCTTAGCGCCATCACAACCACCCACTAAGAAGAAGTGCCTGATGGCTCCTGATTTTACAGCATCTATAACCTTATCGGCTACACCTAAAACGGTGCCGTGTCCAAAGCCTGTCATCAATTCAGTGCCGCCGTTTATACCTGTCATTATTTTATCTTCTGGCCATCCGCCAAGCTCCAACGCTTTTTCAATTACAGGAGTGAAATCCTTCTTGCCGTCTACATCATCTATGTGAACGAGTCCAGGATAGGAGACCACTTCTGTAGTGAATACTCTGTCCATATAGGATGGTTTTGGTGGCATCAGACAGTTTGTAGTGAATAAGAAAGCAGCGGGTACATCTGAAAATTCTTTTTGCTGGTTCTGCCATGCTGTTCCAAAGTTACCCTTTAAATGAGGAAATTTCTTCAGTTCCGGATAACCGTGAGCAGGAAGCATTTCTCCGTGAGTATATATATTGATTCCTTTTCCTTCTGTCTGTTCCAGTAACTGCTTAAGATCGCACAAATCATGGCCTGAAACGACAATAAATGGGCCTTTCTCAATTATTGTTGTTACCTTTGTAGGCACAGGGGTTCCATAAGCAGAAGTGTTTGCTTCGTCTAGTAGTTCCATGCATTTAAGATTTATCATTCCGAATTCCATAAGGAGATTCAGCCATTCTTCAAGGCTATGGCTTTCACCAAAGGCTTTCATTCCTTTGAAGAACCAGTTGTTTACTTCATCATTGCTCTTGCCGGACACCCTTGCATGATAAGCGTAAGCAGCCATACCTTTTATTCCGAGCAATAAAGTGGAACGAAGGGATACAATATCAGAATCGCCGGACCACAGTGCATTTACTGAGAAGTCATCTGCGCCGCCTAGTTTGTTTTTTTCTTCTTCTACTTCACTGATCAATTTTCCAATTGTTTCTGCGTTAAAATTAACATTTGTTATTGTTGTAAATAAGCCTTTAAGCATCAGTTCAACAGTATGATCGGAGGGCTTGTTGCCATTAACAGCTCGTGCCAATCCAACCAATGCACAAATTAATTCATCTTGCTTGTAAGCAACATCAGGCTGTTTACCGCAAACTCCTACTTTAGTACAGCCCTTTCCTCCTGCTGTCTGTTCGCATTGAAAACAAAACATGTTACTCATAATTTTACCTCCTATAAATTTAATTTTTATTTATGTTCATTTGCAAAATATTTTCTATTCCTCTACAATGCTGCCGTCTGTTCCTATAACTACTATTCTCCAGGGAATCATCTTGCCGCTGTTAAATAGAGCCTGCTTAACAGCATTGGCCAAGCCAGAGCAGCATGGTACTTCCATCCTTAATACTGTTATGCTTTTTATATCATTGTGCTTGATTATCTCAGTAAGCTTATCTGCATAATTCACATTATCCAATTTGGGACATCCGATTAAAGTAACTTTGTTCTTCATGAAATCACCATGAATATTAGCATATGCATAAGCCGTGCAATCTGCTGCAATTAGGAGATTAGAATTATTGAAATAAGGTGCGTTAACTGGAACCAGCTTTATTTGGCAAGGCCACTGCCTAAGCTGTGATTCTAAAGTCTTGGATGTTGAATCATGACAAGTGCAATTTGAATCTTCATTTAGATGGGGTCTTTCAATAACTTTGGCATGAGAGCCTGGACATCCACATGGCAATGTATTATGGGAATGATTCTTTTTTGATTCCATGCGAGCCTTTACAGCTTCCTCATCATAATTATCGGCTTCTCTTTCTTCAATCTTAATAGCACCTGTTGGACATTGAGGCAAGCAATCTCCCAAACCATCACAATAAGATTCGGATATTAACTTGGCTTTGCCGTTTACTAATTCTAATGCTCCTTCATGACATGCATCTATACATAGACCGCAGCCGTTACATTTTTCTTCATCTATTTTTATTATTTTTCTTACCATAATGTTTCCTCCTTCATTTACTTTGCTTGATGGTTTAAGTATAATAGTATCAAAGCATAAAATCGGTAACCAAAGTTACAAAAGTGAGGTTTATGAAAAATGTACACAAAATGGTTGAATGTCCTTTCGGCATGTCCATTGTTTAATGGAATAAATCAGCAGGACTTGAATAATATGCTCGAATGTATAAAACCTAAAATAGATAAGTATGAAAAAAATGAGCCTATCAAAATAGCTGGAGATGAGTTTAAAGGATTAGGTATAATGTTATCAGGAAGTGCAGCAGTTACAAAAGAAAACTCCGTAGGAGACAGAGTTATAATAACAATTGTAGAAGCCGGTGACATGTTTGGAGAAATGGCTGCATTTTCCGATCTTAAGCAATGGCCTGCTACAGTTATTGCTCAAGAATCAAGTAATGTAATGTATTTGCCTTCTGATAAAATTCTAGGGCAATGTGCAGCTACGTGCAATAGCCATAGATTATTGATTATGAATATGCTTAAAGTAGTATCAAATAAAGCTCTGCTACTGAGTAAAAAGCTTGATTATCTAAGCAAAAAGAGTATTAGAGGAAGGATAAGTAGTTTGCTGCTGGATCATTATAATAAAATCGGAACCATGTCTTTCATGATGTCATTAAACAGAAATGAAATGGCAGATTATTTAAATGTATCTAGACCGGCTTTATCAAGAGAACTGTGCAAAATGAGAGATGAGGGCGTTTTAGATTTCTATAAGTCATCAGTGATTATAAAGGATATTGAAGCGTTAAAGCTCATGGCTGAATAATATATTATTGTGTATGAGGAGGTTTGTTATGAAAATCTATACTAAAACCGGTGATAAAGGTAAGACCAGTCTCTATGATAATACCAGAGTTGATAAGGACAGCATAAGGGTTGACTGTTATGGAACCATAGATGAGCTCAATTGTTCTCTGGGTTTTGCGAAAAACTTCGTTGATAATGATGAGATAGTTGAGGAGATCAACAAGATCCAAAGAATGTTGTTTAATGTAGCCGGAGAGCTGGCAACGATGGATGGAAGTAAATTTCCACATCCAGTTAAGGAAGAAGATGTTGAGTATCTAGAGAAACTCATTGATAATTTCATGGGAAGAGCCAATAATATTCCTAAGTTTATATTACCAGGCAGCAGCAAGGCCAGTGGTGCTTTGCATATGGCAAGGACAATATGCAGAAGAGCTGAAAGAAGGATAATAACACTAAGCAAAGAAGAAACTGTAAGTCCTGTTCTTATGAAATATGTTAATAGATTATCTGATGCAATATACGCTATGGCAAGGTTTTTAGAAGATGAAGTAGTATTAGTTGAGTTTGATAAATAATAAACATTAAAAGGCTTATGTACAAGCAAGTAGAAAAGTTTGATGTATATAAGCCTCTTTCGTACATACTATATTCTGATAATACATGCCTTATCTAAGTACATTTTCCTATCGGCTTCAAGTATTAAGTCATCATTTGTTTTCGCAGAATTCTCCTTTGTGCTATAACCTAGTGAAATATCTGGTTTAATTTTATCGTTTTCATATAAAGCACACATTCTTTTTATTCTGTTGCAAATCTTGCGTGCTTCCTGATCTGAACAGTTTGGAAGTATTATTGCAAACTCATCTCCGCCGATTCTAGCAATTATGTCGGATTTTCTGCAGCACTTTCTTAAAATATCTGCCATTGTTTGAATAAGTTTATCTCCAGTTTTATGGCCATATAAATCATTGGTGCTTTTAAGGCCGTTCATATCGCCCATTATCAAGCTATAGGGGAATTCACCCGATTGACTCATTTTTTCCAATGTTTCATCAAAGTAAGCCCTGTTATATAAGTCAGTTAGCTTATCGTGATAGCTTAAATGATATATTTTGTTTTCCGCTTCTTTTTTTGATGTTACATCTTGAAGCACTGCCTGTATTTCTGCAGTAGAATAGTTTTCGTTTATAAGTAGAAGGCGACCTTCTAAAATAATTTTCATTTTATTTTTGTTCATGATTGTCAGTTCTATGTTTTTGTTCTGTATTTTACTTATGAGACCTATTAGTCTTCTTCTCAAGACTTTTTCATCAGCCTTTGACAATACCAGAAAATCAAAAATACTCATGTTCATTAATTCGGATTTTGAATATCCGGTTATATCAGCACAAGCATTATTAATTGAGGTAAATCTTCCTTTTCCATCAAAGGTACATATGAGGGCACATGCATTTTCAAAAAGTTTTCTATATCTTTCTTCACTTTGTCTAAGCTTTTCTGCTGTTTCTTTTTGCTCAGTTATATCTCTTATTATGCCTTTTTCCGCTATAGGATTTCCATAGGAATCCCTTTCCCACAGAGTCCATTCTTCTACCCATCTTATGGAACCATCTTTGCAAACCACTCTATAGGTGTGTTTGAATTCCTTTTCTTTGGAAGCCCTTTTTTCGTATATAGCATTCATAGTCTTTTCCACATCATCCTTATGGACGAAATCCCAGTAGTCAATTTTGCCGCTATAAAATTCATCTGATGTGTATCCGTAGTTAGATATGTTTTCTGATACATATTTAACTGGAATACCGGGTCCAATTGACCATTCAAAAATAACTATGGAGGTTTTTTCTATTATTTCATAAGCTTGCCTTAGCTTTTCAGTATAGATGGATATGCTATCTATACATGATTTTTCTAAATTCATTTTAGTTTGTGTCCCCCTCAAAACCAAAATGCCTGTATATTTTTATTATATCTGTAAATCTAATGAAATCAAACAATTATTCTAATATTATGATATAGTATATAGAGAAAGATTTCATCAAGGAAAATCATGCTTTTTGTATAGTAATCGGGGGTATGGTATATGAAGATATACATAGGAATAGATGGTGGTGGCACAAATCTGAAAGCTTTGATAGGTGATAGCAATAAAAGAGTTATAGGAACCGCTAAAAGTGGTCCTGTTAATTATCAGTCCGTGGGAATTGAAAAGGTCAAGGAAAGTTTTGGTAGTTTGCTGGCCTATTGTAAAAATGAGTTGAAAATAAAACATGAGGATATAGAATGTATATGCATGGGTTGTGCCGGTATAAACAATAAAATGGATGAAATGATTTACAAAGAGATGATGAATGAATTGGGATATAGTAATAAACTGTTATTATATAATGATGCTTTTGTCGCTCTTGTAGGAGCAAATGGAAAAGCGGAGGGAGCAGTTATCATAAGCGGTACAGGCTCAATTGCATACGGAATAAAAAAAGATGGGACTCATGTTCGAGTTGGTGGCTGGGGTCATATTATTGGAGATGAAGGAAGTGGCTATTCCATAGCCAGAGATGCTCTCAATACGATAGTTAGAAGCATGGATGGCATTATACCATACACCATGCTTACTGAAGCTATAATGGAAAAACTGAAAGTTAAAACTTTGGAAGAACTAATGACATACATATATGATCCCAGAACTCAGAAACAGCATATTGGAGAACTTGCTCCTGTAGTGATGGATATGGCAAAAAGTGATAAAGCGGCTGAAAATATTGTAAAAAATGCAGCATATCAACTTTGTAACATGGTTTATGCATTAAAAAGGAAAATGAATTTAGAAAGCTTTAAATTAGCATTGTCAGGAAGTGTTCTAACAAAATCGGAAGTGGTAAGAAACATATTGATTGACCAACTGAAACAAAACTCGCCTGAAATCCATGTAAGCTTAGGAGAAAAAGAACCTGTTTATGGAGCTTTAATGCTGGCATGGAAAGAAGCTGCTATCTAGCAGCTTCTGCTTGCACCATCCACATAAACTACATAACCATTCTGGCTCAGGTCATCATTGTATTCTATTTGAAAACCTGGTATCAAGTCGATGAACTCTTTTTCTATAGAAAAGTTAATACCATCTACAGTATATGTTTCATCACCTTCTTGCGGTTCACCCGGAACCAACTCGAATTCAGGGCCTGATCAGCCAAAACCTTTTATAACTATTCTATAATTACTATTACTATCTTTTAATAATTTCATTTTTGCATTTTCTGCAACTGAAATTTTCATAACTCTCACTCCATGGATTATTACTATATACAGGTATAGGGTATATATTATATTATATGCAGTTTTTGATATTAATGCAATATGCAAGCATATAAGAACTACTATTGTACTATAAAGATTTTTTATTATATGATATCATATATAATGTTTGTTATTTTTCATACAATATGAAATAGGAGGAAGACCATGGGCAAATTAAAGAGATTTATAAGTTATTATAGACCATATAAAAAGCTTTTTATACTTGATATGCTTTGTGCTTTTACTGCTGCTGGTGTAGATCTTGTGTTTCCTGTTATAGTTTCTTTTCTATTGGATGAAGCAATAACAGGAGGAGGAGCTTCAGTTGGACTTATAATTAGAATTGGTATAGGATTGTTGGTACTTTATTTTGTGCAGTATGGATGCAATTATTATGTTAATGCTTGGGGACATATTATGGGAGCAAGAATGGAATATGATATGAGAAATGATATATTTAATCATCTCCAGAAATTATCTTTTTCGTTTTATGACAACAACAAGACAGGCCAACTTATGTCAAGAATCGTAAATGACCTGTTCGACATTTCTGAACTTGCTCATCATGGTCCTGAAGAATTATTTATATCTTTTGTAAAGATAGTTGGTTCTTTTCTCATATTGCTTAATGTGGATTGGAAGTTGACGTTGATTGTATTTGCTTTTATCCCACCTATGACTTATTTTGGTTATGTATATAATAAAAAAATGAGATCAGTTTTTATGAAAAACAGGCAAAAAATTGCAGATGTTAACTCACAGTTGGAGGACAGTATAGCCGGTGTAAGGGTAGTTAAGTCCTTTTCAAACGAAGTAATAGAGATAAATAAATTTAACAAAGGAAATAAAGAGTTTTTACATACAAAAGAAGAAAGTTATGGATATATGGGCAAGTTTTTCAGTGGTGTCGCATTGTTTCAAGGAATAATTTATGTCATTACTGTAATATCAGGTGCTTTATTGATGAAAACCGGCACTGTAAGGCCTACAGATTTAGTTACTTTTTTGTTGTATATTAATACCTTGTTAAATCCTATCAGAACATTGATAAACTTTACAGAACAGTTTCAAAAGGGTATGACAGGCTTTGAAAGATTCCTTGATATATTGGATACAGAACCGGATATTGTGGATAAAAAAGACAGCATAGAATTGAAGAAAGTAAAAGGAAAGATTACTTTTAAAAATGTGTCCTTTAAGTATGACGATAGTCGTTATGTACTGGAGAACATAAATCTAAATGTGAACCCCGGGGAGACAGTGGCATTAGTTGGACCATCTGGTGGGGGAAAATCAACCATATGTAGTCTTATTCCTAGATTTTATGAAGTGACACAAGGACAGATATTGCTTGACGATATTGATATAAGGGATATAAAACTGAGATCCCTGAGAAAGAATATTGGAATTGTGCAGCAAGATGTATATCTCTTTGCCGGAACGGTAATGGAAAACATAAGATATGGGAAACCAGATGCGACAGAAGAAGAAGTAATAGAAGCTGCAAAAAAAGCTAATGCCCATGATTTTATAATGGAGCTGGAAAATGGATATGATACTTATGTGGGAGAAAGAGGAGTAAAGCTTTCTGGAGGGCAGAAACAGAGGATCAGTATTGCTAGGGTATTTTTAAAGAATCCACCGGTATTGATTTTGGATGAAGCTACTTCCGCATTGGATAATGAAAGCGAGAAGATTGTTCAAGAGTCCTTGGAAAAGCTTTCGCAGAATAGAACAACATTTGTTATTGCTCATAGGCTTTCTACAATAAAAAACGCAAAGACAATACTGGTTTTGACCGATGAAGGTATTGCTGAAAAAGGAAATCATCAAGAATTGTTGAATAACAATGGCGTCTATGCAAGACTATATAATGCTCAGTTTTCAGATGTGAACTAAAGAGCCATGTACAAAATCAGCCTTGAAATATGAAATCAAGGCTGATTTTACTTTGAGAAGCAAACTTATTATTTAAACACGGTGTTATTAATGTAATCCCAAATATTTGTTTCAAGCCATCCATCGCAGTTATTAGTTATTTCAACCACTAAGAAGCAATCGTTGGCATCAAGAACATCTTTAATTGATTCATATATTCTGTTTATGTCATGTTCGGATTTGATTATCCATAGATTATGGAAGCATTGAACCCAAGTATCTTCATATGAACAGTCCTTTATTACTTTATGAAGATCATAAATATTTTTGTTGTTTCTGTTAATATCATAGCTAATCAAATATGATTTCATTTCAACATCTCCTTTGTCAGGCTTTATTATCTATAAAACCTTACAAACTTAATGGAATAAATATCACATAAAAGTAGGTCATCGGTTTCCGTTTCATTGATGATGATATAGCTGACACCAACATCCACCAACAAACCTTCCCTATCTATCAACATATTTGTTCCTATTAAGAATTCAACCTTTACTTTAGAACCTATTTGGCTTCTCAAGTAGCCTTGGGTAAACTCTATATCCATAACTCCAAGAGGTGTTTCTGATTGAGGCATTTCTTGTAAAGGAATTTGCGGAGTCTGAGGTATTTGGGTATCTTGAGACATCATAGGCATTTGAGGTACAGTTGGTACTTGTGTCATTTGAGCGCCTTGAGGTATTTGGCTCGTTTGCGGCATCTGTGGCATAGATTGAGTAGTGGAAGGCGTTTGATTTTGCATCATTTGGTTGCCAAAGGATCCATATGGATAAGCTGTTCCTCCCATTTGTTGTAGTGGGACAACAGGAATATTGTTAATTCTATAACTATCCATACAGCTCATTTTTACACTCCTTTCAAATCAAGTTAAGTAATATAATTGGGTAGGGTTATAGAAGCAATGCTGCTGAATTCTGGTGGCAAAGGATCCAGTTCCATTTCTGGGAAATATTTGAGGGCATGTAGGTTGAAAAGGATTAAAATACCAAAGGCTCCATGCTGCTCCTAGTATTTTATTCCCTGATAATGCCCAATCTGCCACTGAATAATGAATCTCTTCTGGAGGGTTTGACCATATATTCTGGGGGTTAGGTCTTCCGCCAATAACAGATGTCATGCAATCAAACTGACCAGGCTGATTTAGTATTCTTCTTAAATCGCCCTGACCAATTCTGAAATATTCGCCATTAGGTACATGAACTCTGTTCATGACTACAGTGGCAACAGCCTTCATGCCATTGTCACCTTCGCCACCAGCTTCACATTTTATAACTCTAGCAAAAAGTTCACGAATGTCGTAAGACATAACACACACCTCTGGTACAATGTTAATAACATTATATGTTGCAAAAAAAATACTGCTACTGATAAATAAAGCTTAGAGGAATAAATTTTAAATACCGAAAGGAAAATTATGGAAATTACTTAAGCGAAGGAGGTTTTATAGTTTGGAAAATTATCTCAATTGTTGTCAAATTATTAACAATTATGAGAATAGTAAGATAAATGAATAATTTTAGTTGTATTTATTCAGAGTTATTGATAAAATGTAAATAAATATTATATGACCCAAAATCAATATAATTAATTTCAGTGTATGTTGGGTGTATATAATATGAATAGCAAGTAATAGGAGGGGTTATATGGATAAGTTGATGGAAATCAACGGTATTATTAACGGTTTTGTTTGGGGCACACCTATGTTGGTATTATTAGTAGGTACAGGCATCTATTTAACTTTACGCACTAATTTTATGTCTATTGGCAAGTTGGGCTACATTTTGAAGAACACCTTATTCAAGATGTTCTCAAAAGAAGGAAAAGGCGAAGGTGAAATTACAGCATTCCAGGCTGTTGCAACGGCGTTGGCTGCAACGGTAGGAACAGGCAACATCGCCGGAGTTGCTACAGCTATAGCTGTTGGAGGACCTGGCGCAGTATTCTGGATGTGGATTTCAGCTTTATTTGGAATGACTACTAAGTTCGGTGAAGTTGTACTTTCTATTCAATACAGGGAAAAAACTCCTGATGGCCGTTATGTAGGAGGACCCATGTATTATATTGAAAAGGGCCTGAAGATGAAATGGTTAGCTTATATATTTGCTGCATTTGGAGCTTTGGCAGCCTTTGGTATAGGCAACATGGTTCAGTCTAATTCTGTTGCTGCATCTCTGGAAGTAAGCTTTGGAATTAGCAAATTAGTTACAGGAATTGTATTGGCAGTATTATCAGCTATAGTTATAATTGGAGGCATAAAAAGAATAGGTCAAGTTACAGAAAAATTAGTGCCTTTCATGGCTGCATTCTACATTCTTGGTGCTCTATATATAATTATTGTTAATATATCTCATATAGGAGAAGCCTTTGGATTGATATTTGGGAGCGCCTTTACTGGTACTGCAGCTATAGGTGGTTTTGCAGGTTCTACTATGAAGATTGCTATGACAAAAGGTATTGCTCGTGGAGTATTTTCCAATGAAGCAGGCCTTGGTAGCGCTCCAATAGCTCATGCTGCAGCAACTACTGACCATCCTGTTCGTCAAGGTTTATGGGGAGTATTCGAAGTATTTGTTGATACAATAGTTATTTGCTCATTGACTGCCCTTTCAATTATAATGTCAGGTGTATGGAATAGTGGAGCAACTGGATCAGAATTGACAACATTGGCATTTAATGAAGGTCTTCCGGGACCTGGAGGATATATAGTATCAATAGGTATATTGCTATTTGCATTTTCTACCATACTAGGCTGGGCATATTATGGAGAACGTTGCGCAGAATATCTATTCGGACCTAAGATTAACAAACTATACAGGATCATATGGATACCATTTATTGTTATAGGTGCTATAGGCGGATTGAATACCCTATGGGACTTGGCAGATACATTGAATGGTTTGATGGCAATTCCTAACTTAATAGGTGTTCTAGGTCTAAGTGGTGTCATAATCAAGCTTACTAAAGAGTTTTTTGCAAGTGAAAATAAGGCAGCAAGGAAAAATGTAAATGCGTAAATAAATCATAAAGCGAGGGAATGAAACCCTCGCTTTATGATTTATAGCTGTTTACATACTCTTTGATTCTTAAATCATAAGCCTTCATTAACTTCTGTATTGTTTCATCTTTTGAAGAATTGAATGTCATGTCGTCTACTTTGCAAACGGGCAGTACTTTTGGAGAAGTTCCTGTTATGAATAAACCATCACAAAGGTTTAAAAATGACTTGTGTATTGGTTCTTCAATAACTTTTATACCTAGTTCATTGGCTAACTCAATTACATGAGTGCGAGTTACACCTAGAAGCACATCTTGTTTTTGGGAAGTGTATAGAGTCTTGTCTTTGGTAAAAAACACATTTGATTTACTGCCCTCAGTTATATAACCTTGTTCATTAACCAAAAGTGCTTCATAAGCATCATTTTTGAGAAGTTCTTTATTGATTTTTTCTCGTAATTGAGAATTCTGTACCTTTGCATTAGGGTTTTCCCTTAAGGCTTTAAATAATATTGTATTGATACCAGTCACATAAAGATCCGGATTTGGATAGCTGCTTTTGATAAAGAAGATTGAATAGTTGATGGTATTATTGTAATCTTTATATACTATTATTTTCAAGTTCTTAAGAGGGCTATGGTTTATAAGTATAACCTTCTTTATATCCGATTGAATTTTATCAATCAAGTGTGATATATTAATATCAATCATTTCTGATGACTTTAACAATCTGGACATATGATCTTCCAAAAATAAAGGTATACCATCTATAACACGTATTACTTCGTAAACTATTTTATAATGGGAGTTTTCATAAACAGCTTGAGATTCATTATTTATGATGTCTCCATTATGTATTGAGTATTTTTCTATGGCTTCATTATTCATACCATCATCTCCAATACTTTTTATTATTTACATTAGTATTATATCATAATATGAACTATATTTATTTTACATAATAAACATTACATGTAACAAGCTTTCAAAAATTAGGTATTTACGTATAATTTAGTGAGGCTTATTTGATACATGAACTTTAGAATCAATGAATTTTAGGCAATAAGGCCTCAAGTGAGTGATATAACAGGAGTGATGTTTATGACTGGTTTATTGGATGTATTATTAAGACTTGGTACAGCAGCGGTATTAGCTGGATTGGTCGGTTTAGAAAGAGAAACCTCAAATCGTCCCGCAGGTTTTAGAACTCATATATTAGTGAGTGTAGCTTCTTCACTAGTTATGATAGGAAACTTGTATGCATTTGAATTGCTTAAATATCAAGCTAATATGGATCCAATGAGATTAGGTGCACAAGTCATAAGTGGAATAGGCTTTTTAGGGGCCGGTACAATACTCAAAGAGGGTGCAACCATAAGGGGCCTTACAACTGCAGCCAGTCTTTGGTCAGTAGCTTGCATAGGCTTGGTGTGTGGGCTTGGATTCTATTCTGGAGCAATATGTGCTACTATTTTTGTACTGCTATCCTTGATTACATTGAATAAAATAGAAGTAGTTATAAATAAAAAAAGACAATATCTTCATTTAATCATAAAGTCTGTGGATAAGCCTGGGCAATTAGGTAAAATTGGCATTGAATTGGGGAAACTCAATGTTGCTATAAAGAACATTTCTATTGAACCAATAGATGAGTACAATGTGATAATAAAGCTGGTATTGAAAGGAACAAAAGACTTAAAACCTGAGGATATAATTAAGGCAATTACCTCAATTGATGGTATAAGCATGATTGAAATTTAAATTTCCTTTATGAAAATAAATTATATTTTATGTTCATGGAATTTTACAAAATATTGGATTAAATGTTTTAAGAGGAGTCATAAAGAATTCCCATCATTCATAGGAACTATTACAGCATATGTTCTAATATTCTATATTAGGCAGAGAAGTATAGGTATATGAATTAAGTATAGTAAAATATGTTTATTAAGGGCGAAGTGATGAATGAATGAAAACTAATAAAGGTCTTGTAGAGTATGCTCAAAAAGCATTGAAAGAGAAATGGGGTTATGTATGGGGGACATTCGGTCTGACACTCAATGAAACATTACTTAAGCAAAAGTTGAAGCAGTATCCTAAAGAAGTAGGACAGTATGAAAGTTTCATCAGAAAAAATTGGCTTGGGAAAAAAACTGTGGATTGTATTGGCCTAATAAAAGCATATATTTGGGATACCGGTAACGGTATAAAATATGATTCAAAGACAGATGTAAATGTAGGCGGTATGGTAAATGCTGCAAAAGAAAAAGGTCAAATTAATAACTTGCCAGAGATTCCGGGAATTTTGGTATACAAATCAGGGCATATAGGTGTATATATAGGTGGTGGATGGGTAATCGAAGCAAAAGGAACGAAATACGGGGTGGTGAAAACACCTTTGAAAGGAACCGGAGCAACACCATGGACTGGATGGTGTAAATGTCCTTATATTGTATATGAAGAACATAAGCAAGAGATTTTAGTTATCGTGGATAGATTGAGGCAAAAGGGATATATAACAGCAACTCAGTATTGGACAAATGTACTTGAAGGCAAAGAGCCTGTTAATTTGGAGTATTTGAAGATATTACTGAAACGGGTTGTGGGATTATAGACAGGTAGTCGAAAGGCTACCTTTTTATGTTTTGTGATGTAATAATTCTAAGATAAAATTTTTTAAAGGGGATAATGTCTATACTATGATAAAGTTAAAAAGTTAACAAAGTGTATAGAATTTTTTTCAAAAGCTCATCTTCATATATTATATGAAGATGATAAAAAGCTAATGATCAGTATTTGCAATAATTTGCGGTTTTTAATTGCTTGCAAAAAAATAATGGTGTATAATATTTACATCTGCATGATAATGAATGCAGTATAATAATAGAATGAGGTACAAAAGAAGATGGATAAAAACGATAGAGTAAATATATATAAAAGACTGGCGGTTATGGGAGGTACTTTTGATCCAATACATTACGGACATTTGGTAACAGCTGAGGCAGTAAGAGATAAGTTTCAGTTGGAAAAGGTTCTTTTTATGCCAACTAAAAATCCTCCTCATAAAATGAATAGACTTACTACAGATGCGTATCACAGATATTTAATGACAGTTTTGGCTACGATAACAAACCCTTATTTCGAAGTTTCTCGTTTGGAGATAGAAAGAAGCGGTATCACATATACCGTTGATACAATAAGGGAACTACGAAAAATACATGGCGATGATGCAGAAATCTATTTTATTACAGGTGCCGATGCCATTTTAGAAATACTTACATGGCACAATGTAGAGGAGTTATTGGGAATGTGTCAGTTTGTAGCTGCCACGAGACCGGGTTTTTATGGATATGAAATGGAACAAAAGCTTGAAGAAATCAAGTCTAAATACGGTAAGGAGATATATAGTATTGAAGTACCTTCTTTAGCAATTTCATCTACAGATATTAGAAATAGGATAAAAAACAATAAGACTATAAGGTATTTATTGCCTGAGTCTGTGGAGCATTATATAAGAAAGAACGGTTTGTATGTGAAGTAGTGGAGTTTGCTATGGTGGGATTGAATTTTATAGATAAGTACTTAAAAGAGCATTTATCAAAAAAAAGGTACATCCATTCTTTAAATGTAGCTGATATTGCTGCATCTATCGCAGAGCATTATGATGTAGATGAAAGTAAAGCGAGGTTGGCAGGTTTAATTCACGACTGCAGCAAGGAAGAAAGTTATGAGGATTTAGTCAATTATGCTCAGAATTGCGGTTTCCCGGTAGACGAAGAAAGCTATAATATACCTGAAATTCTGCATGGACCAGGTTCTGTTTATATAGCAAGATCTATATTTGGTATAGATGATGTAGAGGTACTTTCTTCAGTAAGATATCATGTTACAGGAAAAGAAAATATGACTCTCATGGAGAAAATTGTTTTTATTGCTGATTATATAGAACCTTCAAGAAAATTTGATGGTATTGATAATATAAGGGATTTAGTTTATCAAGACATAGACAAAGCCTTGCTATTTGCTTTTGACTTAACAATTAAATATATTATTGATAGAAAAGGACTGCTTCATCATGATACAGTCGATGCAAGAAACTTTTTAATAAAAAACACAACACTATGATGAATGGAGTGTTATCATGAAGAGATTTTTAATAATTTTTACTGTTTCGTTTCTGGTTTTTGCTTTGATTATAGGAGGTTCAACTTATTATTATCTTGGCAAGTTTAAGCATAATGAGTCTGAACTAGCTCAAATAATAGAAGACAATCCTGATCTTCAACCACCAAGTGCTAAAGATGATTCAATAGTGAATTTTCTTGTTATGGGCATAGATGATGCCAGATCAGATCTTATGATGGTGGTGAGATTTAATAAAGATAATAATAAAGCAGCTATTATTTCTATTCCTAGGGACACCAGGGTTTATATTGAAAATTATGGTTATGACAAAATTAATCATGCAGTGAGCAAAAAAGAGGGAGCCTTACTGGCTATGGATACTGTAGGCAAACTTCTAGATATACCCATTCATTATTATTTTACGATGGATTTTAAAGGTGCTGAAAAGATAATCGATGTAATGGGCGGAGTGAAAGTTAATGTACCTATAAATATGAAGTATGATGATCCCACTCAGAATCTTCATATAAATATTAAAAAAGGCGAACAGGTTCTAAATGGAAAGAATGCAGTGCATTTTGTAAGATATAGGGCAACCTATGCAAATGGAGATTTGGATAGAATACCTGTTCAGCAACAGTTTGCTAAAGCCTTGATAGAGCATATGACCAGTCCCAAAATGTTACCTAAGGCTTTTTCAATACTGGATACTGCCAGCAAATATTTAAAGACTAATATGGATCAGTCTGAGTTAGCTTCTTATGCATTAAGATTGAAGGATATTGATGTAGAGAATATAAAGATGTATACTCTACCTGGAGATGCAAAATATATTAATAATATTTCTTATTTTATCTATGATGAGGATGGGTTAAAGCAGTTTAATGAAGAAGTATGCAGTGCCATTGGCATCCAAAAAAGTGCAGGAGAGAATATTGATAGCATAGATGACCAAGAGTCAGATGTTGTTAGCAGGAAATGAATACAATCAATATACTGGAGGGGTATTTTTGCAGGAAATATCTAAGCTAAAGGTTGACAGAATCGTACAAACATTACAGGATAAAAAGGCAAAGGACATAAAGGTCCTCGATATTAGGGAACTTTCTACTTTAAGTGACTATTTTGTTATTGCAACAGGTACTTCCACTACGCATGTTCAATCTCTTTGTGATAACGTAGAAGAGAATATGGATAAAGAAGGTTATCAACTGCATCATAAAGAAGGATTTAGAAGTGGCAGATGGATACTATTGGATTATTATGATGTAGTTGTTCATATCTTCTATGAAGAGGAAAGGAATTTTTATAACCTGGAAAGGCTCTGGGTAGATGCAAAAACTATTACTGTTGAATGATTATATTAAAATCTCACATCCATGATGGAAGTGAGATTTTAATTGTGATACAATATAAAGTAGACATGTGTATGTGGGGAGGGTAAACTTTGAAAAATAAAGTACATCCTTTATTGGAAACATTCATTCCTATAGTAGAAGGTTTAGCAGAGACTTTTGGTAAAAATTGTGAAGTGGTTTTGCATGATATAAAAAATCCTCAAAGTTCAATAGTTGCTATAGCTAATTCTCATGTTACAGGCCGTCAGGTAGGAGGTCCAATGAGTGAATATGGGCTATCAACGCTTAAAAGGGGACAATTCGATAAACCTAAAATTAATTATATGAAAAAGACATCAGATGGTAGAATACTTAAGTCTTCCCTTATGTATATAAAAGATGAAAATGGAGAGCTAATAGGTTTCTTATGCATAAATATTGACGTATCTGAAATCACTGTAGTGAAGAATATCCTAAACGATATGTTTGAAATTGCTTCTCAAGATTCTTCCGTTGAGAGTCAGGAAGATAGTTTCGGAAGTACAATAAATGAAGTTCTAAGCAATATTGTAGATAAGACACTGGAGAACTTCGGGAAGCCTGTTGCTTTTATGTCAAAGGAAGATAAAGTAAGCATAGTTGAAGCTTTGGAAGAGAAAGGTGTATTCTTGATAAAAGGAGCAGTAGACTATGTTGCAAAAGTGCTATGTGTTTCCAGGTACACAATTTATAACTACTTGGATGAAATAAGAGTAAATGCATAATTTTAGGAGGTATGAAAATGGTTAAAGAAGTAATTAGCACAACTAAGGCTCCAGCAGCCATAGGTCCCTATTCACAAGGAATAAGATGTGGAAATCTTTTGTTTGTTTCAGGTCAAACACCTTTGAATCCTGAAACAGGAAAGATAGCTGAGGGGGATATTCAAGCTCAAGCTAGACAATGTTTGGAAAATGTTAAAGCAATACTTGAAGCTGCAGGTACTAATCTAGATAATGTACTTAAAACTACAGTATTTATCAAAGATATGAATAACTTTAGTAAGATCAATGAGATATATGCTCAGTATTTTACAAAAAATCAACCTGCCAGATCCTGCATAGAAGCTGCAAGGCTTCCATTGGATGTGCAGGTAGAGATTGAAGTAATAGCATATATTGAATAATATATAGAAAAAGAGGCCTATTACCAGAATCGGCCTCTTTTTCTATCCATAAAGAGTACAGGAGCTTGTTTTCTTTTTTTTCTTCTTTTTTTTTCTGATATAGCGGCTAGTAACTACAATGGTCCTCCAAACAATATAAGCTATAAATAGTCGAAAAAACCATTTTAAAACAGGTACAGATTTTTTTTCAGGCAATAACAGTTCTTCTGCTGACAGCAAATTCACCTTATAAATTTCTTCCCCATCTATGGAATAGCTTATATAACCTAGTACCTGGCCTTTGCTTATAGGTTTGCTGATATTGTCCAATAGCGTAATATTACTTTCGATTTTTGAGGTTTCATTTTCTGACATAGTAAAGTAAAAGTCTTCAGCAGCCAAAAGATTCAGTTTCTCATCAGAATCAGGAATGGTTATAGTAGTTACTATCTGATCCTTTGTTAACAGCTTTCTGCTTGTAAAATTATTAAAGCCATACTCAAAGAGGGCAATGGTGTTTGTGTACATATTAGCATCACTGTTTGTGCTGTTTTCATTCATTACAACAGATATGAGCTCCATTCCATCCTTTAGGGCTCCAGCTACCAGATTATGTTTTGCTTTTGTTGTATATCCCGTCTTTATGCCGATTGCATATTCATAGCTGTATTTTTTATAAGTCTGCCATAGAAGTTTGTTTGTGTTTGTTATGTAATTTCTTTCAGGTTGCTTATTGGTCGCTGGAATAGTATATTTTAGTGTACTTACAACCTCTCTGAATTTAGGTAAAGTCATTGCATGTTTGGCAATAAGTGCCATATCTTTTGCAGTAGTAACATGAGTATCGTCATGAAGACCATTTGGATTTACAAAGTTCGTATTTAGTGCACCTAATTCTCTAGCTCTCTTATTCATGAGCTTTGCAAACTCTTCCACCGAACCTGATATATGTTCCGCAATAGCTACTGCAGCATCATTTGCAGATTCTAGCATCATTGCATAGAGGAGCTGTTCTAAAGTTAACTGCTCACCGGGAATAAGATAAATTTGACTGCTTCCTTTTTCAATGAGAGGAGGGTTAGTGCCTATGGTGACAATATCATTTAAATTCCCTTGCTCTATACATAGTATGGCAGTCATAATTTTTGTGGTGCTAGCAGGGAATCTTTGTACTTCACTTTCTTTTTCATATAAGATCCGTCCTGTCTTTGCATCCATGAGAATAGCTGAAGGAGATGTAATATTTGGTTCTGCCCATGTAGTGCTAAAGCTGCATATAAAGACTAAAACTGCTGTCAAAATTATGATTCTTTTCTTCATTTCTACCTCCAATTCAAATATTCATAGAATAGTATATCAAAAAAAGTTTAAAAAAACATTAAATAAATAAAGAATATGTGAAAAACAAGGAATAATTTATCGAATGTAGAACTAAGTAGTATCAAAAATGAGGGGTGTGGATAATTATGTATAGCAAAAAAGAAAAAGTGCTTATTTGCATTATAATTATTCTAGCTTTAGCTCTCATAGGGAACGTGTATATTAACTCTCATAAACCTACTGAGATATCTTTGGAAAGTAATGAATATGAAGACGCAAAAAAAGATGAAGATGAGATCAAGAGAACTCAACAGGAATCAGAACTAATAGGGGTTCATATTAGTGGAGCAGTTAAAAATCCAGGATTTATATGGATTAAAGAAGGCACTAGACTGGGAGAAGCTCTTAATTATGTAGGAGGAGCTCTTGTTGATGCAGATCTTGATGCAGTTAATTTATCTAAAAAACTATCGGATGAAGAGAAGGTATATATACCAAGAATTGGGGAGAATATTGAAAAGGCAGAAATTTTATCAGGCAATGGAAAAACGAGCGTAAACAGTAGTTTCAATGACGGAAAGATAAATATAAATACTGCAGGTATAGATGAACTTGACAGCTTACCGGGAATTGGAGAAGCCTATGCAAAACGGATTATAGAATATAGGGAAGCAAATGGTCCTTTTAAAAGCATAGAGGATATAAAAAATGTTTCAGGAATAGGAGCAAAGAGATACGAAGCTATTAAGGATTTGATAAAGGTAAAATAGTTGTGTTAGAATAACAGAAGCAATCGTTGCTGATGAAGGGGATGATAAAATGGATATAAAAGATAAAAGGCTTACGCAGATGACACATAGCTCAGGTTGAGCGGCCAAAATAGGTCCAGAGACCTTGGCACAAGTTTTGCGCCATTTACCAAAGTTTAATGATGATAATTTAATAGTTGGTCTGGATACATCAGATGATGCAGCTGTTTATAAAATAAATGATGATACTGGTATAATACTTACAATGGATTTTTTTACGCCCGTTGTAGATGATCCTTATAAGTACGGCCAAGTGGCGGCTGCCAACTCTTTAAGTGATGTGTATGCCATGGGAGGTAGGCCCTTAACAGCTATGAATATTGTATGTTTTCCCAATTGCCTTTCGGTGGATATACTGGGGCAGATTCTTAAAGGCGGTGCAGATAAAATTCTTGAGGCAGGTGCAGTGGTAGCGGGAGGACATAGTGTAGAGGATAATGAGCCTAAATATGGATTGTCAGTTATGGGTATTGTTCATCCAGATAAAGTTGTTACAAATTCTAATGCAAAACCTGGAGATGTATTGATACTTACGAAACCTTTAGGAATTGGGATACTAAACACGGCAATAAAGGCAGATTTGGTTGAAAAAGAAATAATAGAAAAGGCTATAAATATTATGTCGTATCTGAACAAGGATGCTTGTGAAGCAATGCAAGCTGTGGGAGTAAACAGCTGCACAGATATTACAGGTTTTGGATTATTAGGTCATGCGTTGGAGATGGCAGAAGGAAGCGATGTAACAATTGAAATATGGTCCGATTATATACCTGTTGTACAGGAAAGCATTGAACTTGCGAAAATGGGTATAATCCCCGGAGGTGCATACAGGAATCAAGAACATATAGGGGATAAAGTGGTTTTTATCAATAACGTAAAGCAGGAAATAAAAGATATATTATTTGACCCTCAAACCTCAGGAGGATTGATGATTTCCGTCAGTGAGGGCAAAGCTGAAGAATTACTTAGCTTACTGAGAGAAAAGAACAAAACTCCTTTCAGCATAATCGGAAAAGTTAAAAATAAAGGTAAAAAACCTTTAGAAGTAATTTAAAAATGGAGGATGAATATGTCTGATAAAAAAGCACTTCTTAGCAGTATACCTTCTGTTGATGAGTTATTAAATAATGAGCATATAACAAAGCTATTAGATATATACCCTAGAACTGTACTAGTGGATTCCATCAGAGAATACCTGAAAAAGTACAGAGAAAGTATTTTGCAAGCTGAGGATGTCCATAAGCTTGTATTAAGTCATAATTCTATAATAGATGGAATTATCGCCTATGTTAAGGATAAAAGCGGCAACAATTTGAAGAATGTTATAAATGGAACCGGAGTAGTTCTTCATACAAATTTAGGTAGAGCTTGTATTAGTCCTGCTGTAATTGATAACCTTGTAAAGATTTCATCCAGATATTCAAATCTAGAAATGGATCTTGCTAAAGGCTCAAGGGGATCCAGGTACGACCATGTTGAGGAAATACTATGTTATTTGACTAAAGCTGAAGCTGCAATGGTTGTAAATAACAATGCAGCAGCTGTTATGCTTGTTCTCAGCACCATGGCAAAAGATGGTGAAGTAATAGTGTCGAGAGGACAGCTTGTTGAAATCGGAGGTTCTTTCAGAGTTCCAGATGTTATGGCTCAAAGTGGTGCGAAGCTAGTTGAGGTGGGAACTACCAACAAGACTCACTTGTGGGATTATGAAAAAGCAATAGGTGATAATACCAAGGCATTGATGAAGGTACATACAAGCAATTATAGGATAATAGGATTTACAGAAGAAGTTAAATCTGACGAGTTAGTAGATTTAGGGAGAAAGAAAGGTATACCGGTTATTGAAGATTTGGGAAGCGGTATGCTTATAGATTTATCAAAATATGGACTGCCCTATGAGCCTACAGTTCAGGAAGCAATTGCTTCCGGTATGGATGTAGTAACCTTTAGTGGAGATAAGATGCTTGGAGGACCTCAAGCAGGTATAATTGTTGGTAAAAGAAAATATATAGACGAAATGAAGAAAAATCCTCTAACTAGAGCATTTAGAATTGATAAGATGACCCTTGCAGCATTGGAAGGAACCTTAAAGCTTTATTTGGATGAGCAAAGAGCTATAAAAGAAATACCTGTATTAAGAATGCTCACAGAAGATAAAGAAGAAATAAGAAAGAGAGCAGAAAAGTTATATAACAAATTGATGCATTCCTTAGAGGATAAATGTTCAATGTTGCTATGTGATGATTATTCGGAGGTAGGAGGAGGTTCTATGCCAATGCACAAGATGCCTACTATCGTAATTAGCATATCATCGGATAGAATTTCCGTTAATCAACTGGAAAATAAGCTGAGAAGCAATGAAACGCCTATAATTACTCGAATATCTAAAGATAGAATTTTAATAGATATGAGGACAATCTGGGAAGATGAGTTTGACATAATAGAAGAAGCACTTATTAAAGCTTTAGAATAAGTCGATCGAAAGTGAGGTTTCTGATTTGAAACATGTGATTATTGGTACTGCTGGACATATAGATCATGGAAAAACAACACTTATAGGAGCTTTAACAGGCAGGAATACAGACAGGCTTAAAGAAGAAAGGGAAAGAGGCATTTCCATTGAGTTGGGCTTTACTTATTTCGATCTGCCTAGTGGAAGAAGAGCAGGAATTATAGATGTACCGGGCCATGAGAGGTTTATCAAAAATATGTTGGCAGGCATCGGTGGTATAGATTTAGTAATGCTTGTTGTTGCAGCTGACGAAGGTGTTATGCCTCAGACAAAGGAACATTTGAATATATTGTCACTGTTGAAAATAAAAAAGGGAATAATTGTTCTTACAAAAAAAGACATGGTAGATGATGAATGGCTTGAGATAGTTATTGAACAGGTAAAAGAAGATGTTTCGGGAACTTTTTTAGAGAATGCACCTATTATACCGGTTTCTTCTACAACGAGAGAAGGCTTGGATAGATTGGTAAATGAAATTGATTTTCTCACAGAAGAGGTAGAACCTAAAGATGTTCATAAGCCAATGAGACTTCCTATAGATAGAGTTTTCAGTATACAAGGGTTTGGAACTATTGTTACTGGTACTTTAATTTCCGGAACAATCAAAGAAGGCGATAAGATAATGATTTATCCGCATAAGATAGAGTCCAGGGTAAGAAGTATACAGGTTCATGAGACTACGGTAGGTATTGCGGAAGCAGGTCAAAGAGTTGCAATAAACTTAGCCGGTATAAAAGTGGAGGAGATTTCAAGAGGTGATGTTATTGCTGCAATAGATTCTATGGAACCCACATATATGTTTGATGCAAAATTGGAGCTATTAAAAGATGCAGAGAGAAGTATAAGCAACAGAGATAGATTGAGGATATATCATGGATCTGCTGAAGTATTTGGAAGAGTTGTACTTCTTGATAGAGAGGAGTTGCTACCTGGAGAAAATGCATTTGTACAAATGAGGCTTGAAGAGCAAATTGCATGTCAAAAGGATGATCGTTTCGTAATTAGATTTTACTCACCCATGATAACCATAGGAGGAGGAACAATATTGGATCCAAATCCTCCAAAAAGGAAAAGATTCAGAGAAGAAAATATAGAAGAGCTTAGTGTAAAAGAAAAGGGGGATATAGAAGATATTGTAGAACAGCAAATATTCAGGATGAGTGAATCATATCCTGATGTTGCTGCAATAGCAAAGGCAGCAGGCAATATCTCCATTGAAAGCTGCAACATAGTGTTGGGGAATCTTGAAAAGAAGGGTGCCATTAAATCCTTTAAGACTATGGAAGGAGCTTTTTATGTACACAGCAGGTTTTTAGAGGATTTAGTTGAAAAAGTAAAGATAGTCCTTGAGGATTTCCATAAAAAGAATCCGCTTAAAACTGGGATGTCAAAAGAGGAGCTTAGGACAAAAGTTATGAGTTATACAAAGCCAAAAGTAAGCGATGAGCTTTATGGTTTCCTGATTTCTAATAAAGTGGTAAAGGTAAATGAACAGAATGTTTCACTATGGGATTTTAAAGTAGAGTTAAGCGAAGAACAGGAGAAAATAAGAAAGCAGATTATGGATTTATATAATAGCAACAAGTACAATCCACCGAAGTATAAGGATTTAAGCACAATACTGAAACTTCAGGAAAAGATACTTGAACCCATATATAATACTTTAATAGACAGTGGAGAACTCATAAGAGTTGATTTGGAAACAGTTTTCTCAAAGGAAGCAATAAAAGATGCAAAAGAGTTGGTAGTAGATTATATTAAGAAAAATAAATCTATACAGCTTGGGGAGTTTAGAGATCTGTTAGGAACCAGTAGGAAATATGCTATGGCTATTTTGGATTATTTTGATCAAATCAAAATAACCAGGAGAGTAGAGGATAAGAGAATATTGCATAGTAGCAAATAAATATGAAAGAGGGGGTAACGTGGGAGAGCAATATAAATTTTTTACCCATAAAGAATGTGAATTTTATCCTTGCCATAAATCAGGAGATAATAAAAAGTTCAATTGTCTGTTTTGCTATTGTCCATTGTATGCACTAAAAGAAAATTGTGGAGGAAATTATCAATATGTTGAAGGTGGAATAAAGGATTGCAGTAATTGTTTAATCCCTCACAGTGAAAAAGGATATGATTATATAATGGGAAAAGTATCGGCCTTAATAGATATGGCTAAGAAAAAAGAATAAAAACTTCATGAAAAAAATAAGAAAGGCTTACGGAAGTATTTTATTAACGAAAAAGCTTTTTTGAAAGTCATTACGGAAAGTTAATATTTTTATAAGAGAGGCTTCCTTTGGAAGCGTTTATAACAATCAATGAAGCCTTTCTTGAAATGCTTTTAACGGAAAGTATAAATTAATGAAATTCATACTTTCCTAAACATCATAAAAAAACCTCTCCCAATGAGAGGTTTTTATCTTAGTTGGCGGGAGTATGTGGGAATCGAACCCACCCAGGAAGCTACCAACTCCCCACGCTGGTTTTGAAGACCAGAGGGCACACCAGCACCCATCTACCCCCTTGTTATAAGCTCCGTTTAACATAATATCACAGCATAGAAATAAAAACAATCGTTTTTTGTAGAAATAATAATATAATGCATTAAAATTGTATATTTTTTATTTATTCATTCCATTAAACGTATTACATAAAAGGAATTTCTTGCTGATGTAGAAACTGGTTTTACTATAATCTTATTTATTATACCCAATGACATTTACTATATGAGTATATAATTGTTAAGAATGAATATTATACATGGTAGAGTTACTAAGAATAGGAGGGTTGTAACAAATACTGCAACCGATGTAAAAGTCGGTTCCGCATTGAACTGTTTAGCAAATATGGCATTGGTAGTGCCAGAAGGCGCAGCTGCCAATATTGTACATAAGGAGATCACTGTATTATTTATACCTAACCAGCTAAGTACAAAAGCTAAAACAGTAGGTATCAATAAAAGTCTGAAAAAGGATATCACTCCTATTCTCCAATCAAAGAAGCTTTTTACTGAATCAATATCTGCAATATAAGAACCAATAAGTATCATAGAGATAGGAGTTGTCATATCTCCAATCATATCCAATGCAGTAAGAAGAACTGCAGGCATTCTGATTTTCAATGTAAAAAGTATTATTGTTAAAGAAGATGATATTGTGCCAATATTGAAAAGCTTTTTTAAATCTATGGAACCTTCCTTATTGATAATCAATATTCCATATGTCCACAATAATAGATTAAATATGAGATTGACTATTGTGGCGTATAATACTCCTATTTGACCAAGCATGGCATTTACTATGGGGAATCCCATGAAACCGACATTTGCAAAGGTGATTAAGTTAATGTAAGTATCTGCTAAAGGAGACTTAAATCTAAACAATCGAGCGGTTCCATTGGCGAACAATATTATTATGATATAAAAAACAATTGTAATACAGAATATTTGGAGCATATTTGGCAAAGTATCTGGATCATAGCTAACATTTATTGTGGAGAGCATAAGTGAAGGAAGTGTTATGTTTAACATAACACTTGATAGAGATTTCTCCGTGTTTTCATCTATTAACTTAGTTTTTTTACATATGAATCCTATGATCATTATTGTAAATAAAATTAGAATTTGATTTACAGCTACTTGGAAACTCATAATCCACCTCAAAACTCATAAAATGGGAATAACATTTAACAATGTTACATAAATTTTATTTAGAAGTCGAAGGCTTAAAGGATACTCTATCATGTGAGCAGGTGATAATATGGAAGAAAAACAAACAATAAACATAGATCATTCAGATCCCTTATTAAGAGACATCAAGATTCTTATTGATTTATTAAATCCACTAGTAAGCTCTTATAGGCTATTAGTCGGAGCTGCAGATGAGTTTAACAGGATAACCCTTGCCCATAAAAGCGATTTGGAAGGTGCTATAAATAGAGCTGATGATATGGGAGATATAATAGATGAAGTCAATGATATGTTGAAGACCCTAATAAAAACGCTGGTAAAAAAAATTGAAAGTGATTATGCCTGTGATAAAGATTTTAAGCATAAATCATAAGCTTCTTCCATCATGCATTTTATGCTTCCAACAGATCCTCCTCCCAGAGCAGTTTTTGAACTACCTCCCCCTTTACCATTTATCTTAGGCAATACAGATCTTAGTAACATATTCATGTCCATGCAAACATCTTCTGAACGGCTGAAAACTACCTGCGCATTTTCATTTATCGTTGCTAGCAATGCTATAGTTTTCTCCCTTGTTGTTAATTCTGAGGCCATGTACTTTATATCATCAAACTTTCTATCATTGTAAACTGACTTAATTATTCGAATGTCGTTAACTGTGTCAGATAAGTTATAAAGCTCTTTTGCTTCAAATCTTAATAGAGCTTTGTTAGAATTTATATATTCTTTATTTAGGATTTTGTTTTCTTCCATCAGTCTATCTACAGCTTTTTCCAAATCAAAATCTTTTACAGATAATTTTGCGCACAAGGATTGTAGTAACAAGTTTTTATATCCATAATCCATCAGTGCTCTCTTTCCACATAAGAAATGGAATCTATAGGATGATTTTAATTTTTCCCACTTTACGATTTTTATAATTCCTACTTCCCCTGTAGCCATTACATGGGTGCCACCACAAGGATTATAGTCAATATCTCCGATCTTGACTATTCTTATATTATCTTTAACACTTGGTTGCTTTCTTAAAGGTAGCTTATTCAACTCTTCTTCAGGGATAACTGATGAAGAGATGGGTAGATTGTTGTATATAATTTCATTAGCCATAGCTTCAATTTTATTGCAGTCATATTGACTGAATTCTTTGATATCTATTTCTATGCTTACGGTGTTTGAGCCTAAGTGGAAGCTGTCTGTATTACCTTGAAATAACTCTAAAAAGCAATGGGAAAGAATGTGCTGCCCTGAATGTTGCTGCATGAAATCATATCTTCTATTCCAGTCTATTCTACATATAACCTTTCTGGTGCTTATACCATGATTTACAATATGAAGTACTTGTCCATCTTTTTCAATAACATCTAATACTTCATGTTCATTTATATATCCCCGGTCAGAAGGTTGACCTCCTCCTTCAGGATAGAAAGCTGTCTTATCGAGGATTATAGCATAATAACCATTATATGGAGTGCAATTTATTATGTTGGCTTCAAATTCATAAATATAAGAATTGTTGAGATATAGTTTTTCAGTCATCTTCTATCCTCCTGTGTTGGATTAAATTGAAACTTACTAAGGCTCAAAAAGTGTAAGAGAATACTTTTAAAATAGTTTATCTTATTAGTTGCTATTTGTAAACATGCATAAAACAAGCACTACCGATTCATATAATATATCAGAGGAAAGGAGGGAATGTATGCTTAGTGAGGCCATTATAATACCTGTAATAATTGCTATAACAGAAGTATTAAAGAGTTTGGGATTGCCGAGAAAGTTTTCTGCTTTGGTTTCATTGATCATGGGGGTGATAGCTGGGGTCTTTTATTTGGATCATCCAGAGCTTAAGATGAGAATATTTCAAGGAATTATATATGGACTTTCAGCAGCAGGATTGTATTCGGGAACTAAGAATACAGTACAAGAGATGAGAAGTCGTAAAAAACAAGATTATGGGAAATAATGGATAAATAAAAAGAGAAAATACAGCAATAATATATAGTGTGTAAACGATACGAAAGATGTAAATTTTGGAGGTGAACTTTAGTGGACGAAGGAAACATGAATAATGGAGAAACCAGAAAAAATATGGGAGGAAGCGTTGTAGGATTTATTATTAGGTTTGTAGTGGCAGCTGTTGTCCTTCTAGTTACTTCCTGGTTGGTTCCGGGCTTTTCGATAAGAGGGTTCTGGACCGCTTTAATTGCTGCATTAGTAATTTCTGCGGTGGATTATCTAATCGGAATGCTGTTCAATTTTGATGCAGCACCTTTTGGAAGAGGAATATCGGGTTTCTTAGTATCTGCAGCTATAATTTATTTTACACAGTATTTTGTAAATAACATGGCTGTATCTATATGGGGCGCTTTAATAGGCGCATTGGTAATAGGGTTAATAGATATGCTGTTACCCACAAGATTTATGTAGAACTGCCTCAGACAGTTTTATAACGCTAGGAATGTTATAAGCTTATTAAATCTATACTTTCATTAAATGCATTGCTTAAACAATTCTAATAAGGAAAAGCTAAAGTGCTCTCTGATTCATAGAATTGTTAATCGGGTTTGTACTGAATCTTAACTCATTTGGAGTTTAGATTCAGTAGAACACGGAGGGAAGGCTTCCTTGGGTATTTTAAATGATTCCATAGGAAGGCTTTCTTATTTTTTTCTAATATGCATAACCTGGAAGTATATATCTATATTATGATATAATTTCCATATAACTATTAAAATGGGAGTAACAGTATATGGATAAGCCTCTGTTTCATATAGCTATTTCAATATTTACAGGCATGATAATCTCAAATTTAATCAAGCCACCAATAGTTATTATAATCATAAGCTTACTATTAATGCTATGTCTATTTTTTATGAATCTGAAGGAGAAAGATAAAACTTTTATATTCATTATATTAGCTTTCTTTATAGGGATGATAGATTATACCTGGTTTGCTTCCTATGAAAGCAAGTTGAGCAGCTATGAGAATAAGAATATAGAAGTTGAGTTGCTGATTATAGATGACGGAATTAATAAAGGAAGTTATACTGCTTACAATGCAGAGATGAAAGGATTTGTGTATCAAGGAAAGCATTATAAATATAAAGAAAAAATATTATTTAAGAACTATGGTAATTCTTTTTATAGAGCAGGAGATTTAGTGAAAGCAAGAGGACAAGCTGTAGGGTTTATAAACAAAAGGAATTTTGGAGATCAGGATTATAGTTTATATAACAGAAGCAATGGAATATATAATCAGTTTGTATCGGCAAGTAATGAATTGATAAAAGAGACAAATGGAGATTTGAGAATCCTGCTATTACATAACATGAAAAAAAGAATGGAAGCAGTTATTGATTCAGCTATGCCGGAAAAAGAGGCAGCTTTTTTGAAAGCAGTTATATTAGGAAGCAAACAGTGGATTGATGAAGAAGAATTGACTAATTTTCAGAAAACCGGACTTTCTCATTTGCTGTCGGTTTCGGGTCTACATGTGGCATATGTAGCATCTATGATTAATAAGTTATTAAGTTTGATGAAAGTAAATGAAAGGAAAAGCAGATTAATATGTGGACTTATCCTAATTTATTATACAATGATGATAGGAAGTCCTCCACCTGCGGTGAGGGCTCTTTTGATGATGATTGTCCTTACTATAAGCAAGATTTATAGAAAGGAATATGATCTGGTTTCATCAGCTTCTTTTTCAGCTATTCTAATGCTCCTTGTTAATCCTATGTTGATACACAATCAGGGTTTTATAATTTCATATAGTTGCATTTATTCCATAGCTTTTTTGTATAATCCAGTGCTTAATAAGCTCAAATCCATTAATATACCAAAGATTATAAACAACTCTGTCGCTTTATCGATAGCAGTCCAATTGGGCATAGCTCCTATTTTGATTTACTATTTTCAATACTTATCAATAATCAATATTATCATTAACATCATTGCTGTACCGATGACCTATGCTATAATAGCTGTAGCCTTTCCTGGCATTGTTATAGGAGTTTTTTTACCATACATATCTATATATGTATTCGCTGTCGATTATTATTTGATATCCGTATTACTTAAGATAGTAGAAATTTCAGGCAGTCTGCCATTTGCAGGCATAAGCATATCTGCATTACCTATTTATGTGTATTTAATATACTATTTATTTCTTATTTGCTTAGTCAATTATGACAAGTATATAAGTTATTATATATGGAAATGGAAGTTCTATATCTATATGATGGCAGCTATATTTACTATGGTTATTAGTGTAAAATATATTATCAATGATGACTTAAGAATAGTGATGTTGGATGTGGGACAAGGGGATTCTATATTGATTACTACACCAAAGGGAAAGAATATATTGATAGATGGTGGGGGGTCAGCAAAAGAGGGCGATTTCTATTACGATGTTGGTTCAAAAGTGACAGTGCCGGCTCTACGAAAATTAGGGGTATGGGGCATTGATACTGTTATGGTTTCTCATATTCATGAAGATCATATGGAAGGGCTTATAAAAGTGGCTGAAGAGTTTAACATAAGAAATCTTTTATTGCCCAAAGCTCCATTTAAAAGTGATAAGCTAGAAAGGCTCATTGATATATCCAGACGTAAAGGTGCCAATATATATTATGTTGGTGCTAGGGATAAGATTTTATTGGAGAAGGATATATGCTTGGAAGTTTTATTTCCAACTGATAAACTGATTGTGGGGACTTCCTCAGATGAAAATAACAATTCCATTGTTGCAAAATTAAACTACGGAAGATTTTCAATGATTTTTACAGGAGATATTGAGAGAGAAGCAGAAAATATATTGAAAGATCTGGATATCGGTTCTGTTGTTTTAAAGGTTCCTCATCATGGTAGCTCTACTTCTTCCAGTATGGAGTTTATAAACAAGGTATCGCCAAAGATTTCCCTAATATCAGTGGGGAAAAACGTATACGGACATCCTTCTGAAAAAGTGCTGGAAAACATCAAAAAAGCCGGAGCTCTTATTTATAGAACAGATACAAATGGAGCAATTAGGATTATTACCAATGGTGATAAGTTGAAGTTAAAAACTGTAAGATAATATGTACAAAACCATAGGAGGATTTTTATGTATAGGTCTTTTATTAATAGCCTTAAATCGGGAGATATAGGTAGATTATATTTATTATATGGCAGTGAAAGTTTTTTACTGGATAAAGCCTTAGAAGAGCTGGAGAAAAACGTATTGACGGGATTTCCTGAAATAAATCTCGCTATTTTTGAAGATGACACATTAGATATAAAGGATTTGATTAATGCTTGCAGCACTTTGCCTTTTGGAAGTGATAAAAGATTAGTTGTAGTGAAGGATTATAAGGGGCTTGCTTCAAAATTTAAAAAATCATCAGAAGAATATATTGAGGAGCCAAAAGAAAATGATAAGTCTGATGGTTTAAAGTTTATTTTTGAAATTCCAGAATCAACTTGCTTAGTATTTATAAATCATGGGGATGTGGATGGAAGAAAAAAGTTATTCAAGGATATCAATAAAAATGGAAGAGTATATAAGTTTGACAAAATAGATAAGGGTGATTTGGTCCAATGGATTAGAGGACATTTCTTAAGAGCCGGGAAAACAATTAAGATTTCAACTGTAGAGTATTTTGCAGAAAATATAGGCTATTTGGATAAAAATTCCGAAACCAATCTTTATCATGTACAGAACGAAATAAATAAAGTGCTGGCTTATGTGGGAGATGATATTACAGTAACTGAAGAGCATCTAGAAGGTTTATTAAGAAGGAGTTTAGAAAATGATATATTCAAGCTAATTGATTCATGTTGGCAGAAAGATATTTCAAGATCTCTCAAAATATATAATGATATGCTTTTATCCGGTGAAAATTCATTTGGTATTTTGTCTATGATTTCAAAAGGAATCAAGAACTTAATGAAGATAAAAGAGCTTAAAAGTAAGGGGCTGGATGCAAAAGGAATTGCCAAAGAGGCACAAATACATGAATATACGGTAAAGCTCTATATGAAACATATAGACATAATGAGTTTTGATACATTGTACAATGCTTTTAACAGGTGCATAGAGTGTGATGTTAATATTAAGTCCGGTAAAATGCAAGAGAGACTTTCGATAGAACTGTTATTTACTACTTTATTTGATGAATGAAAAAAGTAAAAACCCTGGCATATTGCCAGGGTTATTATATTCTATTACATTGCAGCTTTCAATTTGCTGGAAAGTCTTGATTTCTTCCTTGCAGCTGTATTCTTGTGGATGGTTCCCTTTGCAGCTGCCTTATCTATTAAGCTAACAGCCTTTCTATATAGTACTTGGGCCTCCTCAAGATTTCCGGCCTTTACAGATTCTTCGAATTTCTTTATTGAAGTTTTCAAGGAGGAAATAATCATCTTATTCCTACGAGTTTTGAACTCTGTAACTTTGATTCTTTTAACTGCGGATTTAATGTTTGCCAATATATTCACCTCCTTTAAAAATCAATTAACAAATGGTATTTTATCACACAGAATGGTAAAAAGCAATAGCCTACCAAAAGTATTGTTTGGCTGTATTATGAATATAATACAAAAAAATATTGATAATATTATTATGGAAAAGATAACAAGGGATTTTTTGGAGGGAAAACAATGACGAATATAAGAACCGATTTAGCTTTGGAAGTAAAAGAGTTACATGAGAGTACAAGTAATGAAAGCATTCCGGGAGTTAGTGTTGTTACAGATGGAAATGATGATATAAGAATAACAAGAGTACGGGTTGAGGATGAAATCGGAGCCAGATTGATGGGAAAGCCTGTAGGAAACTACATAACCCTTGAGATCCCAAGACTTAAGGAAAAAGATATAGACTTGATGGAAGATGTAAGCAGAGCCTTGGCTAAAGAATTAATAAAGCTGATAAAGCTCAACGATAAGTCTGTTATTTTGGTAGTAGGTTTAGGTAATTGGAACATTACTCCTGATTCATTGGGACCAAAAGTGGTTGAGAAAATAATGGTTACAAGGCATATGAGAGAATACCTTCCTGAGCAGATTGACGAAAGCGTGAGGTCTGTATGTGCCATCTCTCCAGGAGTTTTAGGCATTACAGGGATAGAAACCAGTGAAATAATATTGGGAGTTGTGAACAAGGTTAAACCAGATGTTGTTATTGCAATAGATGCTTTAGCTTCTAGAAAGCTTCAGAGGGTAAATACAACAATTCAGATTTCAGATTCTGGAATAAATCCTGGTTCGGGTGTTGGAAACAATAGAAAGGAATTAAGCGAAAAGACTATGGGAGTTCCTGTAATTGCCATTGGTGTACCCACTGTAGTCGATGCAGCTACTATGGCCAATGATACAATTGATATGGTTATTGATAATCTTATAAAAGAAGCAAAGAACGAAAAGAGCTTCTATGAAATGCTAAGGAATATAGACAGAGAGGAAAAGATGGCTCTTATAAGCGAGGTTTTATCACCACAAATGGGAAGTTTAATGGTTACTCCTAAGGAGATAGATGATTTTATAGAGGAAATTTCAGATGTAATAGCAGATGGTTTGAATATTTCACTGCATCCAGGCATACATATGGATGATGTCCATAGGTTTACTAACTGATTTCCTGTAATGTTTTTATCATAAAAGTATCAATGTGGCATATAAGTTAAAATATATACTATTTTCTTTTTTGGATCCAATGTGAAGTGGGGTGTAGGTATTTGAATATACAAAGGAGATATAAAAATAAGAGGTTCTGTTTTATTATCTTAGCTTTAATGGTAACTCTTTTGTTTTTTTTCTCTTTTAATGGAGACGTGAAGGAAACATATGAAGTTTTCAGCAATACTAAGATATATGAAGGTATAGACGAAGAAAATACAAACAATATTTTTCTGTTTTTTTTGAATAATTCAATACCTACTTTGAAAGCTGCTTATGAAGAATATAAAGGAATTACCATTACAGGAATAGATGACTTTTTTTCAGATAGATTGGTTTCACTGCCTTCCAAATTTCTAGAGGATCCACTTAATTTTTTTAAGGTTACTTATTCAGGATTTATGGATATTAATCAAGGAGGATTATACACATCTGGAACCATAAACGATAATTTGCCAGATATAAAAAGCTTTTCCGATGTGCCTCAAGAAGAAATATATTTCAGTGAGGAAGATGAATATACAGCAGAAGAAATGAAAGAGCATGAGAGTTTGGCAGAAACTGATTCTGAAAATGATATTAAGAAAGAAGATTTTGATGTGAATTTGCCTTTACCTGATAAAGTCAATCTACCCAAGAAAGAGCCACAGATACTCATATATCATAGCCATGCAACAGAAAGTTATATGCCCAATACAGCTTCCAACTATCATACTATGACAGAGAAGTATAATGTGGTTTCAGTGGGTGCAATAATGGCTCAAGTCTTACAAGATAAATACGGATATAAGGTAATACATGATAAAACCTATCATGATAAAGATTCTTATGCATATTCCTACTCAAATTCTTTAGTAACAATAAAAAAGCATGTAGCAAAATATCCTTCTATCAAGGTAATATTAGATATCCACAGAGATGCCTTTACTGCTAAAGACGATAAAGTGAAAACCGCAAAAAAAAATGATTACACCATCACTATAAATGGCAAGAAAGCCGCAAAAGTCATGTTAGTTATAGGAAAGAAGAACCCTAATTATGAAGAACTGGAAAAATTTGCAGCATACATAAAGAAGAAGATGGATAAACTATATCCTGGGCTATATATGAGAACAGATAGGCATAATACAAAATACAATCAGTATTTCAGTAATTATTCCATGTTAATTGAAGTAGGTTGTATGCTCAATACCTATGAAGAAGTTCACTATTCAGCTGAGTTGATGGGCAATGTGATAGGAGAGGTGTTAAAAGACCTACAGGAGTGAAAAAATTGAGTAGAGCAGAAGAAAAGTTATTGAGAAAGAAGCATAGAAAGAGGAAATTTAGAAATTTATGTTTATTATTCATATGCTTTATGCTTTTCATAATCATGATATATGTAACAGATGCTAAAACTTCAAATTTAGTATTGAAGAAAGATGGAAAGCATGCTGTATATCTAGACATTGAAAATGACTCAAAACTTAGAGTTGATGTTGCTGGTGAGACCTATAGATTCAATATTGAAAAAGTACTAGAAGCAGTAAACAGTGCTTTAAAATGGTCAAGGGAAGTATTAAGTTCTATAGTGAAAAAATTAGGCTCTTGAAGCATTCGGTATTGGATGACTTCAGGGGCCTATATGGTTTTAAAAATAATTTTATATTATGTGCTTTTATGGTAAAATGTTTTATGCTATAATTGTTAATATTTTGTGGCTGTGTTAAAAGTTTTTATTTATAAGGAGGAACCCCAGATGACTAGCGAGAGGCAAAAACACATAAGAAATTTTTGCATTATTGCCCATATTGACCATGGTAAGTCAACTCTTGCAGATAGATTGATAGAAAAAACCGGAGTAGTAGCTCAAAGGGATATGGAATCTCAGATTTTAGATAACATGGATCTGGAGAAGGAGAGAGGCATAACTATAAAGCTTACTTCCGTAAGGTTGAAATATAAAGCTAATGATGGAGAAGAATATATTTTTAATCTTATTGATACTCCAGGACATGTGGATTTTACCTATGAGGTATCAAGAAGTTTGGCTGCCTGCGAAGGAGCTATTGTTATCGTAGATGCTACTCAGGGTATAGAAGCTCAGACTTTAGCCAATGTATATTTGGCTTTGGATAATAATCTGGAGCTATATCCTGTTATAAATAAAATCGATTTGCCCAGTGCAGATCCTGAGAGAGTAAAAAAGGAGATTGAGGATGTAATAGGATTGGATACGGATAATGCTGCCTTGGTATCTGCCAAAGAAGGCATAGGGATAGATGAAGTTTTAGAAGGAATAGTCAAATATGTACCACATCCACAAGGCGATGAAGATGAGCCACTAAAGGCATTGATATTTGATTCATTATACGATAGTTATAAAGGAGTAATAACATATATAAGAGTCTTTGACGGCAAGGTTAAGCCAGGAATGACCATAAGGATGATGTCTAGTGGAGCGGAGTATGAGGTTGTGGAAGTTGGAACATTTAATCCCGGTATGACTCCATGCAGCGAGCTATTGGCCGGTGAAGTGGGATATATAACTGCAAGCATTAAAAATGTTAGAGATGTTCATGTAGGTGATACCATTACAGATGCAGAAAGACCTTGTTTAAATCCTCTGCCTGGATATAGAAAGGTTACTCCCATGGTATATTGCGGTATCTATCCAGCTGATGGAGCTGATTATGAAGATTTGAGAGATGCCTTGGAAAAGCTCCAATTAAATGATGCTGCTCTTTTGTTTGAAGCAGAAACTTCTGCTGCTTTAGGTTTTGGCTTCAGATGTGGATTTTTAGGATTGCTTCATATGGAAATAATACAGGAAAGATTAGAACGTGAATACAATCTTAATCTTATAACTACAGCTCCAAGTGTTATATATAATGTTGTAAAGACCAATGGAGAAGTAATCCAAGTATCAAATCCTACCAATATGCCTCTGGCACAGGAAATTGATTATATGGAAGAACCTATTGTTGAAGCTTCCATAATGACACCCACTGAGTATGTTGGTACTATTATGGAGTTATGTCAAAACAGAAGAGGTAAATACAAGGATATGAAGTATATGGAGGAAACAAGGGCAATAATTACATATGACCTTCCTTTAAATGAAATCATTTATGACTTTTTTGATGCTTTGAAATCAAGAACTAAGGGATATGCTTCTTTTGATTATGAGTTAAAAGGATATGAAAAATCTGATCTGGTAAAGCTTGATATATTGTTAAACGGAGAAACAGTGGATGCATTATCCTTTATAGTTCACAAGGAAAAAGCATATGCCAGAGGAAGAGCTATGGCAGAAAAGCTAAAGGAAGTAATCCCCAGACAAATGTTTGAGATTCCCATACAGGCAGCTATAGGTCAAAAGATAATAGCCAGAGAGACAGTTAAAGCATTAAGAAAAGATGTATTGGCAAAATGCTATGGGGGAGATATCACAAGAAAGAAAAAGCTTCTGGAAAAGCAAAAAGAAGGAAAGAAGAGGATGAGACAGATAGGAAGCGTGGAACTACCTCAGGAAGCTTTTATGTCAGTTCTTAAGCTAAATGATTAGGTGATAGTAATGAAAAATGTAGGTCTATACATCCACATACCTTTCTGCATGAGAAAGTGTTTATACTGTGATTTCAATTCTTATTCCAATAAAGATATATATGAAAATTATTACATAGAGGCTTTGATAAAGGAATTAAAGTATTATTTGGATGCACAGGAATATAGGTTTAGAACAATATTTATTGGTGGGGGTACCCCCACCATTATTAATCCTGAAAATATTGCGAAAATAATGGAAACCATAGAAAAAAACATTGAAAAGGATGCAGAGATAACTATTGAATGCAATCCTGGTACAATTGATAAAAATAAAATAGATATATATAAAACTATTGGAATAAACAGAATAAGCATTGGCTTGCAAGCTTGGCAGGATGATTTGCTGAAAGCAATAGGACGAATCCATAAAAGAGACGATTTTTTAAATAGCTTTAAGCTGTTTAGGGAACATGGCTTTAATAATATAAATGTTGATTTGATGTTCTCACTTCCGGGACAAAACATAGATATGTGGTTAGAAACTCTGGAAAATGTATGTGTATTAGGAGTTGAACATATATCCTGTTATAGCCTTATAGTGGAAGAAGGTACTCCAATACATAGACTTATCCAATCTGGAGAATTAAGAACTCCAGATGAGGATATGGATAGAGAAATGTATAGATTAGCAAAAAATACACTAGAAGCACATGGATTGAGGCAATATGAGATATCCAACTTTGCTAAAGAGGGTTTTTGTTGTGCACATAACTTAATCTACTGGAGGAATGAGGAATATATCGGGGTCGGTGCAGGAAGCCACTCTAAAATTGATAATAGAAGGTTCTGGAATTATGAAGACTTAAATGTTTATATAAACTGTTTGCAGAAAGGAATACTGCCAATAAAGGATAGTGAAATCATCGGTTTTGAAGAAGAATTGTGGGAGACAATAATACTTGGATTAAGGCTTAATTCTGGACTTAATATTTCTGAAATAAATAAGAAGTATAATATTAATTTTTTAAAGAGATATGAAGATACTATAAAAAAGTTAGAGGGAGATTTGCTGATAGTAAAAGAAGGTAATAGTATTAACCTTACTGATAAGGGCAGAGATTTATCCAATAGAGTTTTTATTGAATTCATGTAGCAACAATTTTTGAAAATTCTATTGACAAAAAAAAGCTACAGTGATATTTTAAAAGCAGATTTAGCACTCGATAGTGATGAGTGCTAACAAAGGTGGTGAATTCTATGTCCCTTGGAAGTCGAAAACAGCTTATCTTACAAGCAATAATTGAAGATTATATAAATACTGCAGAGCCTGTTGGTTCAAGAACAGTGTCAAAGAAGTATCTTAAGGATATAAGTCCAGCAACAATTAGAAATGAGATGGCTGATTTGGAAGAGATGGGGTATATAGAACAACCTCATACCTCGGCAGGCAGAGTACCATCAGATAAAGGTTACAGATTATATGTAGATAGACTGATGGAACAAAAGACTATAGATTGGCATGATTATGAGTTTATCAGGAAAGAGTTTATGGACACTGTTGGAGAGATAGATAGGCTTATTAAACATGCTTCAAAGCTGCTGTCAGCCATGACTAAATATGCGTCTATTGCTATGGCACCTCAGTTCAAAAGAACTTGCTTAAAGCATCTTCAGCTGATTAAGGTTGATAGTCATAACATACTTGCTGTTATTGTAACTGACGCAGGTATAATAAAAAACAGCGTTATAAGAACTGATTCTGACATAGAGGTAGATGCACTTGAAAAGATATCAAACATGTTGAACCAAAAGCTTATAGGTTTGTCCATTGAAGAACTGGTTAACATGGACATTACTAAAATAAACAGTGGGATAAATAATAATGAAGATTACAAGCAGGTGCTGACAAAAGTGTTGCCTGAGCTTTTGCAAGCTTTGAGATATTCAGAAAGGGCAGAGATATATTCAGATGGAGCAGCTAATCTACTTGATCTTCCTGAATACAGCGATGTACAAAAGGCCAAGGACTTTTTCAGCATTTTGGATAAAAATGACATCCTTTATGAAATATTGAAGGATGTATCTGAAAAGACAACTGTAACAATTGGGAAGGAGAATAAAATACATCAATTGAAAGATTGCAGCATAATAACTGCCACATACAGTTATAACGGTAAAGTAATCGGTTCTATTGGCGTATTAGGTCCTACCAGAATGAATTATTCAAAGGTTATATCTATTGTAGATTGTCTAACTCAGAATTTGAATGATATTTTGACAAAGATCATTAAAACATAGACAAAATATAAAATTGATAGGTGGGCTGATAGATGAAAAAAAAGCAAGAGACAGAATTAAAGAGCAATGATAACAATGAAATTAAAGGGCAAGAAGAGGAAATGGAGGAAAGCAGTTGTGAGCATAACAACGAAGAGACTTCCAGTGAAATGGAAAAAATGAAAGAAGAACTAAAGGCAAAGGAAGAGAAAATAAAGGAATATGAAGCCTTTATTGAGGAGCAAAAAGATAGACATCTAAGGCTTCAGGCAGATTTTGACAACTATAGAAAGAGAGTAGCAAGAGAAAGGGAAGAGATATTTGTAGCCGCATTGGAAGACATAATGACTCAATTGCTACCTACAATAGATAACTTTGATAGAGCTCTCGATTCCTTTAGATCCGCTGATTTAGATAGCAAGTACATTGAAGGACTTGAAATGATTTATAAGGAATTTGTATCTACTCTGCAAAAAAATGGCCTTGAAGAAATTGAAGCTCTCAACTGTGAATTTGATCCCAATAAGCACCATGCTGTGATGCAGGTTGAAGCAAATGAAGAAGATGACAATAAAGTAAAGGAAGTTTTCCAGAAAGGTTACACGCTCAAAAGCAAAGTCATAAGACCTGCTATGGTGAAAGTAGCAGTCAAGAATTAAAATCAAATTGTAGATCATGAGGAGGATGAATATAAATGGCAAAAGTTATAGGTATAGACCTAGGTACTACAAACTCTTGTGTTGCAGTTATGGAAGGCGGTGAGCCTGTAGTAATACCTAATGCTGAAGGAAATAGAACAACACCTTCTGTAGTTGGATTTTCAAAAACCGGTGAAAGACTTGTAGGTCAAGTTGCAAAAAGGCAAGCCATTACTAACCCTGATAGAACAATTATATCAATAAAAAGGGAAATGGGTACAAACTATAAGGTTAACATAGATGGTAAAGATTATACTCCACCAGAAATATCAGCTATTATATTATCCAAGTTGAAACAGGATGCAGAAGCGTATTTAGGCCAGCCTGTAACCCAGGCGGTTATTACAGTACCTGCATATTTCAGTGACAGCCAGAGACAAGCAACTAAGGACGCAGGACGAATTGCTGGACTCGAAGTCCTGAGAATAATAAACGAACCCACAGCCGCAGCTTTAGCTTATGGATTAGATAAGGAAGATAATCAAAAGATATTGGTATTTGACTTAGGTGGAGGCACATTTGATGTGTCCATACTGGAGTTGGGCGATGGAGTATTTGAAGTTTTAGCTACCAGTGGAAATAACAGACTTGGTGGAGATGATTTTGACGCCAGAATAATGGACTATATGATAGATGAATTTAAGAAAGAAAATGGTATTGATTTAAGAAATGACAGAATGGCAATGCAAAGACTCAAAGAAGCTGCAGAGAAAGCTAAGATAGAGCTTTCCAGCGTACTTCAGACAAGTATAAATCTTCCTTTTATTACTGCTGATGCTACCGGGCCAAAGCATTTGGATATGACTTTGACAAGAGCAAAATTTGATGAGCTTACTCACGATCTTGTTGAAGCAACTATGGAACCTACAAGAAAAGCATTGGCCGATGCAGGGTTGACTGTAGATAAGATTAACAAAGTAATTCTTGTTGGTGGTTCTACAAGGATACCTGCTGTTCAGGAAGCTGTTAAGAGATTGACAGGTAAGGAGCCATATAAAGGAATTAACCCTGATGAATGTGTAGCTATTGGTGCTGCAATACAAGCTGCTGTTCTTACAGGAGAGGTTAAGGATGTATTGCTATTAGATGTTACTCCTCTATCCCTTGGTATAGAGACATTAGGAGGGGTATTTACAAAGCTTATTGAACGAAATACAACCATACCAACCAGAAAGAGTCAGATATTCTCAACAGCTGCCGATGGACAGACAAGTGTAGAAATCCATGTTCTACAAGGAGAAAGAGAAATGGCAGCTTATAACAAGACATTAGGCAGATTCCAGCTTACTGGTATACCCCCGGCTCCAAGAGGAGTACCACAGATAGAAGTTACATTTGATATAGATGCAAATGGTATAGTTCATGTATCAGCTAAGGACTTAGGAACAGGCAATGAGCAAAAAGTTACGATTACGGCCAGCTCAAATATGACAAATGAAGAAATAGAAAGAGCAATAAAAGATGCTGAGAAATATGCTGCTGAAGATAAAAAGAGAAGAGAAGAAGTTGAAATTAGAAATCAAGCAGATAGCTTAGTATATCAAACGGAAAAATCATTAAAGGATATGGGAGATAAACTAAGCCAGGAAGATAAAGCTAAGATCGAGACTGAATTAAATGCATTGAGGGAAGCTCTAAAAGGCACTGATATAAACCGCATAAAAGAAGCCACAGAACAACTTACTAAGGTCTTCTATGATCTATCTTCAAAGATTTATCAGGCAGCCGGAGGTCAGGGAGCTCCTAATGCAGAGGGCTTTGGAAGGCAAAATGACGATGGCACAATTGATGCGGATTATAAAGTTGATGAGGATAAATAGTACTTACCCCTCTGCAAGGTGGTGTAAACATGGCGGTTAAAAAGGATTATTATGAGGTTTTAGAAGTAGATAAAAATGCATCGGAAGAAGATATAAAACGAGCATATAGAAGACTGGCAAAAAAATATCATCCTGACCTTAATCCGGGAGATAAGGAAGCAGAAGCCAAATTCAAGGAAATAAATGAAGCCTATGAAGTTTTGTGTGATAAGGAAAAAAGAGCAAAATATGATCAGTTCGGGCATTCTGCTTTTGATCCTAACGGTTTTGGTGGCGGAGGATTCGGCGGATTCGGAGACTTTACCGGTGGATTCGGAGATATTGGAGATATATTTGAAACATTTTTCGGCGGAGGATTTGGATTTTCAACATCCTCAAGCCGCAGAAGATCAGGGCCAAGAAGAGGTAGCGATCTGAAATATGAATTGGAGATTGACTTTGAGGATGCAGTTTTTGGAGTAAAAAAAGAAATAAGCGTAACAAGAGATGAAACCTGTCCAAGTTGCAAAGGATCGGGCGCTAAGGACGATTCTAGTATTGAAACATGTAGAACCTGTGGAGGTTCAGGTGAAGTAAGACATATACAGAATTCACCTTTAGGGAGAATTGTTAATGTAAGGACCTGCGAATCGTGCCATGGAGAAGGGAAAATAATAAAGAATCCATGTTCATCTTGCCTTGGTAGAGGAATAGTTAGGAAAACCAGAAAGATAACTATAGATATACCCGCAGGTGTAGATGATGGTTCTATCCTTACTTTAAGAGGTGAGGGAGAACCTGGCCAAAAAGGTGGTCCAAATGGAGACCTATATGTGTACCTGAAGGTTAAACCACATAAGTTGTTCAAAAGAGATGGTGCAGACTTGTTTTGCGAGATACCCATAAGCTTTGCAAAAGCTGCTTTGGGAGGGAGCATTTCTGTACCAACTCTTGAAGGAAATGTTGATTATACTATTGAAGAAGGTACCCAAACAGGAACAACATTTAAGTTAAAGGGTAAAGGAGTAAAGAATCTGAAACGAAATACCAAAGGAGACTTGTATTTTACAGTTAAAGTGGAGGTACCAAAACGACTAAGCGAAAAGCAGAAAGAACTTCTCAAGCAATTTGCGGAAGCAAGTGGTGAGACTATTGGTGATTCTGGCAAATCCTTCTTTGGAAAAGTAAGAGATGCTTTCGGAAAATAAGCAGCATAATAATTAATCACATAGGTAAGCAGCCATCCGTATATGGCTGCTTTTGCTATAATACTTAGAAAAGTATAAATTCCTTTGGAGTTTATATTCAGTGGAACAGGTATGAAAGGTTTTCTTGATAGTTAAAACGCTTCCAAAGGAAGCCTTTCTTAACATTTACACAATGTATATATTGTAAAGCAAGTTACAATTATATATAATAAGTATTCAGAATCAAAATATTAAAATTGGAGAGAGAAAAGATGAATTACATAGAAATCACTATACTGACAACTACAGAAGCCAGCGAAGCCGTATCATTTTTGCTTGAGGATGTAGGGGCTTCAGGCATAGCTATTGAAGATCCAAATGATTTTATTTTATTAAATAAAAATGAAACAGCTTGGGATTATGTAGAGCCTGATTTAATTGAGGCAATGGGAAAGGATGTAAAAGTAAAGGGCTACTTTCCTGAAACCATTTACACTGATGAGATAAAATCAAAAATAAAGCAAAGGGTAGATTCTCTAACGGATTTCGGTCTTAACAAAGGTAAGGGAGAAGTAAACACCAGAGTTGTAAAGGAAGAAGATTGGGCAAATGCATGGAAGAAGTATTTTAAACCTTTTAAAGCAGGGGAAAGAATAGTAGTAAAACCTACGTGGGAGGAATATGAAGCTGATGACGATGACATTATAGTCCAGATTGATCCGGGAATGGCTTTTGGTACAGGAAATCATGAAACTACATTGATGTGTATCAAGCTATTGGAGAAGTATGTAAAAAAAGGATGTAGAGTATATGATGTTGGATGCGGTTCCGGGATTTTGGGTATAACTGCGGCAAAGTTAGGAGCGGAAAGAGTTCTTTGTGTAGATCTGGATGAGGTTGCATGCAAATCTGCTATTGAGAATGTAAGAGTTAATGAGGAAGAAAGCAAAATAGTAGTAAAAAACTCAAATTTACTGGATGTGGCATCTGAAAAAGCAGACTTGATAGTTGCAAATATTATTGCAGATATAATAATATCTTTTACTCCGCAGGCCATCAATTTTCTAAAGGATGACGGCATATTCATATCATCCGGCATAATATTGGACAGACAAGATGATGTAGTTAATGCATTGAAAGAGCATCAGTTCTCTATTTTAGAAATTTCCCAAATGGGAGAATGGTGCGCAATAGCTGCAAAGAGGGGTTAGTATGCATCGCTTTTTTGTTGATATAGAGAATATAAAAAAGGATACAATTGATGTCACTGGGGAAGATGTAAACCATATTTCAAAGGTATTGAGGTTAAGAATAGGTGACAGCATAGTTTTGTGTGATGGCCATGGTATGGATTATTATGTATCAATAGAAGGTATGGATAAGCATGAAGTAAGGACAAGAATATTGAGTAAAGAACCTTCTAAGACAGAGCCCAAAATAAACGTTGTTCTCTATCAAGGCATTCCGAAAAGTGCTAAGATGGATGTTATAATTCAAAAGTGTACTGAGTTGGGAATAAGTCAAATAGTTCCGGTTATTAATGCTAGAAGCGTGGTAAAGCTTTCAGACGAAAAAGATGAAAGGAAAAAAGTGGAGAGATGGCAGAGAATTGCTTTGGAAGCAGCAAAACAAAGTCAAAGAGGGAAGGTGCCAAAGGTAGAAATGCCTATAGCATATGAAGAAGCATTGAAAAATGTAGCCCATTTGGATTTGTCTGTAATGCCTTATGAATTGGAAAAGAACAATAAATTAAAAAATATTATACGCGGGAAAATTATTAACAGCATAGGTATTTTTATTGGGCCTGAAGGCGGTTATGAAGATGAAGAAATATATTCAGCTGTAGAAAGAGATATTGTACCTGTAACACTGGGGCCAAGGATTTTGAGAACTGAGACTGCAGGGTCAACGGTATTAAGCTGTGTAATGTATGAGCTTGATGAGATGTAATAAATTGGAGGAAAAACATTGAATAAGGTAGCTTTTTATACTTTAGGATGTAAAGTAAATCAATATGAAACAGAGGCCATGATGGAGGCCTTTGAGAATGCAGGCTATGAAATTGTTGAATACGATGGATATTCGGATATTTATATCATAAACACTTGCACTGTAACTAATATTGGTGACAGAAAATCACGACAAATCATTAGGAGAGCTTTGGATCATAATCCGGAGGCCTTTATTGCGGTTGTGGGTTGCTATTCTCAGATAGCTCCTCAGGAGATACTGGAAATTCCTGGAGTTAAGCTTGTTGTGGGTACCAGTGAACGATCTAGAATAGTTGAATTGGTAGAAGAAGCGCATAACATGGACAAAAAGGTAAGCGTAGTGGGCAACATAATGGAAATAGAAGAATTCGAAGATATGGCTATAAGAAATTATAAAAGCAGGTCCAGAGCATTTATAAAAATACAAGAGGGATGTGAACAATATTGTACTTACTGTATAATACCTTATGCAAGAGGCCGAATAAGAAGTAGAAAGCCGGAAAATATAGTAAATGAAGTAAAGATTCTTGCGGAGAATGGGTATAAGGAAATAGTGCTTACAGGGATACATGTAGGTTCCTATGGCAAAGATTTGGGTGATGTTGTATTGATGGACATAATCAATATGGTTCATGAAATAGATGGAATTGAAAGATTAAGGATGAGTTCTGTAGATCCTATGACCTTTGATGACAAATTTATAGCCAATCTCCCAAGGCTTCATAAGCTGTGCAGACATTTCCATTTATCTTTACAAAGCGGTTGCGATGAAACTCTGAAAAGAATGAACAGGAAATATACTACCCAGCAGTACAGGGAAGTAGTAAGCAAATTAAGAAACATATATCCTGATGTTGGAATTACAACTGATATAATAGTAGGATTTCCCGGAGAAACAGATGAGGAATTCAAGAAAACTGTAGAGTTTGTTGAAGAGATGTCCTTTAGCAGTATGCATGTTTTCAAGTTTTCTCCAAGGAAGGGAACTCCAGCTGCAAAATTTAAGGGACAGGTGAACCCAAAAGTTAAGGACGAAAGAAGCAAGATTATTTCTGAAATCGCCCATAAAAATCATATTAAATTTATGAATAACATGATAGGTAAATCCTTTAAGGTTTTATATGAAGAAAAAATTGATGATGCGAGCAATTATTATGAAGGTCTTACAGATAATTATATTAGAGTAAAAGCTGAAACTGCATATGATATAAAGGGTGAGATTATTAATACTCGTCTTGTAGATATTGAAGGAGACATAATGATAGGGTATCTGGAAAAGATTTGATAAATAGAAGGATTTTTTAACATTTTGTTGAATATTTCTCTAGGCCTATTTAGGGAGGTGATATATATGGAAAACTGTATATTTTGCAAAATTGTGAAGGGTGAAATACCTTGCAATAAGGTATATGAGGATGATAAGGTTATTGCATTTAATGATATTAATCCGGAAGCTCCGGTTCATGTTCTCGTTGTTCCCAAGACTCATATTAAATCCATTATGGATTTAAGTGGAGATGAACATCAACTCATCAGCCATGTATTCAAAGTTATCTCAGAAATTGCTAAAGATCTTAAGCTTTCAGAGAAAGGATTTAGGATAGTGAATAATATTGGGGAAGACGGAGGTCAGACTGTTCCTCATATACATTTTCACATTTTAGGTGGTAGGTCTATGCAATGGCCACCAGGATAAAATACAGAAACCTTTTATTGACACCTAATTAGCATGTACTGTATAATAAAATATGTGTTTAATTTATCCCACTTTTTATGCAGTTTATTTTAACCTAATGATTGTTACCAGCGGAGGGAGGGTGAGTTAGATGTCTGAAATAAGAGTTGGCGAAAACGAGTCTTTGGAAAGCGCATTGAGAAGATTTAAAAAGAAATGTGCTAGGGCTGGAGTATTAGCTGAAGTTAGAAAAAGAGAACACTATGAAAAGCCAAGCGTAAGAAGAAAGAAAAAATCCGAAGCAGCTAGAAAGAGAAAGTTTAAATAAATATAAAAAGGGATGATTTAAATGTCTCTGAAGCAATTATTGCAAGATGATTTGAAAGCTGCAATGAAAGATAAAGATAACATTAGGAAGAATGTTATAACTATGGTCAGAGCAGGAATACTTCAAATTGAAAAAGACAAAAAAATAGAACTTGACGATGAGGGTGTTCTTGAAGTTATTGCAAAAGCCGTAAAGCAAAGGAAAGATGCTTTACCTGAGTATGAAAAAGGCGGTAGAACTGACCTAGTTGAAAATTTAAAAAGGGAAATAGATATATTGATGGCCTACCTTCCTCAGCAGCTTAGTGAAGATGAGTTAGACAATATTGTTACTCAGACCATATATGAAGTTGGAGCACAAAGTGCCCAAGATATAGGCAGAGTAATGAAGGCTCTTATGCCAAAGGTTAAAGGCAGAGCAGATGGAAGATTGGTAAACGAATTAGTGAAAAAGCATTTAAATTAAATCTGATTGATAAACCTGAAATCTAATCCATAGATTTCAGTGTACTCAGACAAGATAATTGACAAAACGGGATAAGACGGGATGTGACGGGAGAAACCGGGAAAAGGCAGTATTCATGCGGGTTAGTGAGAGATACGAAGGGAATTCAGTGACAGAAATATTGAGAACGGCATCGAGTGAGTTGATGTCGTCTTTTTTATGCCTTGAGGAGGCGTGGTGGTCATAGTGACGGCGGGCATCGTGTCGATTATCGATTCGTCAATAAGGCCGGAAAGCCGCATAAATTAAGGATTTATAGAAGAAATGAGCCGCTTTGGTGTCCCGGAAGCCCGTAGCAGCGCGGGGGATAAAGGACATCATCGCGGCTCATTTCGTATTATAACATCCAAGAAAAAGAAAGTCGAGGCGTTCAGCGTGCTAACGGTGCGTTAGTGAGCGTTAAATGCAGTAACGGCATTTCAAAAAAGCTTGAAAAATAAGGCTTTTTCAGGCGTTAGAGCGTTACTTTTTGCGTGCACGCCCGTGCGAAAAACCATAAAAAAGGGGCAAAAAAGGGGCGTGAGCAAAGTGACAAAACTATAAAATCATTAAAAACCTGTCACATTGCCCTATTATCAAGGGTTTCAGGCTCTTTATGTAGTGCGAAAAAAGCTCGAAGCAATGTGACAAAAAAGATAGAAAAATCTATCAAATAAACACAAAAATTAAGCCGTTTCACTTGCGGCTGCCTCTTCCCCTGTTCCTCCAATCATCGAGCCGGACAACGTTCCCTTTTTAAGTGCTTTATCATACAGCATATCAATATTAGCCTTTGCATATTCCTGGTCTCTTGCGTCCAATTGTCGAAACTTCCAAAGCATTTCTTTTTCCTGTTCTGTCAGCGACTCCGCTTTCTCATTTGTTGTATCTATCTTTCTGTATTTATTCTCACCTGTTAGAATCCATTCCATCGGAACATCCAAAGCAGTGGCGATTTTATAAAGCGAGAGCGTGTCAGGCGTACGCTTTCCTGTAACGTACTGGCTAACAGCATTATTGGACAGTCCAGTTACTCGGCAAAGGTCGGCTTGTTTTTGATTTAATTCTGTGAGACGAGTAATTATCCTTTTCCCCACGTTTTCAATTTCAAGCATATAGCTCCTCCTTTCATTGTTTACAACAAATGAGAAATTTTTATTGACAACCTCTCACTTGTTGTATAAAATAAGATTGATAGATAAATACATCAAAAAAATAATACCACATATGAGAGGAGGATGAAAGAAGTTTAGGGATTGACAGGAAATTTATTCCTAATTGAAACGGAGGGAGATGGGAGATTGAAGCACGGCAAGAGGCCCACGAGGGCGCAGAAGATACGCCTAAAGGAAGTTGGACTTAATTATGAAAACTGGCTGGTCGTGAAGGCGACTGCCGAAGGGCTCGAAGTGGTGCACAAACACTCGGGTAAGACAAGAAAAATCCCCGCAACGCTCGGGCAAAAGAGCGGCGGCAAAAGGAGGAAATGGAATGAAAACAGTCCTTCAGTATCTCACAGAACAAAGAGATATGGCATGGCATAACCGCCTTTGCTACTCCAAGACCTACGGCATGGACACTCCGAAGGAAGGCTATGAGAAGGAGTTTGCCGAGGCGGTCAGAGATTGCGAGATTGTCGAGGAGCTCATCGCATTGGTGCAAGAAAAAGAGACGCCCGCAGAACAGACGTCCCAATGTGAGTATAACGCCTCTTTGCAAGGTGTTCCGCTTCTCCAACTTCTTAAAAACTGGAAAAAGGAGAATATGGCACCTCTTGCACAAATTGAACTTCTTACCAAAGCATTCATTTTAGAGGAAAGAAAAGAGCTACGAAGATACTGCATCACTCCTCTTCGTTTCCTATAAGTGTCCTACGAAGAGCTTCCTCAAAAGTTTTAAGGGCAAAGAAGTAAGCACTTTTCGAGGAATAAAGAACAAACCTTAAAGTATCATCATCGATGCCAGAGCAGTATTCTGCCGCACATTTGCGAATTTCGTTCTCAAGATTGATGCAGTATTCTTCGGAATGCTCACCGATGTTAATGGTTAGGTCTTCAAGAAACTTATAAACTATCCCTGGTTCGTACATCGAATCACCCCCTCTCTATAATGTGGCCCCAATCTCATTATAGAGCCAAAAGGTGGAAGTAACCATTCGAAACACTTCACAATTTTTGAAGCGGAAGAGATTCTAAGAGCGCAGGAAGGAGGATGCTTGATGCAACGCAACAAAAGACAACTGACCGCCTTCGGCGTGTTGGTTAAAAAGACGCTCATAGAAAAAGGCATGACACAGGTGCAGCTCGCGCAAGAGGTCGGAACAAGCAACAAGTACCTCAATCTCATCCTATACGGAGACAGGTCGGGGGATAAGTACCTCCACCATATCGCGAGGGTGCTTGATTTAGACCCGGAATTGTTAAAAAAGATAGCATAAAGGAGGAATGAACTTGAAAAACGTCAGCGATTTTCTGCTCGAACTGGAAAACCTCAAGGCTGGGATGGGGATGAGCGAAAGAGTAATTCCCGATGAAATCAGGCTCATCATCCTGGAAAGGAAGCAGAACGAGCTCAAGCGGCAAACCGAGCAGGTTGAAAAGGAAATCCAGAAGGACATTGAGGATTTGTTCGACTGCATCAGCTTAAAACAGGCGAACATCGAAACCTTGAACGGCATCAACGCCTATCTTCAGGAAGAGCTCAGGAAGGTTGAGGAGCACATCGGCAAAATCAAGGCAAAGGCGACAAAAAGCGCGTGACCGGGGGATGGCATCATGAGGAATCAGGGCAAAAGGAAAGAGAGCCCCTTCGATACCACCCAAACAGGCTCTCCCATTCCCCGAAGATTCAAGAAAAATCTTCTCCTGCCATTATACCACGGCAGCGGTCACGGTTCAATGCGAAAGGAGGGAGAAGGGTTTGCCGGAAACATTCGTCACACTGGAAAGAGCGGCAGAACTTGAGGGAATCAAGTACAACACATTAGTTCAGCGAATCAAGCGCAATCCGAAAGCTTTCAAAACATCAACGGAGCCGGGAGAGAACGGCGGCAAAGACCGGGTGACGGTTGCCCTGTCCTCCCTCTCCGCCAAAGCGAGGAAGGCTTATAAAGCAGCAAAAAAGATAGACGGGAGGGATGTCATTATCGAACAGAAGGCGCAAGAGGCCCCGTGATATCTCGACACCGACCTCAACTGGTACATAGAGAGCCACAAGCGGGAATATTACGAGGCGGTCGAACTCGCAAAGAGAATTCAGGAGTTTGTCGCATACGGAGAAGGCGAGCGCACGGCTTACGCTGAGGAGTTTGCCGCAAAGCTCGGAATCAGTCAGAGGACGCTCTACCGTTACGCCGAGAGTTATCTTGAAGCGAGCGCGTGGGCTCTGAAGCTGGAAAAGGAGGAGGGCAAAAACTTCGACTTCTTCAAGGTGCTCGCCATATGCAGGAAGCCTAAGAGGTCGCACACCTTCCCGAGCCTGACGGACGAACAGAAGGCCCTCATTGAAAACATCTGGTTTGACGAGGACTTCGCACAGAATCAAGGCACGATTGAGATGCTTTATACGAAATTCGAGCAGGTCGCCGTGGAGAAAAAATGGGAAGGTTACCCCTCCATCAAGACGGTGGCCCGGTATATCAAGCATGTCATGGACGAGCTCCGGGGACGCAACGCCCACTATCTCGCCGCCAACGGAATGAGAGAGTTCAAAAATCACAGGATGCTCAAAGGTAAGCGCGACGCGACGGCCCTCATGGTCATGGAGTTCGTCCAGGGCGACGCTCACACCTTCGACTGCTGGGTGCAGTACACAAGCCCGAACGGGAAAATCAAGGCAATCCGCCCGGTGCTTGTTGCCTGGATTGACACAAGGAGTCGCTGCATATTAGGCGATGTAATATGCGTCAACGCTAATTCCCAGGTACTCAAAGAGAGCCTCGTCAAGATGCTCTATTCCCACCCGGGCGGCGTCCCGAAACACCTGCACATTGACAACGGCAAGGACTACACAGCAGAGACCAACACCGGGCAAAACCGCAAGGAGCGTAAGATGCAGGAACTTGACTTCGACAGCGAGACAAAAGGCTTCTACCGTTCCATAGGAATTGAGGACTGGTCAAGGTCTCTCCCTTATCAGCCGTGGAGCAAAGCGCAAATAGAGCGTTTCTTCGGAACAATATGCAGCATGTTCACCAAGTGGATGGCCTCCTACACAGGCACGCTGACCGGGTCAAAAACCTCCGGCAAACGGAAGAAGGACATCCCCGGGATGCTTGAACGGGGCGAACTTCTCACGATGGAAGAGTTCTACGAATTGTGGACAAAGTGGAAAAATGAGGTCTATCACAAGCGCGAGCACAGTTCCCTCAAGAAAGACCGGGAGCAGTACATCACACCGATTGAGCTCTTTGAACATGCTGAGCGGTACGTCAAAGCGGCTCCACCAAGGGAATATGCAGCGATGCTCCTGATGAAGGCCGACACCGCCCTTGTCCGCAATCAAGGAATTATCAAGTTCGGCACGCTTTACACGGATTACGAGCTCTGCCATTACATCGGACAGACCGTCAACATCAAATGGGACATCGACGACATTACAAAGCTCTATGTCTTTGACAAGAACGGCAAGAAGATTTGCGAGGCCGTCTCGGCGGAACTGCTTCAGTTCGCACCCCGTATGTCGCAAGCCGCTCTCGAAGCGCATCTTAAGAAGCAGAAAAAGCAGGTTCGAGAGACGAAAGAAGACCTCGAATGGTATCAGACGCCATACGAGCTCCGGGTACAGAACGAACAAGGCACTCCCGCTGTGGTTGGTGGTTTAGACCTCGCAGTCAGGGCCAGGAGGAACAACAACCTCATCCAGCTCCCGGACGACAAAGAGTTCCGCGAGGAGCTCAAGGCCGGAAGCAATTCCAAGAAGCAAAAGCAACATAAGGACTCAAATGACGAGTTCTTTAATAAAAAAGCTCAATCAGTCCTTGAAAAACTGAGAGCACTCGGATAATGAAGGGGGATAAACAAATGGAAGCATTAGCAGTTAAAGCCTATATAGGCGAAAATAAGACCCTTGCAGACAGGGTCAATGAGTACATCAAACGTGAAGGAATGACCATCACTGACCTCGCAAGCACCATCAATTATTCACGGACGACAGTTTCCCGGTATCTTGCCGGGAAGTACGACAGCGACGCGACGGAGCTTGAAGCGAAGCTTACCGTCTTCCTCGCTGAAGCAACAGGCGAAGAGCTTGCCGCTACCAAAGAACAGACGGTAGCCGTCAAGATTGCCAAAAAGAGAAGCTTCTTCGAGAGCCGGGACGCACAGAACATCATCGGCGTATGCAATTCCTGTCAGGAGTACACCGGGCTCGGCATTGTAGTCGGAAAGTCCGGCTTCGGCAAGACCCACGCCCTCAAGTATTACTCCAAGATGCCCCGGGTCGCATACATCGAATGCGACGACACCATGAGCTCAAGAGACCTGGTGGAGGCTATCGAACGGGCTCTCGGCATCCCATCCACCTACGGGACGATATGGAAGCGCGTCAACGGAATCCGGGAGTTTTTCAACATCAACCGCGGATATCTTTTGATTATCGACGAGGCGGACAAGCTTATCTCCAAGTACACACAAAAGAAGATGGAAATTCTCAGGGCCATATTCGACCAGTCCGATGTAGGTATGGTTATCGCAGGCGAGCCGAAGCTCGAAGTGGACCTATGTCAATATTTTAGACACAAAAACTCGGATTTACTATGCTGATTTTCTAGCCATATCCTCACATTGCTGAGGGGTAATATACCCAATGCTACCATGGATTCTCTTTCTGTTGTACCAGGATTCTATGTATTCAAAAATTGCCAGTCTTGCAGCATTAAAATCGTAGTAGGTTACTAGGTTAACCTCTTCCTTTTTTAGGGCAGCATGAAAAGACTCAATACAGGCATTGTCATAGGGATTTCCCTTAGAACTGAATGAGTGAATGAATTT
>NZ_FQZS01000058.1 GCF_900142105.1 Lutispora thermophila DSM 19022
GCAAGTTTTATATGGGACTACATAAGAAAAGCTTTGCATCACTATATACCTGGTGAATCAGTACCAGTAGAAGGTGAATACAAATGCATATACTGCAATAAAAAAGAGTTTTTTTATAATGATACAATATTCATGCCATGTGCTAATGAAAACAAACATAAAATTTTATTTAAGAATTTTAGTAGATGGAAGAAAGCATAATTATCTTTGGCTCTCTTCCATTTATCATAAACTGATTCTTATCCACTCTCATTCCTTGCTGACACTTCAATTTTCCCGTGATGTTTTGCCCATGCCAAGAATTTATCCTGCTCAGTATCCACTTCAAATGAAACCAATACCGGGTTATAGGTTGTATCTTCGATATTTTCTACTAGTTTTCTTGTCTCGTCCATTATTGCAGCAACTCTAACATTTTCTAATCTGACTATGCCTGATGGATCAAATATGATTTTTCCGTTCGTTTCTTCCTGTTGTCCATTATTGATGATTGCTTTTGGAGCGCTGTATTCATTATCATCCGGAACAAACAATATATCTACTCTATCACCTATCCACCATCCGTTAACTTGATCCGGTTCAAACTTTATGGTTATAAACCTGTTATTTGGGTTTTCCATTTTTAATTTTTTCTCTTCTACGTATTCTACAAGCCTGCTTGCAGTTATCATCTCCATTTCCTCTATATCAATTTTTGCTATCTTTCCCACAGCTTCACCCATATCTTTTACGGCTTTTATGTTGACAAGACTCAATTCAACTTCCTTTTCTATCAACATGTCTTTTGTAATCACTGTTCCTGCCGGAATTTTTACTTTTGAATATACAACTTTAATCTTGGGCTCATAATCTGAAGCTTTTTTCACAACATAAACTTCCACGGACATAAGAATCAAAAGAAGAATTATGGCTATAATCAATGTTTTACGTTGTTTCAATAAGGTCACGCCACCTTTCTATCTGATATTGATCATAATATACGCTACAGTTGTTCCTAAAGACATAAAAGGAATTAAAGGTATCCCTGAATTTTCACTTTTGCTTCTTATTGCCTTTCTTATAAGTAGGAATATTCCAGCTAAGAAGAAAGTAATAAAATATGCAGCATAAATTAATTCAGCTTCTTTCAGATATAGACCGTATATGAAGGCTATTTTTATATCTCCACCCCCTAGACCTTGCTCATTTGTTATAGCTAAGTAAATATAAGCAATAACATATAAAGGAGCTGCCATTATGATAGCTCCTTTATATGCATCAAATAAGTTATTGTTATATACTGCAACTCCAACTCCAATTATCAAAGCAATTATTGTTGTCCTGTTACTTATTTCCAGCTTTTTTATGTCCTCATATGATGAAACTGCACTTGTCAATATTAAAGGTACTATATTTATACCTCCTTTAGTCCGGATTGTTATATGGCAATTCTGTATCTATATGAGCCTCATAATCTTTTATACCATCATCCGTTGTTCCTGTAAAAAATCTATATACGTTCCAAAATAAAGTATGCTTTATCGGTATCTTTATTATGGAATGTACTGAAGGACGGCTTATCGTGCCGCCCTTTGGACAGGTAACAGGAAAGCTCATTCCTTTTGGATAAACAGTAACATTTATTATTTCCACTTTACCTGCTGCTATTGAGTTTTCCTTTGGTGTAAGATCATTATTCAAATTCATATTTAACGCCAATAATGTCTTATAGATGTTTTTTATGTCTTCTGCATCGGCAGTAATTTTTGTCTCGCTTTTGTCTGACACCTTCATTGCATTATAGGCAGCAAGATTTGTGACATCAACAGCATCCTTTATAGCCTGTGCATTTAATAATAGAATGTACTGTTCAAATACTACACTGAAAACTGGGAGTACAACAAATACAATAACGAATCCATAAAAAAGAATATCAGAAACTACCGAACCCTTATTGTTTTTTAAAACTTTGTACATGTTTTTCATCAATTTAACATCCTTCTTGCCATTATTTACAACAATACTGCTTCTTCCGTAACTTATAGGCTTTTTATATAATTTTCTAACTTGATTCTTTAATAGTAATAAAGTAAAGTTATGGTGATACTTTTTAAAAAATTACAACAAAGGAGTTGAATTTTAATGTTAACACAAAATACCTGTCCTTGTGGAAGTGGTCAATCATTTGGCTTGTGCTGTGGTAAAAAATATAAAAGTATTCAAAACAAAGCCAATATGGACATCAACACCGCTTCCAAATATGACTTATGGAGCTATACAAGATTTGGGCTGTATCAAGCAATAGCAAAGCAATTAAATCAAATCTCTAAAGAAGATAATAGAAATATTATTATTTTGGGTGCAGGCTCTTGTATGGATCTCCCTATGGATTATATTTGTGATAATTTTTCTGAAATAGTCCTTGTAGATATT